>CAZHEF010000027.1:0-36570 GCA_964531645.1 uncultured Clostridia bacterium
ATTATGGATTTATAAAGAAAGTTCTTAACCTGAAAATCTAATTTACGGAATTTCTTACGCTACTGATGGCTCTCATTTTAAAAATTTGACTTTCTTCTCTCTTAAATTTATAAATTTTTCTTTAAGTCAGGAGGTTTAGATGGATTTTAAATTGGGAAGAAGAGGTTTTTTAAAAGGAAGTTTAAGTTTTGGAGCATTTATGGTAAGCTTTCCCCTTATGAAATTTATTCCATATGGAGAGCCTGAGTCTATTTCTGAAAACAATCCATTCCATCTGACCAAGAAAGAAATGGAAAAAATCCTGTCAATTGCTCTTAGCAGAGGTGGAGAATTTGCTGAGATTTACTTCGAATACACAATTTCAAACAATCTTTCCCTTGATGAGGAGAAGATTTCCTATGCTATTAGAGGTGTTGATTGTGGTGTGGGGATAAGAGTTGTAAATGGTGAGAGGACTGGATATGCATTTACTGATGAAATCGAATTTAAAAGCATCAAAGAGTGTGCTGAAACAGCTTCATTAATCGCATCCGGGATTAGGGGAAAGCAAATGAAACTTAGAACTTACAAGCCACCATCCTACTATCTTGTTAAAATCTCTCCTGAAAATGTGGCACCAAAGGAGAAGTCAGGACTTCTTTACAGAATTAATGAGTTGTCAAGAAAATTTGATAAAAGAATTACTCAAGTCAGTGCTTCTTTTTCAGACATTTCAAAATTCATAATAATTGCTAACTCAGAGGGACTTTATGTGGAAGACAGGCAAACCCTTGCAAGACTCAGTGCTTCAGTAAATGCAATTGAAGGTGAGAAGAGAAGCTTGGGTTATGACTCAAAAAGTGGAACATTTGGATTTGAGCATTTTTCTGAAAAGGTGGCAGAGGAAATATCAAAAAATGCCTCTGAAATGGCAATTAGACTATTACCTGCAGAGGATGCGCCAGCTGGAGAATTCCCTGTTGTAATTGAGAAAGGTTATGGAGGAATATTTTTCCACGAGGCAATTGGACATAGCCTTGAAGGAGATGGAATAAGGAAGAAAACATCTGTTTTCTGGGATAAGTTAGGAAAGCAGATTGCTTCGCCAGTAGTCAATCTTTGCGATGACGGCTCTTGGAAGGGTGGATGGGGAACTGTTAATGTTGACGATGAAGGAACTGAAGGGCAAAAAACAATTCTAATTGAGAAGGGGATATGTTCCAATTTCCTGCAGGACAAACTGAATGCTAAACTTATGAAAATGAAACCCACAGGAAATGGAAGAAGACAATCCTTCAGATTCTATCCAATCCCGAGAATGACAAACACATACTTACTTCCAGGAGATTCCGAGCCAGAAGAAATAATAAAGTCTGTTGACAGAGGAGTATACATAGCAAAAATAGGTGGAGGGAATGTCCAGCCGACCACAGGTAGATTTGTATTTACAGTGACAGAAGGATACATGATTGAAGATGGTAAAATTACAAAACCTCTTAAAGGAATAATGTTGATGGGAACAGGTCAGGAGGTTCTTATGAATATTTCAATGGTTGGGAATGACCTTCTTGTAATTGGTGGTGGGACATGTGGAAAGGATGGACAGTCAAAACCAGTTGGTTTCGGAAACCCCACAATAAAGGTATCGAAATTAACTGTGGGTGGAAGAAAAATTTAGGAGTAAAAAATGAAAATTGAAAATCTTGGAGAAGATATTTTAAAAAAGGCAAAGGGTTTAGGGGCTGAAGAGGTTGAAGTTTACATTGAAAGGGTTAAAAGGTTTGAAGTAAATGTTAGAAAGGGAGAAATAGAAGTTCTGAGGCAATCTATTCAGAAAGGTCTGGGGTTAAGGATTTTCAATGGAAAATGTCTTGGATTTTCTTACACATCAGACCTTTCCTCTGAAGCAATTGAAGAGACGATAAAACAGGCAATAGCCCTTACAAAAATTACAGAATCAAAGCCATGGAATGGACTTCCCGATTTTGAAGAGGGAACCCCTCCCGAGCTCTATTTATATGACAACAAATATTCAACTATTCCCAATGATGAGAAAATTTCAATAGCAAGAAAAGTTGAAGATATTGCAATGAAACTTGATAAAAGAATAACAAATTCTGAAGGAGGATTTTTCGATGATTCGGAGAGGGAAATTGGAATTTTCAACTCAAAAGGAGTTTCCCGAACATTTAAGAGTACCCAATTCTCTTTTGGAGTGTATGTAATTGCTGGTGAGGGTGAAAATATGCAGGGTGGTAGCTGGTCATCTTCCAAAAGATTTTTTGATGAACTTGAGAAAATAGAAGATGTTGCAAAGGAAGCTGTAAAAAGAGCAGTTGAAAAGCTTGGCCCTAAACCAGTTCCAACAAAAAAAGTTCCTGTTATTTTTGAAAGATACTCAGCACAAATGTTCTGGCTTGGAATTTTGATTGCCCTGAATGGTGATTCAGCTTTTAGAAAAACAACATTTATGAGTGATTATTTGAATTCTCAGATTGCATCTCCCCTTATAACAATCGTTGATAATCCAACAATACCGCGATATATTGGCTCTACCGCAGTTGATGGAGAAGGGAAAATAACAAAGATAAACAAAATTGTAGAAAATGGAATTCTAAAAATGTTCTTCTATGATTCAATTACTACTCGAAAAGCGGGAGTGAAAGTGAATACAATAGCGAGGAGAGGTGGATACAGCTCTCTTCCTTCAGCAGGTTATCTCAACATAATAATTGAGAATGGAAATACTGATTTTGAAAAACTCATTGATGTAAAGGAAGGTTTCCTATGCAAAGGTCTGAGAGGCTTTGGAACCGATGCCACCACAGGGAACTTCTCCGTTGGAGCAAGTGGTTTCTGGATTGAAAATGGCACAATTGTATTCCCTGTGGACGGTATAACCCTTGGTGGCTCTGCCCTTGAAATTTTGAAAAATATCGATGCTCTGGGAAACGATTTAGACATGAGAGGAATAATAAACAGCCCATCATTTAGAGTTTCAGAAATGACAGTTGGAGGGAGGAGGACTTAAGAAAACTTGGGAGCGCAAAGAAAAGTTGGACTAAGAATTAGACATTTAATTGGCTAAAGAACAAGAGGGACTTCTTTTATCTTCCATCCTCTAAAAAGAACATTCTGCCAAAAAATTTCTGTGAAATTTGTGTTAGATTACTATGCAGGTTTTGTTTTTGAATCTTTCTTTTACGAGATCTTCAATCCTTTCCCTCTATCAGGACATAGACAAGTTTTTCTTCCCTTTGTCCTGGCTGGATGCATATCTTTCTCCAAGACGAGCAACCCAAATTTCTGATTTATCGTAAGATTCGTGAACGTGTCCGTGAAGGGTTAAAAGGGGTTATTTCTCTTTTATAAAATTGTAGACTGCCTTTGAGCCAAACTCTCCTCCTTGCCTGCGTCTGCCAAGACCAAGGTCGGTTTACAAAAATTATTTTCATCTTATCTAACCTTCTGATAAGATGGCGGGATTTCTTCTCCCTTTCTAATCCTATCAAGATAGGAGCCTTCTTTTATCATTTCAGGAGGAAATGGAGAAAGAGGGAGTGGAGGCAATTCTATTCCCATTTCTTTTAATTTTTCAATTCCAGCTCTTACAATCATTGCTGAGAGGGCAACAGACCTTCCTAGATTTCTTACCGCTCTGAGGGAATAAATCGATGATATTGGAGGTTTCTCTCTTGAGAATTCCCTTAAAACTGCTTTTCCTGAGAGGGGTTCTATTGCTGAGGATGTATCTGCAAGACCTCCGAAAAATGAGGATTGAGGAGGAGGGTCGGCAGGAGAAGGAGTAGCTGAGACTGTGAAGCTGTGGGAAAGGGATGATGCAAATCTCCATATTGTGAAAAGGGTTGATTCCTGTCCTCCTCTTTTTTCAAAGGCAACAACTATCCCTCCAATCACCTTGAAGGAAATTGCTCCTGAAAGTTTTGAAGAGGCGTAATGACAGAATGGTGCTCCCCTTTCCATCAATGCTTTAAGTTTTGCAGGAACATCCATTGAGTAAACAGGCGAGCCGATTATTATTCCGTCTGCATCATTAATTTTTTTATAAACCATTGGAACATCATCTTTGAATTTAAAACATAAATTGTCCCAATCTGCTCCTTTACTGAATCCGTAACATTCGTAACAACCCTTACATGGAGTAATTCTCAGGGAAGCTATCTCTATAAATTCTGTCTCTACATTTCCCATCTGGGAGGCAGATTGAAGTGCCTCCTTTACAAGGGTTTCTGTATTACTTTCTTCCCTCGGACTTCCTGAAATACCAAGAATTTTTACCTTCATTCATTTCCTCCAAATTCAAGTTTAATCTAAAAATAACTTTTTATGATTTTATTTTCAAATAGAAGAGCTTGAAAGATAGAATGTTCTCACAATTAGCCAGAAAGGCTACTATTTGAAATTAAATTAAATTCTGGAAAAATAATTAAAGGAGGTGCTCTTTGAGTATAATAGGTAATATTTTATGGATAATACTTGGAGGTGGAATATTCATATTTCTTGAGTATCTGATCGGTGGTTTTCTTTTATGTCTTACTATAGTAGGAATTCCCTTCGGTTATCAATGTTTTAAAATTGCTATTCTTGGACTAATCCCCTTCGGGAAAAAGGTGGTGAACAAGGAATCTTCAACAGGCTGTCTACCAACTTTAATGAATATAATCTGGATTATTATCGGTGGTGTCTGGATTTCCATCAGCCACCTTATCTTTGCAATTTTATGCGTCATAACAATTATTGGAATCCCCTTTGCAACCCAGCACTTAAAACTTGCCACCTTAGCCCTAACTCCATTTGGAAAAGAAATTATATAACCAATTCTCAAATTACATTTTATTTGAACAATTTTTTATTTTAATCTATATTATAGACAAATGAGTGAAAAAGTTATCGATATTCACATCCACATTGGTGGTCCGGGAGATGAGCCTTTGTCAGGTTGCTACTTCTCGGAAAAATTCGTCTGGAGTCCTGCGTTCCTTGCCATGCTTATTGTAACAAATTCCCTCTTCAAAAAAGTCACAACAAAATCTGTAAGAGAAAAAATCATTAGAGAGATCAACTCTTCAAAAAGAATCGATAAAGGTGTTCTCCTCGCCCTTGACATGGCTCACAATGAAAATGGAGACCCCCTTCCTAATCTCACGCATCTCTATACTCCAAATAATTACATAATTTACCTTGTCAAGAAGAATCCAAAGCTCCTTTTCGGAGCATCTATCCATCCATACAGGAAAGACTCAATAGATGAGCTTGAAAGATGCTTAGAAGAAGGCGCTGTTCTCTGCAAATGGATTCCATCATCTCAGCTAATAGACCCTTCCCACGAAAATTGTATCCCTTTCTATAGAAAACTTTCTGAAAGGAATCTCCCTCTTCTCTGCCATACAGGTCCTGAACATGCGGTTCCCACATCCATTCCTGAGTTTTCAAAATATGACAATCCAGTTTATTTGAGAAGAGCCCTTGAGGTGGGGGTTACTGTTATTTCAGCCCATTGCTCAACACCTTATTTTGGAAGTCTTGATCTCGACTATTTTGATGAATTCCTTTCCTTAATGAAAGAGTCAGAGAAAAGGGGATGGAAATTCTTTGGAGATCTCTCTGCCCTTGCAACTCCTTTCAGAATTACTTATGTTAAAAGAATAAAGGAGAAGTCTCCAGAAGATAAACTTTTATTTGGCTCAGACTATCCAATTCCCATTTCTGATCTCTCTTTCAGCAAAAACAGGAGAGATATTTTGACCATTATCAAATTAATGCTCAGAATAAGATTCAACAATTCCCTTGATGATAAATACTATCATATTTTAAGGAATGAAATAGGTTTTGCCCCATTGGTTTTTACAAATTTTAATAAATTGATGGAGGGGATAAAGCGTGACTGAAAGGGCTCTTGATAAAGCTCTCCGGAAGGCAAAAAGAATTGGGGTGGATCTAAAAAAGGAGAAATTAATTATAGTATCTGACCAGCATATCGGTGATGGAAAGAGGGGAAGTGATGATTTTCAGATTAACCGCTCCGTTTATCTCAAAGTCCTTGACCACTATCTCGAAAATGGCTTTTTTCTAATATCAGTGGGTGATACCGAAGAACTCTGGGAATGTGATTTTGATAAAATTTTCGATTTAAATAAGGAAATTTACGATATGGAAAGAAGATTTTTCCTTGAAGGAAGATTGATAAGAATTTTCGGAAATCATGACCGTTTCTGGAATATCAAATCCTTCAGAGAAAAGAATTCAATTTTTAGTGATATGGAGATACCGGAAGCAATTCTAATAAACGACAAGATATTCATTACCCATGGGCATCAGGGAGAAATTGAATCTGACATCCTTTGGCCCCTGAGTAGATGGATTGTTCGAAACATATGGAAACCATTTCAAAGGTTAACAGGTATTCCATCCACCTCTCCCTCTCAAAACTGGAAGGTAAGAGACAAAAGGGAAGAGTTTTATTATAGTTGGGCAAAGAAAAGAAAAATCCTTTTTATTGCAGGGCATACCCACAGGGCAATGTTTGAGTCTCTCTCAAAAATAGACAGGTTGAGGATGAAAATAGAGGAGCTTGAAAAATCTCTTGAAGGACTTGCAGAGGAGAGAAGAACATTCGTGAGGGAGGAAATTGAAAAGATTAATGAGGAAATTGAAAAATCTCTTCTTGAAAACCGTGATGGAAAGCTGGAAAAAAGGCTGGAAAAGGAAATTCCCGTTCCATGTTATTTTAATTCAGGCTGTTGCATTTATCCCAATGGAATGACTGGAATTGAAATCGAAGAGGGGATTATAAGGCTTGTAAAGTGGGAGAGGGAAGATGGAGTTATAAGAAAAATCTTAGAAGAGGAAGTCATCGATAAGATTCTTTCAAAGATTGAATAGAAACATAGATTAAAAATTGATTAAACAATTTTAATTTTCCTCTTTAAAAATTCTGAAAAATTTGTTTTTAATCTTTGAAAAAAGGGATGGGGCTATGCTGAGATGTTTCACAATTATTTTTGCTGTTCTATTTCACGCAGTAATTATCGGCTCTCTTGTAATCATCTCCCTCACAGGTAAACAGGAGTCCCCTCCATTGATAAAGGTTGTAACTTTGCCAGTAATAGTTCTACCTCCAGCTCCACCAGCTGGTCAGCCTCTAGGTGGAGATTCAAAAGGATCTAAAAAAATGGGACTAAAAAGGACAACATTGGATTTATTGCTCCCATACCTGAAACAATTGTAGAGGGAGATACCTCTGAATTTGAGAATGGAGGAGGAATTGGTCCTGGCGTTCCTTGGGGATCTCCTGAAGGTTCTCCTGAAGGGTTGCCGTGGGGGATTCCCTATGGTTCAATACCGCGTCCTGAATTTAAGAAAATGGAGCCTCCCAAGGATTTGAAACCCGTTTTTGTCAACAAACCACCAAAACTTATCAAAAAGGTTGAGCCTCTCTATTCGGAAATCGCAATTAAATCCCATATTCAAGGAAAAGTCGTTCTCGAAGCAACCACTGATATAAATGGCATAGTGCGGGTATAAAAGTTATAATGTCTGACCATCCTCTTCTTGAAAAATCAACTATTGACGCTGTAAAACAATGGGTTTACGAACCTTATCTTGTGAACGGAAAGCCGAGACCTGTTGTATTCATTGTAACAATTAAGTTCATGCTCCAGAGATAAGAAAGTTTAGATTTTTTAAGCTGTACTGCCTGTAAAATCGAAAAGAAAACCTTATTTTCATTGTGTTTTTGACTCTTTATCGCATGTCTTACTTTTCTCTTGAACAATTATGGAAATTCTCCGTAAAATTTGACTTTCTTTTTAATCTGTAATAATTTATTATTTACAGGTTTCGGATGATTAAACAGTTTCGTCAAATTAAAAAATGAAGTGGTTAAAGAGAAAAGAAATCCTATGCTTATGTTTTTCAATCTTTTTTCAATTTATTCTATTCTCAACCATATTTGCCCAGGGAAAAATTTCCGGGCAGGTATTTGGAGATTTCTACTACAATCTAACTAACAATAAAAGTGAGTTAAAAGACCAGGATGGTTTCTGGTTTAGAAGGGTATATTTTACTTACGACTATAAATTCTCCGACACATGGTCAACTCGGTTCCGTATAGAGGCAATGAGCCCCGGAGATTTCAAGACTTCCGAAACATTAAAAATAAGTTTAAAAGATGCTTACATCTCTTATAACAAAAGGGGAAATACTTTCATAATAGGTTTGTCTCCTACCCCTACAGTTGAATACCTCGAAAGTTTCTGGGGGTATAGAGCGGTGGAGAAAACCCCCCTTGACCTTTATAAGATGGGCGATACAAGAGAATTTGGAATCGCTTTTAAAGGCTCCATAGGAAAGAAAGGTTTTCTTGGTTATCATCTCCAGATCGGGAATGGCGAAGGGGTAAAGTCTGAATTCAATAAAGGAAAGAAGTTTATGGGAGCATTTCAGCTTAAGTTCACTGAAAATTTATCCTTTGAGCTATATGGGGATTACGCTGAGAATGGCGATCATAGAGACTATCATACATATCAGGGATTTTTGGGGTGGAAAAAAGAAAAGCATCGTCTGGGAATTTTGTTGGCTCATCAGAGAAAAGAACAAGGTTTAGGAAATATGGATTTGAAAATTAATGTTTATTCATTATTCGGAATTATAAATCTTTCCGAGAAAGTTACTGCTCTTACAAGATTTGACAGAATGGATAATTCCCTTCCGTGGGGACCGAGTATCAGCTATGTTCCCATGAATGGCTCAGCCCCGTTCAGTCTTTTTATTGCAGGACTTGATTTTCACCCAATAAAAAATATAAGTTTCATTCCTAACATAATGTTTGTTTTCTACGATAAAGTAAATGGAGAAAAAATCGGAAAAGACATCCAGTTAAAATTTACTTTCTTTTATGTTTTTTAAAAATTTATTAACTCATTATCATATTTTCAAAAATTCAATTGAATGAAGCTATTTTTGGCAAGAAGGCTAAGGAATAAAAATTTATTGGCATCTTACTTAAAATTTGATAGAATTTAAAAGATGATAACAGCAATGCCATTTACAAGTCGTTGACTATTTTGAGGAAGAAAATGTTTGTAAGACCGGGTAAAGATGCGTATTATTTAAACATTGCAAGGGAGGTATCCTTAAGATCAACCTGTCTCAAAGTTGCCATTGGAGCCATAATTGTAAGGGATGACCAGATTATTGCAACCGGATATGTTGGCGCCCCAAGAAAGACAAAGAGCTCCATTGAACATGGTTTTTGTCTAAGGCAAAAATTAGGAATCCCTTCAGGTACTCAATACGAGCTTTGCAGGTCAGTTCACGCTGAACAGAATGCAATTATAAATGCAGCAAGAGCGGGAGTAAGTCTTCTAAATGGAGATATGTTCATATATGGTGAGAAAAGGGAGAATGGAGCTCCAATAAATGCTTTCCCATGTTTTATCTGCAAGAAGATGATTATAAATGCTGGACTAAATAGAGTTATTTCTTCTACTGAAGATGGGGAATTTATGATTTTTTATGTGGATGATTGGGTTAGAGAGTGGCAAGAAACTGATATAATAGAAGATAAATACAAATACGGCAAATGAAGTTAGGACTAACAGGTCCAATTGGCTCAGGTAAAGGCGAAATAACAAAAATCTTAATTGAAAAAGGCTTCTGCTATATTTCCCTTTCTGATATTGTTCGAGAAAAAGCAAAAAGGAAAAATATTGAGATAAGTAGAGAAAATCTCCAGAACCTTGGGAATACCCTCAGAAAGGAGTTTGGCGCAGGAATTTTAGGAAAGATTGTTCGGGAGAAGATAGAAGAAAAGTCTGAAAAAAATTGGGTAATAGATGGGATAAGGAATCCATACGAGGTTGAGGAACTAAGGAAAATGGAAGACTTTTATTTGATTGCGGTAACAGCTCCCATGGAAATATTAATAGAGAGAGTTATTTCAAGAAGAAGAGTCGAAGATCCTGAGTCCATTGAAGAGATAAGGGAAAAAATTTTGAGGGAAATTGGCGATGACCAGCCTGAAGAGGGGCAAAGGATAAAGGATTGTATGGCAATTTCAGATTTTACCATAGTAAATATCCACTCCTTGAGCCATCTTGAGGAAGAAGTGGAGAAGATATTAAAGACATTGTCAAATTTTTAGGAGATGAGAATGAAATTTTCTGATTTTCGTTCTGATACAGTTACAAAACCAACAGAGAAAATGAGAAAAGCAATGTATGAGGCAGAGGTTGGAGATGATGTTCTCGGAGATGACCCAACAGTTAAAAAACTCGAGGAATTAGCTGCAGAAAAAATAGGGAAAGACTCAGCTCTCTTTGTTCCTTCAGGCTCAATGGGTAATGCTATTTGTGTAAAATTATGGACCAAAGAAGGAGATGAGATAATACTTGAGGAAAGATGCCACATTTATAATATTGAACTTGGCAATCTTTCCATCCTTTCACGGGTTTTACCAAGACCTATTTCATCAAAAAGAGGGGAGATGTCTCCTGCAGAGATTGAGAAGGCTATAAGAAAAAAAGGGCTTACTTCCAATGGGACCTCCCTCATATGCCTTGAAAACACCCACAATTTCTGGAGTGGAGCAATTATATCTGTAGAGAATTTTAAAGAGATAAGGAAAATTGCTGATAAACATAATTTGAAGGTCCATCTTGATGGTGCAAGGATTTTTAATGCATCCATTGCTAAAAAAATACCTGTTACAGAATGGACATCCCTTGTGGACTCTGTAATGTTTTGTCTTTCCAAAGGACTTTCTGCTCCTATTGGTTCTATTATTGCTGGAAGCAGAGAATTCATTGAGGAAGCCTGGAGAATTAGAAAACTTCTTGGAGGAGGAATGAGGCAAGTTGGAGTGATTGCTTCCGCTGGAATTGTTGCCCTTAAAGAAATGATTGACAGGCTTGAAGAAGATCATATTCTTGCGAAAAAACTTGCAAAGGGACTTGCGGAAATAAAGGGGATAGAGATTAATCCTGAAGATGTGGAGACAAATATAGTGATTTTTAAAATTAGAAAAAATGGTCTCAATGCGAATAATTTTGTGGAAATGCTTAGAGAGAAAGGAATTCTTGCCCTTTCTATTTCAGAGGATGAGTTAAGATTCTGCACCCACAAGGATGTGAATGAGAAGGATGCGGAAAGGGCTTTAAAAGCTTGTAAAGAAATTTTATATGCATGACAAAGGAATTTAAAATGCAACTCTTATCTAAAGAGGCTAAAGAGAAAAGCTTGAAGGAAGAGCTTGAGCGAATTTTGAAAATTATAATTGAGAAATATCACCCTTAAAAAATAATCCTTTTTGGTTCTTTGGTAGAAGGAGAAATAAACGAAGGAAGCGACTTAGATCTTCTAATAATAAAAAGGACCCCTTTGAGACCAATAGAGAGATGCACAGAAATTGGCAGTTTAATTAAGCCGAGGGCAGGAGTTGATTTTTTTAATTTATACTCCTGAAGAATTCGATATGCTTTTAAAGGAAAGATTCTCTTTCATAGTAAATGTTGTTAAAAAAGGGAGGGTTTTGTATGAGAAGAGAGACTGAGGCATGGATAAGAATTGCGGAGGAAGAGTTTAAATCTGCGGAATGCCTTTATAGAGAAAATATATGGAGAATGTTCTGCTACCATTCCAACAGGCTGTAGAAAAGATACTGAAAGCAATATTAACTAAGAAAGAAGTTGAATTCGGAAGAATTCACAATATAATAGATCTAAAAAATGCTCTCCTTCAAATTGGCTATCCAGTTGATATAACCGATGAAGAAGCTATTTTTTAAATAGCATATACAGGGCAAGATATCCCTCTGATATAGGACTACTTCCAGAAGGAGAGCCCGTTAGAGAAGATGCAGAAAAAGCTTTAAATATAGCAAAGAGAATAATTGAAGAAGGTCTAAAAATACTGAAGAGATAGCTCCTTCAAAAATTGATTTTTACATTTATCTTTATTTATTGTAAAATTTATAAAGAGACTAAGATAAAGGAGGCTCGATGAGGAAGAATGGTTTTACTCTTGTAGAGGCAATTGTTGTTATTGCAATTCTTTTAATTCTCGGAGGACTTCTCACTCCAATTGTTTCCAACCAGCTTACCAACAAAAAAATAGAAGTTACAGAAGAGAAACTGAAAAAGATAAAAAAAGCCATAATCGGCGACCCAACGGTGGTCCAGTTTGGACAGAGAACAGATTTCGGTTATGTGGGGGATATAGGTAATCTGCCTGATTGGAACAATAATGATGTTGTTGAAACCGATGATTTAAGGGCACTGATGGGGAGACCCACTCATGTTTCGAATTGGGCACTTGATGCCGGATCTGGATTATGGGCTGGCTGGAGGGGTCCATATCTTGATCCTACTCAATACCCTGACGGAAGTTATGAGTCTCTCAAGGATGGATGGGGAAGGAATTTTGTGGCGGAACGGCCTTCAGGAATTGCAATGAGGATAAGGTCTCACGGACCAGATGGTGTTTCAGGAACATGTGGAAATGATGACTTATGTATAGACATTTTTTATGATGAAATACAAGCCTTTGTTCAGGGGAACACATGGAATGAGTGTGGAACGGGGATGACTTTTATCGGAGTGAGAGTTTACTATCCCAGGAACGGAAGCATAATCAATTATACCATGATTCCCGCAGGAGCGCTTTTCTTTTCCTCATGCACAACAACTCCATGTCAGCGTGTATTCCCTATAGGAGTTCGTAAAATAATGGCTGATTTAGATGGTGATGGTATTTATGGAGAAGTCTCAGCACAGGAACCTGATCATTTTATTGTCATCTCTAATGGACCAGCCATCTCTTTAAATCTTAAGAGACTCGGAAATTGCACAGCAGGCTCGCCATAAAAAAAGTTAAAGTTTTATAGGTCAAGAATGAATACAAAGGAAGGATCCCAAAGGCCTTTAAGGGAAGCGAAAGAAGATTTAGAGAGAGCAAACGTGTATTTTGATTTAAAAGATTGGGTTACCGTAATTCATTACTCTCAGCTTGCTATAGAAAAATCTGCAAAGGCTGTAATCTCATGCTTTGAATCTTTTGAGTGGACTCATGACCCATCCGAACAACTCAAAAGACTCATAAAAAAAGGATATTTATCCAATGAATTTCAGGAGCTTGCAGAGCCTGCAAGAGAAGCTGCTCCATGGCATGGACGATGCACCTCCGGTGCTCTGATAAATGGAACCTGGAAGAGCCCATCAGAGATTTGCTCAGAAGAAGTTACAGTGCAATTACTCGATAAAGCAAGGAAATCTGTGGACAAAGTTGATAGATTTATTGAAGCTTTTTTTAAGGAATAAAAATGGATATTGAGAAGATCAAGGAAAAAATAAAAAATATCACTCCCATATTAAAAGAAGATATATTGGCAGTTGGTCTTTTTGGTTCTCTAGCAAGAGAGGATTTTCATGAAAGAAGTGACATTGATATATTTATTATAACTCAAAAGGAATTTAATTTTAAGGAGCGGGATGAACTTTATTATGTTTTAAGTGAAATACTATTAGAGTTCAAAAGGGATATCACTGTTATTGTATACGACTTAAACAGCTTGAAAAAAGTCCCCACATGGCAGACTCTAAATCTTATAAAGAATGCTGATTTCATCTGTGACAGAGCGGAAATAGAAAAGATTTTAAAGAAGATTCTCGAGGATACTGAAAAAAAAGGAATATTTTATGATGCTCAACAAAAGGTTTTCAAATTAGAAAAGTTAGAGAGGAAAATCTATTTATTAAAAGAGGAAACCAAATGAGAAAATATTTGAATTATTCCAAAAGAATTGAAAAGGTAGAAAAAATTTCAACAAATGAAAGAGGAATTGGGCTAATATATGTAATTATTCTAATAGCTATTCTTACTATTATAGTTGGACTTCTTGGACCTTATCTGTTCGTCCGAGAGACACACAGGCAGAAGGATGTTGAGACACTGGAAAGAATTAAAGCAATAAGAACTGCAATCCTCGGAAATCCAGAAGTTATATCAAAAGGGCTAAGGTCTAATTTTGGATATGTAGAAGACATGGGAGGTCTTCCACCCATCCTTGAATATCTTGTCTTAATGAGCAATCCGACTCCGAATCCATTTCCTGTTAACTGGAATCAGACATTATGGACAATACATTCTACTGGAATTGGTTATGGCTGGAGAGGACCTTACATAGACCCAACCTATACAGGAAATTATGAATATCAAGCTTTTAGAGATGCATGGGGGACAAGGTTTCAATATATAGACAATGGTGGCAACACTATTATAAACCCAGCTGCTGTTAGCTTTCCTGTCTTCATCCGCTCAGCGGGTCAGGACAGAACCTTTGGGACAGCAGACGATATAAATGAAAATACTCATCCAGAGCTATGTCGGATAAATGAGGATGATGTTAGAGCAATTTTAAGGGGTTATACCTATTGCGAAAATGGTACCACCATTCAGAGGGGTAATATCAATGTTTACTGGCCTTCTCTTGCTTTAAGCGGGACTGTTACAATTTCTTCAGGTATTTACTCTTCTTCCACAACAGGCCCATGCCCATATCAGCCAGCCCAGACCTGCTATTATTTTGAAACTCCAAGAATACCTATCGGAATTAGAAAAACAACAATAGATACCTATGTTAACCAGTTTGTTGTAATAAACGGTGGTGGAACTCTTCACGATGGTTCCACTGGTAGGATGAGATGGAATTTTAGGGGTGGGAGTTGTACTTGTATTGTATATGTGGATGGTAGTAGGACAAACTATCGCTATGGCCCAGGGCCTTGCTCTGGATGGAGAAGAGATGTTGTTCAAATCCAGATCCGAAATACCTGCTCTTCTCCAGTTCAGATTACCTCCATTAGGATTAATTATTCTACAACTCCTGTTTCTTATTATGAAACTGTGCTTTTCTCAATAAATAGAATACTCGAACAGGGATATGGCTGGTATTATACTTGCCCTGGAGGAGCTTTGCCCGGTGGTCAGAGTGGGATCACATATACCTTTAATTCCATAAGTACTTTCTATACCTTGGGAATTAACGCTTGGTGGATTGGAATATCTTGTCTTTCTTCACCATCCTTTACTATTCCTGCCAATGGCACTGCCTGGCTCTCCTTTGGGCGTTTTAAAGATTCAAGTGGAGGATGTGCAAATATAAGTAATGTTCCATTTACTATTTACCTTAGTGATGGTTCAGTTCTTACAGTCCCGTAGTAGCATTTCTCCTCTGTTAAAAGTTTTGTATAATATTCGATAGACAAAAAATGGAAGAGAAAGAAAGAAAAAGTTTGTCCAAAAGGAAAAACAAAAAAGTCATAAAAATCGGATATGTTTTTATCGGTGGAAACAACCCCATAAGGGTTCAATCAATGATCAAGACTGATACCGAGGATGTTGAAGGAACTCTTGATCAGATAAGAAGTCTTAAAGAGGTCGGATGCGAGATTGTCAGGGTTGCTATTCCAGATGATAACGCGGTAGAGGCTTTCAGGAAAATAAAGAAAAATTCTCCTCTTCCTATTGTTGCAGATATTCATTTTAATTACAGACTCGCTCTTAAGGCAATTGAATACGGTGCAGATGGAATAAGGATAAATCCAGGAAATATTGGAAGTAAAGAGAGAGTGAGAGAAATTACCAAGCTTGCAAAAGAAAGAGGAATTCCGATAAGGATTGGGGTTAATTCAGGCTCAATTGAAAAGAGCATTCTTAAAAAATATAATTTGGTCACCACTGACGCCCTTGTTGAATCCGTAATGAACAATGTAAAACTCCTTGAAGATTTTGACTTTCATGATATTAAGATTTCTGTAAAAGCATCTGATATTGAAAGAACTGTTGAATCATACAGGAGGGTTTCTGAGCTTACCGATTACCCTCTCCATATTGGAATCACTGAATCAGGAACACTATTTACAGGAACAATAAAATCAGCTATCGGAATTGGAATATTACTTTATGAGGGGATTGGAGACACTATAAGAGTTTCCCTTTCTGCTCCTCCTGAGGAGGAAGTTCGAGTTGGCTGGGAAATTCTAAGGGCGCTTGGATTAAGAAAAAAAGGGATTGAGATTATTGCCTGCCCCACATGCGGAAGGCTTGAGGTTGACCTTCTTCCGATTGTTTCCGAAATAGAGAAAAGAGTCTTATCAATTGATAAACAAATGAAAATAGCAATTATGGGATGTGTTGTGAATGGTCCTGGAGAAGCCGGTGAGTCTGACCTTGCCCTTGTCTGTGGAAAGGGGGTCGGGCTTATTTATAAAAATGGAAAGCTTTTACGAAAAGTAAAAGAGGATGAGATGGTTGAGGAGTTTTTGGTAGAGGTAGAGAAATTTTAGAGAATCAAAATTTTCTTCTAAATCATAAAATATTTTATGAAGTATGAAAGAGGAGAGAAGCCGACGAGTTACAAATTAAAAGTTTTAATTCTAATTTTTTTAATTTCAAGCATTCTATTTGCCCAGTTCCAAAAGGAATTACCAGAAGCATTCGCAAAAAGGACAAAATGGTGGAGAGAGGCTAAGTTTGGTATGTTCATCCACTGGGGAATTTATGCAGTTCCTGCAGATTCCACTGATCTTGAGGGGCGCAAAATCGTTGGCGAATGGTTCATGCACAATAAAAAAATGCAGGTTAGCGAATACGAAAAGTTTGCTAAACAGTTCAATCCTGTTAAGTTTAATGCGAGAGAGTGGGTCAGGATGGCAAAAGAAGCGGGAATGAAGTATATAGTTATAACAAGCAAACACCATGATGGTTTTTGTATGTTTGATTCTGACCTTACAGATTATAATATTGTAAAAGGAACCCCATTCGGTAGAGACCCTCTGAAAGAGCTTGCAAAGGAATGTAAGCATCAGGGTATAAGGCTTGGATTTTACTATTCCATTCTGGACTGGCATCACCCCGATTATTTACCCCGGCGTCCCTGGGAGAAAGATGTCCGTCCCGAAAAAGGTGCAGATTTAAATCTTTATATAGACTATATGAAAGGTCAACTGAAAGAGCTACTAACCAAGTATGACCAAGTAGCTGTTCTCTGGTTTGATGGCTGGTGGGAGCACAATGCTGAGGAACTCAGGTCTTCTGAAGTGAACTCTTTTGTCCGAAGTTTACAACCAGATATTCTTATAAATGACAGAAACCATCTTCCTGAGGATTTTTCTACCCCTGAGCAAACAATACCTGCAAGAGCAATGCCTGGAGGCAGATTGTGGGAAACATGCATGACAATCAACGATACATGGGGTTATGCAAAAAATGATAAAAACTGGAAACCTGCTAAGGATTTGATTCGCAAACTTTGCGATATTGCTCATAAAGGTGGGAACTTTCTTTTAAATGTTGGACCAACCGCTGAAGGAACATTTCCTGAGCCAGTTGTTGAGAGGTTGAAAAAAATCGGTGAATGGATGAAGGTGAACGGAGAGAGTATTTATGGAACCACTCAATGCCCTTTTCGCAAGCTTTCCTTTGATGGTCGTTGCACAGTAAAAGGTAATATTCTTTACCTTCATGTTTTTCAATGGCCTGAGAGAGATTTGAAACTTGAAGGGTTAGAGACAAAAGTACTGAGTGCTCGAACTCTTTCTGATATAAAAAAACTGAAGTTTCGTGTAGAACATGTTGAAAAAGAAGGCGGAATGAAAGTTTTATACATTTCAAAACCCAAAAATCTTGACCCTGCTGTTACTGTTGTCAAATTGACTCTTGCTGGAAAGCCTGTAGTAAAAGAGGTTCTGGAAGTTATAAAACCAGATGAAAATGAGAAAATCATATGCCATGCAAGAGATGCAGAGCTTCATGGCTCTTATATTCGCTATGAATATGGTGATGGAAAAGACAACATAGGGTTCTGGACAAATGCATCTGATTATGCAACATGGAATATTTTTGTGCCTGAAAAGGGAAGATACAAAATCATATTCACTTATGCTTGTCCTCCAGAAAATGCAGGAAGCAAGGTAAAGATCGAGATAGAGGAAGGTGAGGGAGCGGAGACAATTATTGAAGCAACCCCCTCCTGGAAAGATTTTAATGATTATTTTATAGGTGAGCTTATTTTGCCCCACGGAACACATGTATTTTCCGTCCGAGTTATTGAAATGCCAAAGGGAGCAGTTATGAATCTTCAAAAAGTGGTCTTAGAACCAGTGAAGTAGTTTATTAATTATTCCAGTATACCTTTAGAAATCAAATATTTTTGCCTCCACAATAAACTCTCTTCCTTCTTTGACTGCCTCCTCCACTTTCTCATGATTAATGTAGGAGAAAACTTCATAAAATCACTTGCTGCTCTGTCATCTTTTAAATTGGATAAATATTTGCCCAAATTTTTGCTGAATTTACCTGTTTTTACAAAAAGTAAACTAAAGAGGGTGACAACTCCTTTATTAGTTTCAGTCTTTTGATCTTCAGTAAGAAGTAGGGCTTGAGCAGCATGATACAATGCATAATAAGTTCTTGAAATTGCATCTTCGTAGTCACTGGATTCTAATAGCCTTTTAGCAACTTCAAATTTCTTTTCAGCCTTTTCCAGATAGCCATTTATTAATTATTTAACTGTTGAATCCAAGTTTTACCCCCTCCTTTAAAACATTTTCAATAAAGGGAGTCTTAAGGGACTTTAAACGATTGAATTCCGACAAAGGGAGAATTTTCAGAGAGACAAGAGAACCTGTATTGAGTAAAATCTCTATGATCGCATCGTAGAGTTTGTCAACGATCTCTCCGTCCCTTTTATCAACCACAACTAAAATGTCATAGTCTGAATCAGGTTTCCAATCATTTCTTGCCCGAGAGCCAAAAAGGCCAATATATTCTATTCTGTCTTTCAGAGGTGATATAAGTTCTAAAAAACTCTTTATTATATCATTTCACATTTTTTGAAATTTTATAAAACTCAGAATCAAAAGTCAAAAAGCGCTAAAATTTAATTTCCAGAGAGAGTTTAAAGGTTCTACCCGGATTCGGGACTGTGTTGAAAGGCTCTGTGTAATATCGGTTTGTAAGATTCTCAACTCCAATATTCAATCTCAATCCATCAAGTCTTAAAATTTTCAAATTCAATTTTGAAAGATCTATTGTGCTTTTTATGCTAAAGACCGAGAATCCATCAATCTTTATCTCTTCATAACCCGCTCCTGGCTGAGAAGGAGCTACAACATATCGGTCTCCGAAGACAGTTCTTCCAAAAGCTTCAAACCAGAAAAAGCCTTTCTGAAATCTCATTCCATAGGACAATGTATAGGGAAGAATATTTGGAAGGGATGTGCCTGCAATTAAATTTTTCCCTTCCTGCCAGGAACCCATGAGAAAAGGAATTAACACGCCTTTTCCCAAGTTAAATCTCCCTTCACCTTCTATCTCAGTTCCCTGAATTCTTCCTTTCTCAATATTTGCCCAGTGGTAAACTGGTATTGTTCCAATTTTAGAGCTTCCATTATAAAGAGTTGGCTCCCAGGCGAGGAGATTTGTCAATCTATTGTAAAAATATGTAAAATTTCCGTTGAAAATTCTGCTTTTGAATCTAAATCCAAGGTCCAACCCATTTGAAATCTCAGGTTTAAGGTCAGGGTTTGGAACAAAATAAGCATAGGGAACGGGAGCGCCGAAGTAATATCTTTCTGAAAGTCCTGACATTCTGAATCCCCTTGCAACTCTTCCGAAAATCTTCAAATTATCGTTTAAATCAAATGTAGCTCCAAGATTTCCGCTGAAACTGGAAGCTTTTGAGTCTTCAAGGGATGGTCCTTTATAAAACTGGCTCTTGGATGGTTTAAGATAAAACTGATCAAACCTCAAAGTTGCTTTGATCTCAGCTCTTTTCAAAAGAATTTCATCCTGCAAAAATGCTCCCAAATTCAAAAATCTTCCGTCAGGGACAGATGTTGTATTATCAATTTTTTCCCTTGGTGTTCCAAAAAATGTTTTCTGAATTCTTTCATCGTGGCTTTTGTCTTCAATAAAGTTTATTCCGTAAGTTAGAAGATGCTTTCCACCTGGATATGCGGTTATCTGAAGGTCAAGACCTATGTTCTTCATGGAATATACAGTTTTGCTCTGCAAAGGGAAGGGCATCGCTGGAGGTGTCATTGTAAGCAAAAATTCCCTCTCCCAATTCTGGGAGTAAATATCAAGATCGATTTTCCTCAAAAAAGAAAAATTAAATTTTCCCTGATAGTTGAAACTTAATCCTTCTCTTCTGTTGTATGGGAAGGACGCATCAAAGCCAGGTGCTTTCTCCCTCTGGGCAAAGCCTACATTGTCTGCTCTCTTAAAGATATATCCAATGTTAAGAGAATGGAAATCCGAAATTCTTATGCCCATTTTGAAATCCCCATTATAACTTTCTGCTTGAGAGTTTGGAACAATCCCCTTGGAGGACTTATACTCATCGAATCTATCGAGTCCTGCGGAAGCTCTTAAAGAAAGATTTTTCGTCCCGATCCCGAAAGAAAGGTCAAGGTTTCTCCCATTATTTATGCTCTCATAACCTGAAAAAAATGAGCCAGAAAAGTTAAAACTATCTTTAAATTCGGGTTTCTTCGTTATAATATTTATTATTCCACCAATAGCATCAGAACCATAAAGCATCGAGCCCGCTCCTTTCACAACTTCTATTCTTTCTACATTTTGTGGGTCAAGAAGTCCGAGTTCAGCACCCATTGCTCCTGTCGACATCCTAAAGGTGTTGAATCTGTGTCCATCAACAAGAACAAGAATCCTTGTCGTATCGAGCCCCCTTATTATTGGACGAGGTCTCAAGGGTCCAACATCTGAAACCTGAACACCAGGAACATTCAGAAGAGCATCTGTTAAAACTCTTGGCTGTATTTTTGATATTTCATCGGTTGAAAGAGAGGAACTTGAAATTGGAGCTAATTCAGCATAGTCAGTTCTTCTTGTTGCAGTAACTGTGACCCCTTCTGAAAGAGTAGCTCTTGATATTTTAAAAATTATTTCTTTTTCTATATCAGATGGAACATTTACAATCTTTCTTTCAGTGGCCATGTAAGGGATTTCTACAATTAGTTCATAGAGTCCCGCTTTGAGATTTACCGAGAATTTTCCCTCTGGGTCAGTGTAAAGGATAGATTCTCCGGGTTTGTAAATTTCTCTTACGATTACCTTTGCACCAGATATAGGGTTTTTATATAGGTCAAAAACCGATCCCTTTAGAGTATAAAATTCTTCAGAAAAAAGCAGGTTTGAAAAAATTAGCAAAATTAAATTGGTCAAAATTAGTTTTTTCATTCTTTCCTCCATTTATCTTTACATTTTTAAATTTTTTTTCAAAAAAATATTTTTTAGTTTAGCTAATTTTTTTATTTCAGTCAAGGAGAATAAATTTTGTAAAAAATAATATCTTATTGAATTTCTCATCCCACCATGATAAAATCTTTTGTGGAGGTGTTTATGAACAGAAAAAATTTAATTTTTCAGATATATATTTATCTTGTTTGCTATTCTGCTTTAATTGCCCTTGTGTTTAGCGGAATTCTCAGCATTTACTTTATTATTAGAATTTCCGCTCCTGAGTTTACCATGCACGGCTATCAATGGAAGTCTTTACAATCATTTGAACTTTACAAAAAAGATTATCTGTCAAGGCTTGGTAATCAATCCAAAGAAATAAGTGATGAAGAGTTGAGGAATCTATATCAACAAGAAAAAGAACTTGCTGTAAAAGTTGAAAGGAGAGAAGGGACGAAAGATTTAATTACAAGCCTTCTTTTTTGCTTCTTCTCTCTTATAATTTTTATTCTTCACTGGAGACTGGGGAAGAAAGAGATTAGGGAAAGTAATTAACCAATTGCATCAATTTTTGAGAGAGAAAGTAGAGGGGATTTAAAGTTTGGAAAGATTTTAGAAGCCCTCGCTTTTCATGTTTTCGGGTTCATAGAGAGTCTTAAATTAAAGCATTGTATCCTTTGACACTTCATTATTCAAAACATAAAATATTAAATTCATGTCAATTTTTGAAGATCTTAATCCACAGCAGAAGGAAGCTGTTGAATATATTGAATCGCCTTTACTGGTTATTGCAGGAGCTGGTTCAGGCAAAACAAAAGTAATTACCCATAAAGTTGCCTATTTAATCTCTAAGGGTTTTAATCCTGAGAGTATCCTTGCTCTAACTTTTACCAACAAAGCTGCAGACGAGATGAAAAGGAGAGTTTTTTCTCTTCTCGGAAGAGAATTTAAAGACTTCTGGATAATGACATTCCATGCTTTTTCAGCAAGAATTCTAAGAATTTTGGGTAAGATTATCGGAATCCCTCCAGATTTTTCAATCATTGACAGAGAAGACCAGAGGAGCATCATAAGGGAAATTTTGCATAATTATGATATAGAGCTTGGAAGGTCTTTTATAAATGCCTTTGTGGAAAAAATGGGGTATACAAAAGGTTCTTTGAGTTTTTATCCTTCCGATGAGTTTCTTTATCAAAGATGGTTCAGGGATAAAGAGGTTGAGATTTTTAACATTTACCATAAAGAACTGAAAAGGCTCAATTGCCTTGATTTTGATGACCTTATTTTAAAAGGTATAGAACTTCTGAAAAATCCTGAAAGTGAGAGATTAAGAAGAAGATTTAGATATATATTAATAGATGAATTCCAGGACACAAGTCCACCTCAATATGAAATAGTAAAGCTTCTTTCAACCGATGCAATTACCGCTGTAGGAGACGAGGATCAATCCATATACAGCTGGAGAGGGGCAAACCTTGAAAATATCCTTAGATTTGAGGAGGATTTTCCTGAAGCAAGAATAATAAAACTTGAAGAAAATTATAGAAGCACAAAAATTATTCTGATGAGTGCTCAGGAAGTTATCGTAAGAAACTCAAGGAGAAGAGAAAAATATTTGTTCACAAACAATCCTTACGGAGAACCTATAATTTATTTTTCTGCTAAAAATCCTGTTGAAGAAGCTAAATTTATTTCAGGAGAAATAAAAAAAATCTTAGAGGAAGAAAAGGAAATGCTACCTATTGCAGTTTTCTACAGATTGAATCAGCAATCTCGAAATATTGAGGAAGCCCTTAATGCAATGAGAATCCCTTATAAATTAATTGGAGGAATAAGATTTTATGAAAGAAAAGAGATAAAAGATTTAATAGCCCTTTTGAGGATAATTACTAACAGAGAAAATGATTTATCCTTCAAAAGAGTTCTTTCGGAAATGGTGGAAGGAATAAGTAGAAAGACGGTTCAGAAGATATTGAAGATATCAGAAAAGGAGAGAATTTCCATCTACGAAGCAACAAAAATCTTCCTTGAGCAATGTAGCAAAAAAGCAAAGGATGAAGTTCAAGATCTTTTTGAAAAGCTTGAAAGGTGGGAGAGAGATTCCGAGAGGATGAGACCCTCTGAATTGGTGTCAAAGATAGTTGAAGAAGTAAGTCAAAAAGAGATTTATGAAGAAGAGAGGATGGAGAATCTTCATGAGCTTGTAAAAGGAATCTCGGAAATGGAAAGAATTTATCCAGAGGCAAGTTTAAGGGAGGTCGTTGACAATCTTTCCCTCCGTTCTGATTCTGATCTCGAGGAACATCCCATGGTTAGCCTCATGACCCTTCACATATCAAAAGGGCTTGAATTCCCTACTATATTCATTGCGGGAGTGGATGAGGAAATTCTACCCCACAGAAAATCCCTTTCCAGTCATGATATTGAAGAAGAGAGGAGGCTCTTTTATGTTGGGATGACGAGGGCAGAAAGGAGGCTCTATTTAACATCTGCGGGAAATCCCTCAAGATTTCTTAATGAGATTCCAGAGCATTTAAAGGTTGTTGGAAAAAATAAAAAAT
Source organism: uncultured Clostridia bacterium (assembly GCA_964531645.1). GTDB lineage: Bacteria > Acidobacteriota > Aminicenantia > JBFLYD01 > JBBIMS01 > JBBIMS01. Next base: position 23,823 of record CAZHEF010000027.1, read on the forward strand.
CTGAGGGAGAAGGGAATTTCGTTATTGGAGATATTGTTCAGCACAAAATTTTTGGGGTGGGAAAGATTGTCAATGTAAGGGGGGATGGCGATGAGCTAATTCTTACAATCAAGTTTCAAGATGGGATAAAAACTATAATCTCAAAACATTCAGGCTTGAAAAAGATGGGGATTGGTGAGGAAGGAAGTTAGAAAAAGCTGAATAATTAAAAATGAAAATTGCAAAGTGAAAAATGTAAAATTAATTGGATGCGAGACATACAGGAGTTTTGTTCTTAACTTTTGTCTTTCGTTTTGAGAATTAAAATTTAAAATTGTGAATTGCCTGAGGAAAAAGTTTCTTCCCTACTCCCGACCCTCCCTGAATTAAGATGAATTCAGCAATTTTTGCATTTTTCTTCGCTTCCTCTTTTAAATCATTATATCCAATAATTTCGTCAAAGCTGAAAGACTCCCTTCCAAGCTCTCCCTCAATTGCCATTTTCTTTCCTCCTTTTTCCACTTTCTCTCTCTTAATTTAAAACTTATTTTTTAAAAAATTCCTGTCAAGGACCAACAACTGGATTTTGAATTTATTAATTGGTATAGGTAAGACTTTAAGCTGATAGCTGTATGATTTTTTGTTTTTCTTGATGAAAGAGAAAAATATTGATAAAGTAATACTCTTGATGGTTTAAAAAATGGGAAAAAATTTAGTGATAGTTGAGTCACCTGCAAAATCCAGGACAATAACAAAATATCTTGGAAGGAATTTCATTGTCAAGGCTTCTATGGGGCATGTGAAAGACCTTCCAAAATCAAAGCTCTCAATTGACATAGAAAATGATTTTAAACCTCACTACATAATCATTCCCAAGAGAAGAAAAATCATAAAAGAGTTGCAGGAGTTTGCGGAAAAGAGTGATAGGGTTCTTTTGTGTGCTGACCCTGATAGGGAAGGAGAGGCAATATGCTTTCATCTTTCTGAACTACTGAGGGATAAAAATCCCAATATATATCGTGCTCTCTTTTATGAAATTACTGAAAGGGCTGTGAAGGAGGCTATTTCCAATCCTGGGAATATAGACATGGCGCTGGTGCAGGCTCAACAAGCAAGAAGGGTTCTCGATAGACTCGCTGGTTATCTCATTAGTCCATTCTTGTGGAGAAAGATTAAAAAAGGTTTGAGTGCTGGAAGGGTTCAATCTGTTGCCTTAAGGATAATATGTGAAAGGGAGAAAGAAATCGCAAGTTTTGTTCCTCAGGAATACTGGACAATTTCTGCTCTCCTCTCCTCTTCAAATCCACCACAATTTACTGCAAAACTTTCCAAAATAGATGGAAAGAAACCTGAGATTCATGATAAAACATCTGCAGATAAAATTGTGGAAGAGCTTAAAAATTTGCCATTTATTCTTGAAAAGAAAGAAAAGAAAGAAAAGAAAAAGATTCCTCCACCACCATTTATAACATCAACCCTCCAGCAGGAAGCCTTCAAAAGGTTAGGCTTTCCAGTGAAAAAAACCATGCTTATAGCCCAGAAACTCTACGAAGGTATCGAGACAAGCACAGAAGGTCCTGTGGGACTGATAACTTATATGAGAACTGATTCCATAAGAATTTCTCCTGTTGCAACAAGAGAAGCAGTTCAATTCATAAAAGAAAAATTATCTGAGGAGTATGTTCCACCAACATCCAACAGATGGAAGGTTGGTAAGAGCTCCCAGGATGCCCATGAGGCAATAAGACCAACTTCGGTCTACAGAACACCGGAATCCCTCCAACCTTACCTTTCAAGGGATGAGTTGAAGCTTTACAAGCTTATCTGGGATAGATTTGTCTCCTCTCAGATGAGTCCTGCGCTGATAGATGAAACAATTTTTACAATAAGAGCAGGTAAATACGAATTCAATGCCAGGGGACAGATTGTTAAATTTCCAGGATTTCTTAAAATCTATTCTCCAGAGGATGAGGAAGAGGAGAAGGATGTTCTTCCAGAAGCAGAAGAAGGGGAAAGGCTCAATGTTATTGAGATAATTCCAAAACAGAATTTCACCCAGCCTCTTCCAAGATACACTGAAGGAACTCTTGTAAAGGAGCTTGAACAGAGAGGAATTGGAAGACCAAGCACATATGCCACAATTCTTTCCACATTGCAGGAAAGAATCTATGTTGTGAAGGACAAAGGAAAATTTATACCAACAGATCTTGGGATGTTTGTGGTAGAAACCCTTACGAAATATTTTCCCGAAATCATGGATTACAATTTCACAGCAAAAATGGAGAAGGAACTTGACGATATAACTGAAGGAGAAAAGGATTGGGTCTCGGTTCCAAGAGATTTTTACTCTATTCTTGACAAAAATCTTAAGGAAGCCGAAAAAGAGATGGAAAGAGTAAAAGGAATTCCAACTAAAGAAGTTTGTCCAAAATGTGGAAGTCCCGTGGTTTTGAAAAAAGGAAAATTCGGTATGTTTTATGCTTGTTCATCCTATCCCAACTGTGATTACACAACAAACCTTGAGAAGAAAGAAAATTTATTAAAGGAGAATTGTCCATTATGTGGCTCTCCCCTTGTAAAAAGAAGAGGGAAATATGGGACATTCATTGCATGTTCCAATTATCCAAAATGCAATTTTATAAAGAAAAATGGAAAAAAGACCGAAATCCTTTGCCCCAATGGCTGCGGAGGTTTTGTTGTTGAAAGAATATCAAAGAAGGGAAAGAAATTCTACACCTGCAGTTCTTATCCAAAATGCAAATATCTAAGTTGGGTTAAGCCCTCGTGAAAGCCGATAGCAAAAAAGCCAACACCTTACAGTAAAGAAAAGCGAAAAGGAGGAAGGTCAAAAATTCAGGGAGGACTAAATTGAGATTGCAAATTTACAAAGATCCGACATAGCCTGATTCACAAAATTTTTGACTTTTTAAATTTTTATTATTATAATTTTTTTCTATGTTTGATTTTTATTATCCTCTTCACTCTTTAAAGAAAGCCCTCTTCACATCTAATCTTTTTTCCCACCATCATGGGGCCTGATTGAGGCCCCAATCTATCTATAGTTCTATCTCTTAGTATTTCTTTCTTCAAATCTGGTAAAAGGAGAAAAATATGAGTTTTAACAATAAACTTACAGTTCCAGAGGGATTCAGAGACATATTCTTCGAATCAGCAATAAAAAGAAAAAAGATAAAAGATAAAATTGAAAACTTCTTCCTGAAAAAAGGTTTTCAACCTGTTATTCCTCCAACTGTTGAATTCTCTTCAGTTTTTCTTAAAGGAATAGGAGAGAATGGATTTTACAAATTGATCCAGTTTTTTGATGAAAAGGGAGAACTTCTTTCTCTCGGAGCTGACCTTACCTGCTCAGTTGCAAGAATGGTCTGCACCACCCTTTCCAACTTTAAGACGCCTCTGAAAGTTTATTACATTTCTAACATTTTCAGAAAGGTTAAATCTAACTATGGAAAATTAGTTGAAACAAATCAAGCGGGCGTGGAAATCATTGGAGATTCTTCCTTTGAAGCTGACAAAGAAATATTAAAAATTGCAATTTCGATAATGAAAAAATTATTGGGCGAAGAATTCCAGATTGTCCTCAGCCATGCTTCATTTCTTGATGGATTGTTCTATGAAATCTCTCTGACTCCAGAAAAAAGAGGTTCACTCATTAAAATCATTCAGAACAGGAATAAATTAGAATGGCTTGAGTTCCTAAAGGAACAAATCCCTTCCCTCAAAAATAATCTTGAAGACCTCTTAGACTTGATTGGAAATGAAAATGTTCTTTTAAAAGCAGAAAAAATAGGTAAAAATGAAAAATCTCTCCAGGCTATTTCAGATCTGAGAAAAATTTATCACTCCATAGGTTTAAAGAAAAAATATTTAATATTAGACCTTGCAAAAGTAAAAGGATTTGATTACTACACAGGGATAATATTTTCAATCATTTCTCACAAATGCGGATTCTCTGTGGGAAGTGGTGGAAGATACAATGAACTCTTAAAAAAATTCGGGAGGGATTTACCTGCAATAGGATTTTCCCTTAATCTTGACCTGCTTGAGGAGGTTATATGATTACAATTGCCATTTCAAGAGGAAGATTAATGGAGGAAACTTTGAATCTTTTTAGAGAGGCAGGGTTTGAAATCCCTGGTTCTTTTAATCGAAATTTAATGTATCCAGTACCGAGATATTCAATGAGACTTCTATTTACAAAAGATTTTGATACATCTCTTTATGTTGAAAACGGAATTGCAGATATCGGGATATGCGGAAAGGATGTCCTTTTGGAAATGAAAGAAGTTGACATTTACGAGATAGAGAACTTGAAATTTGGCAGATGCTATCTTGTTCTTGCAGGTTCAAAAAATCTTGAGGATTTAGAAAATATATCTCCATTAAAAATTGCCACAAAATATTTTAATGTTGCATCTGAATTTCTAAAGTCAATACAAAAACCTTTCAAGATAATAAGACTCAATGGTTCTGTGGAACTTGCCTGTGTCTCAGGTCTCTCGGACCTCATTATTGACATTGTAAACACAGGGCAAACACTTAAAGAGAATGGATTGAAAATTTTAAAAGTTATTCACGAGTCAACAGCTCGTCTAATTGCTAACAAGGTTAGATATATACAGAAATACGAAGAAATTGAAAAAATAAGAAGGAGGCTGAAGAATGCTATCGATAAAAGAATGTCCTTTCAAATACCAAAATATGAAAGAGGAAAAAAGAGTTAGAAATATTGTGGAAAAAATAATCTCCGATGTCTCGAAAAAAGGTGATGAAGCGATAGTTTACTGGACGAGGAAATTCGATTGCCCTGAATTTGGAAGGGAAGATATAAAATTAGAAAATTTCAAGTGCAATATTGAACCTGAAATAAAAATTTTAATAGAAAAGTCGAAGAAAAGAATCGAAGGTTTTGCAAAAGCTCAGCTTAAAGGCATAAAGGAAAAAATTGTATTTAATAAATGCTCACAGATTCTTAAACCTGTTCAAAAAGTAGGCATATATGTTCCTTCTGGAAGAGCTCCCCTATTCTCTTCACTTTTGATGAGCGCAATTCCTGCAAAGGTTGCAGGAGTTGAAGAAATATTTATCGCCACACCTCCAGATAGAGAAAAGAAAATATCTCCTTATATTCTTTTTTGCGCAAAGCTTTTAGAAGCAAAAGAGATATTCAGAGTGGGAGGAGCTCAAGCCATAGCAGGTATGGCATTGGGGACGGAAACAATTCCAAAAGTCGATATTATAGCTGGAGCCGGGAACAAATATGTCCAGACCGCAAAAAAATTGCTATTTGGTATTGCTGGAATTGATACATTTGCGGGACCTTCTGAAATTGTAATAATTGCTGATGATGGAGCGAATCCAGAATTTGTAGCATGGGACTTGATTTCTCAGGCAGAGCATGGAGAAGATAGTATGGCAATCCTCATTACTCCATCCATTAAACTGGCTGAAAATGTAAAAAGTTTTATAAAAAAAATTATCAGAAAAATTCCTCAAAGAAAAATAATCGAAAATGCGATTAAAAAAAATGGAGGAATAATTATAGTCAAAGGTATTGAGGAAGCTTTTTGTTTAGCCAATGAGATTGCTCCCGAACATCTCTCTCTCCAGATTAAAGACCCTGAAAAGTGGATGATTAAAATTAGAAATGCAGGAGCGGTTTTCATCGGAGATTACTCTCCAGTAGTAATGGGCGACTACTGGGCAGGACCATCTCATATCCTGCCAACTAACGGGACCTCCCGTTTTCTTTCCCATCTTGGTGTAAGAACATTTTTAAAAGAAATTTCAATAATATCTTTTGACAAGAAGGAATTTTTAAAAGCAAAGAATAATGTCATTTCTCTTGCTGAAAAAGAAGGTCTTTTTGCCCATGCTCAATCGATAAAAATGAGGGGAAGATATGGAAAAAATGAATAGAAAAAATTTTATAAGACTCGACAAAAACGAGTCACCTTTTGATCCTCCAGAGTCTTTTAAAGAGGAGATATTAAAGAGATTTTTAAAAATTGAATGGTCAAGGTATCCAGATGAGGAAAAGGAAGTTAAAAGGTCCATCTCAGATTATGCAGAGTTTGAACCTGATGGAATTGCAATTGGAAATGGCTCCAATGAGCTTATCCAGTCAATATTTCTAAAATTTCTTGAAAAAGGGAAAAAAGTTCTAATTCCCGAACCCTGTTTCTCAATTTATCCATGGATGGCTCAGCTCCTGAATACAAAAATTGTTAAAACTCCCCTTGATTCAGAATTTAGATATGACGAGAAAGACCTTGTCAAAAAAATAATACATCATTCCCCTTTTTTGATAGTTCTTGTCTCTCCTCACAATCCCTGTGGCTCAGAAATCATGGAGGAAATTGTATTGAAAATTCTTGAAATTACAAACTCTTATATTTTGATTGACGAGGCTTACTATGAATTTTCCGGAAGAAGTTTTAAGGAGCATATCACAGATCACAAAAATCTCATGGTTCTAAGAACATTTTCAAAAGCTTTTTCCATAGCTGGTCTGAGAGTTGGCTATCTTCTCGGAAACCCTGAAATAATAAAAACGATTGAGGATTCAAAGCCACCTTTCAGTGTGAACTCCTTTGCAATTTCTGCATTGAAATTTTTATTGAAGAAAAGAGACTATGTGAAATCAGTAGTTGAAAGAATAAAAGAAGAGAGGGAAAAGCTCTATAAAGATTTAAGAGAAATGGATCATATTAAACCCTTCCCTTCATCAGGAAATTTCATATTATTCGAATTAAATAAAATTAATTCTACTATTGTCTACAAAAGCATGATTAAAAGAAAGGTTCTCTTGAGAAGATTCAACTCCCCAAGACTGAGAAAATGCTTGAGGGTGACAGTAGGAAAAGAAAAGGAAAATAGAAAGTTTATAAAAGAGTTGAAGGAGGTTTTGAATGAACTCAAAATATGAAAGGAGAGCAAATTATTATTACAAAACAAAGGAGACAGAAGTAACTGTGGAGATTAACCTTGACGGAAGTGGAAAAACTCAAGTCGAAACTGGAATAAATTTCTTTAATCATCTCCTTGAAAATATGGCAATATTTGCTCTTTTTGATCTGAAATTAAATTCAACTGACAAGAAGGAGATAGATTCTCATCATCTAATAGAAGATACTGGAATAGCCATGGGAGAAGCAATGAAACTTGCAATAGGTGATAGAAAAAGCATAGAAAGACTTGGCTTTTGCTATATCCCTCTTGATGAAACTCTCGTGCGAATCTCAGTAGATATATCTGGGAGGGCTTTCCTTTCCTTTGAGTCCCCTCTCGAGATAAAATTCGAAACAATAGATTTTTTAAGAGCTTTAACAACTCATTCATTTATAACAGTTCATGTTGATATTATCAGGGGAAAAAATGAGCATCATATAAATGAGGCTATTTTTAAAGGAATTGGATACTCCTTGAGAATGGCTCTTTCTATAAACAAAAAAATTAAAGGAGTTCTATCGTCAAAATGATAGTTGTTGTTGATTATGGTATTGGAAATATTTTCAGTATAATGAATGCCTTAAGAATAATCGGAGCAGCCGCTGTCCTGAGTTCAGATGAAACGGTAATCGAAAAGGCAGATAAAATAATCCTTCCAGGAGTTGGCTTTTTCAAAGAGGCAATAAAAAACATTGAAGAATCTGGTTTGAAAGCTGTTCTAATTGAAAAATCCAGAAAGAAAACCCCTGTGCTTGGAATCTGTCTTGGGATGCAGATACTCTTTGAAGAGAGCGAGGAAAGTCCCGGAATAAAAGGTCTCTGTCTACTAAAGGGAAAAATTAAAAAACTTCCATCAAGTGTTAGAATACCTCACATGGGATGGAATATTGTCTCTCTGAAAGAACCATCCTCTTTCGAAGATAAAAATCATTTTTATTTTGCTCACTCCTATTACTGTTTACCGAAGAAAGAGGAAATAATTTTGGGAGAAACATTTTACGGAATCTCTTTTCCATCAATTGTGAGGGATGAAAATACATGGGGTGTCCAGTTTCACCCTGAAAAAAGTGGAAAAAATGGTATTGAATTTTTAAGGAGGTGGCTGAATGTTGATAATACCAGCGATTGATATAAAGGATGGAAAATGCTTAAGGCTTTTAAGGGGAGATTTAACGAAGAAAATTTTATATTCCTTTGATCCCTTAGAACTTGCTCTTAAATTTGAAAAAAATGGTGCTGAATGGATTCACATAGTAGACATTGATGGTGCTCTAAAAGGAGAATTTTCCAGCTGGAAAATCATTAAGGAAATTAAAAAGAATGTGAAATCAAAAATTCAAATAGGAGGAGGAGTAAATTCAATTCTCATTGTAGAAAGACTTATAAAAATCGGGGTGGAAAGGATTGTTCTGAGCAGTGTTGTCTTTAAGAAAAAAAAATTGTTGGAAGAATTGTTAAAAATTTTCAGAAAAAAGATCATTGTTTCTTTAGATGTTATGCAAGAGAAAGCAAGAATCAGAGGGTGGAAAGAAGAGAGCCTGGATATGGAGTCTGCTCTTTCATATCTTTCTAAACTTGGAATCTCGGAGCTTATATTCACAGATATTGAAAGAGACGGAACAATGGAAGGTGTAAGAGTAGAAAAAATCAAAGAAATAATTTCAAAGGGATTTGAGATTTATTATGCAGGAGGAGTGAGGGATGAAAGGGACATCGAAATTTTAAAATCCCAAAAAGGTTTAAAGGGAGTGATAGTTGGAAGGGCTATACTTGAAGGGAAAATCGAAATGAAATTCAGGAGGTGATAGTATGCTGGCAATAAGAATAATCCCATGTCTTGATATAAAAGATGGAAGAGTTGTCAAAGGAATTAATTTCCTCAAACTCAGAGACGCTGGAGATCCTGTTGAAATAGCCAAAGCTTATAACGAAGAGGGCGCAGACGAAATTGTATTTCTCGATATTACAGCAAGTTCAGATGGGAGAAAGACCCTTTATGATCTTGTGGAAAAGGTGGCAAGGGAAATTTCAATACCTCTTACAGTCGGTGGAGGAATATCCTCTTTGGAAGATGCTCGAAGAATTCTGAACTCAGGAGCAGACAAAATATCAATTAATACTTTCGCTTTTGAAAAACCTGAAATAATTGGTGAGCTTTCTTCTGTCTTTGGTTCTCAATGTGTTGTGGTATCAATCGATGCAAAAAATAATGGAAATTTTTACGAGGTATTTATCCGAGGAGGAAGAGAAGAAACGGGAAAAGATGCAATTGAATGGGGCATCGAAGCAGAAAAGTTAGGAGCAGGCGAAATTCTTCTAACAAGCATAGAAAGGGATGGGACATGTGAGGGTTTTGATATTGAACTCACAAGGTCTTTATCGAAGAAAGTAAGAATTCCAGTAATTGCTTCTGGAGGAGGTTTTTCCTTGAGACATTTTCATGAAATTGTAAAAGAAGGCGGTGCTTCCGCTGTTCTTGCTGCAACAGTATTTCATTACGGACACCTGCGAATCCCAGAATTAAAAAAATACCTGAAAAAAATAGGAATAAATGTTCGCATTTGAAAGGAGAAAGAAATGGAAATTAAATTTGATGAGAAAGGTTTGATACCGGCAATAATTCAGGATTCAAAAACAGGAGAAATACTAATGCTTGGCTACATGAACAGGGAATCTCTTGAAAAAACGATCAAAGAAGGAAAAGTCCACTTCTACAGTAGATCAAGGAAAAAATTGTGGATGAAGGGAGAAACATCTAAGAATTATCTTTATGTTTTGAGCATATTTCTTGATTGCGATAGGGACACACTGCTAATCCTTGTGAATTCCTATGGCAATGTCTGCCACAGCGGTAAACGCTCCTGTTTTTTTGAAGAAATCTATTCCTCCTCTTATCCTTCTGTTTATAACTTCCTCCAGAAACTATTTGAGATTATAGAAAAGAGGAAGAAAATCATGGACAAAAACTCATATACATCTTATTTATTCCAAAATGGCAAAGAATTAATCGCTAAAAAAATTGGAGAGGAGGCAACGGAAACAATTGTTGCATACTTAAAGGAGGATTCGAAAGAAATTATTAATGAAACAGCGGATTTAATTTATCACATCCTTGTCCTTATTAGTTCCTCTGGTATATCACCGGAAATTATAATTGGGGAACTCATACGGAGGCATCTGAAAAAGAAAAATACAATATTTTTTTCAAAAATTTGATTTCTCTAAGATTATATCCAAAAAACATAATAAAACCAGATATTTTCGACCACACAATTCCATTTGACAAACATATTTAAAATTTTTATACTTAAGCTCCATGAATAAGTTGAATTTTTTAAAGGGATTACCACTCTTTTCTAACCTTGAAGACAAGGAGTTGACCGAGATCTCCAAGTTTACTCATGAGAAGAAGCTCAAAAAGGGAAACATCGTTTTTTCACAGGGAGAACAAGGCTCCAGCCTTTATTTAATTATAAAAGGAAGAGTGAAAATTGTCCTTATTGGTGAGAGTGGGAAGGAACTTGTCCTTGCCATCTTAAAAAAGGGAGATTTTCTTGGAGAAATGTCAATAATTGAGGATGAGGTTAGATCAGCGACTGTTATAGCTCTTGAATCAACAGTGCTCCTGACAATTGAAAAAGAAAACTTTCTGAATTTTCTGATTAAAAATCCAAAGGCAATGCTTGGCGTTTTAAGAGAGCTTTCAAAAAGATTGAGAAATGCAGATGAAAAGATTGGAGAGCTTGCTTTCCAGACTGTTTATGAAAGGGTGATAAGTTATTTGAATGCCCTTGCAAAGACAAGGGGTGTGAAAGAAAAAGAGGGAATCTTTATAAGCGAACTTCCCACAAAAAGAGAGATAGCAGATTTCATAGGAAGCACAAGAGAAAGTGTAAGTAGAGTTCTTAATGATCTCCACAGGAAAGGTTTTATTTCCCTTTACAGAAAGAGCGTGATTATAAAAAAGAAGTTAAGTCTCGACAGGCTTTGAAAAATTTGTGATTTTAATCATAGACTCAAGAAGAAAAAAATTTTAACTTAAAATAAAATGACAAAGATAGGATTTTTTGTAAGTGAATTACCCTTTTCAATTGAAAGGTATATAATAGATGAGATAGACTCTTTAAACTCTACCGGAATTCAACCTCTTATTCTATCCGATAAAAAATTCCATCTAAAAAAATATTATAACGCTGAGATAGAACCTTCTCTATCTGTTTGGCAATCTTTGAAATCCCTGAATGGAATTGTCGAAGAGAGTGATTTTCTAAAAGCCCTGAAAAGGAGCGCACAACTTTTTGAAGACGAATCAGTCTTTGCAATGGCTGCAAGGGCTTCCATGATTATTAAGAGTAAGAAAATAGATATTTTAAATGTTTATTCCCCGAAAGCTTATCATGTTGCAATGGTTTCCTCGTGGATCACAAAGACCCCCTTTGGAATTTCCATTCTAAAACCTGAATATCTGGTAACTGTTCCAGAAATTGAAACTGTTTTAAAGGAAACATCTTTCATAGTTGTTTACAGTGACAGAATTATTAGGGATTTAAAAGATAGGGGTTTTTTTGACACCGATAAAGTTTTGAGGGTGTTTCCTGGTTTAAACCCCTCTGAGTCTTCTTCGAAGAAAGAAGGAAAGATATGTTTGGTAGAAGGAGAAAATAATTTAATTGACAAAGCCCTTAAAATTTTCCCGCCAGAAAAAATGGTGCTTGTAAAAGGTGAATCGGTCTTTAACATGAAGGGGGAAATAAAAAATGTTGAGAGGACTGACTTAAAAAAGTTCGTCGAAAATTTAGAACTTATTGTATATTCCTATCTACCCTCCTTCGACAATATGTTCAGCCTTGAGAACCGACTACTCAGGAAAGCTCTTTATTACGGGGTTCCAGTTCTTATTTTCAGAAATTCAAAGGAACAGGGAAATAATGTTGAAAAACTATTGAAAAATTTTTTGAAGCAAGAGGAGCAATGGGAAACAATTATTCAAAGAGTGATGAATGATGAAAAATTCAGGAAGAAACTCATATCTGAAGGTAAAGAAATAGCATCAGCTCTCTTTGATCTTCAAAGAAATACAAGTCTTTTAAAGGGTCTTTTTGAAAGAATTCTTGTGGAAAAGAACGAAACAAACTCTATGGATAGGTGGCTAAAGAGAGGAAGAAAGCTTCCGAGGAAAAATTAGCTCGATCATCTCATAAATTTCAATACCTCATCCTCATAGCCATCGCATACGAAAGCAACATACCAGGCAGAGTAAACTATCTGTTCAAGGGAAGAATAGGAATTGGGAATTCTTACAAAAAACTGGATATAGTACTTATCCGAAGTATAAAGGGAAAAGGAACCTATAAAATTGTCCTTTCCATTCTCTTGCAAAAGATACCTCATAAGAGCAGGAGAAGGTTCTGTATTAAAGGAGGCTACAGTTGTTCCAATAATAACAGTTTCCACCCGATTTGATGAAACAAGAAGAACAACAACATTCCTTTCCTTTTTCATATTTTGGGAACTAAAGGACAGATACCATGTGTTTTCACCCTGAGACCTCACAAATCTGTATCCCTGCTCAGAATAATTTCTAAGATATCTGTCTATCTGCTGGTTTGTAATAGAAAAAAGGAAAAAGGGTAAAAGAAACATGAAAATAAAAAATAAATTTTTTTTTGACATTTCTTCTCCTTTCAAAACGAGCAATATCCACTTTACTACCCGATGAAGGTAAAGTCAAATAAAATTCAATCCCTTCAGAAATTCCGTAAATTGGGTTTGTGGAAGGGGGTAGGGGTTGAGAAATCTT
>CAZHEF010000028.1:0-35906 GCA_964531645.1 uncultured Clostridia bacterium
ATTTCTCAACCCCTACCCCCTTCCACAAACCCAATTTACGGAATTTCTGTATTTTAGTTAACCTGCTTGAATATTTCTTTAATTTGGATTATAAATTTCTTTTAGTGTGATAGGAGGTAGTTGAGATGCTTAAGGCCATGAGGAGAAATGTTAAAGCTCTTTCAGTGTCCCTCTGGATAGTTGTTGCATCCTTTATATTCTTTATTTTCTATAGCTGGGGAACAGGGGGGAGAATTCTGAGAGAAAATATAAATGTAATCGCTACTGTTGGGAAACAGGAAATAACCATTGAGGAATACAAATCCAACCTTTTCCAGACACTACAGAGACTCTCAAGGATGCAGGAAGGAAGGCTAACAAGAGCAATGATAAGGGGAATGGGGATTCCTGAGAAGGTTCTTCAGGATTTAATTTCAGACAGAATAATCTTTTTCCTTGCGGATAAATTAAATCTTGTTGCAACAGATGAGGAAGTGAGGGATAAAATAATAAACAGTCCGGAATTTCAGAGGGATGGGAAATTTATAGGATTTGATGCATACAGACAGCTCCTTGCTTATAACAGGATAGACCTTAAAGATTTTGAAGATTCTAAAAGAATTGAGGTTCTGAAGGAAAAATTTATAAATGTTTTGACATCCTCAATTTCAGTCTCAGAAAAAGAAGTCCTTGATGCCTACAAAAAGGAAAGGGAAAAATTGAGCATTGAATATGCTGTGGTGGACATTTCCAACATTCAACTGGAAAAGGAACCGTCAAAGGATGAACTCAAAAAATGGTTTGAGAAAAATAAAGACAAATTCAAAATCCCTGAGAAAAGGAAAGGAGATTATGTTCTTATAGATATTGAAAAAACAAAAGGAGGAGTGGAGGTTACAGAATCTGAAATAAGGGATTACTGGGGAGAAAATCGATTCCTTTTTCAAATTCCTGAAAAGAGAAAAGTAAGCAGAATATTTTTGAAATTTGGAGAGAAGGATAAAGACAAAATCTCAGAGAGAGCAAAGGAGATTGTTTCAAAACTAAAGACAGGAGAAAGCTTCGAAGAACTTGCCAGGGAATACTCCCAGGATGAGAAAGCAAAGGAAGGTGGTGACTGGGGATTTGACTATACTGCAGTTTTTTCACAGGAAGAAATTAAAAAAATTCAGGAGATGAATTTGAACGATATTTCAGACCCGCTCGAACTTAAAGATGCCTTTTCAATATTAAAAGTTGCAGAGATTATCCCTGCAGGAGTCAGACCTCTTGAGGAAGTTTCAAATCAAATAAAAGAAATTCTAAGCTACGATAAAGCTCAAAGACTCGCCCAGAAAAGAGGAGAAGATCTTGCTAAAGAAGCCAAAAAGAGTAAAAGCCTGTCAAAAGTTGCAAAAACAAGAGGCTTTGAAATAAAAACTACCTCTTTTCTTCCTCGTGAAGGTGAACCTCTTCCTGAAGACCCTTCAGGTTCAATAAACGCAACTCTTTTCCAGCTTGAACTTGAAAAAATTTCAGAACCCTTTATGACATTTAGAGGAGTTTGTGTTATCCAGCTCGTAGAGATCCAGAAAAGCAGGGACGCAAAATTTGAGGAAGTGGAAGAAAAAGTTAAAGAAGCTTACACCACTCAGTTGAAAAAAGAAAAAGCTAAGGAGATAGCCTTTGCATTGAAAAGTTCAATTCCTTTTAAAACCTTCGAAACAGCTTCCAAAGATGCAAATTTGAAATACTATTCAAAGGAAATAAAGAGAATGGATTCCATTGAGGGAATTGGATTCAATCCTTATGCTGAGGAATCTATATTCAGCTTGAAAGAAGGGGATGTTTCAGAGCCTTTACCCTTTGAAAATGGTTATGCTATATTCAGAGTGGTAAAATATATCCCTGCAGATATGAGCGAGTATGAAAAAGAAAAGGGAAAAATAAAGAATTCCCTTGAACAGAATGAAAAGAACAAATTCATTCAGGCATTTTTTGAAAGGTATAAAGAAGAGCTGAAAGTCAAATTCAATCAGGAAGCTTATCAGAAGGTTGTTGATGAGATTCTTGGAAGATTCTAAGATGATTACAATCTGGAGTTTATCTATTCTCGCTTTTCTCGCCCGTCTCGCTTTTTTAAATTCACCCCCAAAAGAATTGCAAGCGATATTGCAAATTACCAAATAAGTTAGCCTATATTTCATTTTAAGGAGATAGATGATGGAACAATCAAAAAAATCTTTATCTCCAGAGGCTTACAGGGAATTAAAACCAGGGGAAAAATACACCCCATTCATTACCGCCGACCAAACAATTCCAGAAGTAACAGGAAGGTCCATATTCATTGGAGCTCTTATGGCATTTGTGTTTACCTTTGCTGCTGCCTACCTCGGTCTAAAAGTCGGTCAAGTTTTTGAAGCAGCTATACCAATAGCCATTCTTGCAGTAGGAATCAAGTTCCTCTACAGAAGAAGAAGCACAATCTTAGAGAATGTTATAATTCAGTCTATCGGCGCAGCATCAGGAGTTGTTGTTGCTGGAGCTATTTTCACAACCCCGGCTCTCTTCATTCTTGACCTAAATCCAAAATTTCTCTACATATTTATCTCAGCCTTCCTTGGTGGATGTCTTGGCATATTTTTCTTAATTCCTTTAAGGAAATATTTCTGTGTTGAACAGCATGGAAAACTTCCATTTCCAGAAGCGACAGCAACAACAGAAATCCTTGTCTCAGGAGAAGCAGGAGGAGCACAGGCAAAAGTCCTTGTGATGAGCATGATAATTGGAGGAATATACGATTTTCTGACAACATCCATGAAACTATGGGATGAAATGATTAAATTCCAGTGGATTGGATTCGCAGCAAAATTAAAAGAAAAGGCAAGGATGGTATTAAGGATAGATGCCCTTTCTGCTCTTTTTGGTCTTGGCTATATTGTTGGGCTCAGATACTCAGCTGTTATAGTCGCAGGCTCATTTTTATCAAATTTAATCATAATTCCCATTATATGGAAGTTCGGACAGAGTGTTCCTGAGATAATCTCACCTGGAACAATTCCCATAAAAGAAATGAGCGAAATGGCACTTTTCAGAACCTACGCACAGAAAATAGGTATTGGAGCAATAGCAACAGCTGGATTCATTGGAATAATAAAATATTTACCAATTATGATGAGAGCTTTCTCCATCGGCTTTAAAGAAATATTCAAAGGGAAGGGCTCCAGCCATAATATTGAAAGAACCCAGCAAGACCTTAAAATGTCAACAATTATTGTTGGTTTACTGATAACTATAATTGCACTCTTTATTTTCTTCACCTATATTTCAGGACCAAAAATTGCAATTATTGGAGTTCTGATTGTTATTCTTCTAAGTTTTCTATTTACAACTGTTGCTGCATATGCAATAGCAATTGTGGGAACAAACCCTGTCTCTGGAATGACCCTTGTCACTCTTATAATAAGTTCAATTGTTTTGATAAGTGCGGGACTTTCTGGAAGAGCTGGGATGGCAATAGCTCTTCTGATGGGAAGTGCTGTCTGCACAGCCCTCTCCCTTTCAGGAGGTTTCATTACAGATTTAAAGATTGGATACTGGCTGGGAGCAACCCCGAGAAATCAGCAAAGATTCAAATTTATCGGAATTCTTGTATCAGCTTTAATTGTTGGAGTTGTAATATTCCTCTTAGACAAGGCCTATCCCTTTAAGACAGGCGCTCTTCCTGCTCCACAAGCAAATCTTATGGCAGCAATTATCTCCTCTTTGATGTCAAAAGAACCAATCCCTTGGTTCCTTTACGGTATTGGAGCTTTAATTGCATTGACTGTTGAAATGGCTAAAGTCCCGACCCTGGCTTTTGCCCTTGGTATGTATATACCTATGGAACTAAACACTCCTCTTTTCATAGGAGGACTTTTCTCATACCTTCTTAAAAAATCATCAAAAGATGAAGCTATTGCAAATGCAAGAGTAGATAGAGGAACATTGATTGCTTCTGGATTCATTGCAGGCGGAGCTCTTATGGGAGTTGTTGGAGCAATTCTGAAAATCTTTAACGCTGACAGGGTAATATCCATTGGAATCCCCTTCATCTTCCAGAATGGGAAATGGGTTGAAGGAAGCCCGTCTCAGTGGTATCTGGATTATGGAGAGATTATAAGTTTAATCCTCTTTGTCCTCCTTTCAGCCTGGGTTTATTATGAGGCAAGGAAAGGAAAGAAAGAATAATGGATGAGCTTTTAAGGGAAAAAGTTGAGCAGGCTGTCGAAATTCTCAAGGAAAAAGGGATTGATTTTTGGTTGACCTTTGTCCGTGAAACTGAGCTTATAGTAGACCCTGTTCTATCCTACATTCTTGGTGTGGGATGCACATGGCAGAGTGCATTTATAATAACAGCTAAAGGAAGAAGAGTTGCAATTGTAGGTAGCCTTGACAGAGAGAAAATATCAAGGACAGGGCTTTATTCTGAAATAATACCTTATGTTGGCTCAATAAAGGAATCCCTTTTAAAAATTCTTGACGAGGAAAAGCCTGAAAGAATTGCACTGAATTTTTCAAAGGATTCTCCCGCCTCAGATGGTCTAACATATGGAATGTTCCTAAAATTGATGGAATATCTTGAAGGGACTCGATGGAAAGAAAAGATTGTTTCTGCACAAGACATTGTATCCGCCTTAAGAGGAAGAAAAACTCCAGAGGAGATAAAAAGAATTGAGACTGCAATAAGAATAACAGAAAGAATCTTTAAGAGGGTAAGCGATTTTATAAAACCTAAATTAAGCGAAAAAGAGATTGCAGATTTCATGAAAGAAGAGGTTAAGAAAGAGAGAGTTGAGCTCGCATGGGAAGAGGAAACAGACCCTGCTGTTTTTGCTGGTCCTCAAGAGGTTGGAGCTCATTCAGGTCCTACTGAGAAGAAAGTTGAGAGAGGGCATGTGATTAATATTGATTTTGGATTAAAATATAATGGTTATGTTTCTGACCTTCAAAGGGTGTGGTATGTTCCGAAGGAAGGAGATAAAATCCCAGAAAAAGTAATAGTAGCTTTTAATACAATAAAGGAAGCGATAAGACTTTCCCAGAAATTTTTAAAACCTAAGGTAAAGGGGTGGGAAGTGGACAATGTAGCAAGGGAGTTTATAAAATCAAGGGGATATGAGGAGTACCCCCATGCTCTCGGTCACCCTGTAGGAAGATCTGTTCACGATGGAGGCACTCTCCTCGCTCCAAAATGGGAAAGATATGGAGAGATTCCTTTCAAGGAAGTTGAAGAAGGTAATGTGTTTACGATTGAGCCAAGGATAAATCTTCCTGAATACGGTGTTGTATCCATTGAAGAGATTGTCGTTGTAGAAAAAAATGGGAGCAGATTCCTTTCATCTCCTCAGGAGGAAATATTTTTAATCAGAGAATAATTGGATTTAAAATGGGCATTTGCAAGCTCTGCGGTTTAAACTCTCCCTATGTCTCAAATTTTCTTGGCTTATGCTCCCAATGTATAAAAGAGAAATTTGAAAAGGCTCTCCCTTATATAGAAAACGCCCATAAACTATCCCGAATTAAATTTGGTTTGCCTCCGTCTCCCCCAAAAGATAAGGACGGAAAACAATGTAAAATTTGCATAAATCAATGCTTTGTCTCTGAAAACTCAGTTGGTTTCTGTGGCTCCCTCCCTCTCGGTTCCCTTGACTGGTATTATGACCCTCTTCCAACCAACTGTGTTGCAGACAAGGTATGTGATGGTTCAAAGAAAATAGGGATGAAAAATCTTGCGGTTTTTTACAGAAGTTGTTCCTTTAACTGTCTGTTCTGTCAGAACTGGCATTTTAAAGAGAGGAAAAAGGGAACTTTGAAAGCTGAAAAACTTGCAGAACTTGCAGATGAATCCACTTACTGCGTTTGTTACTTTGGAGGAGACCCTACTCCCCAGATTGCCCATTCAATAAAAGCTTCTAAAATAATGGTTAAAAAGGGTAAAACAATCTGCTGGGAAACAAATGGTTCAATGAACAGAAATGTTCTAAAGACAATGGCTGAACTTTCCTTTTCAACAAATGGGTGGATCAAATTCGATATAAAATCATGGGATGAGAGGCTCCAAATTGCTCTTTGTGGTGTTTCCAATAAATGGCCAATTGAGAACTTTTCATACCTTTATAGCGTAATGAAAAGTATGGGAGTTAAAAAAGGTCTTATTGCAAGCACTCTTTTAGTCCCGGGATATATTGACGAAAATGAGGTATACAAAATAGCTGAATTCATATCTTCCCTTGACCGTGAGATTCCTTATGTCCTTCTTGGATTTGCTCCTCATTTCTTTTTCTCAGACCTTCCCTACTCTTCCAGAATCCTTGGAATAAAATGCAGAGAATCCGCTTTATCCGCAGGTCTTTCATCAGTTTTTTTGGGGAATTTGTTTTTAATGCAATGAAATTAAAAAGTCAAAATTACAACTTAAAATTGGAGATATGAATATAGAATTTATAAAATTACCGCAGAAGGAGGAGAAAGATTTTTAACTTTTTACTTTTAAATTTTAACTTTTTAAGGAGGATTTATGAGAAAAACAAGACTGTTTTCAGCAGCAGAAAAAGCAATAAAATACTCCCTTAAAATCAAAGAAGGAGAAAATTTTCTTCTCGTAACTGACAAGCAAAAGATGGAAATAGCAGAGGCACTTGCCTACTGGGCTAAAGAAAGCAGAGCTGAGGTTACGACCTATTTAATGACAGAAACTCTCCGACCAATAACAAAACCAACAAAACTTTTCGAAAGCTTAATTAAATCTGCAGATGTTACCCTTTATCTTCTTGAGGGAAGAATTGAAGAGAAACCTTTCAGGGGATTTATGGTTAAAGAAGGTTCAACCCATGGAAGAATCTGCATGATGCCAGGAATAACGAGGGAAATGATGGAAAGACTTGTAAATATTGACTATGCAGAGCTTGATAAACTTGGAAAGAAACTGATAGAAGTTCTTACAGATGCTGAAGAGATAACAGTTGAAAACAAACTTGGAACAAAAATTACTTTCAGCCTAAAAGGTAGAAAATGTGAGAATGACAATGGTGATATATCGGAAAAAGGCAAGCATGGAAACCTTCCCTGTGGTGAAATTTACACAGCTCCTGTTGAAAATACCTTCAATGGAAAGCTTGTAATAAGTCTTATTGATGACAAATTGGGATATGGAATAATGGAATTCAAAAATGGGAAATTGTTCAGATGGAGCGGAAAGGGAATAAGCGAGGTTGTTAAAACAATTGGAGATGACCATACAGGATTTATTATTGGTGAATTTGGAATAGGAACAAACAAATTTGCAAAAATTTGTCCCAATATGCTTGAAGCTGAGAAAGCATGGGGAACAGCTCATTTTGCAATAGGCGATTCCTACGGTCTTGGAATAAACAGAAGTAAATTTCATTATGACTCTCTTGTTGAGAAGGTCACCGTAAAAGTCAAAGACAAATACATAATAAAAGATGGAAAATTTCTCATCTGAGGTAAAAAAATGAAAAGGTTTTTGACCAAAACAATCATTTTTTCATTTATATTCTTAATCACAACTATAGGTTTTTCAGCCATTCCTTCTCCGAAGGAACTCCTCGGTTTTGAACCAGGAGAAGATTTTAAACTGGCGAGCTGGGATGAAATCCTCAAATATTTCAGTGTCCTGGATGAAGCCTCTGAAAAGGTGAAAGTTGTAGAATTAGGAAAATCTACACTCGGAAGAAAATTTATAATGGCTATTATTTCATCATCGGAAAATCTAAAAGAAATTGAGAAACTTAAACAAATCCATCAGAGACTCCATGACCCGAGGATTACATCTCCTGATGAAGCAAAGGAACTTGCAAAAAAAGGAAAAGCAATAATAGCTTTCACCTGCTCAATCCATTCAACAGAGATAGCTTCAACCCTATTCTCCCTTAGACTTGCTCACTGGCTGGCTTCTTCTGACTCCCAGGATGTAAAAGAAATTCTTGAAAATATTGTCCTCCTCCTTGTTCCGTCCCTTAACCCAGATGGAATAGACATGGTTGTAGACTGGTATAGAAAATATCTAAACACTCCCTATGAAGCATCCCAGATGCCCTGGCTTTATCACCATTACGCGGGTCACGACAACAACAGAGACTGGTTCATGTGTGCCCTGAAAGAGACACAGATAATGACAAAGGTTTACTATAAGGAATGGTTCCCACTCCTAATCTGGGACATTCATCAGATGGGACATAATGGTCCAAGACTATTCCTTCCTCCTTACTATGATCCGATCAATCCCAACATAGACCCTCTTCTCTGGAGGGAGCTGAACCTTCTTTGCTCGGAGGCAACTTTTGAGCTAACAAAGGCAGAGAAGAAAGGTGTGGCAACAAATGCCATTTTTGATGGATGGTATAATTCTGCAAATCGCTCAGCCCCTCTAAGACACAATGTTATAGGAATACTTTCTGAGGCTGCATCCGCAAATCTTGCATCTCCTGTTTTTCTAAGACCCCAGAATCTAACGGGAAGAGGAAGGGGAATTTACGACATGAATTTAACCCAGTCATCTTATCTTGAGCCCTGGCAGGGAGGATGGTGGAGAATTGGCGACATTGTGGAATATGAAGAAATTGTAGCAAGAACTTTTCTAAGAAAAATTGCAAAAGAGAAAGAAAGATTTATGCTGAATTTCTACAATTTTACTAAAAGACAGATTGAAAAAGGGGAAAGTGAGCCTCCCTATGCGTTTATAATCCCTCTTGAACAGAGAGACATACCTGCAACTTTGAAACTTATAGAAGTTATTCAGAAGGGAGGCGGTGAAGTATACAGTGCCAAAAAAGCATTTTCTGCTGATGGAGTAAACTATCCTGCAGGAACATTTGTAATTCCCCTTTCCCAGCCATACAGGGCATTTATAAAAGACTTGCTTGAAGTTAAAGTTTATCCTGAAAGAAAAGTTGGAGGAGTTCTCGAATATCCCTATGATGAAGCAACATGGACACTTCCAATGCAGATGGGAATAAAAGTTTTCCAAGCAAATCAACCTATAACTGCAGAACTTGAAATTGTTCCTCAAGGTCTCAGGATAAAAGGTAAGATTACAGGGAAGCCTTCAACTTATCTTGTTCTATATGGAAAATCCAACAATGAGATAATTCTATTAATGAGAAGCATTAAAAGAAATCTAAAAGCATATTATCTAAAAGAAAATCAACCTTCTTATAAGAAAGGAACAATTTTTATAGAGGGAAAGGAACCTCAGACACTGACTAAATGGGTTGAGGAACTTGGAATCTCAGCATCGTGGACTGATATGGACGCAAAGAGATTGATTCCTGTAAAAGCTAAGCCTGGACTATACAAACCTTATATTCCCAATATGGATGAAGGATGGACAAGGTTTGTCCTGGAAAACTTTGAAATCCCTTATGAATCTTTAAATAACTCAAGGATTCAAACGGGAGATCTAAAGAATCTTACCTCAGTGATCCTTCCTCCCATGTCAGCAAAATCAATAATTGAAGGGAGGTCTCCTCAGGATGTTCCACCTGAATATTCAGGAGGAATTGGTATGGAAGGAGTTTCAAACCTCAAAGAATTCGTTAGAAATGGAGGAACTCTTATTACAATGGGTTCTTCAGCAGAGTTATCCATAGAATACTTTGGCATTAAAGTATCTAATGTTTTGAAAGAAGACAGGGAAAAATCACCAGAGAAAAGAGAATTCTTTGCCCCTGGCTCAATACTTATAGCAGACTCATCCGATAGCTTGATATCTTTTGGATTACCTCCTGAAGTCCCAATTTTTTACAACGAAGAACCTGTTTTTGACTGGAAAGAAGGTAATGCAATATTAAAATTCCCTGAATTCAGTCCTCTTCTAAGTGGAATCATAAAAGGAGAAAACTTGATAAAAGGGAAAAGTCCATTAATGGAAATCCCGTACGGTAAAGGCAAAATTGTCATGTTTGGATTTGATGTGATTCATAGAGCCCAGGCTCACGGAACCTTCCGATTGCTTTTCAATTCTATAATATATTAAAACAGTAAATAGCGATAAAGGCGAGAAGAGCGATAAAAGAAAGGTGGAAAGAAAATAAAAGTTTAATAAAAGACAAATTAAAAAAGTGTAAGTTTTCGAGTTTTGCATTTTTAAGGTCTTTTAGATAAAATAAATTGAAGAATTTATTATGCCTGAGATAAGACAGAATTTTATTACAAAGGAATGGGTGATATTTGCTCCTGAAAGGTCTAAAAGACCGGAAGAATTCAAAAGCAAAAAAAAGGGGGCTTCGCCACACTACTCCTCTAACTGTCCTTTCTGCCCTGGGAACGAACATCTCACACCACCCGAGCTATTTTCTATAAAGAAAGATGGTAAATGGGTTGTTCGTGTTGTTCCCAACAAATTTTCTGCCCTTGAGAGGGAAGGAGAAAAGATAAGAAGTTTGAAAGGGATAAAAAGAAGTATAACAGGGGTTGGAGTTCATGAAGTTTTAATAGAGAGCCCCGTTCACAATCTATACATTCCATTTATGGATGAAAAGCAAATCTTGACTGTTCTTGAAACATATAAATTGAGATATCTTGAAGCATGGAAAAATCCAAAAGTAGAAATGGTTCTCATTTTTAAAAATCATGGGGAAGGAGCAGGAACTTCCCTTGAACACCCCCATTCCCAGTTGATAGGTTTACCAATTATCCCTACAGATATAAGACAGAGGCTTTGGGATGCCATGAGATATTACGATGAGAATGGAGAATGCATTTATTGCAGAAACCTTGAGGAAGAGATAAAAGATGGAGAAAGAATTTTTCTGGAAACAAAAAATTTCGTTGCATTTATTCCCTACTCTGCTTGCACGCCCTTTCACACATGGATTTTCCCGAAAAATCATCACTGCTCCTTCGCAGATGCAAAGGATGAAGAGATGGAGGAATTTGCAAAGGTTTTAAAAACCTCTCTCATGAAGGTTTACAAAGGACTGAACAACCCGGATTATAATATTCTAATAAGGTCATATCCTTCAGGAAAGGGGACTGAAAAATTCTTTCACTGGTATGTAAGTATTGTGCTCAGACTTACAAAATCAGCTGGTTTTGAACTTGGCTCAGGAATGTTCATAAACACATCCCTTCCAGAGAAAGACGCTGAGTTTCTGAGGAGTGTGGAAGTTTAAAAAAGAAAATTAAACTTTTAATTTTAGAAATCTACAATTTACAAATAACAAGACCTGAACTTAACGGAAAAACTGTAAGAACCAGATTTAGAAAGATTTGAAAAAGGTTTTGCTCTTTGTGGATTTTATAATTTCCCAAAGGATTGGAAATTATAATGGGAAAAAGTTAAAATTTTAAACCTCTTACTGGACAATCATAAGGAGGTCTTATGATTCTTCTGTGGATTGCCTTTGTGATTTGCACATCTGTGATTGTCTATTCAGGGACAAGACTATCCAAATACGGTGATATAATTGCAGAGAAATCAGGTATTGGAAGAGCCTGGATTGGCGTTGTCCTTATGGCATCTGTAACATCACTACCTGAGCTTGTCACAGGCATAAGCTCTGTTACCTATGCAGGCGTTCCTGATATAGCAGTTGGTGATGTTCTAGGAAGTTGTGTTTTTAATCTTTTAATTATTTCCATCCTTGATGCCATGCATCCAATCTCACCAATCTCCTCAAAGGCTTACCAGGGACATGTTCTCTCTGCTGGATTCGGGATTTTGCTTTTAAGCATTGTAACAATAAGCATTTCCATGAGATCTCATGTTATGTCCTTTGGCTGGATTGGACTTTACACCTTGATTTTCATTTTTATCTATTTAATCTCTATGCGTTTAATATACTTTCATGAAAAGAAACATTTCAGTGTATTGGTCAGAGAAAAAGCCATTGAGTTAAGATATGAAGATATCTCCACAAGAACAGCTATTTTAAACTATATTGTTAATGCTTTATTTGTTACCACAGCTGCAGTCTTTCTTCCTAAGATTGGAGAGGGGATTGCTGAAACCACAGGTCTCGGACAGACCTTTGTTGGGAATATATTTATAGCTCTATCTACCTCTCTACCAGAGGTAGTAGTTTCTATTTCCGCTGTAAAAATTGGCGCTTTAGACCTCGCTGTTGGAAATTTATTTGGTAGTAATATTTTCAATATATTTATTCTCGCTCTTGATGACATATTTTTTATCAAAGGCCCCTTGCTTTCCCATGCAAACCAGAATCACATAATTTCTGCTCTTTCAGCAATTATCATGACCTCATTTGCCATAATCGGTCTAACCTATCGCTCAGAAAAGAAGATTCTTTTCCTTTCATGGGATACTATCGCAATATTACTGGTATATATTACAAACCTTATCCTTCTTTACATGACAAGATAAAGAATACTCTGCCAAAAAGACAAAGTGCAGAATATATTTTAGAGAGAATTTATAGAGCGGAAAAAAGCAAAGCTTTAAAAAGGATTTAAAATCCTGTCTTTTCAACAAATTTGATTTGAAATGACTTTAAAATTTACTAATCTTGACACAGACTCAAAAGAAAATATATTTAATATTTAGAAGATAATAAAGAAAGAAAAATCGGGGGAGATAATTTTAGTCATTTCAGATGATGAGAGGATTTTTGAATTAAAGGCGCAAAAATAAAGAACGATTTGTAATATTTTAATAAATCAAGTTGATCCTATCCAAAAGATAGAGACCTTATTAAGAAACATTATTTCTGAGGTACTGTCCGAGAAATTATCCTCTGAGTGGATACGAGATCCAAATTGTGGTCTTGGAGAAAAGAAAGCAGATGAATTGCGAAAGAGGCAAAAAGAAGAGGAGGGGCGGAGATATACTAAAATCGTTGACCAAGATTTACTATCTTATACTGATTTTGGAGATCTCCGAGTAATCTTAGAAAAGAATAAAGAGTTTTTCAAACCTATATTTAAAGATTGGGACACATTTAAAGTATATTTGAAGAAAGTAGAGTATTTAAGAAACCCTGCAAAGCACCATAGATTTCTTAAAGAATATGAAATATCATTACTGCAGGGAATTGCTGGAGAGATAGAAAACAATATCAATGAATGGCATATAGGAAGTAGATTTCAAATAAAGAGATATCGATTAACTTTTTTGAATATATTGCTACAGAAGGCAAAAATGAAGATCAAATTACAGAATAACCAAAAGCAACAGGCAAAGATTGGATTGAAAAAATAAAAATTTCTTTAGAGATAAGGACATTAATCAAAGTGCCATTAATGCTCAGGAAGATGATTTTGAAGGCACTGTCTCAGCTGCCCAAATTAAAGCTCACTGGCAAACTTCCCCTCGCGCTCACCCTAATTGTAAAATTAATGGAATTGACTATAAATCTATAGAGCTCAAATTATGGTATTCGCTTAACAGTCCTCTTAATTTAGATGAATTGCTTGAATTTATTAGTAAAAAATATTTCTTATTCGCATTTGAACTCGATGGTAGAATTAACATTAATAGATTGATAGATATTTCAAAAAATATAGCTGGACTGACTCCCACTTCATCTTCTAACGTCGGTGCGGGTAATAACATAGTTTACGGGAGAGCGGAATATAGAATTGCAAATTTTTGGATAATAGGTGTATCCAATATCGATGAAAAAATAAGTCAGATTTATATACAAGCATATGATAAATTTTCGTTCAAAAATGCTCATAAAGTTATAACTTTCGGGACCCTTTTGTCATATTTAACATGAAATATACCACGCAGAGTGATAATATTTTTAATCAAGAGTTCGCTCTAAAGAGAAGGGCTGAGAAACAAGATTTATAGCTATGACACTAATATGCACTGCAGGAACTTTGTTTTTTGCATGGAAGACCAAATTCCAGATTTGATGGATAGGATAAAAATGGTTAAAATAACAACATGAAAAGGAGAGAGTTTTTTGAATTTTTGGGCACAGGCGCTTTAGTGCCATTTCTCAATTTTGGGGAGAAAAGGGACGAGGGTGAGCCAGTAGTAAGAATTTCAAGGGGAAGTATGGACCCCTGGATTGAGGTAAATCTGGAAAATATTGCTTTTAATCTTAAAAAAATTAAAGAATTCGTAAAAGTTCCAGTGATGGCAGTAATAAAGGCAAATGCTTACGGACATGGACTTGTCGAGATTGCAAAGTTCCTTGAAAAGGAAAGAGTTGAATGGCTCATGGTTGGCAAAATTGAGGAGGCGGTGACGCTCAGAAAAAGTGGAATCAAATTCCCTATCCTGAATTTTGGACCCTTTTCCAAGGAAGATTGCGAAGTAATACTAAAAGAGAATTTCAGCCAATCTGTTTACACTGACGATGTTTTTTATCTTAATGAAGTGGCTTCAAAATCAGAAAAGAGAGGGAATGTTCACATTCATATTGACACTGGATTGGGAAGAACAGGAATTCCCTATCGTCAGGCTCTTCCTTTCATTGAAAAGGTTTCAAAACTTAAGGGTATAAAAATAGAAGGAATTTCAACAGATTTGGCAGAAGATACTGAATTTGACAGAGAGCAAATTAAAAGATTTAATGAAATCTGTTCTTTAACAAAAGGAAAAGGAATTTCATTGGAGTTGAGACATGTAGCAAGCAGTGACGGAATTCTCAATCTGAAGGAGTCCCATCTTGATTTGGTGAGACCTGGCATAACCCTCTACGGATATTATCCATCTCCTGAGACCCAGAAAGAAGATAGACTCTCTCTCAAACCCGCCCTTTCTCTGAAAGCAAAAGTCATATATGTCAAAGAATTACTTCCCGGTGAGTCCCTCTCTTATCACAGAACATTTGTAGCTCAGAAAAAGGAATTGGTTGCAACAATTGGAACAGGATACTCTGACGGCTATCCGCCTCAACTTGCAGGAAAAGCTGAAGTTTTAATAAAAAACAAAAGATTTCCAGTAATTGCAACTGTAACAGCAAATCATATCATGGTTAATTTAAAGAATGATAGTGAAATAAAAATTGGAGATGATGTGATTTTGATTGGAAATGGGAAAGACGAACCCACAGCCTTTGAACTATCTGAACTGAGCGGTCTTTCCGTCTATAAAATCCTAATCGGCTTAAACCCGAATTTGCCAAGGAAGTATATTTAGTCAAAGTAAATCAAACAATTCTATCGAAGGTCATAAACAATATTAACAGGTAAATTTTTATATATTTATATAGTAGATTTTGTTGCTCTATTCATTAAGAAAAATAAAGAAAATGGATGTTTTGTAAATAATCTAAGGTATAACCTTTTTTATTGTGCAGGTTAAAATAGATAATTAAAGATAGCAATTTTTATAAATATTTGTGTTCTTATTTTTTCTCCATCTTTTCCCAGCGGACATTGGAGCCGATGTTTGGGTCAAAATTAGGGTCGTCACTTAGAATGTACTCTCCCAGAGTATTTACCCATGCATTGTAATATCCTGATGGTAATTCCATCTCTCTTCCATCAATTGGGTTTTGATACCTATCGATTCCTCTCATTGCATCGCTCCACTGAGTAGCGATTTTATCCATTACGCTTTCCCTGTATTTGTAAGATGACATAACCATATCGGATATTTCGTCCGAAGTTCTTGCAATAATCCTGCTTATCTCTCCTATATTGCTAATCTGTTGAATCTGATTCTGAACAAGGAAATTAACGACCTGATTGTATTTGCTAAACCATGTCGGGTTTAATTTGAAAGAATGAGCTATTAACTGAAATATTTTCCTCTTCCCTTCAAGCTCTCCTCGGAGTGTTTTAAAGGAAAACAGATAATCAGCAACCCAGTTGGTGTGGACAATCATTCCGTAAATTCCCGGCATTGAGAACCTATATCTTTCTATAATTCCATAAATTTCCTCTTCCACCTCCCTTCCTTCTTCCAAATATTCAATTCTCATTCTTCCCGCATTTCTTGAAAGTTCAACGCCTTGCTGATAAGAAGGAGTTTCAGGAGGAAGGTCAAGAGGTCTTTCTTCTAAGAATTTGATTTCTCCATATTTCCCTCTAAATTTAGGAACAAGATAAGCCTTCAAAAATTCAACTGCACCCATTGGAGGTCTAACTTCACTTCCGAGATAATTTGAGCCAATGGGAAATGTGGAAAGGAACATCTGGTCATTTGACCAGGAAAAGAGATGGGCAGGAAATACTTCAAAAACTTCTGAATCAGAGGGATTCCAGACTTTAAAAGAGACAACCGCAGGCATGGCAGGACTTCTCAATGTCCAGTAGATTCCACCATCAAAATTCCAGTTTGTGGGGACTAAAACAGAAAATGCCTCGCTTCCGATTCCTTCTCTGTCCATAACTTTTACCAATTTCAGTTTTAATATATTTCTTGCCTTTGCATCTTTGCCCACAATTCCTTCTCCTTCTTTTCCTTTGCAACAAATAAATTCCAAAGCAGAAACGATAAATAAAAATAATAAAATCCTCTTCACACTTCCACCTCTCTTAAAGATTATTATTTTCCCGTTGAACAGTCAATGAATTATGGGATTGACACGGGGAATTAATGGCTGTAATATGATTTTTGGAGGCAGAAAAAATGGAAGAAGAGAGAATAATCTTTGACCCAAATGTCTGTCATGGGCAACCATGCTTCAGGGGAACGCGCATAATGGTTTATCTTGTTTTAGAACTTCTTGAAGCAGGAATCCCTCCTGAACAGATACTTACTGATTATTATCCTGAGCTCACCAAAG
Organism: uncultured Clostridia bacterium; assembly: GCA_964531645.1. Classification (GTDB taxonomy): domain Bacteria; phylum Acidobacteriota; class Aminicenantia; order JBFLYD01; family JBBIMS01; genus JBBIMS01. The sequence goes on from CAZHEF010000028.1 coordinate 16,671, forward strand.
AAGACATACAAGCTGCTTTGCGATACGCAACAAATCTAATTAAAAATGAAGAATATATCCCATTTGCTAAGGCATAAATAACTTGTTTCTAACAGACCAGAATATTCCCTTTAGTGTAGTAAATTTATTGAGAACTTTGAATTACGAAGTTTTCGATCTAAGGGAAAGAAAACTCTGTTCATTGTCTGACGATGAAATTTTAGAATTAGCCAAAGATAAAAATTTAGTGTTGATAACTTTTGATAAACACTTTTCAAATATAATAAAATATCCGCCAGAAAGATTCAGCGGAATCATTAGAGTTCGTATCCATCCGCCTTTAATAGAAGATATAAATAATGCATTAAAATTACTTTTAGAAAGAATGAAAATCGATGAGATGCGTGGAAAACTTATTGTGCTTGAAAAGGAGGGATACCGCATAAGAAAGACTAAAATTAATAGAACATGATAATAGAATAATTCACCAATAAACTCCAAGAAATTATATTACTTGCAAATAAAATAAAGCAACTGTGCATAACAAATAAAAAATCGGAACCTATTTAAATTTTAAAATTCTAATATTTTTGATTTTTCTGAAAAAATTTTGTATATATAAAAAACTAAACAAAAAAAGGTGGAGGAGGTGCATGAAGACTTCCCGAAACTTTTTAGTAGCAATCCTTTTCCCAATTTTTTTATTTTCCTCACTCTTATCTCAGGAAAGAACCGATACGGACCAGCTCAAGAAATCAGAGCCTAAGGTTTTTATTGATTGCGAATATTGCGACATAGAGTATATCAAGACGGAGATTCCCCTTGTCAATTATGTTCGGGAAAGAAAGGAAGCTCAAGTTCATGTCCTTATAACCACTCAAAGAACAGGAGCGGGAGGGCATGAATATACAATAACTTTTATAGGGCAGAGTGAGTTTGAAGGGATGGAGGATGTTCTTAAATTTGTTTCCAAAAAACAGATACTGAAGACGAAATAAGAAAAGGTCTCGTAAAAACTCTCAAAATGGGACTGATTCGTTATGTTTAAAAAACTTCTATTGCAGAGCTTTTGAATATCTCAATGGAAGAAGAGGTTGAGCCAACCGCAGTGGAAGACAAATGGAATTTCTGGGTTTTTAGCCTGAGTGGAAGAAGTTTTTTAAATGGAGAGAAACTTGCAAATTATTACTCAATCTGGGGGAACTTTTCTGCAAACAGAGTCACACCTGAACTTAAAATTAAACTTGGACTCTCTACCAGTCTGAACAGGGATTTTTTCATTGTAAATGATGAAGAAATAAAGAGTTACTCGAGAAGTCACAGTTTCAGCGAGATGATTGTAAAAAGTATAAATGAACACTGGTCAATAGGAGCTTTGGTTCATATAAGGTCATCTACTTATGAGAATATAAAAATTGTAATTTCAGGTGCTCCTGCGATTGATTCAACATCTTTCCCTACTCTCAATCAAAAAGAAGGCAACTAAGACTCCTTTATCTTGTAGGTTTTCCATCGGTCAAATACAGGGAGGAGACTATATATGATAAAATTTCAGAAAAGTTGATAAAGGAGGCTCTTTCTATAACCATCGAGCTTAAGGAAAAATGGGGCTCAATAAGCACAACCCTTGAAGGTAGCCATTATTTTCATGATTTTAAAAAAAACCGTCTTGAGTTTTACACAGACCTCTCCCTCAGAATTTTCAAAGGTCTCTCCCTTAATGTTTATGGAAAATATTCAGCAATCCATGATCAGCTGTCACTACCGAAAGCAGGAGCAAGCTTTGAGGAGATTCTACTTAAAAGAAGAATGCTTGAGACAACATACAATTACTGGGCATCCATAGGCTTGAGTTACACTTTTGGCTCAATATACAGCAATGTGGTCAATCCAAGGTTTGGAGATTAAAAAAGATAAATCTTGAGCATTACTCAAGTTAAAATCCCATCAAACTTTGAAACCTTAAGAGGGTTTGAAGGATAATATAAAACGGTGAAAAAAAATGAAAAAAACTCTTACTTTGATTCTTTTATCCATATCTTGTGGGCTCAACTCCCTTGCCGAATGGAAGCTCGGAAATAGAATTGTTCCAGGTCCATTGCCTCCAGACCCTTCTGCTCCAACACCTCAGATTGATTTGAAAATGGATATAGTTTATGGAGTGGCAGATGGAATTCAGTTAAAACTGGATATTGCAAAACCTTCTCTATGCAAAGCTCAAAGGGCTCCTCTCGCTGTTTTTGTCCATGGAGGAGGATGGAAGAGCGGAGATAAAGGTGGAGCTTTTTCAAGAAGCGATGCAAAAATGCTATTCCAGCTTGGATTTGCAGTTGCATCTATCAACTACCGCCTTTCTCCACAATTTCATTTTCCCACTCACATAAATGATTGCAAATTTGCAATTCGTTTCCTGAGGAAAAATGCTGAACAATTCGGTATTGACCCTAACAGGATTGCAATATGGGGGAGCTATGCGGGAGGACATCTTGTATTGTTGATGGGGGCAGCTGACAGCGATGACGGACTTGAAGGTCCAGGACTTGAAAATGTTTCTTCAAAGGTGGTTGCTGTTGTTGACCATTTTGGTCCTGCAGACCTTACAAAAGCTACACAGGCAGGTCATCCAGCTGTAACTGAGTTCTTAGGATGTGACCCTTATTTCTGCCTTGATATTGCAATAAAAGCCTCTCCAGTGAGTTATGTAACTCCTGATGACCCTCCCATCCTTCTTATTCATGGAGACAAAGATAAAGTTGTGGCTTACAATCAAAGTGAGATTATGGCTGAAAAACTTAGACTCGCAGGGAATTCCTGTGCCCTTATAAAGGTGAAGAACGCAGGGCATGGCTTCACACCCGACCCTCCAGATTCTCAGATAATCCCTTCAAAAAATTATATTGATTTTTTGACAATTTCTCATCTTGCAAGATACCTTGAACCTGCTGTTCTTGGCGACCTGGATTTAGACGGAAAAGTAGATTTTAGAGATGCAGTTGATTTAATCATTCATTTGGGGCAGACAGGTGTTGGTCCAAATGCGATTTCCGCTCCTGACAACTGGAATCCCCTGGCAGATATTTATTCTGATGGAAGAATTAATTCAAAAGATTGGGATGTTTTCTGGAAAATATGGAGAAATCGTGGAGACTCTCTTTTTCCATGGAAATGAATTTTAAGCTTACAGCCCACACCTAACAGCTATTAGCATGAATCCTTTAGCCAATCTCTCTTTTCTCGCATTTCTCGCTCCTACAGCTGGTAATTCAATTTTTGAAACATAAACTGAAAACATTTCGTCTTAGTATATAAGGAGGAAGAGATGAAAAAGTCTTTATTTTTAAAATCATTTTTAATAATCCTTTTTTTATTTGCTCAAGTAAATTATGGAAAGGAGTTGATGCAGAGCAAATCAGATGTTTCAAAAATATCACAGGAAGACTCTGAATTGGTAATGGAACTTGAAAGTTTCCTTAAGGAGCTTGCAGATAAAGATGAATTTTCTGGAGTAGTTTTACTCGCAAAAAATGATAAGCCACTATTTTTTAAAGCTTATGGATTTGCAAGCAAAGAGTTCAAAGTTCCCAATAATGTCAATACTCGGTTTAATATTGGTTCTATTAACAAAATCATCACCCGTATTGCAATTGAACAACTCAGAGAGGCTGGAAAGCTAAAATTAGATGATACAATTGGAAAGCACCTTCCCGATTATCCAAACAAGGAAGCAAGAGAAAAAGTTACCATTAAACATCTTTTGGAAATGTCATCAGGAATAGGAGATTTTTTCGGTGAAAAATATCAGGCAACCCCTAAAAACAAAATTAGAAATTTATCCGACTATCTTCCCCTTTTTGCTGATAAGCCACTTCTATTCGAACCAGGCACAAAAACCCAATATTCCAATGGCGGATATATAGTTCTTGGATTAATAATTGAGAAAATATCAGGAATGAGCTATTTCGATTATGTCAGAGAGAATATTTACAGAATTGCAGGAATGGAGAATACTGACCATTTTGAAGCAGACCTGCCAGTTGAAAATGTTGCGAGCGGTTATACCCGTTTCTGGGATGGAAAAGAACATCCTAATGAGCCAAGACGGAGTAACATTTACACCCGACCTGCGAAAGGAAGCTCTGCAGGTGGGGGATATTCAACTGCTGAAGACCTTCTGAAATTGTTTATAGCACTTAAGAACAACAAACTATCAGCCCCTGAGATTTCAAGGGAAATTACTCAGAACAGTATCTCTTTAGCAGGAGGAGCTCCAGGAATAAATGCACTGGTTGAGACATTCCCAAGGAAAGGCTATACATTAATTGTCCTTTCCAATTATGACCCTCCCACAGCTGAAAAAGCTGGAAAGAAAGTAGAGTCCATTATCATTCGATTAAACTAAAATTTAGCTAATAGTCTGTTTTCTCCAAAAATCCAATTCAAATAGTCTCTTCTGTTTCTTCATAAACCCTTTGCAGAATCTCTCTTAATTTCCCTTCTCCTTTTATTAGATTCTCAAGGGAATGAGCCTCAATTGTGAGAATAGGCTGAAGCTTGTTTTCTTTTATATAAGAAAAAAGCTCATCAAACGGGAAAATTCCATCTCCGATTGCAAGATGTTCGTCTTTTTTCCCCGTATTATCATGGAGATGGATTTCCACTAAAAAATTTTTAATCTTCTCAAGCCACTCCTTTAAAGGAATCATTGAAAAGTTTAGAAAATGTCCTGTATCAAAGCAGAATCCTACTTTTTCAGAATTAAGTTCTTCTTTAAGTCTGAGTAAAATTTCAGGGTTCTGGTCATAGACATTTTCAAATAGTAAAAAAATCTGAGGATCGAGCTTTTCAAGAACTTGTAAAAATATATCCTTTGCATTTTCAATCCATTTCTCTGCATCATCTTCATATTTCCAGTGATCCCAGTTGGGGTGAAAAACAACAGAAACAGGTTTAAGAATGTTGGCAACAAAAACTGCCCTTTTAAATCTTTCTATGGTAACTTTCCTTACACTCTCCTCAATGGCGCCTGGTGAAAGATCAAGATATGGGGCATGCATTGTGCAGGAAACTGAATTATCTTTTAAAAAGTTTGAAACTCTCTCTATCTCCTTCTCATCACTGTAAATTGTCCTTGAATCGAAATAGATTTCTGGGCCATATCCTGAACTGGAAAGCCTCTCCGAATATTTGTAAAAAACATGATAGGGTAGATGGACAAAAATTTTAAATCTCAACTCTTTCATCTCCAAATTTAAAATCTTTTCCAAGAAAGTATTTCCTTGCAAGCTCATTGGATGAAACCTCAACAGGTGTTCCCTCAACAAGAACAATCCCTTCATGGATAACATATGCTCTGTCAGAAATTTCAAATGTATCTCGGACATTGTGGTCAGATATTACAATTCCGATTTCCATTTCTTTTAATCTTAAACAGATTTCCTGGAGTTCTCCCACTGTTATAGGGTCAACTCCTGAAAAAGGTTCATCCAGCAATAGAAATTTCGGATTTATTGAGAGAGCTCTTGCAATTTCAAGCCTTCTTTTCTCTCCTCCTGAAAGAGTATAGGCGAGTTGATGAGAGAGATGAGAAAGCCCTAAAACCTCAAGGACTTCCGAGGTAATTTCTTTAATCTTCTTCTTCGGCAATTTCTGAAGATCGAGAACAAGGGAAATATTTTCTTCTACAGATGCTTTCAAAAAAACAGAATGTTCCTGAGGAAGATAGACAATTCCCCTCAAAGATTTTTCATGGGAAGGAAGATGGGTTATATCCTCGGAGTCAAGGAAAATCTTACCTTTATTTGGTCTTAGAAGTCCTGCAATCATTAAAAAAGTTGTTGTTTTTCCCGCTCCATTCCTTCCAACAAGTGCAACAATTTCCCCTTCTTTAACCTCAACATTAATACCTTTTACAACTTCCCTATCTCCAAAGAATTTTGAGATTCCTATTCCTTTTAATATTGTCATTTGCTTCAAAGAGAGGTTAAAATCATAACTGGAGCATCGATTAATGTCAAGAATAATAAGTGCTTCTCGAAGAACAGATTTAATTGCTCATTTTCCGACTTATCTTAAAGAATCACTGAAAAAAAGAAAAACTGAAGTTTTCGGTCCATTCAAGGTAAAACATGAGGTTGACCTTAACCCTGTAAATATTCATACAATTGTTCTATGGAGCAAAGATTTCTCAAATTTAATCTCCAATAAATATGATTTAAAAGGTGTTCTTTCAGAATACTCTCAGCTCTACTTCCTTTTTACAATCACTGGTCTTGGTGGAACATTTCTTGAATCCTTTGTTCCAAAACCCAAGCTTGCAATTTCCCAGATAGAAGAATTAATCAAAATATCAGGAAATCCTGAAAGAATTGCAATAAGGTTTGACCCGATAATTTACTGGAAGAAGGATGGAAATTTTGAAAACAATTTAAAATTTTTCCCAATTGTTGCGAAGGCAGTTAAAGAATCAGGAGTAAAAAGAATTATATTCAGTTTTATGAGCATTTATCCAAAATGCGTTAAAAGAGCTGAAAAAGCAGGAATTGAATGGATAAATATTGAAAGGGAAAAGAAAAGAGAGATTTTAAAGGAAATTTATGAGATAGCAGAAAGATTGGAAATTGAGCTTCTAAACTGTTGCAATCCAGAAACTTTTGAATTTGGAGCAAAAAAAGCATCGTGTATAGATGGAGAACTTTTAAACAGACTTCATCCTGAAGGATGGAAAGTTGAAATAAAAAAGGACAAAGGGCAGAGAAAGGATTGTGGATGTAACTATTCCATAGATATTGGCAGTTACATCCAGAGTTGCCCCCATGCCTGTCTCTACTGCTATGCTAATCCGAGGGTTTAACAAAAAGCTAAATTTTTACAGCTCACTGTTTGAACTTCAAATGGCAAAATGGCTAAAGCCATGCACCCAGTGGTTAGAGGGTGTCGGAAAAACTAACCAGAAAGAGATTGCCAACATGAAAAAAAATTAGGCATATAATTACAAAGGGAATGAAATATATTTTTTAGCATAAGAATGAAGAGGAGATTCATGCAAAATCTTTTAAAATCAATATTTTTCGCCATATTTCTTTCAATCTTTTTCAACCTTTCCTTTTCCAGTGATTTTTTGAATTTTTACAAAAAAGGAGAAAGAGCCCTGAACAATAAAAATTATGATGAAGCCATAGAATATTTTACAAAATCAATAAAATCATGGACTAAATCTTCTGGAAAATTGTTCCTTGCCATAGTGTTCAATCTCCGTGGAATAGCTTACAGCGAGCTTAGAGACTATGACAATGCACTGAAGGACTTTACAGAGGCGATAAAGTTAAACTCAAAATACGATGAAGCATTCAATAATCGCGGGATAGTTTATTACAATTTGGGTGATTTTGAAAAGGCGATCGCAGATTACACAGAAGCTTTGAGAGTGAAGAAAGAATATCCTGAAGCATTTTAAAACCGAGGATTGGCACATTTAGAAAAAGAAGAGTACAAAAAAGCTCTTGAAGATTTTACAAATCTGATTATTTTAAATCCAAAGTCCTTTGAAGGTTTTGATCTGAGAGGTATTGTTTATTTGAGAATTGATTCAAATGAAAAAGCCTTATAGGATTTTAGTAAAGCCATGGAGCTGAATCCTCAATACTGGAGCTCATATTTTCACAGAGCTATTGCTTAAAGTGAAATTGGAGAATATGAAAAAGCAATAGAAGATTTTACAAGAGCTTTATATTTAAATCCTGATAATCCTGAGATTTACAACAACCGTGGAATTGCATATTCAGAAATTGAAAATTATAAGGAGGCGATAAAAGCTTTTAATCGGGCAATAGACTTAAAACCTGACTACAAAGAGGCATATTTCACCAGAGCTCTCGACTTTGAAAAAATTGAAGAGTATCAAAAAGCAATTAAAGATTTTACTGAAGTAATAAAGCTGAATCCCAGCGATGCAGAAGCTCTTTACAGAAGAGGGGTAATCTATTATAAGCTTGGCTTAATGGAAAAGGCAAAATTAGACCTTAAGCGTTCCGCTTAACTGGACCACTATCCAGCCAAGAAATTTTTAAAAGAAAATTTTATAATAGAGTAGAATGAAAGGAGCATTTCTAATATTGCTCTTTTTGTTTAACTCCTGCTATTTATTCTCTCAGTTCACCGAAAAAGTCGAGATTCTCAAAGATGCAGAGCTTTTTTCTTGATATGGAAGAATATGATTTAGCCATTCAGTATTATAAAAAAGTCCTTTCCATTGATCCTAACCTCAAGGATATAAGGAAAAACATAGGGTTTGCTTACTTTAAGATAGGTTCAATTGAAAAGGCTTTCAGTTTTTTAAAAGAAGAGCTATATACTTTCCCAAACAACGGAGATGCTTATGACCTGTTAACTTACATCCTCTTCAAAACAAATTGATGGAGTTGGGTATGAGTCCTGTAAGTTTTAATGCCACAGAAGGAACTTTTAGGTTAAGGGAGGGCATAGAAATGAAGGTTGGACTTCGACCTGAAGTTTATTTTGGTTTAGGAATTTATTATTTAAAGTTATCTGAACAGAATGCTAACTATTTTTTGAATGCGATCAGGTATTTTGAGACAGCTCTTACCATTAACCCATATTTTGAAGAGGCTTTGCTAAATTTAGGCGCCATCTACTATAATAACAAAGATTTCAATAAAGCCTATAATTTCTTTGAAAAACTTTCAAATATCTCTTAAAATAAATATTTCAAGTTTTTAGCTAACTGTTCTCTTTATAAGTCTGGTAAAGATACTTCTCAAAATGAATCTTTCTTTGAAGAGTGTCCTAAGACAATAGAGCTAAAAAAGACTTTTGAACCAAAGATTGAATATATTTATCAATTTAAAAATCCAAAAATTTACATATTACAGAATATCAATTTAGCTGCCCTATCCCATATAAGAAATGGAAACTTTATGAAAACAATTGAAAAACTTTTGAAGGGAATTAATGTCTGGGATGAATTTCCTGAAATTAACTACAATCTCGGAATGCTTTATTTAAATTTAAACAATTTGAATGAAGCTGAAAAATATGCCCTTAGAGCTACTAAATCTTCCCAGTTTTTCAAACTGACAAAAAAAGAGAAAGAAAAGGGATGCCACTGCAGACTTTTTGCCCGTTGAAAAATAGTCATTTGATTTAGCCTTAGAAAAGGGAAATAATTTTTTGGAAGCATATGATTTACTTGGAAACATATACTTTAGAAAAAGAGAATTTGAAAAATCAGTTCTTGCATTTAAAAATATGTTGTAATTAGACCCTTCAGATGCTCTTGCTTATTACAATTTAGGATGTGCCTATTTTGCACTTAAGGAATATGAAAAAGCTGAAGAAAGCTGGAAAGAAGCAATAAAGAATGATAAAAGAAAAAAAGAGAGAGGAGGCAGTGGAGGAGAGTGGTCGGATGCCAAGAGTATCAGTAACTGTTTTAAAAAGAACTGTCTCATTTCATTCTTACAAATCCCTTGGCTCCCTTTATCAGGAGAAAGGGGAGCTTAAAAAATCCATCGAAAGCTATCAAAAAGCAATTGAAATTTTCCCAACAGATGCAGATTGTTATGCAGATTGTTATTATGAACTTGGGAAACTTTACATTCAGACAGGAGAAAAGGAGAATGCAATAAAGAATCTCAAGAAATATCTCGAATACGGGACAGAAAAGGAGAAAGAGGTTAGAGAGCTCCTCCAGAAGCTAAAAGAGAAACGATAAAAGACTCAGTGAAGGATTTTTTTCAAGCAAATTAATGTGTGAGTGGTCAGAGGGTTTCAGAAAAACTAACCTGATAGAAAAATAGACACTTTATCAAATATTCTTTTTATTCCTTACTTAACATTTTGAGAAGTTCCCTCACTCTGCTTTTCGGGACAGCAATCATTTTCATAATAAACTGGAGACTGGCATTACTTTCTGCAGTTTTTCTTCCTCTTTTTGCATTCTCAATATTATTTTTCTCTAAAAGAATAAGAACCATGAGCAAAGAGACTCAAGAAAGATATGCAAAGGTTTCCCTTGTTCTTGGAGAGTCCCTTCAAGCCTCTGAGGTTATAAAGTCCTTTGGAGGAGAAAAGAAAGAGTCCCTTAAATTTTTCTCAAAGTTGAATCAATTTGTAAAACAGAGTATTTCAACTTTTATTCTTGGAAGGACAGCTGGGTCACTAACATCCCTCATTGGAGGATTTGCTCCCCTAATTGTCCTTTGGTACGGAGGACGCGAGATTATGAATGGTAATTTAACAATTGGAGGGTTGCATTTAACTCATTTTTAGCTTATCTCTATGGACCTGTCCAGAATCTTATAGGAGCAAATCTCTCAATTCAGGGAGCCTTAGGTGCAGTGGATAGAATATTTGAGATTTTAGGCAAGGAGCAAGAGAATCATGAAGGGGGAAGAAGCCTTCCTTTTGTCAAAGGTCACATTCAAATAAAAAATCTGAGCTTCTCTTACGATGGAAGGAATAAAGTTCTTGAGAATATAAATCTTGGGATATTCCCTGGAGAGAAAATTGGGATTGCGGGAGAATCAGGCTCTGGAAAATCAACACTGGTAAATCTCCTTTTCAGATTTTATGAAATAAATGAGAGTGAAATTCTTATAGATGGAACAAATATAAAGGATATTTCCCTTAAAAGCCTTAGAGAAAAAATAGGAATTGTCCATCAGGAAACATTCCTTTTTACTGGAACAATAGCTGAAAATATAAAATATGGAAGAGTTGATGCAAAAGATGAGGAGATAATTGAGTGTGCAAAGATTGCAAATATTCATGATTTTATAATGGGTCTTCCAAAGGGATATGAGACAGAGGTAGGAGAAAGGGGTGTTAAACTTTCAGGAGGAGAAATACAGAGGAAAGCAATAGCAAGGATGATTCTGAAGAATCCATCTATAATTATCCTTGATGAAGCAACTTCCTATTTAGACCTTAAAAACGAAAAGGAAATAATTGAGAATCTTTTCTCTTTATTCAGGGACAGAACTTTTATTGTTATAACCCATAGACTTTTATCCCTTGAAGTAGTCGACAGGATTGTCCTTCTCGAAAAAGGAAAATTGGTTGAGATCGGAGAAAGGAGGAAAATGCTCAGTAAGATTTCAAAAAAATTAGAATACAGGAGCAAAATCTTTTTACAATAGCTTTCTTTTAAAGAATTTGACAGAATTATTTTTTTGATATAAAAAAAATTGCGGGGTGCTAAAATGAAGGGAGAATATAATTCCTTTTCTCAGAATAAAGGGGCTAACAAAACTTTAGAAAGGAAGTTAGTTTTATTTTATTCATGCAATGTATGGGGAAAAATATTAAAACAGATTTTACAAGAAGAATATGATGTTCTCTCAACAAATAGACCTGAAGAAATAAATAGAAGCTACAAAGGTATAGAATTTATTTTCAGCGAATGCAAAGGAAGATGCTCCATCGACTGTAAAGAGCAATTTTTTATTTCAAAAGCCCTTAAAACTCCATTATGTATTGTCAGAGGAAGAGAAAGCAAAAAGGTAGCCTCAACTTTTTTATGCATGTTTTTCCACCACAGACCTTTATCCTCGTCTCAGGAAAAGATAATAAAGGCAATAAAAGAATCAAAATTTTATGTTGACTTAAACAGGCTGGACTATTCAAAGCCATTGATTCACCAAATAGAATTTGTCAAGAAATTTATAGTAGAGAAAGAGCCAAAAATTTTGATTGTAAAAAATGTCTCAGAGGAGATTCACATCTCTCGCTCATATCTTTCAACATTATTCAGAGAAGCCACTGGAATTATCCTGAAAGAATTCATAGTTCAATTGAAAACATGCCATCTCTTTAATCTCATTTCCTCAAAAGAACCATTATGGAGAATCTCCAAATTATTGGGTTATAGAGATCCTGGAACTTTCTCAAAAATATTCAAAAGGATGCTGAAGGTTCGTCTTTGCGAGTTGAGAAAGGAAAAGGATTGAAATTTTCTTTTTCAATTTCCCTTTTTAGCTATTTTGTTATTTTTCCCCCTCATCTTAATCCTCTCTCCAACGGAGAAAAGAATATAGTAATGAAATTTTGTTAGAACTGCTCCATATGAATTGGATTTTTGAAAGAAATGACCTATTATTTTCTCGTCAGTTAAGAGATAGATGAATTTTTGTTTTCCTTTTTACTTTTTGCTCGTCCTCCTCGCCATTCTCTTCCTCTTTTAGCCAGTCTCACTCATCTGGCATTTCTCGCCTTGTTATTGACAATCTCAAGAAAATATGATTTACTCTAATTGCTATGGAAAAGAAAGCTAAATTAAGTATTACTAAATCTTTATTTGATGGTCATATAGAAAAAGATTTAATCTTTCCCTTTTCCAAGCAGAAAGAAGAGGAAAAAGAGGTAGTGGAGGAGTTACTTAAATCATGGAGCAGGTTTTCAAAAGAAAAGGTTAATCCATCCAGGATGGATGAAGCTGGAAAGATTCCGGATAATGTTATAAAGGAAATGGCGAATCTTGGATTCCTTGGCATTTCAATTCCTGAGGAATACGGAGGTGCTGGACTTTCCCAGTGGGCAAACTGTCAGGTGATGGAAGCTCTTGCTGCAATAGATGCTTCCCTGGCAACATTCTTGGGAGCCCACCTTTCCCTCTGCTCAAAGGGAATTTTACATCACGGAAATGAAGAACAGAAGAAAAAATTCCTCCCTCTTCTTGCAAGGGGCGAGAAAATTGGAGCTTATGCTCTGACAGAATCCATGGCTGGCTCTGACCCTTCTTCATTAAAAACCTCTGCAAAACCTTCTGCTGACGGAAAATTTTACATTCTCAATGGAACTAAACAATTCATTACCAATGGTGGTTATAAGGGAATTTATCTTGTATTTGCAAAAACAGAAGATGATAAAATAACCGGATTTATTATCCCTGGAGATTCTGAAGGGCTCACAGTTTCAAAAGAAGAGAAAAAGATGGGAATAAAAGCTTCCTCCACTTCAGAGATTGTCCTCGACAATGTTAAAGTTCCTGTAGAAAACATGGTGTGTGCAAAGGGTCATGGTATGAGAATAGCCCTTGAAATTCTTGACTGGGGCAGGCTCGGTCTTGCTGCAGGTTGCACTGGAGGAGCAAAAGCTTTAACTAAAATGGCTTCTGATTATGCCTCCCAGAGAGTTCAATTTGGCTCGTCCATAGCAAATTTTGAACTGATAAAAAAGAAAATTACCCATATGGCTTTCCTCAGTTATGCAATGGAGAGCATGGTCTATTTAACAGCATCAATTTCTGAAAATCCTGAATATGATTTCTCCCTTGAATCTTCAATTTGCAAAACTTTCTGTTCTGAAAGTCTATGGGAGATAGCTAACGAGGCTTTACAAATAGCGGGTGGATATGGATATATTGAAGAATATCCCTATGAAAAGGTTGTGAGGGATGCAAGGATAAATACAATTTTTGAGGGGACCAATGAGATCCAGAGAATGTTTATTTCCCTCTATGGAATAAAAGAAGTAGGGGATTATCTTAAAAAAGTCGGAAAGGCTCTTCAGGCCCCATTTTCTTCTCTTGGAGTTCTGAAGGAATTCGCCATTAGAGAGGTCAAAAAGAGGGTTGTGAAGGAGAAAATTGAAGATATTTCAGATATACTAAAGAGGGAAAGGAAGATGCTCGAAGATTATATTCACGAACTCGGGTTGAGAAGTGAGTCTATAATTAAAAAATACGGTAAAAAGATAATCGAAAAGGAATACATTCAGGAAAGACTTTCTGATATTGCTATTTACCTTTACGGAATGCTTGCAACTCTTTCAAGAACAGATACTTTGATAAAAACAAAGGGAGCTGAAGCTTGCAAACATGAAATAAATCTGTGCAAAGCATTTTTCTTCCATGCAAGGAAAAATATAAGACACAGACTCTCATTTCTTGAGAGGAATATTGACAGAACATGGTCTTCAATTTCTGATTGGGTTGTAGAAAATAAATCTCCCTATAAGTTTATCTTATGAGATCTCTTCAGAATTTCAAAAAAAATTTTTTCCCTTTATTCCTTTTACTCTTTCTTTATTTTTTATACAATGGGTTTTCCCAAGAGGATCTAAAACTAAGCTATGATGCCTTCAAAAAAGCTGAGACCTCTCTGGAGAGAATAAGGAAGGGGAGAAACCGACCATTTAGATTCATTCTCAAAAAGATTTATCTCAACGAAGAGGAGATCAACTCTTACATACATTTTAAAAATCCCTTCCGAAGACCGACAGAACTCATAAAGGAGTGGCTTTATTTAAAAGATGACAATCTGATTGAATACAGAGCTAACTTTGACCTTACAAATTCAAACATTAAGGGTCTTCCTGAATTTTTAAAGAGCATTATTGAAGTTAGTGTTTCCGGTGAACTTTCCAGTGTGGAGGGAAAAGTAAAATTTAAAACCCATTCATTTTCAATAAATAAAGCAATATTTCCCCCGACCTTTCTAACAACGCTTTTAAATATTTATTACAAAACAAAAGGAGAGGAGCCAAAGGATATTGAAAGCTGGTTTTATCTCCCCTATGGAATTAGAAAAATAAGAGTTGAGAAAGGAAGGATTGCCCTATATTACTGAAAATGGGTAATCTAAATTTATTTACGTCCATAAGATATGTAAAAGGAGTAGGAAAAAAAAGGAGCGAGATTTTAAAAAAGGAGGGGATAGAATATGTGAAGGATATACTTTACTATTTTCCCTTTAGATACGAGGATAAAAGGGAAAAGGTTCTGAGCTTTCAGGGGATGGAGGGCAAAAAGGTTTTTACAGAGGGTAAAATTATATCATTGCATTCTTTCACAACTTTCAGAAAAAGAGTGAACATAATAGAAGCTCTTGTGGATACAGGAGTATCAAGGTTCAGAGCAATATGGTTCAACCAGCCTTTCCTTCTTCCCAGCTTAAAAAAAGGGAAAATTTACTCATTCTTCGGAAAGTTAAAATTGACCAGTAAGGGATGGGTTATTGAGAATCCCGATTTTAAATTGTCAGAGGGCTCGGAAAAAGGTGGAATTATCCCTGTCTACGAAAGAATAAAATCAATCTCTCCAAAGATTATAAGGACTATTATTGAAGAAATTTTTAAAAACAATGTGGAGATAAAGGAGAATCTTCCAGGGTTTATATTTAAAAAATATAATTTACCCGAGAGAAAAACGGCTCTTTTTCAGATTCATTTCCCTCCCCATGATTTTAATTTCCCAGAACCTTTATCTTCTCCCCAGTTCAGGCGAATAATTTTTGAAGAACTCTTCTTCATGGAGTTAGGACTTGCCTATTATAGAAATAAATTTTCCAATTTGAAAAAACCAAGAAAATATTTTTTCCTGGAGGAGATTGATAAAATATGGAAAACTCTTCTACCCTTTGAGCTTACTTCTGCCCAGAAAAGAGTTCTTGAAGAGATAAAAAATGACCTTCTTTCAGAATATCCTATGAGGAGACTTCTTCAGGGCGAGGTAGGAAGTGGTAAAACAGCTGTTGCCCTGTTATCTTCAATTATCGCTTTAATGAACGGGTATAAAGTTGCAATAATGGCACCTACTGAAATTCTTGCTGAACAGCATTATTACAGGACAAAAATACTATTTAAAAAGATTGGATTTCCTTTATTTCTTCTTACGGGTTCAACCCCAAAAAAAGAAAGGGAAAAAATTCTTGAAATGTTAAAGGAAAAGCAACCTCTGATGATAATCGGAACTCATTCTCTGTTTCAATCCGACCTTGATTTTTCAGACCTTGGCTATGTTATAATTGATGAGCAACATAGATTTGGTGTCTCCCAGAGAACAGCCCTTTATCTCAAAGGAAATTTGGTAGACCTTCTTGTAATGTCTGCAACTCCAATACCACGCTCATTAGCCCTCACCCTTTATTCCGACCTTGACCTGAGTGTGATAGAAGAGTCACCGAGGGAAAGAAAAGTTAAAACAATTCTTGTAAAGGATAGAACAGCCTTATACAGAGAAATTGAAGAAAAACTCCGGAGTGGTGAGCAGGGATATTTTATTTATCCTTTGATTGAGGAATCAGAGAAAATTGATTTGCAAGCAGTTGAGACAGCCTTTGAGAATCTTTCAAGGGTCTTTAAAGATTTCAAAGTTGGAATGCTTCATGGAAGGCTTCCTTCCAGGGAAAAGGAAAAAACAATGTCAGAATTTGAAGAGGGAAAGATAAATCTCCTTATTTCAACGCCAGTTGTTGAGGTCGGAATAGATGTCTCCAATGCAACATTTATGGTCATTGAGAATGCTGAAAGATTCGGTCTTGCACAGCTCCACCAGATGAGAGGAAGAATTGGAAGAGGAGAAAAAGAATCTTTTTGTTATCTGATTTTTGGAAAAAATGCAGGGAAAGATGCAAAGGAAAGGATAAGAATTTTAATGGAAACCAATGATGGATTTGTTATTTCAGAGAAAGACCTTGAAATGAGGGGTCCTGGGAATCTAGTAGGTAAGGCTCAATGGGGATTTATGAATTTCAGGCTTGCAAACCCAATAAGGGACAAGGGAATACTTGCTATTGCAAGGGAAGAAGCTTTTAATATAATAAATAATCCTTATAAGTTTCCTGAGATATCTTATTACTTAGAAAGATTAGAAAAAAGAGAGACAGAAATATCCTTTAGCTAACTATGATAAGAGTAATTGCGGGATTATACAGAGGAAGAAAATTAAAATATTCAAAGAACCCGGAAATAAGACCTACAAGTCAGCTTGTAAAGGAAGGTCTTTTCAACATTATCGGAAATGAAAAGATAGTGGGATCTAACTTTCTCGATGGATTTTGTGGAACTGGAGCTGTTGGAATTGAAGCAATAAGCAGAGGAGCTAACTATGTGGTTTTTATTGACAATAGCGAAACAGCCATTAAACTTGTTAAAGAAAACATAAATATTTGCGAGATAAAGGGTGGATACGAAATTATCCATAATGATTTTAACAGAGGAGTTATTCAGCTGGCTAAGAAAAATTCTATTTTTGATATTGTGTTCATAGACCCACCCTATGAGCTTTTAAATTTTTCAGACCCATTGAAGGTCGTCTGGAAAAGAAAAATTTTAAAGAAGGATGGTATTGCAATTGTTCAGCACTCTTCCAGAATAGATTACTCTCCTAAGTATTTTCAGCTAATCAAAAAAAGATTATATGGAGATACAGCCTTTTCCTTTTTCATCCAAAAAGAGATGGTTCCTTCCTCTTCAGACAATCCAGATCTATAGAAAATTTTCTTTTCCCCATTTCCTTTTTTACATTCTCTTTATATTGTGAAGAAGAGAAATAGTTTTTTAAAGCTCTATTCTGAGGGAAAATCTCAGGTTCTGCCATCCATTCAAATCTCTTTTCTTCTTCAAAAATACAACCGTGATAACTTGCCCAGGCTAAAATTGCAAGGTGATAATTCCCGATATCCCGTAGAATTCCATTTACTTCCCCCTCCTTTGCGGGATTGAGAAAATGAAAGAGTCTTCTGTACATGATTGCATTGTGAAGGAACTTGGGCATTATCGTTACCCCATCTATTTGAAGAAATCTAACAAGAAGTTCAAAAATGCTCCAGAGCCTGTCTCCGAGCCCAAGCCCGGGGTAAGTCTGTCCTGGAAGTTTTGGTCTACCTTTTGTGAAATTAGTGGTTGGGTTCTGAACAGAAAGCCATTCTATGAAGAGAAACCGAAACTCTTTTAGACTTGCACCATGAAATTCAAAGGGAAAAGTTTGCTCTTTCAGTATTAAGTCAACTATCCTATGATTCTCGTCCTTTTCCTTAAAGTAAATTCTAAGATTCTGGGTGAAAGCATCTTTCCACGAAAGATCAAAAAGAATAGGGTAAAGTCCCTTATTCTTCGCAAAATCAATAAAACCTTTCCTCTCAAGAATAAAATAGACCTGGGAAATTGTATATCTTCCGAGGAAAAGGTTTTCCTTCCTCTCTTCTAAAGAGAAAATATCATCATTGCCTAAAAGGGTTTTATCCTTCATTCTTAAAATGTAGCATAACAATTCAATTTTTTCCAAACTTAACTTTATTGAAAAAACAAATTTCCCTTCTTACCTCACTCTTCTTGCTTTTCTCGCCCGTCTCGCTTAAATTCACTGGCAATCTCTCAACAAATATGTTAAAAATATATTTATTATGAATTTTTCAAATTTTTTGACTTTATCAAGGATTTTTCTCACCCCCTTTCTTGTTGTTATCCTCCTTACAAAATTTGATGAGAAGGAAATCTGGGGGCTTACAATTTTTCTTTTAGCCTCAGCCACAGACTGGTTTGATGGTTACATAGCAAGGAAAAGAAAAACTGTGACAAATTTGGGGATGCTCCTTGACCCCCTTGCAGATAAACTCTTGATTGCTTCTGCTTTTATTTCCCTTGTCGAGCTAAAGGTTGTTCCATCGTGGATAGCAGTTATAATAATAGGAAGGGAAATTGCTGTTACTGGATTAAGGTCTGTTCTTGCATTAAAGGGTAATGCAATGCCTTCTTCAAATCTTGGAAAAACAAAAATGTTTCTTGAAGTAATAACTATTTCATTTCTAATTCTTGGGAAAAAACATATGGGAGATTTCTTTTTTATTGGTCAAGCCCTCCTAATAGGAACAATGCTTATTGCTATATTCTCAGCAATAGAATATCTCATAAAGTCCTGGAAGATTGTCGCTACAAATATTAATTAAGGAAAGGAAGTTTTTGCTATTCAATCTTTTGAATTGTTGAGGGAGGAAAACCAAAGTTTTTAATGAATGCCTTTGAAAAGGAAAACCTGTCTCTGTATCCCATACTTCTCGACACATTTTTAATAGGTTTCTCATCCACTAAATAAGTAAAGAGAATTACACATTTTTATTTTATAAATGTATTCCCTGATATTGATCCCACTTATATTCTTAAACCCACAAGAAAGATAAAAGGGTGACAGACCAAAATTTTTTGAGATACTCAAAAGATTTAAATCATTTGAGCAGATTTCAATGATGGACTTCTGAACAAAAGCAATATGTAAAGAGATTTTATTTTCAAATTGCCACTTTTCAGAAGCTATATAATACTTTGACTCAATAACAAAATCTCTTATTCTCTCCTGAATTGGCGAAAGAGAAAGAGTAGAATAGATTGAACATGAAAAAAACTAGATTTATGATGATTGAAAGTAAAGGGTCTTAAAATTCCAACTGGAATAAAGTTTTCTTTTGAAAGAAAAAAGATTTCTTTGCATTTTTCGGAACATTTAAACCTTAACTCCACCTTTTT
>CAZHEF010000029.1:0-35255 GCA_964531645.1 uncultured Clostridia bacterium
CTAAATAGGTAATATTAAAACATATTAAAAGAAGTTTGTCAATAGTTATAACTCTTACAACCTATTCCCTAAAAAAGGCAGAGTTAAGGTTTAATTTCCACAATCTCCAATATTTTATCTTTCTTTCTTCCTATAGTATAATCAAACTCTTATGAAATCTTTGTATCTTGATTGTTCTGCGGGAATTTGTGGGAATATGTTTCTTGGAGCTCTTATTGACCTCGAGTTTCCAGAGGAAAAATTTATAGAAAAAATAAAAGAAATCGGACTTGATGTTGAAATTGATATTAAAAGGGTGAAAAGAGGTTCAATTTCAGCGATGCTTGTTGAAGTAAATAAGATAGGTAAAGAGACTGTGAGGGGAAGAAAAGAAATATTTAAAATTATTGAAACTTCCACATTTTCAAGTTCAGTGAAAAACAAAGGCAAAGAGATTTTTGAAAGGCTTTTATCTGCTGAGGCAAAAGTTCACGGTCAAAAAATTGAAAATTCTCATCTTCACGAAGCTGGTGCAGATGATGCTCTTGTTGATATTCTTGGAACCCTCTATCTCCTTGAGGAGCTTGGAATCGAGGAGATAATTTCTTCTCCTGTTAACTTAGGAGGAGGATTTGTGAAAACATCCCATGGAGAGTTTCCTATTCCTGCTCCAGCAGTGGGTGAGCTGTTAGCTAATGTTCCAGTTTATTCCCATGGTTTTTCAGAACTAACAACTCCAACAGGTTCAGCTCTTTTAGTCTCCCTTGTGAAAGAATTTCTTCCTTTTCCGAATTTTATTTATGAAAAAATTGGTTATGGAGCAGGTTCAAGGGAGATAGAAGGATTTTCCAATGTATTGAGAGTTTTTCTTGGAAATAGAAAGAAAGATTTAGAGGAGTCAATTTTTGAGATTGAATTTGAGGTAGATGATATGGACCCTCAGATTCTGGGCTCTTTCATGGAAAAAGTTTTAAATTCAGGAGCACTGGACATATTTTATACACCTGTTTTTATGAAAAAGAATAGACCAGGGGTTCTCGTGAAAATTCTTTGCAAAAGAGAGAGAGTTCCATCCCTTACAGGGATGATTTTCTCTTATACTTCCACAATTGGTTTCAGAATTAAAGAAAGTAAAAGGCTGAAGATGGAAAGAAAAGAGGAAATGGTGGAGATAAATGGAGAAAAGATAAGGGTAAAAATTTCCAGCTGGGGAAATATAATAAAAGTTAAACCTGAGTATGATGATATTTTAGCCATTTCAGAGAAGACAGGGAGACCGATTTATGAGATAATGAATAATGTGATTGCTATTTTAAAGGAGAGAAATGGACTTAAAAAAGATTGAAGAAGGAGTCAGATTAATCCTTGAAGGGGTTGGTGAAGATCTAAATAGACCTGGGATAAAAAGAACTCCGGAAAGAGTTGCAAGGATGTTCTCAGAGATTCTTTCAGGGATTGAGGAAGACCCTGAAAAGATTCTCGGCGTTATTGAAGAGGAAGAGCATGAAGAGATGGTGATTATAAAGGATATTCCCCTTTACTCCCTCTGCGAACATCACCTTCTTCCCTTTGCTGGATATGCTCATGTAGCCTATATCCCTTCCCAGGGAAGGATAGTTGGATTGAGTAAGATTGCAAGGCTTGTGGATGTTCTATCCAGAAGGCTTCAGGTTCAAGAGAGACTTACAAAACAGATTGCAGACCATATTGAGAAAGCTTTGAAGCCTCAGGGAGTTATGGTTGTGATTGAGGCAGAGCATCTCTGTATGTCAATGAGGGGAGTAAAGAAACCGAAGTCAATAACTGTAACCTCTGCAGTCAGAGGACTTTTCAGAAAAGTTCTTTCAACAAGAACGGAAGCCATTTCTTTGATTAAGCAAAAATAAAAACTTTAGTTTTTTTAAATAATTACACTGAAAAGGGCAAATTTCAGATAAGAATTGAGCTATTTATCTCTATCTTCAATTTATAATTTTTAATCCAAAACAACTTGATTAAGAAACACCTTTTATTTCACCATTTTCATCTATATCAATCATTTCTGCCCTTGGTCTTCTTGGAAGTCCTGGCATTGTTATTATTTCACCGCAGTAGATTACAACAAAGCCTGCTCCTGAGCTTACTGAGACATCAGTGACTCGAAGGGTGAATCCTTCTGGTCTTCCCTTTAGTTCTTCATCATCTGAGAATGAGTATGGTGTTTTTGCGATGCAGATTGGAAGTTTCCCAAAGCCAATATTTTCAAAATTTTCAATCTTTTTCTTTGTCTTCTTTTCAAATTCAACATCTTTTGCACCGTAAATATTTTTTGCTATTAGATCTACCTTTTCGGTCAAGGGTATTTCAAGGGGATATAGAAATTTAAAATTGGGAGCTTCTTGCTCCATCAGATTTAAAAGCTTTTCTGAAAGTTCAATCCCACCTTCTCCGCCTTTCTGCCATACCTCACAAACAGTCATTTCAATCTTTTCTTTTGAACAGAGCTCCTTTAATTTATTCACCTCTTCATCAGTATCGTCAGAGTGTCTATTTAAAGCTACAATTACAGGAAGTCCGAAGAGTTTTATGTTTTCAACATGTTTCTTCAGATTTTCAAACCCTTTTTCAATCGATTTTATAGAGTCTTTCTCCTCTCCATGGAGTTTTAAAGCTTTAAGTGTTGCCACTATAACGCAAGCTGAAGGTGGGGGGATATGACCTGTTCTTACGACTATGTCAAAAAATTTTTCAGCTCCAAGGTCTGCTCCAAAACCCGCTTCTGTGATTACAAAATCAGAAAGTCTGAGAGCCATATCCATGGCAATTACTGAGCAGGTTCCGTGGGCAATGTTGGCAAATGGACCGCCATGAACAATTGAAGGGTTTCCCTCAAGGGTCTGCACCAAATTCGGCTTTATTGCATCTTTTAGAAGAATTGCCATCGCTCCTTCTGCCTTTAACTGCTTTGCATAAACAGGCTCTCCCTTTAGCGAAAAACCTATCAATATATTTCCCAGTCTTTCCTTCAGCTCTTTCAGGGATTTTGAAAGACAGAGAATAGCCATAATCTCTGAAGCTGCTGTTATGTCAAAACCTGTCTCCCTTGCAATTCCCTGAAATGGTCCTCCAATTCCTACAACTATTGACCTTAGAGCCCTATCATCAACATCCAGGACCCTTTTCCATGTTATCTGCCTCGGGTCTATAATTGTGGTGGTAATTTCGTAATGGATATGATTGTCAATGATTGCTGAGAGGAGATTATGGGCTGATGTTACAGCATGCATGTCACCTGTAAAATGAAGATTAATATTGTCTGGGGGTATTACCTGGGCATAACCTCCACCTGTTGCTCCTCCTTTCAATCCAAAAACAGGACCAAGGGAGGGTTCTCTGAGAGTGACAATTGAATTTTTACCGAGTTTGTTCAGTGCATCACACAATCCTATACAAACAGTTGTTTTTCCTTCTCCTGAATGGGTTGGAGTCATTGCGGAAACGAGAATCAGCTTTCCTCTTCTTTCTCTTTTTAAAGCGTTGAGTGAAATCTTTGATTTGAAATTTCCGTAAAGCTCCAGTTCTTCTTTCTCAAGACCTATCTTTTCTCCAATCTCAAGGATATTCTTTGGCTCGAACTTCATTTTTTGCTCCTTTATTTTTTCTCCCTTAAGTTTTTGTCATCCTTTTCAATCTCCTCTTTCAATTTCTCCTGATATTTTTTATTTTATTTTCAAGTTTTTTTGAGGATAGAGCAAGGATTTTTAATGCGGAAAGACGTGCTCCCTCCGGTTCGAGAACGAACATTGGAGCTACTCCAGATGGCATTCTTATGGATGACAAAATATCTAAACCTCCAAATTTTTCACTGTAGGGAGGGCAGGCAATGACAGGTTTCGATGTGTTTGCATCAACGAAGCCAGATAAAGGATTGCTTCTTCCTGCAACAGTAATATAAACCACATTCTCTTTTTCATTCTTTTTTAAAATCTCAAGAACCTTTAATGGAGTTTTGTGAGCGGAGGCAATCATTAATTCAGTTTCTACACCAAATTCTTCTATAGATTTTGCAATTTTCTTTGAATGCTCAAGATCACTTTTTGAACCCATTATTATTACTTTCATTTGACCCCCTTTCCTTTTTCTTTCAAAGCAAAATTATAGATTAAAAATCCAAACAGGGCAAAGACTGAAATTGAAATTAAATCACTGAGCCATCCGATTTTCTCTAAGAGATGAGATAAAGAGATTTTATCAAGCCATCCGATTATTTTTAAAACAGCAATAAGAACTGCAATAAGTGCTCCTCCAGCAATCAGACCAGAGGAGAAAAGGGTTGCTTTCTTATCTACTTTTTCATATTCTTCACCCTTTGCTTTCCTTTTAATGATTGAATTTATAAAACCTCCAAAAATTAGAGAAGATGATGTTGATATTGGTAAATAGAGTCCTATCGCAAAGCTTAAAGAGGAAATGCCACTAATTTCTGCAATTAATGCAAGAATTGCTCCTACAAAAAGTAGTCTCCAGGGAAGGGTTCCTCCCATTATTCCATCTATTATTGTCTGGAGTAGTCTTCCTTGAGGGGCAGGGAAAGATGATGTTCCAAGAGTGTAGGCTTTGTGAAGGGCTATAAGTATTAAGCCTGCGATGGTTGCTGAGAATCCCGCTCCTAAGATCTCTGCGAGCTGGATTTTAATGGGAGAATTTCCAATGTAGAGCCCTGTTTTGAGATCTTGGGAAAGACCTCCTGAGTTGCAGATTGCAGTAGCTATAGTTATCCCAACAGTTAATGCTGCTAATTTTCCATTTTCTCCTGAATATCCAAAAATAAATAAAAAAACTGATGCAAGCATTAATGAAGCAATAGTGAGACCTGAGACGGGCTGGGATGTTGTTCCTATCAGACCTACCATTCTTGCAGATACTGCAGAGAATATAAAAGCAAAAATCAGAATTGTAAAAGCGGAGCCAATGTTTAAATTCAATGTGGGTAGAAAAATCAGGATGAATAAAATTATTAAAACTGAGATTAAAATTGCCTGAAATGAGATGTCTTTTCCCTTTTCAGATGATGAAGAGAAGTTTTTTGAAAAAAAAGTTTTAAAGATTGGTTTTAAAGTCTTGTAGATGGAGGGTAGAACTTTTATTGCAGATAAGATTCCTCCTGTTGCTACAGCTCCAGCACCAACAAATCTTATATATCCGCTCCATATTTCCCAGGAATCCATTTCCTTTATATTTTCTGGAATTGCAAGAAAATCTCCAATTGTCGTTCCTCCTATTGAGTTAAATAAAGGTATAAAAAGGAACCATGCGAGAACTCCTCCAGCAAACATTGTGATAGCAATTCTAAGACCAATTATATACCCAACTCCCATCATAATTGGAGTGGTCTCAAAACCAATTGAAGCTTTTCCAAGAGATTTGAAACTCCAGAAAGGGTCTATTTTCCATAATTTCAATCCTTGAGATAAGAACTGAGCAATTGAACTTATGCCAATGCCTGAAATAACAGGAGATGCTGTCTCGCCTCCTTTATCCCCTGCTATTATTAGATTTGCACATGCTTTTCCTTCAGGATAAGGAAGGGTAGTGTGCTCCTTTATTGTTAAAAGTTCTCTTAATGGAATTGTAAATAAAATACCGAGAATTGCTCCAATAAAGGCTCCTATTCCAGAATAGAGAAACAATGTGAAAAGGGATGAATCAGGGAAGAGAAATATAAGGGCGGGAACTGTGAAAATAACTCCGTTCATGAGAGCATCTCCTGATGCTGCGATACTTTGAACTATAGTTGTTTCAAGGGGGGAGCCATTCTTGAATATTTTCTTTACAAAGGCAATAGCTACAATAACTGATGGAATTGCAGCAGTTACAGTCATTCCAACTTTTAGCCCCAGATACATATTCCCTGCCCCAAAGACAAGAGCACAGGAAAGACCGAGGATTAAGGCTCTCAATGAAAACTGGGGAAGGTTTTTGTCATCTTGAATGTAAGGTTCAGGCATGTCTTTCATTCTCTTTCTCCTTCACAAAGACTTTGTATACCATACAGGTTAAAAGTAATCAAATGCAATAATCAAACTCCAAATATAGCTATTAGCTAACAACTTAGAGCAAACAGTGAGGAAAGGAGGAGAAGAGCGGAAGAGTGGAAGAACGGAAGAGCTGAAGAGCGGAAGTTTGCAAAACGAAAAATGCAAAATTAATTAACTGCAAGAAAAGCAAGACTCGCAAGACGGGCAAGACTAGCGAGGCGAGTTCAGGAGCGGACTCATTGCTCATAGCTCATTGCCATTTTGACCTTTAGCCATTTGGCTGTTTAGTAGAATGGGGCGAGAAAAGCGAGACAGGTTTAAGAGTTCTTGCTGATAGCTGTCAGCTTTAAGCTGTAGGCTGTGAGCTTGTAGTCTGTGGCTTTCCGCTTGTAACATGAAGCTATTGGTTATTGGAATTTGGTCATTGCAATTCCTTATTTTTCCCTGAATAGAATTATCGCTACATTTTCATTCTTTTTTAAATTATTCAGAATCTCGTTTTTTTCCTTCTTACAACCTAATATAACCGTTTTCCAGCTGTAAAGATGTCTTGGAAGATGAAAGTCACTATTTGCAACATAGGGAAATTTTTTTAGTGAAACTACATTGAAAAGATCGTCCCTGTTTGCTATTTCCCATAGATGGACAATATCTTTAACGTGTTCTCTGTTGTTCCATAGATAAAAGGTTTCCCTTCCGTGGGTACTCTCTGTTTTGTGGGGATGACAAGCTATGGATACTGCGTCCTGTTTTATAATCTCAAGGAGTATCTCTTCAGGTTCAAGTTTTGCTGAGATAAATTCTTTAATATCAAGGACAATAATATGGGCTCCCTCCTTTTGCGATATTGCATTTTTTGATATCTCAACCCCAGGAATAACTACCATTTCATATAATTCCCATGCTCTCTCAGCTTCTCTTTTCAAAGTCTCAAGGTATGAAGGGAACTCATATTCTTCAATGTAATAACCTTTGCCTCCAACTTTCATTTTTTTCATTGCAATTACAACTTTGTCAACAATGCTTTCTCCTGAAATTATATGGTCAGTTATTGCTATGCAGTCAAAACCAGCCTTTCCGTAAAGGTCGACTATATCTGAAACACTCATATCTCCGTCACTTATATTTGTATGAATATGGAAATCACAGAGAAGATAATCTTTTTTCATTGTGCCCTCCTTAATCATTCTCTTTTTAAAATTTCAGAAACAAATACTGGTTTTACCCCATGATTCTCTGCTTGAGGAAGGAGTTCCTTTAAAGCTTTTATGGTCTCAGGATATGGATGGGCAATTCCTATTGTCTTTTTCTTTTTCGATAGTTTAAAAAGTTTTAAAATATTTTTTTCTATTTGAGCACTTGAATTTATGGAATCGATAAATATATCCCTTTCAGAAGATGGTAAGCCGATTCTTCTGGCAACCTTTAAAGCTACTGAGCGATCAGATGTTTTACTGTCTATGAAGAATAGATTTCTGCCTTTAAGCTCCATCATGATTATTTCCATTAAGTGCTCGTTTTTTGTGATTTTTGAGCCCTTATGGTTATTCATTCCCTTTGCTTGAGGCAAAGATTCTATTGCCCTTTTGATAAGCTCTTTTATTTCATTCTCACCCATTTTTTCCTTTATTATCCCAATTTCTGAATCACCACCATTGTTAGATTCCATAGGCATATGGATTATGATTTCTTTTCCGTTTTTAATTGCTATTTCAGCACATTTATTTGAATCGGGCAAAAAAGGAAGTATTGAAAGAGTTAAAGGCTCTTTTATTTGAACAATCTCTTCAACCAATTCCACAGAATATCCTATATCGTCAATTAGTATAGCAATTTCACCCTCGGACTTTCTCTTTTTCTCTTCTTGAGGGGTTATACTTTCAAATACTACCACTCCAATCTGTTTTTCTCTTGAAAAAATGCTCAACTTTACTAATTCCGGCTTACTTTTATCCCATTCCATTCTTCCCTTTAAATTATTTTTCTCAAGTTTATCAAATATCAGAATGGCTTGAGCCCTAGCCTCTGCAATGGAGGGGGTTCGAAACCTCCATAGTTTAAACCCGTTTTTCTCATAAAATTTTACATTTTTTGGAGAGAAGCTTTTTATAACCGGGTTCATGATTTCAAAGAGAATTTTTTCCTCTGACTTCCTTAACACCCTTGAAAATATTAGAGATTTGTTTTTTTCCTTGTATAAATAAAAATCAATAGCAAGGAAGATTGAAAGGATTAAAAGACCCGTGAGAATATAAAATAATGGTAATTTTAATCTCCTATTTTTTTCTGGCTTTTTTGATTCTTCCATTCAATTTTATTATTCGCTTTTAACAAGTTCCTTCAGGAAATCCTCAGTTATGGTAACTTTTTTATCAGGAACAATTCCTTCCTGATCAAAAGGAGCTCCTGAAGGAGATAAAATCTCTTTTGTCTTGAAAATTATAGCAGAGCCATTGCTCAAATTGAAAACCTGCTGGATGGAAGTAAGTCCTAAAGTCTGTTCACCGTAAATGATTCCCCTTTTTGTAGATTTTATAAGATAGGAAAAAATTTCAGCAGGTCCGAATGTTCCCTTCCCAACAAGAAGTTCTAACTTAATATCCTCAAAATCTGGTTTCTTTTTCAGGGTAATTTCTTCTTTTTTTCCATCCTTTCTCTGAATTGTTATCTTCCCATCCTTTGTAAAGAGATTTGCGAGTTCTAAACCCTCTTCAAATAACCCTTCCCAGCAATTTCTCAAATCAAATATTATTTTCTTTAGTCCAAATTTTTTCTGTTCTAATAACAAGGTCTTTATAGACTCAGAAAGTGATGGGTAGAAACTGTAAACCCTGATCAGACAGGAATTAGGAGATGAGTCTACAACTCTCCATTGTTGCTCATAAATAGAAGCCCTTAAAATTTCGGATTGTTTTTTATCATGATCCTTTATCCATCTAATATCTACTTTCGCTCCAGGCTCACCTTTTAAAGAGATTCTTAATTGATGAAAGCTTTTGAGGAGGGCAGAGTTTCGATCGATTCCACTCAGGATATCTCCAACTTTTATTCCTGCTTTATCTGCAGGTGAATTTTCAATTGTTCCAATCACCTGAAATACCCCGCCTCTTTTAATAGCAAAAACCCCGATGTCACCTGCTAATTTATTTTCAAGCTGTTTAAGTTTTTTTAACTCTTCAGGTTTTAGATAAGAAGCTAAAGGGTCTATGGTCTCAAGGGCACCCTGGTATGCGCCCTCAAAAACCTTTTCAGGAGCAACTTCCTCAACATATTCTTTTTTTATAAGTGAGATGGCTCTACTTAAAATGGGAGAGGTTTTGTAGAGAGTGTTTTCTGAAGAGGGAAGAATGCTCTGGATAAGTCTTGTTCCAAGAAAAAGGAGAGCGGCTAAAAGAATAAAAACAGGAAAAAACTTCGATAAAAATTTCTTCATATCAATAATAAATTATTTCAGATTTTATTTGAGGTGTCAAAATTTCAAATCTTGCAATTTTTTGTTTTCCTATCCGTAATATAAAATATGAAAGGAAAGAAAAGTTTTTTAAGAGAGATGCTTTTATGCTCGGCAGAGAAGAACTAAAAAGGATAATTGATGAATGCCTTGATGGAAAGAAAGAATCTTTTTCAAGGATTGTTGATGCTTTTCAGAGGAAAATTTTTAATTTTTGCCTTTACTACCTCGGTTCTTCCAAGGATGCGGAGGATGCAACAATGGAGATTTTCCTGAGAATCTATAAAAATCTCTCTTCATTCAATCCAAACCTTGATTTTTCATCATGGGTTTTTACAATAGCAAAGAATTATTTGAGGGATATCGCAAGGAAAAAAAAGTGGAAAGAGAGTACATCTCTTCTCAGGATAGAGAGAGTGTTGAGATAAACCGTGAAAGCCCTGAACATATTGTCATTAGAGAGGATGAAAAAAAGAGTCTTCAGAAAGCTCTAATGAAACTCCCTGAAAATTATAGAGATGTTCTTATTTTTAAATATTACATGGATCTCTCCTATGATGAAATTGCAAAGATTATGGGAATACCAAGGAACACGGTGGCGAGTATGATATTCAGGGGGAAGGAGGAGCTAAGAAAGATTTTCAGTAAAGGAGTCAAAAATGAGATGCTTTGACCCAATTTTTTATCAGAAATATATTCATGATGAATTAAGCAGAAAGGAGAGACTAAAAATTGATGAGCATCTTTCTTATTGCAAAAAATGTATAGAATTAATTGAGAAAATGAAAATAGAAGAAGTTGAACTTAGAGAACTCTTCAAGGAAGGAGATATTAATCTTACTCCCATTATTCTTGAAAAAATTTCTGAGGCTGAGCTTAAGAAAAGGGCTAATGGGAAAAAGGTTTTTTATTTATTCCTTATTATTTTTGTATCCTTAACCTCTTCTATCTTTCTTGAGTATATTAGCTCAATTCCATTAATCGGAAATTTTCTATCTCCTTTGTTTTACATTCCATCCCTTTTGTTTGCTGTTCTGAACAAATTGTTAACACTTGATTTCAGTCTTATTTTTCTTGAAGCAGGGATTATATCCAGTATAATTTTCGTCATTTTATTATTTAAAAATTTAAGAATCAAAGTGGAAACATTATGAAAAGTCAAAAGTTAAAAGTCAAAAAGGAAAAGCTGGACGTAACAAAACGGTTAAAGGAAAATTCTTATTTTTTCAAAACTTTTAGCTTTTTACTTTTAACTTTTCATCAGGAGGTTTGAAATGAAAAGAATTTTTAAGAGTCTGTTTTTAGGGTTTTTTATCCTTTTGCTTCTCTCTCCATTTTCCTTTGCCTCGAAGTTTATTGGCAAAAGTTCTATCACAATTTCTCAAGATGAGGTTATTAATGAAGATTTATTTGCTGGTGGTAGAAGAATAACAATCGATGGGAAGATCAACGGAGACCTTTTTTTCTCTGCGAAGGACATTTCGATCAATGGAGAGGTAACAGGCGACATCATTGGCTGGGCTCAGACAGTTACAATAAATGGAGTTGCACTTGATGATGTGAGAGTAATGGGCCAATTTGTTAATATAAATGGGAAGATTCAGAAAAGTGCAACTCTATTTGGGCAATTCATCAACATTAACAAAAACTCCAGAATTGGCGGGGATCTCCTCATTGGTGGAAATGAAATAAAGATAGATGGTTTAATTTTAGGAGAGGTTCAGGCGGGTGGCGAGACAATATCAGTGACGGGTGAAATTGGAAAATCTGCAAATTTGAATGCAAAGGAAATATTTGTTTCTCAATCTTCTGTAATAAAGGGAGACCTTAAATACAGAGCCAGAAGGGCTGAAATAATGGAAGGAGCTAATATTTTGGGTAAAGTCGAGAAACTTCCAATTAAAGAGAAAGCCAAAAAGTCAAAATGGCTGAGCTGGAAATTTTATTTCTGGAAATTCATATTTATGGTTGCAGGTATAATTGTAGGTTTTGTTTTCATAAAACTATTCCCTTCCCTAATTTCAAAGGTTAAAGAAGAGGCAAGCCATACCTTAAAAAGTCTTGGAATTGGTTTTGCACTTTTAATCTGCGTTCCTGTTATTTCAATAATCTTTGCTATAACAATTTTAGGACTTCCTATTTCCCTTATTATTTTTGTCCTTTACTTAATTATCCTCTACATTGGAAGAATTATTTTTGCCTCATTAATTGGCGATAAGATTTTGAAAAAAGAATCTCCAATCCTTTCATTAATTGTTGGAATGTTTATATTCACTGTTCTTTTTTCGCTTCCTTTTGTGGGATGGTTATTGAAACTAATCGCTGTTTCTATCGGTCTTGGCGCTTTTGGAATCGGAAGTTATATTTTCTTTAAGGAGTTAAGATAATATTAATTTTGTCTTCAAAATCTTAAACTGCTAAAATTTAAAATGATTGGAGATTTGGAAATGATATTAGAATTAAAAAATGAAAAGGCTGAGATTTTTATTCCTGATAATATCCCTTTTAAAGAAGGAATTGAAAGAACAACCCATCTTGGAATATCCGCCCATCATGACGACCTTGAAATACTCGCTTACGATGGCATCATAAAATGTTTTGGAAATAAAAAGAACTGGTTTTTTGGGGTAGTTGTTACAGATGGCGCAGGAAGCCCGAGAACCGGGAGATATGAAAAATTTAGTGATGAAGAAATGATAGAGCTCAGGAAGAGAGAGCAGAAGAAGGCTGCAATTATTGGCGAGTATTCGGGAATTATCCTTCTAAATTATCCGAGCTCCTCCGCAAAAGAGCCTTCGAATAGAGATATAATAGATGATCTAAAAGAAATAATTTTTCATTCAAAACCAGAGATTGTTTATACTCATAACCTTGCTGACAAGCATGATACCCATGTTGCCGTTGCATTAAAAACCGTATTAGCCTTAAGAGAATTACCGTTGAAACTCAGACCTCAAAAGATTTTCGGATGCGAAGTATGGAGGGATCTTGACTGGATGCTTGATGAAGATAAAGTTTTTTTTGATGTCTCCGGTTTTTCAAACCTTGAGAGTGCTCTTCTTGGAGTTTTTGACTCTCAAATTGCAGGAGGGAAAAGATATGATCTTGCAACAGTAGGAAGAAGAAGAGCAAATGCCACATATTTTTCAACCCATGAAATTGATATCGCAGAAAGTGCAATTTATGCAATGGATTTAACTCCGTTAATAAATGAACCATTTCCTGACATAAATGAGTATGTTTCTCACTTTGTAAAAAGATTTGAAGAGGATGTCAGAAGAAGAATTGGAAAATTTCTAAGAAAAGACCTTGGGTAGAGGATGGAAAAATTGCAAAATTTATGAGACTGATAAGAGGAGAAATGAAAAAATAAAATTTTGATAGTCAATTGCAAGATTCCAACAGCCAAATTGTAATTAGTAAATTAATCTGAGATAAGAAAAAGCAACCTTTAAAGGGTCTCTCTTTCTTAGCCATTGCAACGACAAATTATTCTCAATTTGCCTCAAAAGACACTAAATTTCCGAAATTCCACTTACGAAGTGGAACAAAGGCAGTTTAGACGGGAGTTTATAGGAGGATCCTATTAGAATTACACTCTTATTCTTTTGTGGAAGCTCCTTTCTGGGGATGGTGGAAGGTTTTTTTGCTTGATTCTTCGAGATTTACCCACAAATCATCAACGAAAAATCTTTCTAAGTAATTTTTCGCATCCATTATCCCCAATTTACTTTTCCAAAAAAGATTTATGACCCCTCTCTTTCTTCCACAGGACCAGTTTGTGGAATTTCTGAATTTCAAATCTCTCTATTCCATTTTTCCTCTTGGTAGTTTATAATAAAAGATGGCTATAGTTTCTACAATTCCTGGCAAATGTAGAAGATGCTATTCCTGTGTAAGGAATTGCCCTGCAAAGGCGATTCGCGTTAGATTCGGTCAGGCAGAGGTAATAGAGGACAGATGCGTCGCTTGCGGAACATGCCTGAGAGTTTGTGCCCAGAATGCAAAGCAGGTGGAGACCCATATTCCTTTTGTTTTAAAGCTTCTGTCTGAAAACCAAAATGTAATAGCAATCCTTGCTCCTTCTTTCCCTGCCGCTGTTCATCCATATAATCCTTTTAAGTTTATCACTGCATTAAAAAAACTCGGGTTCTCAGAAGTTATGGAGGTAGCTTTTGGAGCTCAATTAATTTCTTCCTTGGAATATCCAAAATTATTTGCCAATAATACAAATCCTATAATTTCCACCCCCTGTCCTTCTGTTGTGAATTATGTAGTAAGATTCCATCCATCTTTGGTTCCTTATTTTGCAAATGTTGTCTCTCCTATGATTGCGATGGGAAGAGCAATTAAAGAGAAGATATCGCAGGATTCAAAAATTGTTTTTATTGGCCCATGTATGGCAAAGAAAGACGAAATAAAAGACCCGGAAGTTTACGGAATAATAAACGCTGTTCTTACATACGATGAAATAAAAGATTTAATAGCAAAAAATGGAATCAATATAGAAGAATTAGAAGAGAGTAGGCTAGACGGACCTCTACCTGGATTAGCGCGTCTTTTTCCTGTTTCAGGAGGCTTGATGAAGAGTGCTCGGCTTCCATTTGACCTTATTGAGGGAGATGTGGTTGTAACCGAAGGTAAGGAGAGAGTTATTGAATTACTTGAACAGATAGAAAAGGGTAAAGTAAATGCTAAATTTTTTGACCTTCTTTTCTGTGAAGGATGTATAAATGGTCCTGCAATGAATACTAACTTGAGCCTGTTTGAGAAGAAAGATTTGATAGTTGAATTTATGAGAAAAAACTATGACGAAAGAAAGAGTTCTGAAGAAATCGAAAAATTCTCCGATGTTGATTTGAAAAGAAACTTCACCCTAAAACCCGTCAATATCCCTTACCCTAAAGAAGAACAGATAAATGAGATTCTTGGAAAAATTGGAAAAATCAAAAAAGAGGATGAACTCAACTGTGGTGCATGCGGGTATCCAACATGCAGAGATAAAGCAGTAGCTGTTTTTCAAGGTATCGCAGAGGCAGAAATGTGTCTTCCTTTTTTAATAGAGGAGCTCCAGAGAACACAGGATACTCTTATTCAGGCTGAAAAATTGAGTTCTATTGGGCAGATAGCAGCTGGGGTCGCCCATGAAATTAACAATCCTTTAACCGGTATTCTTCTCTATACAAGATTAATGCTGAAAGGTCTTAAAGAAGGGAACCTCGATGTAGAAACTTCCAAAGAAAGGCTTTCTCTTATGGAGCAGGAGACTGAAAGGTGCACCAGAATAATAAAGAATCTTCTTGATTTTGCAAGACAGACACAGCCTAAGCTCATTCCCTTTACGCTGGAAAAAGTTGTAAAGAATGCAATTTCAATACTTTCCCATCATGCAGAGCTTAGTAATGTAAATATAGCTGTTGAACTGGAAAAGAATTTACCAATGGTATTTGCTGACCCAGATCAGATTCAACAGGTTTTTGTAAACATTATTTTGAATGCAATTCAGGCAATGCCCAATGGAGGAACTCTAACGATAAAAAGTGGTTATATAGAGTCAACAAGGGAAGTTTTTATAACATTTATAGATACTGGCGTTGGAATTCCAAAAGAAAATCTAAAAAAGCTCTTTACACCTTTCTTTACAACAAAGGAAAAAGGGAAAGGAGTGGGTCTTGGACTTGCGGTTTGTTACGGGATAATTCAGAGACATAAAGGAAAGATAGAAGTGGAGAGTGAAGTAGGTAGAGGAACAAAATTCACCATTAAACTTTCTTCCTACTATGAAGCCAGTTAAGATTCTTGTTGTTGACGATGAAAGGATTGTGAGGGATTCTCTTCAATCTTGGCTCAAAGAAGCAGGTTTTGAGCCAATAATTGCTTCTTCTGGACAAGAAGCTCTCGAGATGATAGAGAGGGAGCCTGTAAATATCTTTATCATTGACCTTAAAATGCCAGGAATGGATGGGATAGAACTGTTCAGAAATATAAAACAGAGGGTTGAGCCCGCCCTTGCAGTATTTATATCAGCTTATGGAACTGTTGAAAGTGCAGTAATTGCTATGAAGGAAGGAGCGTTTGATTTCATAGAAAAGCCCTTCTGTCCTGAGAGGGTTGAGCTCATTTTGAATAAAATGGTTGAGCATCTAAGTCTTGCAGAGGAAAATATCCAACTGAAAAAGGAGATGGAAAAAAAATACAGTTATCATAACATTATCGGAAAGTCTCCTAAGATGAGAAGGGTTTACGAACTTATAGAGACAGTATCCAAGACCAGCACTACAGTTCTGATCCAAGGTGAGACAGGAACAGGAAAGGAGCTTGTTGCAAGGGCAATTCATTTTGCGTCCGAAAGAAGAAATAACCCCTTTGTAGTTGTTAGCTGTGTAAATATTCCAGAAACTTTGCTTGAATCAGAACTCTTTGGACATGAGAAAGGCTCCTTCACGGGAGCAATATCTACAAAAAAAGGAAAGTTTGAAATTGCCGATAAAGGAACATTGTTTTTAGATGAAATAGGGGATCTTCCCTTTCAACTCCAAGCTCATCTTCTCAGGGTTCTGCAGGAGAAGGAATTTACAAGAATTGGAGGTAATGAAATTATAAAAGTCGATGTAAGGGTTATATCTGCCACCAACAAGAATTTATGGACAGAAATAAGGGAAGGAAGATTCAGGGAAGATCTTTTTTACAGATTGAATGTTATAACCATAGAAATCCCACCTTTGAGGGAAAGGAAAGAAGATATTCTACTTCTTGCAAGTCATTTCCTGAAAAAGTTCTCAGAAGAAAACAAAAAGGAGATCAGCGGTTTTTCAAAGAGAGCTATTGACTTTTTTATGAGTTATGAATGGCCCGGAAATGTAAGAGAACTTGAGAATTTTATTGAACATGCAGTTGTTGTTTGTTCCTCCAAAATTATTGATATTGATGACCTTCCAATTCCATCGGCTTCTAATGTTTCCACAAGATACACCCAAAAATCTTTGAAAGAAGTTGAAAAAGCTCATATTGAAAGTGTTCTTGAAGAAACAGGTTGGAATATCTCAAAAGCTGCATCCATCTTAGAAATCTCAAGGCTCACTCTTTACAATAAGATTAAAGAATACAATATTTCTCAAAAGAGTTAAAAAATTAAACAGTTGATTAATTTTTTGACACAGCCAAAGACTATTATCAGAAGTTAGTCTGCGCTAGAGTGTAAACCAATTTAACGATTTATAATTTTTTTTTAAAATAACCACTCTCTATTTTCGCCTTCCAAAGCCATTCTACACTATCTAAAAAACTGGCATGCTCCTTGATACAAATTTTTATGGAGAACGAAGATGAAAGGAAAAGAAAAAAAATTAAATAAAATATAGGAGGTTTTAAAATGTTAAGGCATAATTTAATGATAGTAGATGATGAGCCAATCGTAAGGAAATCCCTTTCCGATTGGCTCAAAGAGGAAGGCTTTGATATTTTTACAGCAGAGGATGGATACAAAGCCATTGGGTTAATTGAAAAGGAGAAGGTCGATTGTGTAATTCTCGACCTTAAAATGCCAGGTATTGACGGAATCCAGGTTTTAAAGGAGATTAAGGCAAGAAAACCTGAAACAAAAGTAATAATGATAACTGCCTACGGAACCATTCAGAACGCAGTTGAAGCAATGAAGATTGGTGCAACAGATTACATTACAAAACCATTTGATCCAGAAGATATAGTTGAGTCCATCAAAAGAGCTCTTTCCCTTACAGCTACTAAATTTGAGATAGTTCAGGAAGTTATAACAGAGGAAAGACCTGTAAGCGAGGAGGCTCTCAAAAAGGTAGCTAATACGCATGTTATGAAAGCCCTCAATTTCTATCGAGAAAGCATGTATGAGGAGGCTCTTATTGAGTTAAAAAATGCTCTCAAGGTGTTCCCTGATTACGAGGAGGTAAAGAGATACATAAGTAAAATTGAACGGGAAAGAGACTTTATGAAACCTACTGTGGTTGAGAAGAAAAAAGCAGTCAAGACAGAAGGAATTGAAGCAGGAGAAAAGGAATGCATATGGTCAAAAATGGGAATAATCTCATACAGACTCTGCACAACAGGACAGGATTGCTCAAGATGCGAATTCGCCCAGAGCCTGCAGGAAGCCGACAGTCAATATCAGGATAAAATCGGTTTCTCCTCAATAAGAAATTCCCTCCTGGCTCTCCCTGCTCAGGAAAGAAAGTGCAGATACATGCTTTCAGGAGATGTTGAATATAAGATATGTCCGAGGCTCTATCAGTGCGGAACCTGTGTATATGATCAGATGATGCAGGATATGATTCAGGATAAAGCTGAAAGAGCTCTTCAGAAATTAAAGGCAAAAGCAAGCAAAACACAGAGTTAAAATTTAGGAAAGTAAATGTCGAGAAGGGAGGCTTTAAAAGCCTCCCCTTTTCTTTTCTATCTATTCACTCCTTTCTTATTTCAGCTCTGAGCTTACCGCTAACAACTTTCAGCAGGAATTCTTCATTCCAGCTTTCCCCTTTTTAGTGCGGAGTTGCCCCAGCACTTGTCATATTAACAGAAAGTAAAAGATAATCTTTTCTTTCATAAACTCCAATTTGTAGTGAATTTGAGAAGTCCAGCAAGTGCTGGGTTGATTTTTTTAGCTCTAAGGGTTAAAATTTCATGTATGGAGGCATGATGAAAAGTCAAAATTTAAAATTAAAAATTAAAAATTTTCAATTCGAAAGTGTAAAAATTGCAAAAGAATTTCTGGCTTTTTTAATACTATTCTTAATTCCAGTATTTATATTCTCAGGGGTTCAGGGTGGAGTAAAAGGGAAAATTATTGATAAAACTACAAAGGCACCAATAGAGGGAGTTAAAGTTACGATTACTTCAATGGAGTATTCAATAGTGAGATTTACTCTTAAAACAAACAAAGATGGTTCTTTTATTCAGACTGGACTTCATCCAGGTTATTACCAGATAAAATTTGAGAAGGAAGGATATATTCCTGGAGTTGCGGAGATAAAGGTTTCAATTGCAGAGATTTCAGACTTTACAGGAGAGCTTGAATCAACAACTTCCTTTATTGAATCAAAAGCTTCTCCAGGAGATAAAGCTTTCAAAAAAGGAAATGAGGAATTTCAAAAAGGGAATTTTTCAGAAGCTGAAAAGGCTTATAGAGAGGCAATAAATCTTGACCCAAAGGAACCAATATATCTTTACAATCTTGCAATTACTCTTATTCGCCAGAATAAAGATGACGAAGCTCTAACATACTTCCAGAAAATGCTTGAAATTCAACCGAATAGCTATAGTGCAAATAAGGCATTGGCTGAAATATACTCAAGAAAATCCAATTATGAAGAAGCTGGTAAATATTACAGAAAAGCAGTTGAAATAAGTCCAAATGACCCAGATGCATTTTATAATCTTGGAGCTTGTTTAAAAAACACTGGTGATTATAAGGGAGCAATGTCTGCATTTGAGAAAGCAACAGAGCTTAAACCGGATTTCACTGATGCTTATTATGAGCTGAGTACAATGTATATAAATCAAAATATGAAGGAGAAAGCAATATCTGCACTTGAAAAATTTGTGTCTCTTGCAAAAGAAGACCATCCAAATCTTCCCATTGCAAAACAAATGCTTGAGTTTTTAAAGAAATAAATTGGAAAATTTCCTCAATGAATTTATAGAAACCTTAAAATCTTATGGGTATTCAGCCCACACCATAAGAAATTACACTATAGATCTTAGCCAGTTTATTTCTTTTCTTGAAAAGAAAGGGAAGGATCTCCATGAGATAACCCATATTGATATTAGAGATTTTATCGGAGAAAGATTAAAGGAAAGGAATTTAAAGACATCGATTGCAAGAAAGCTATCCTCTGTGCGTTCTTTTTTTTATTTTCTTGTGGAGAAAAAAGTTTTAGAACACAACCCCTCCGAGGTAATTTCAACTCCAAAACTCGAAAAGAAGCTACCTTCTTTTCTTTCAGAAAAGGAAGCTATAAATCTTTTAGGAGAGGGAAAGAATCTTACAGAGAAAAGGGATATTTGCATTATTGAGCTCCTTTATTCTTCAGGTCTTAGAGTCTCTGAACTTGTTTCGTTGAACTGGGATAATGTTAATTTGAGGAACAGGGTGATAAAGGTTAAAGGAAAAGGAAAAAAGGAAAGGATTGTTCCTTTTGGCTCCCATGCAGAAAGGAGATTGAAGGAATGGTTCAGATTAAGATTTGAAATTAATAAAGGGAAAATAGATGAGGAACCTCTTTTTCTGAATATGAAAGGAGAGAGGCTTACTGCAAGATCTGTCGAGAGGATAGTAAAGAGGTATGGTATAGAGCTTATAGGAAAGAGAATTACTCCCCATTCTCTCAGGCATTCTTTTGCAACTCACCTTCTCATGAGAGGAGCTGATCTAAGAACAATTCAGGAACTTCTTGGTCACGAATCCCTTGAGACAACCCAGAGATACACCCACCTCAATATAAAAGAGTTGAAAGATATTTATCAAAGAACTCATCCAAGGAGCATTTTGAATCCTGAGGCAAAAAAGAGGAATGAATAAAAGTCATTGGAAATTTAAAATTGAAGATTGGAGACCGGAGATCGAAGATTTTAGAATGAAAAATTAATTAAATAGGAGAAAAGCGAGATGAGCAAGAAAAGCAAGAAGAGAAGATTGGAAATTTTCAATTTAAAATTTGCAATTTAAAATTTAACTTTAATTCTTTCCAACTCATCCTATTTTTCAACTCTCCCCTTTAAATCCTTATTTCACTTCAAAGATTGTATTTCGTTTCTCATATTTTAACATTGCTGAAAGATTTTGTAAACGCCCATTTTTCGAATTAATCGGACAAGGGAATGCTCGCCTGACTCTGCCACCCATAGAGATAAAAAAAAGAATCGGGGATACCTTCGGTATTTATTGAATAAATTATTGAATTAGAATTTGCAAATTCTTTAGCTATTGACTCATAAACCGCTCTCAATGCACCGTCACCCCATTCGTATGAATCTCTAAGACTTGGCCTTCCATAAATTAAATTGCTTGGTAAACCTCCTGAAAAAATAATTATATGCTTTGTTCCCTGTATATATCGCAGTGTGTGCGCAAATTTTTTGAGAAAACTTGAAAAATTCAGAATTTTAATTCTCTTTTCCTGTGCTTCCAATTTAGTTTCTTTCTCCTTCTCATCTTTCTCCCATAAACTGTCTTCTATTTGCTCAGCTTGTCCAACGCCATCTTTTAATCCCAGATTTTTTATAACCTCTTCAATTCTTTTATGTTCATTGGTAAAATACTCATGGACTCTTAAACCTTTCATAGGAGAATACGAAACAATACTGGCAAGATCAAAAGGGGAAGCTTGATTTTCTAAAAAATAAAGAGAAGCACTTTTTGCTCTTTCAATCCCCTTCTTTGTATTATGGGCAAAATCAAAAAGGAGAACAATTTTTCTTTCTGACTTGAGGTTTATCTCTTCGTTTCTCTGAGTGTTTATTTCATAAGGGATTCTTCTTTTTTCAAAATATCTAATTTCCTGAGGTCTCCCATTATCTAAGATCAAAAAATCTTCTTTATTCAGGTCAATCACATTATTTCCTTTTGTATCTGCCACCCATACATCAATTAGTTTAAGGGACACTTTTAATTCATGAGCAGGCTTCTCGAATTGATATTCCTGCCAATTTATTGTTTTTAAAGTTAGCATGAGGAAAGCTAAAAAAACCCACATTATTAGCTTTTATCTAAATTATATCCTAAAAAAATTTTTATTGGAATGAACACCCAGGGTCCTGATGTATACATGTGAATCTTCCCCATGCTAACTCAGTCCAGTGTTTTCCTCGCATACAGAATCTCTCTGTTACTCGGGAGCAATACCTCTCAAATATTTTAGTTTATAGGGCAATTGTAGTCGTATTCGCAGCAGGTATCTCTAATAGGTATGTCAGGGCGATTACCACAATAATATATCCATTTTGAACAACATTCTCCAGAATCACACCATGGCAAAGTTTCAGAATCGAAATAGACGCCAGAGCATCCTCCATAATCACGGCAGTCATCTGTGCATTTATCCCTTTCGTCTCTCTCACAATTATAGACCTTGGAGCAATTTTCTTGACCTTCTTGTGAAAGGACAAGTAAATTAGCTCCCAAACAAATTACGATCAAGATAAGATGTAGCCATTTCATGGCTAACCTCCTTGTATATAATATCTCCAAATTTCAAGGTAATTTGAGAAAGGAATATAAAGATTATTATTAAAATTACTTAAACAAATATCTTGAAACCAATCTAATTCTTTCATTGAAGTTAGCGAACTTTTCAAAAATTTCCCATTTAGGTTATACTCTAAGATTTCTATTTGGTTATTACTTCTTCCATATAAAAGACCTAATATTTCATTCTTATAAACAAATCCTTTCATAGTTGCGATTGGAACAAACTCAGCTGATTTAACTTTAATTCTAAATTCCTGATACTCCTTGAAAGACCTGTTAATTCTTTTTTTAAGATCTTTAAAGAACTCTTCTCTGTCAATCTTAAATTTGTATTGCAAGTTATTATCAAAATCGTATATGAATACTCCTAACGAAAAATGAGATATTACCAATAAATAATCTTTTTCTGTCATTAATTTTGAAACATGAATAATCCAGGGCTTTTTTAGGCTCCTTTGAGTTACTGGCTTCCTAAAAGGAAATTGAAGATGCTCTTCAATGTCGAGAAGAGAACCTTTGTATTTGAAGTTTGAGTCATAGCAATCTATCACTTTTATCCCGCTCTTGGATAGAAGATAAATGTCACCCTTTGAATTAACAACTGGAGTATCATAAGTGTAAGGAGGAAGTTTGAAGGATTTTATGAATTTTCCTTCTTTACTGAATACTGAGAGTCTTCCATTACCAGGGTCATTGACATATAGCTTT
The DNA here is from genome assembly GCA_964531645.1 of uncultured Clostridia bacterium. Taxonomy (GTDB): domain Bacteria; phylum Acidobacteriota; class Aminicenantia; order JBFLYD01; family JBBIMS01; genus JBBIMS01. Next base: position 22,373 of record CAZHEF010000029.1, read on the forward strand.
CCATCGTTTCCAAAGGAGATTTTTAGATGAGCTCTCATAGGATGAGCTAAGAATTCCCCAGGTCCCTGACCTTCCCTTCCAAAGCTCATTATGAATTTTCCATTAGGGTCAAATTTGAAGATTTTGTTCCATCCTGAATCTGCTACATAGAGATTCCCTTCATCATCACAGCATAGACCTGTTATTTTTATGAAGAAGTTCTCTTTCTCAGAGGAGAATCCTTCTTTGATTTCGCCGGCTTTTTTGAGATATTGAACTTTCTCCTCTGAGAAACCTGAAGGTGAAAGATTGAGAATAGAAAGAGCAAAAATGAAAACGAAGATTGAGATTTGAAAATCTTTTCTTTTAAAACTCATAAATCTCCAGAAAGCAAAACAGCTAAATGGCAAAAAGGCTAAAAGACTTCTCATCTTATCTTAGCCTCCTTAATAAAAACTTTGAAGTCATAAATTGACTGTCCCCTTCTTTCTGAGAATAAACAATCTTTCCTTCATTATCAATAACAATGAGTCTTGGGTCAATTTCAAAGCGGAATATCTTGAGATAATTGTTATCATGGAAAGAGCCTTCTATTACTCCAACTGAAATTGATTCATCAAGCTCCATCCTCTCAGCCCAATCCTTTATCATTTCAAGCCTGTTCCCTTTCCCAAATAAAATTAGAACCTTTCCCTTTGAACCAATATTCTTTGCAATCTCTTTTAAAAGAGCCACCCTTCTTCCCTCAGGACATCCCATGCATTTCCTTTTAAATTTGATAAACGAATCTCTTCTCCATTGACTGATTTTTTAGAAAAGTCTGGAGAAGGTGAGTTGTATAAGGATTCTTCATTTTGAGAAAAAGATGAATATGTAGATTCTTTCTGAGGAGGTTTTGGCTTTCTTATCGTGATAAGATTATAAATTCCTAAAATTAGATTAATTAGAAGAAGAATTCCAATAAGCCAGTAAAACCAGTTCCCCTTCATTTCATCCCTCCCTCAAAATTTTCTTGAGCTTATCTCTGACATTGAAGATATGAACCCTTGCTGTGCTTTGAGAGCAACCAATTATATCTCCTATCTCCTTTGAATTGAATCCTTCTAAATGAAGTAAAAATGCACTCCTTTCCTTTGAGCTCAAATCTTCAAGGGATTCCCATATTTCAGGTTTGTATTTATTGGGAACCACATCATTATTGCTAATCTCAGAAATTTTTCTTTTGAAAACTTTCATCCTCCTTTTCCTATTTATTGCTACTCTGTATGCTATTGAATGGAGCCCAGCTTTTGAAGTTTTCAATTTTTTTCAGGCTCTTTATATTCTGAAGGGCATGGAGAAATGTCTCCTGGACCGAATCCTTAGCCTCGTCTATTTCTCTTAGAATGTTGAGGGAAAGGAGGAAGATGGGAGAATGGAATTTTTTAAATAATGATTCTAAGGCTTTCCTCTCTCCGCTCAATAACCTTTCTCTCAACTCCCTATCTCCCATTAATTTTATTTTCCCAAAATTTGGGACGATTGAAAAGGTCAAAATGTTTAGTATACCTAAATCATTATCAGAAAAGGAATTGAAAATTAAAATCTTCTCATTTTCTAAAATATTCAGAATTAAAATATAAAATCTTCTGCCTTATCTTCTAAATTTTCCAGCAATTCTTTTAGAGTTTTTATCCTTTCTTCATTATTTTCATTGTAAATATTTATTTTCAGAAAGCTATAAAGAGTGTTAAAAACCTCCCTGAAATTTCTTGAAGAAAGAGATTGGACAAAATTGCTATTCTGAATCGGGAATTTAAAAGAATTAGAAAGATTTAAAAGTGCATATATATTCTCATTCTTAGGTTTTGCAAATTTAACAAGAGGATAGTTAAACTGAGGATAATCATCAATTGAAAGAGTTTCTTTCTCAATTCTTTCCTTCGGAATAATCTTAAAAGATGGTGTATATGGATACGGTATAAGAAATTTAGATGTAGGGATAATCTCAAAAAATGAATATTTCTTCTGAAGTTCGCAAATAAAAATTATCTCATCTATAAATTCTTCCCAGTCAGTCTTATGGTCTGAAAGTATTAAGTAATGAAAGTTTTTAATTTTTTTCTCCTCCATTAATTGAATCAATTCCTCTATTATCTTCTTGTCGAGAGCTTTTCTACCAAGCCTTTTTCTTCTCTCTAACAGAAAGGAGTCAGTCCCAAGCCATAGAAGTGGTTTATTATAAAAATAGAAATCTTTTATAGAAAGGAAATCGAGAATATCTCTTTCTTCTGCAATATTCTCAAGGGATGTCTGAACCCCCCAGATTTTAAAGCCCAATTCGTTTATAGTTTTTATTATTTTTATTGCTCTTTCCTTGTTAAGAAGAATGTCGTCGTCATTAATATTTACTGCGAAGTCTTCTGTATTTTTTATCCCTTTTAGCTGGAGTCTTCTTTTGAATTCAATAAGCCATTTTCTAATATTTTCATAAGGAATTTCTCTAACAGCTCTTCCATGAACATGACTGCAATATATACAGCTTCTTGGGCAACCTCTTGAAGTGTTAATCTCAAGACCCTTTTCAAGCTCCTTATCAGGAATAGAATCAATATCCATATTGGAAAATCTAAGATCAGGAAGAGGAATTTCAGAAAAATATGATGAAATCAGTATGCTCTCGTCTCTGTAAAGAAAGCCTTTGATTTTGAAAAGTTCTTCAAGATTCAGAATTGGGTCATGGAGAAGGGATAGGATTTTTGGAAAGGTCTCCTCTGCTTCTCCCCTTACTATTAAATTTGCCTCTGGTAGATGAGCTGAAACAGCAATAGGTGATAGAGTTGCCATTGGACCTCCCACAGCTATTTTCCCTTTGAATTTTCCTTTTATTGTTCGAATTAATTTCCGAACAGATGCGAAAAGATCATCGTAGAGAGGAATTCCAACCCAGGAAAAGTTTTCAATTTCCTCTGGGATTATTTCGGACTCTATTGCAATTTTTTTTATTTTTACTGAATGATGATAGGATTTTAATGAGTTTGAGAGGAAAAGAAGAGAGGGTGGGACTCCCATACCGAGCCATCTTTTGTCCTTTAAAGAGTAGGGAAAAATGAGAAGAATTGAAGTTGGTTTTTCAACAGGGAATGAATCTCTTAATTTGAATTTATAATGATTCACAATTCTTTCTTTAAATGGCTGTAAATCCAATTTGTCTCTATCGGGAATAACATGAATTACCTGGACCTCATTCTTTATCTCGGAAAAGTTTTTTTCATCGATAAAAAACTCGACCCATGACAGGAAGCTCAAGCCTGATTTTATTGCCTCTGAAATAAGATAAAGTGAGAAAGGATGGATTCTGTTTAGCTCCTTTCCTCTTATTAGCCATCTTCCGCTGAAGGTCATATTCAATTTTAATATTTTTAAGGAAATATTGGCAATCCAGGGTTTACCGAGCATTCGCAAGAGTCTTTTGATTCAGGAAAATCGAAGTTTTGAAAAGGTCAGTTTTTATCAGTAGTTTTACTTATTATGCGAATATTAGGTAAATATGATAAAATTTTTAATGATTTTATTTTTAAAGATCATGAAAGAAGCAAAAGGCAAGAGAAAAAAAGAAAGAGGAAAAAAATATTTTTTAAAATCTTCACTTTTTACTTTTAACTTTTTATAGGAGGTAATCATGCATAAATTTGTTATCCAGCTTGATCCTTTAACAAAGGAAAAATTTATTGAAGTTCCTTTCAGGAAGCATCACATAACTGAAAATCCAATCTACAATAAAGGTTCTGCCTTTACAGAGGAGGAGAGGGAAACTCTTGACCTCTGGGGCTTACTTCCTGAACAGGTTTCAACCCTTGAAGAACAGTGTCAGAGAGTCATAGGAAGTTACTCTCGAAAAACAGATCCTCTTGAAAAATATCTTTATCTTTTAGGGCTTCTTGACAGAAATGAAACACTGTTTTACAGGGTTCTTCTTGACAATCTTGAAGAGATGCTCCCCCATGTTTACACTCCTACTGTTGGAGAAGCAGCAAAAACCTTCAGCCACATTTTCAGGAGATTGAGAGGGCTTTTTGTTTCTGCCAACAGGATTTCCCTTATTGACAGAGTTCTATCCAATTCTCCCTTTTCCAATATTCATTTAATTGTAGTTACTGACGGAGAGAGAATACTTGGTCTCGGAGATCAGGGAGTAGGTGGAATGACAATCCCGATAGGAAAAATAAGTCTTTATGTTGCTGGAGCTGGGATTCATCCCGCTCTCTGCCTTCCTGTTTGTATTGATGTGGGAACCAACAATGAAAATCTTCAAAAGGATCCATTATACATAGGGTTGAAACATAAAAGATTGGAAGGTGACGAGTATGATTTTGTTATAGAAGAGTTTGTTAAAGGTGTGAGGAGGAACTTCCCCCATGCGATTCTTCAGTGGGAGGATTTTGGAAAGCAGAATGCCCTCCGTCTCTTAAATAGATACAGAGATAGAATATGCTCCTTCAATGATGATATACAGGGAACAGGAGCAATCGCCCTCGCTACCGTTTACTCTGCCATGAGGGTAAAAAATGAAAAGTTGAAGGATCAGAGATATGTAATATTTGGGTTTGGCCAGGCAGGGTATGGAATAGCAAACGCTTTAGTAAAGGGGATGATGGAAGAAGGATTGACAGAAAAGGAGAGCAAGGAAAGGATTTTCCCTGTGGATAAGGGCGGATTATTAATTGAGGGTGTGGAATTAGACGAATATCAGAAACCCTTTGTAAGGGATAGAAATTCGATAAGTGGCTGGAAACTTGAAAGGGAAGGATTTATTGGTTTAAAGGATGCAGTTTCCAATTCAAAAGCAACTGTTCTTATAGGGACTTCAGGGGTTGGAGGTTCTTTTACTGAAGAAATTCTCAAAGAAATGGCTAAAAATACTGAAATACCTTTAATTCTTGCTCTTTCCAACCCCACATCAAAAAGTGAATGCACACCTGAGGTCGCATTTAAAGCAACAAATGGGAGATGTTTGATTGCAACCGGATCTCCCTTCCCTCCTGTCAAGGTAAATGGAGAGGTGAGATTTGTTTCCCAGTGTAACAATATGTATGTATTTCCAGGAGTTGGCCTTGGCGCGATAGTTTCAATGTCTCTTAAGATTACTGATGAGATGTTTGTTTATTCTGCAAAACAGGCTGCTGAAATGGTTTCTTCTGAGAATCTTAAAAAAGGAAAGTTACTTCCTGATATTAAAAATATAAGAGAAATCTCTGTAATGGTTGCTTTTACAGTTGCAAAGATTGCGAGGGATTTAGGGCTTGGTATAAGGGTAAGCGATGAGAGATTGCTGGAAATGGTTAGAAACTCAATGTGGAATCCTGAGTATATCCTCTACAGATGGTCAGGAGAAAAATGAATGTGTTACTTAAAAAAATTGAAAGGAGTTATGAATGAGAATAAAGGATTTAAATGAAAGTTTAAAGAAAGAAATAAAGTTTTCCTCTGTGAAATATAAATTTGGTGACTTTTTTATTTGCAAACTGGATGGAAAAATAGTGTGGGCTGAATTCGAAAGAGAGAATCGCTCTCCATTTCCTGAACTTTTAAAAATGGGATATTTTTTAGAAGAGGATGAACATTCGTTGAAGGAAGAAATTTACATGCTCAGGAGATATTTCTGGGGCGAGAAAATTGATCTCTCAAAAATTCCTATTTCTTTTATAATTGGAACTGAAAAAGAAATAGTAATCTGGAATGAACTTTTGAAAATTCCCTATGGAGAGACAGTTTCATATTCATTTCTTGCTGAAAGAATTGGACTTCCATATGCTCCTCGATTTGTTGGTAATGCGGTTGGCAAAAACCCAATTCCGATAATTATCCCCTGCCACAGAGTTATAAGAAGAGATGGAACCCTTGGTGGTTTTTCAGCTGGCTTGCATGTGAAAAAATACCTTCTTGAGCTGGAAGGTTTTAGAAATTTCAAAAAATGAATATATGCATAGATGTAAGGCCCTTTCTTAAGAAAGAAACAGGGGTTGGAATTTACTTGAAAAATCTTATCTGGAATATTTCAAAAATAGATAGCGAAAATTCGTATTATCTTTTTTCATCATCTTTAAAGGATAGATTTGACAGGAAAAAAGTTCCAGATTCATCAAATTTCCATCTTTTTGATTTCCCATTTCCTGTAAGCTTTGTTAATTTTTTATGGAACAAATTCCAATTCCCCGACATTGAATTTTTTCTTTTAAAAAAAATCGATATTGTTCACTCTCCTCATCCCCTTTTAATTCCAACGAGGGGAAAATGCATCATAACTATTCATGATCTCTTTTTCTTTAAGAATCCGGGAGCAACAGTGAGAGAAATAAAAACCGATTTCCCTGAGAAAGTTTCAGATTCGATAAAAAAAGCTGATGGAATTATTTGTCCTTCAAAGTTTACAAAATCTGAAGTGATTAGATTATTTAGATGTAAAGAAGAGAAGATTAGGGTAATACCCCATGGAGTTAATGAAATTTTCAAAAAGGAACCCGATAAATTTCTGATAGAGAAAGTGAAATCTAAATATTCGCTTCCTTCAAAATTTATTCTTTTTGTTGGAAACATTGAGCCAAGGAAAAATTTAGAGACTTTGATTGAAGCCTTCGGTGTTTTCAGGGAGAAATTTAAAGATTTTAAGCTTTTGATAGTAGGAGAGAAAGTTTTGGGATTTGAAAAAATTAAAAAGAAAATAGATGAATTTGGATTAGAAGGGAGTGTGGTCTTTACAGGTTATGTTGAAAATCAAGATCTATCTGTGATTTACAGATTAAGTTCTTTTTTTGTTTTCCCATCCCTTGAGGAAGGTTTTGGATTACCGATTCTTGAAGCGATGGCATCTTCAGTTCCTATTGTTGCCTCTGGATTCTCTTCAATTCCTGAAATTGCCGGAGATGGCGCAATTTATTTTTCTCCTCATTCTCCATTGGAACTCTCAGAGAAAATGGAAATGGTTTTGACCGATGAAAAACTTAGAAAGGATTTAATTGATAAAGGGAGGGAAAGGGTGGATGGTTTTTCATGGATTAAAAGTGCTGAGATGACCCTTCAGTTTTATAAAGAAATTTTTGGAAAATGATAATTGGAATAGATGCAAGGGAACTTGAAGGTAAAAGGACAGGTTTGGGCAGATACCTTGAGGGGCTTTTATCTTTCTGGTCTAAGAAAGACATTCAATTCGTCCTCTTTTTTAAAGATGAAATCCCTGAACTTCCTTTTCTTTCTTCTCCAAATTTTAAGAAGATTCTTGTTCCATTCTTCTTGAGAAGAGAAGGATGGTTGTGGGAGCAACTGGCTCTTCCCATTGCTCTTAAAAAGGAAAAAGTTGAAATTCTTTTCTCTCCTTCTTATTCAACTTCTTTTTTGAGCAAACAGAAGAAGATAGTTGTTCTTCATGATGTATCTTTTTTTAGGAACCCTTCATGGTTTTCACTAAAAGAAGGCCTTAAAAGACGTCTCTTTTCAAAAATTTCCGTTAGGATAGCAAAGAAAATTATTACTGTCTCCAATTTTGTTAAGGCTGAAATTGAGGAAAAATTTAGATTTGCCAGAGGGAAGATAGACTTCATTTACCATGGAGTAAATCCCTATTTTCATTTCCTTTCTGAAAAAAAGGAAAATATAATCTTAACTGTTGGTGCAATATTTCAAAGAAGGAATATTCCCTTGCTTCTGGAAGGATTTTCAATGCTTGGAAGAGATGATTGGAGATTGATTATAGTCGGTGAAAACAGAACCTATCCAAAGGTTAATATCAATGATTTGGTAGCTAAGATGGGCGTGGAAAAGAAAGTGAAAATATTTGGATACATAAGTGATGCAGAGCTTTTAAAACTTTACAACATTTCATCAATATTTGTTTCCCTTTCAGAATATGAGGGATTTGGTTTGCCTGTCCTTGAGGCAATGACATGTGGTATTCCATGTCTACTTTTCAACGGACACAGCTACAGGGAGCTATTTCATGATTCAGCATATTTTATTAATGAGCTTTCTCCTGAGAGGGTCGGAAAAGGAATTAATGAACTGATAATTAATGAAAAGTTAAGGGAGGAACTGTCCCAGAAAGGTTTGAGCCATTCAAAAAAATTTACCCTTGAAAATTGTGCAGAAAAGACTCTGGAAAGTATTTTGGGATAAAATGAGAATTGCTATTGATATAAGGAAAATTGAAGATTTTGGAATCGGGAGTCATATCTGGAACCTTCTTAGCTCTCTTTCAGAAATTGATAATGAAAATGAATATTTTTTAATTGGATATAATCCAGTTGCACTTCCACCAGTTGGAAGAAATTTCAATTTTTTAAGAACCACTGCGGGTAAATATTCTATTTCAGAACACATAAAGATTCCATTTCTTCTCAAAAAAACAAAGTGTGACATATTTCATTCTCCCCATTATGTTATCCCATTATTTTATAAAGGCTTAGCAACTGTAACAATTCATGATGTAATTCATCTGCTTTTTCCTTCCTATTTACCATTCAAATTTCTTAGTTATTATGCTTATTTCCAGATTGGAAGAGCACTAAGGGTTTCAAAAATAGCCTTTACTGTTTCCGAAAGTTCAAAAATAGATATCCTGAAATTCTTTCCAAGGGCTGAAAAAAAGATTGAAGTAGTTTATAATGGTTTGGATGAAAGATTTTTTGAAAAGGCAGATAAAAAACTTGTGGAGAGAATGAAGGAAGAATTAGGGAATTATGCTTTATATACTGGAAATATAAAACCTCACAAAAATATTGAAATTTTGATAAGAGCAATGAAGAAAATTAAAGATAAAATAAAAATTGTAATTGTTGGCGGGATTCCGACAAAAAAAATTTTATCAGAAGTTGAAAGGGAAGGACTTAAAGAGAAGGTTATATTTAAAGGTTTTCTTCCTTTTAATGAACTTCTGGCTCTATACGAATCTTCCCAGGTTTTTATTTTCCCTTCCCTTTACGAGGGATTTGGTTTGCCACCCCTTGAGGCAATGGCTAAAGGAATACCTGTAATATCATCATCAGCACCCTCAATGCCTGAAATACTTAAAGATGGAGCGATTTATTTCGACCCGCACTCTGAAGAGTCTTTATTTGAAGCCTTAAATAAAGTCCTGGAAGATAAAGATTTAAGGGAAAGATTGATTTCTGATGGGAAAAAGATCGCTCAAAGTTACAAATGGTCTGAAACAGCAAAAAAAATCCTTAATTACTGGAGGAGAATAAATGAAAGTAGCCCTTGTCCATGACTGGCTTACAGGAAGAAGAGGAGGGGAAAAGGTTCTTGAGGTTTTTGCTGAGCTTTTTCCAGATGCTGATATTTACACCCTTTTTCATATTAAGGGAACTCAGCACCCATCCATAGAAAATAGGAAAATTTTTGTTAGTTTTCTTCAGAAATTTCCCTTTATCAAAACCCATTACCGATATTATTTACCCCTATTCCCGCTTGCTATCGAAAGTTTTGACCTTACCAGTTATGATCTTGTAATTAGCTCAAGCCACTGTGTAGCAAAGAGCGCGATCCCAAGTCCTGATGCAATCCATCTCTGCTACTGTTTCACTCCCATGAGATATGCTTGGGACCTTTATCATTTTTATTTTGGGAAAAAAAGAACTTCCCTTTTTAAAAGAGCAATTATTTCACCTATAATTTCCTATTTAAGAGTCTGGGATGTTGCCTCTTCTTCAAGGGTTTATTTTTTTTGCGCTGACTCCAATTATGTAGCCCAGAGAATAAGAAAATATTATGGAAGGGAATCTCATGTTATTCATGCACCTGTTGATACTGAATATTTTTTGCCTAAAAACAATGGAGGAGAATATTTTTTGATAGTTTCTGCCCTCGTTCCTTACAAAAAGGTAGACCTTGCAATTGAAGTTTTCAGGAATAGAAAGGAGAAGCTTTTTATAGTTGGAACAGGCCCTGAATTAAAGAGGTTAAAGAAAATTGCTTCATCAAATGTTATCTTTTTGGGAGCTGTTTCAGATAATGAGCTTCTTAAACTATATCAGAATGCGAAGGCATTCATCCTTCCCGGAATAGAAGATTTTGGTATTGCTCCTTTGGAATCACAGGCTTGCGGAGTTCCTGTTATTGCCTTTGGAAAAGGTGGAGCCCTTGAGACTGTAAGAGATGGAGAAACTGGCATTTTCTTTCGTGAACAGACTGTCGACTCTTTGAATGACACCATTGACAGATTTCAAAATATGGAGTTTAATAAATCTGAAATAAGGAAATGGGCAGAAAATTTTTCTTATCAAAATTTCAGGGAGAAGATAAAAAAATGGATAGAAAAATAAACTTCCAATTTGAAAAGGAGATGAGAAATTGAGAGTAATTTTTCAAAAGAAGATTCCAGGTTTTTTCCTTTTCCTTGTTATAGGAGACATAATCTCTATTGCGATTTCTATTGTGATATCTTACTATTTAAGAATTATTTTGCCATCCTCCAAAGGAATTTTCCCCTTCCGCTATTATGCTGAAACCCTTCCCCTTTTCATATTCTTGAATCTTTTAATCGCATCTTCTTTAGGACTTTATAAGGTAAAGTTTAAGAGACTTCTTTCCGAGGAAACCCTTAACATTTTTGTTTCGTCTTTTTTAACCGTTGTATTTATTGTAGCAATTATAAGCTACTTCGGAACTTATATGAATGGAGATACTTATTTTGAAATTTCCCGTTTATTCCTTTTAATCTATATTTTCATTTCAGCACTTTTCATGCTCGGGATAAGGAAAATTGGTCACTTCTGGCTTGAAGGGTTCTATTTTCCCAAAAATAAGATAAACATTGCAATTTCCGGATATAATGAATTAGGAAAGCTGGTTTCTGAGAGAATAAAAAAACTTGAAAGATTTGGAATGAATTTCTGTGGATTTATAGATGATAAATCTTCTGGAGAAGAAATAATTGGAAAAACCGAGGACTTGAAAAGAATTATAAATGAAAAGAAAATAAACGAGATATTTATAACATTACCTTTTGAGGAGTCATCAAAAATAAAAAAGATAATAGAGATTTCCAATGATCTCCTCGTTGATACTCGCCTTGTAATAGACCTTCTTCACGAGATCCCTTTCAGCTCGAAGATAGAAAACTTTGAAGGAATTCCTGTTCTAAATGTAATGGAGATACCTTTAAGGGGATGGGGGATGGTTATAAAAAGGGTTATGGATATAGTTATATCTTTGATGGGTTTAATTTTACTACTCCCTTTTTTCCCTTTGATAGCATTTCTTATTAAGACTACCTCAAAAGGAAAAGTTTTTTATGTGCAGGAAAGGTTTGGAATGGACGGAAAAATTTTTAAGCTTTACAAATTCAGAACAATGATTGAAAATGCTGAGAAGAATACAGGTCCTGTTTGGGCTTCTGACAAAGATCCAAGAGTGACGCCAGTCGGGAAATTTTTAAGAAAATTTAGTATAGATGAAATTCCCCAACTTATAAATGTTTTGAAAGGTGATATGAGCCTTGTAGGTCCAAGACCGGAAAGACCATATTTTGTTGAGTCTTTCAGGGAGAAAGTTCCTCGCTATATGCTGAGACATAAAGTTAAGAGCGGAATCACAGGATGGGCACAGGTTCATGGTTTGAGGGGGAATACCCCCCTTGAAGAAAGGATTAAGTATGATCTTTACTACATTGAGAACTGGTCTGTATTTCTTGACATAAAAATAATATGGATGACCCTCTGGAAAGGTTTTATCGACAGAAGGGCGAAGATTTAATCAAATTTCTTCACGGTTTCCAGTTGAGATGCTTTTTTTCAATTTTCTCAGAAATAGCTTTCCATTCTTCAATAGAAATATGCCTAAATATTTCGACAATATCAGGATCGAACTGAGTCTCTGAGCATTTCAATATTTCATCATAGGTGTACTCATAAGAGAATGCTTTTCTGTAGGGTCTTTCAGATGTCATTGCATCTAAAGTATCTGCAACAGCAAAAAGCCTTGCTTCAATAGGAATCGCGTTTCCTTTCTTTCCGAAGGGATATCCTTTACCGTCAAATCTTTCATGATGAAAAAGGACAATTTTTCCAGGATTTTCGAGTTCCCTAATCCCTTTTATTATATTGTAACCAAAAATGGGATGTTTTTTCATTATTTCCCATTCTTCTGCGGTTAGTTTAGAGGGTTTCCTGAGAATTGAGTCGGGAACTCCAATTTTTCCAATGTCATGAATCAGAGCTCCTCTTTCTATATCCAGTAATTCTTCCTGGCTGGAAATTCCATAATCTTTTGCAAGCTTCAGAGTGAAGAATCTGACTCTCTGGGAATGGAAACCAGTTTCTATATCTCTTGTATCGAGAGCATACACAAAGGACTCAAGAGTTTTCTCATAAGTGAGAGAGATTTCCTGCATCGCAAGCCTTAACTCTTCTGTTCTTTTTTTAACCATTAATTCGAGATTTTTCTGATAATTTATGTTTTCAATGATAATTCTTCTTTTCTCAAGAGCTCTTTCTACATTTATAAGAACTTCCTGAAGCTTGAATGGTTTTATTACATATCCGTAAGCACCCATTGTCAGAGCTTCAATTGCTACATTTACATCTTTTACAGCTGTAATCATTATGACAGCAGTAAGGTCATCGACCTGTTTTATATTTTTTAATAACTCCAGACCTCCCATTACTGGCATCCTTATATCTGATATTATAAGATCAAAACCATTATTTCTGAACTTCTCTAGTGCTTCTGTTCCATCTCCAGCGGTATCGCACATGAATCCCTCTGTTCTGAGAAAATCAGAGAGTAACTCCCTTACTCCCTCTTCGTCATCAACAATTAAAATTCTTTCTTTTTTCATAAAAGATAACTATAAAACATTTGAAGAGAAATGTAAATAAAACCCAGAAATTCCGCAAATTAGATTTTCAGGTTAAGAACTTTCTTTATAAAT
>CAZHEF010000030.1:0-23929 GCA_964531645.1 uncultured Clostridia bacterium
GTCAGAGGAAAGAATAGAAAATCTAATAAAAGAAAGATTCAAAGAGAAGACCTGCCTAATAATCTCCCACAAACCCTTCCCTAACAATTTCTTTGATAGAGTTTTCTTTTTAGAGGATGGAAAGATTGATTAGCTGAAAGCTCAAAGCTTTTTAAGAATCTTCTTTTCTTTCAATCCGAAATTCTTAATTTGCAATTTCTAAGGACACTTTAGATTTTGTTTTTGAAACCAATTCCACTTTGTAAGTGGAAAAAATGAAGAGAAAAAATAATTTTTCTCTATTTCATTTTTTCAATGCTGACCATTTAGCTTCTTTCTTAACTTTTTGCTGTTTTTTATCACTAAAATTTTAGTCAATACCGAGGTCTTTTCTTGTGAAAAGGGATTTGAAAATGTAGCCTGCTTTTTCTATGTTCTCCCTTCCACCTTCAAGCCTGTCAACAATCCCCATTGTTAAGACCACAATCCCGCCTTCATCCTCAACAGCCTTTGCAGCTTTTAAAATAGAACTACCAGTTGTTATAACATCATCAACTATGAGGCACTTTAACCCTTTTCTGAAAGGACCTTCAATAAGCTTCATTTCTCCGTGGGTCTTAGGTTCTTTCCTCACAATAAAACCAAGAAGAGATCTTTCAATTCGGGAACTCAATGCAACAACAGAACCAACCATTGGATCTGCTCCAAGGGTGTAACCGCCTATTGCATCAATATCAAAATCTCTTATTTGTTCAAGCATAAGCTTTGCAATCAGGTAAGCTCCTTCTGGGTCCATAGTTGCATACTTTGCATCGATATAATAATTGCTTTCCCTTCCTGACGAGAGAATTCTTTTTACTCCAATTCTTACACATTTTTCAATAAGAATATCCCTCAATCTTTCTTTATCTGAAATCATAATTCCTCCATTTGATATTTATTAAATTCAAAAGCCAAAAAGAAAATTGCATAATACAAAATATACAAAATATACTTTAAATATAAATTTTGCACTTTACAATTTGCCATTTTCATTTTGCAATTTGTTTAGCTATCTATTTTATCTTCTGACCTGCGAACTCTTTTAGATAGGGAATGAGTTTTGAAATACTTGTTTGAAGATAGTCAAGTTCAGCTTCTGTAAAATCATTAACATCATCAACTTTTTTCCCTTTTCTTACCACCTGAATTACCCCAAATCTTTCCCCGTCTGGAGAAACAATAGGGGAAACCATCATTTTTTGAATGGGCAAAGCGGTTCCCTTGGATGATTTAATTGTTTCAAAAAGGGAAAAGTGTTTGACAAGGGAGACATTGTTTACTAATCTCGGTAATCCAAGATTGTAAACCTGTGTTGCTAAAGAGTCTGTAAACTTCACAGGCAATAGTCCCGCATCTTTTAAATAGGGAGGATAAAAAAATCTCAAGAAGAGTCCATCTACATCAACAAAAAGTAATGATACTTCATCCTCATTCACTTTAAATTTTTCCATGTAGAACTTTGCTATTTGCTCAAGGATCTGGCCTGGTTCAATTTCAAGCTCGGAGTTCTTTAACTCATCAAGAGTTTTAATAAGTTCTTCTAAGCTCATTTCACTTTCTCATTCAAATTTAATATATCAATATCTTTGTAATAATGCAAGAGAATCTCTTTATATTTTCTTTTCATTTTTGCCATTGTGTAAGCACCTTCCTGGCAGAATCCAACTCCATGCCCTTTGCCTCTCCCTTTGAAAATAAATCTCTCAACCTCATTGTTTTGATTCATTGTTTTAAGAATTTCCTGAGGTAGATCCTTCAATCCTAACATTTCTTTTATAAGAAAGCCCCTCAAGTCCAGATAATCTTTTGATGTCAATATCCTCATTTCGACAATCCTTCCTGAAACCCCTCTCCTCAATGGATAAATGTCTATAATATCTTCAATGGAAAATTGCCTTCTTAAAATTTTTATTACCTCTTCCTTTGTTTTTTCCTCATTCCATTCTATTGGAGACACCCTGTCTCCATTCTGGTGAAAACAGAATGTACCCCTTAAATATCGAACAGATTCTCCTCCAAAAATATTCTCTACATCTTCTGTGTATCCTCCACATGAACCTGTGTAGAGAGCATTTATTGGTTCGTTATTCCAGGTCAATATTTCATTTTCTGTTTCTTTAACTGCCTGGTTTGAAAGAGGGTGTTCAAATAAAGCTCCTTTATATACCTGACATTTTACAGTAGAGCATATATCATAGTCTTTCTCTTCATGAAATTTTAGTCTTCTGATTGCAAATGTTCTCGCAGAAACTGCTTGAGCTTTCAAAGCCTCGAGTTCATTAAATTGTTCAGGATTCATCTCAAGAGGAACGACTCCTTTAAGATAATCCTCAATGTTTAAAATATTAATTACTGTGATCCCTGATTCACCATTTTTGATTTCAATTATTCCCCTATATGGACTTTCATTTACTTTTAATAGTTCTGCTTGGTGAAATGGAATGAGAAAAATATCTGAATTTTTCTCTAATCTTAACTCCTCATCATCTATAAAAAGGGAATTCCCCTCTTCTTCTGATGAAACCACCTCATTTACTATCCATGCATCTTTCAATCCATTCTTGATTGAGTATTTAAAAACTTCCAGTGCATCAGCCTTATTTTTAAAAGGACCGATTCTAACCTGATAGAATTGAGAGGATTGATAAATCTTCATCTGGAAAGGATAAAGGGAGGAGAACTGATTTGTAAAATTTTCGGCATTTTCCCTTTTCAAAAAAGCTCCAAGCTGAACAAAATATAATTCACTTTTTCCATTTTTTAAATCAATTTTCACTTTATTCGCATTTCTTTTTGCAGGAAGGTTTCCATTTTGTCTGTTTATAATTTTTAATCCCTTCTCAGCAGTTATTTCAATGTTCTGAGGGAGACCAATCAACCCTACTCTTATAACAGGAGCTTTAATATGATACTGGACCTCATCAACCTCATAGCGAAAAGTTTTCTTAAGAGGATGACACTGGGGAAGAAGGAAAATAACTAAAACAATTAGTATTTTGAAGATTATTCTATTCATTGGGATTCAACAGGAATGTTGTAGTAAAAAAAGAAATAAGCAGGAAGGTTTTCTTTAGGGAAATCCACAGGAAGTTTTGGAAAAGGAATTGATGAAATTATTGCATTGGTTGCAGACTGATCAAAAGAAATAACACCTGATTTTCTAAACAAACTCATTGAACTTACATCCCCGTTTCTTTCGAAGACGAGATAGATTCCTGTAATTCCCTTTATTCCATATTTTGCAGCGATTGGAACAAGCCAATTTCTTTTTACTTTCTCAATAACTTCCTTAGCCCACGGAGTTATATCATATCCTCCTGAGTCAAAATATGCTGAGCCTGCAAATCCTTGAATTCCCTCTCCTTCAGTTCCTCCTCCACCCCCTCTAAAATAAAAGCCCGATGGATAGTTAAATTGTCGCTTTCCTATATCCTCTGAGTAAATGTATCCTCTTCCTGACTCCTGAGGATTTCTTGTTTTAATTTCTGGAGCAATTAAAGATTCCTTCCCTGCAGATTGCCCTTCCCCTTTTTCTTCAACCTTACTCTTTCCTTCACTCCTTTCATCTTTTTCTCCTCCCCCTGACCCTTCTTTTTTCTCATCACCTTTGACAATTATTGGAATATCACTTTTCTTAAAAGTTTCTTTTTCATCTTCCCTTTTTCCTCCCTTCTCTTCCTCTTTAGGAATGTATAATGGTGGAGTTCCAGCAAGGGGGCTTTTTGGAATATAAACCATTATGGGTTCAATCTTTATCTTTTTTCCTTTCTCCACTGGTGGAATTAAAATAAAAGTGCTGAAAATCATTAAATGTATGATCAGGGAAATAACAGTGGTGAGGATTCTAAGTTTCACTTTAAATCATTTCAAAAAAATCTGATTTCATTTCCTCAAGGATCTTATAAGCAAGTTTTAGAGCCTTAAGACCTTCTTCACCTGTGACACCTTTCCCGTCCTTCCCGTTTACGGATTTTAGAAAGTTCAACAGTTCTATTTTCAGGGGTTCAGCTCTTGCAACTTGCAGGATTTCTTCTTTGATGGAAAAATCTTGAAGGGAGTAAACTTTTACTTCTTGATCCTTATAGTCTATGGAAATATATTTGAACGGCTGGAAAACCCTTAATTTTCTTACTTTCTTCCCGTAAACCCTGCTTGCTGTTAGATTTGCTACACAACCTGATTCAAATTCTATCCTCGCATTGGCTATGTCAATTTTTGATGTTAGAACCTTTGCACCTGCTGATTTAATCTCAAGGGGTTCACTTCTAACAATGTCAAGGACAATGTCAATATCATGGATCATCAAATCAAGAACAACATCAATATCCATTGAGCGGTAAGAGAATGTTCCGAGTCTGTGAACCTCTATGAATCTTGGATTTTTCATGATTTTTCTTGCTTCATTCAGAGCGGGATTGAACCTCTCTACATGGCCAACCTGAAAAACTATACCTGTTTTTTTCGCGCAATTCACCAATTCCTCAGCTTCCTCTATTTTCTCAGTTATTGGTTTTTCCAAAAGAACATGTTTCCCTTTCTCAATAAGTCCCTTTGATATTTCGAAGTGAGTGCATGTTGGGGTTGCAACAATAGCAGAATCAATTAGAGTAATCGAGTCCTTCCAGTTGTAAGCTGGAATTGTATTGTACTCCTTTGCAACCCTGTCTGCTCTTTCTTTATCTAT
The DNA here is from genome assembly GCA_964531645.1 of uncultured Clostridia bacterium. Lineage (GTDB taxonomy): Bacteria > Acidobacteriota > Aminicenantia > JBFLYD01 > JBBIMS01 > JBBIMS01. Next base: position 4,706 of record CAZHEF010000030.1, read on the forward strand.
ATCTACAACACATGAAAGTTTGCATTCTGAAATTGAAGATAGTATTCGAGCATGCTGGCTTCCAAGATACCCAACACCTATTACGCCTATTCTATTCATTATCTCTCCTTGCAATTATGGAGATACCCTTCTCATCAGCAAATTTAATGGACTCTTCCATATCAAAGAATAATGTTTTTCCAGCATCTAAACATAAGACAGAATCCTTAGCATTTGCTATTATTTCCAGTGTAGAAAGCCCTATCACGGGAACATCGAAACGCATATCCTGTTGAGGTCTTGAAACCTTTATCACAACTACCCCATCCCCTCCAAGGCTTACAGCTCTTCTGATGGTTTCATCTGTCCCTTCCATTGCTTCAACTGCGATCACAGCTTTATCCTTTACAACTATTGTTTGTCCAATATCCATTCCTGCAATATTTTTTGCGATCTTCCAGCCAAATTCAATATCTTCCATAGCTCTTTGAGAAGGTCTGGTTTTTGTTAGAATTCCCTCTCCGGGAATTAGATCTGATAGAAAAATTGTGGAGTCTATAAACTCAATCCCTAGTGAGGAAAAGAATTCTGACAATTTTTTAAAAATTGATGTGGGTTTTTTATCATCAAGTTGTTTCAGGAGTCCCATTGTTACTAAATCTGGGGCAAGCTCTTTATAAATTGAGGAATGTCTGACTCTTCCAGCAAGAAGAGCCTTCTTCACATTATTTTTGGTAAAAAATTCTACCAGTTTTCCAACCTCACCAATATTTAACCACATGAAGGAGTCTGCTTCTTTTTCAAGCTCTGGAGCTGAAATATTCTTTAACCCAGCAACAGCTACATAACAACCTGATTTTTTTGCCTCCTTCAAAACAATTAAAGGAAATTTACCCTCTCCAGCTATGAGCCCTATTCTCTTTTCCATTTCAATCCTCTTCAATCTCGGTTACTTTCTTAATTACCCCCCTTTTGGAACTCCTTATAAACTCTAAAAGCTCCTTAACTAACTCTGTGTGGGGACCTTCTCTTTCAATTTTTTCGAGCGCCTGAGATGTATTAAGATCAGAATAAAAAATAATTTTGAAGGCTATCTGAAGGGACTCTATCTCCTCTCTGCTCATACCTCTCCTTCTCAATCCAATTCCATTTATCCCATAAATCATTGCAGGTCTTGAACCTACAACCTTAGAAAAAGGAGGAACATCCTGAGTTACTACAGAATAACCTCCTATGTAGGAGAATCTTCCAATTCTTGTGAATTGATGAACTCCAGTGAATGCCCCAACAACTGCATAGTCCTGAACCTCAACATGACCCGCAAGGGTTGCTCCATTTATCAAGATTGCTTCATTGGCAATTTTACAGTCATGGGCAACATGAGAGTAAGACATTATGAAGTTCTTATTTCCAATATATGTGACACCACCTCCGTGGGGTGTTCCTCTGTTTATTGTTACAAATTCTCTAATTATGTTTTCATTTCCGATCTTCAAAAAAGTCTCTTCTCCTTTGTATTTTATGTCCTGAGGTTCCTTTCCAATTGAAGTATAAGGAAATATGTGATTTCTCCCTCCAATTTCTGTATTCCTTTCAACTACTGAATGGGCTTCTATCCTTGTTCCTTTACCTATTTTTACTCCCTTACCTATAATGGCATATGGACCGATCCATACATCTTCGTCTATTTCAGCTTCTTTATCTATTACCGCGGTCGGATGAATATACACTGACATTTCTCATTCCTTTTCAACCATTGCTGAAAGAAATTCTGCCTCTGCAACTTTCTCATTATCCACAAAGGCCTCAGCCCATAGTTGACAAAAATTTCCCTTCATTTTTATTACGGAAACTTCCATTCTCAGCTGGTCTCCAGGAGTCACTGGTTTTCTGAATCTCGCCTTATCCACTCCTATTAGATAAATTAACTTTTTTTCCTTTTCAGGAACAGAACCGAGAAGGAGAGCGCCTCCGGTCTGAGCCATAGCTTCAAGGATTAGAACTCCTGGCATCACAGGATTTTCTGGAAAATGTCCTTGGAAAAAGGGTTCGTTGAAGGTAACATTTTTAACTCCAACAGCTCTTTTTCCCTCTTCGAAATCAATTATTCTATCTACAAGTAAGAAAGGATATCGATGAGGGAGTCTTTTCAATATTTCCTTTGCATCAATTTTACTCATTTTTTCTGTGCTGGAGGGGTAGCTTTTGTTTGATCGTATCTTTTTATAAGCTCATCGGTTATATCTGCCTTTTTGTCATAATAGATAATCCCCTGAGTGGCAAGGTCAAGGACAAGGGTGTAGTTTCCTTCCTGTCCAATCTTTTCTATTATGGGATTTACCTCCTCCTGCAACTTTTTGAATAATCTTATCTGAAGATTGCTGAGATCCCTTTCCGCATCTTCCTGAAATCTCTTTAAAGCTGTCTCCTTCTGGTCAATTTCGGTAAGAAGCTTATTCAGAGCATCTTCACTCAGAGCAAATCTCTGGCTTGAGTATCTGTTTCTAAGGTCTGTTATCTCCTTTAATTTTGCATTATACTCGTTTTGCTTCTTTGCTTTTGCATCATTTAGTTGTTTAACAACATCCTTTCCACCAACAGACTCGTTAAGAACTCTGGTGGAGTCGATAAAGGCAATTTTTTGCTGAGCAAAGGAAAATGCAAAAAGAATCAAGATTAGCGAAATTAGAAATGAAGCTTTCTTTACCATTCAAATCCTCCTTAAAATGTTGTTCCTATTGCAAACCTGAAGGCATAATGGGAATCCCCAGGTCTTACTATTCTTGGATTATAAGAGAATATCAGACGCATCGGAACTCTCAGCTGTGGAACAAATATCCTTGCCTCAAGACCTGCACAAGAGTATAAATCTCTGAGATTTACTTTCTTCCCAATTCCATAAACATTACCAGCATCGTAGAAGAAAACAGCCTTTAGAGGTCCACCAATTGGTATCTGATATTCAAAGTTGAAGAGAAGGCTCTTGTTACCACCAATAAGTGTTCCAAGTTCGTTCCTGGGACCAACTGTATAGTAGTCAAAGCCTCTTAATGTGTAATCACCTCCCATGTATATTCTTTCCCAGAATGGAATGTCCTCTCCTTTCAAAGGTTTTATAAATGAACCCTCAAAGTGAAAACCGAGAACATGATTTTTCCATATTCTTCTGAAATGTTTCCACTCAAAAGTTGGCTTCCATAAATGAATATCACCACCAAGGAAGGTTCCAGAGTACTTCATTGAGAGGAGATAAAGGGAACCTTCTGTCGGATCAATCGGACTATCAATAGATGAATAGTAAATTGTAGGGACAATGCTTGAAATCCTCTGCTTCCCCATTGACCAGTAATACCAGGGCATGCTCCAGAGAAGATCTTCATTTATATCTTTTATTTCTATAAATGCATTTGTGTATGAAAAGTCAAATCTGAAGAATCTATATATTCTTGCAGAGAATGTAAAATCAATTCCCTTGTCCCTTCTTGTATACAACCCCGCATATCCAAGGTTAAGGTAGCTATTATATAAATTCAGACCAACATTCATAGGTAGGTCAAAAAGATAAGGCTCTGAAAAACCAAGCTTGTAATTTTTTGCATATTTAGCTGTCTGCAATGTCACATCGAACACCTCTCCACCACCAAGGAAATTGACTGTTTGATAGGAAAGGGCAACAAAAGGACCCTCAAGACCACTATATCCGCCTGTGAACTGTATTGAGCTTCTTTGAAGCTCTTTTACCTCCATTAATATATTTATCTTTCTGTGGTCTGATGGATCAGGTTTTACTTCGGGAAATTTTTCAAAATCAACAAGTCCAAGCTGCTTAACTCTCTTAAGGCTTAGTTCAAAAAGCTTTGTATTGAAAATATCTCCTTCCCTCAATAGCCATTCCCTTCTTATTACGAAATCCTTAGTAAATGTATTTCCTTTAAATTCAAGCCTTCCAAGATAACACTGGTCATTCTCCTGAACATGAAGTTCAAGATGGACGAGTCTCTTTTCAGGGTCAAGATTTTCAATAGGCATTATCTGAGCGTAGAAATATCCCCCTTCTCCATAAAGTTTCTGAATTTCTTCAATGCCCTTATTTCTTTTTTTCACATTGTAAACATAACCCTTCTTTAGTTTCAGAATTGATTCAAGAACCCTGGCAGGAAGGACTTTATTGCCTGAAATCTTTACTGAACTAAGCCTGTATTGAGGTCCCTCCTCAACGGGTATTACCAGCTTTAGCATCTCTTTTTTTGACAGGAATATATTCCTCTTCTTTATCCTCTCTATCCGAGAAGTCCCTATCTTTACCTCCATAAAACCCTTACTCTGATAATACTCTTTAAGCTTCTCAATTCCCTTGTCCAGTTTTTCCTGGGAATAAACATCCTTTGATGTAATCCACGATATAATTCCATGTTTCTTAATCTCCTTCATTCCCCTTCTGAGAGCTCCTGAAGAGAGTTTTTTATTCCCTTCAAAGGCAATCGCCCCCACTCGAATCTTTGAACCCTCATCTATTTCAAAAGCTATTTCAACCTCTCCTTTCTCTCTTTTTATTTTTGTGTTTACCTTCCCATTCACAAGCCCCTTTGATTGGAGAAGATCCTTTATTACTTCCTCAACTTTCATAATTTTATATTGAGAACAATAAGAATAAGGCAAGAGACTTATATTCTTTTCCTTGAGCTTATTTCTTATATCCTCCTCTTTGATACTTTTGCTCTTTTTGTATTCAACACTCTTTACAACAGGGTTCTCCTCCACATGTATCTTCATGATGCATCCTGAATTTCCATCTTCTTTCTCAATCTTTATGTCTGAGAAAAAGCCTGTTGACCAGAGTGTTTTAAAATCATTGTAAACAAGCTCTTTGTTAAACTCTTCCCCTTCTCTGCTCTTCATGTAGAATAGAATGGTATCCTTTCCAACCCTTTTATTTCCAACAACATCAATTTTCTCTATTATTTCTGAGGAGAATGAATATATACTCAAAGATAAAAAGAGGGTTATAAAAACTTTTCTCATCAAATCCTCCTCATCTTTTATTGTATACCATAAATTAAGACATTTTTAAAGGATAAAAAGTTTCATAGAAATTTATTTTTTCCAATACTAAACTCAAAGGCAAAACTCAAAATAAAAAGTTCAAACTGGCTACCGACCCCAAGCTCCAAGATACAAGCTGAAAATCTTGAATTTTCTCTCCTTTCTTGCCCGCCTTGCACCATTATCCTATCAACTTCCCGCTCCAGTGAAGTTTCTCCCTCAATAATTCATAGAAACCCTTCTGAAATGAGCGAATGAGTAGAAGATGATGGGAAGACTTTCTAATGCGGAGGGAAGAGCCCTTTTCAAAGTTTGTTCGGAATTTCCCATCTATTGTAATATGGATTCCATCCTCAACATCTTCAGATTCAAGTCTAATAAGGACAGTAGGAGGTAGAACAATTGGTCTTACTGATAGTGTATGAGGGCAAATTGGTGTCATTATTATGCATTCAATGGAAGGTTCAAGAATTGGTCCACCCGCAGAAAGAGAATAGGCAGTTGAACCAGTAGCTGTTGAAAAAATAAGTCCATCACCTCTTACTGAAGCAAGATGTATCTCATCTATAAAAACAGTTAACTCAATTAATCGAGTTGATAATGTCTTTGAAACAGTCACTTCATTAAGAGCAAGGTAATTTCTATCTTTGTAGTTTATTTCAAGCATTGTCCTTTTTGATATTAAGATCTCTCCTTTTATTATTTTTTCAAGGGATTCAATTGTCTCTTCTCTACCAAACTCAGCAAGAAAACCAAGGGTTCCAAGGTTTATACCCATTATGGGTTTCTTTGCTATCGCGCATTCAGGAGCAATACTGAGTATTGTTCCATCACCGCCAAAAGCAATTATAAGGTCAGCTTTTTGAGGGAGATCCTCCCTAATCTCTCCCTCAACACCAAGAATTTTCCCCGCCTCTAAGTCATAGAATATCTCAAGCCCTTTATTTTTTGCCCAATTTACAACTTTTTTCATTATGGATTCTATCCCTTCAGTGCATGGTCTTGCAAGAATCCCAATCTTCTTCATCATGAAATCTCCTCTAAAAACTTCTTCCAGCCCCATCTATTTTCTTCTCTCAAAGAGAGGAGAAAGAAGAATTCTCTGTTACCCTTTTCACCTTTTATAGGAGATTCAGAGATTCCCTTTATGTAAAAGCCTACATTTTCAATTTCTTCTCCAAGTTTTAAAAGGGTCTCTTTCAAAAGATTCAAATCCTTTATAACACCTCTTTTCACTTTTCCTTTACCAGCTTCAAACTGAGGTTTCCCCAGAGCAATGGTTATTAAAGGAGAAACATCTCTCAATGGAGAAAGAATTTTAAGGAGAGATATGAATGAAACATCAACTGTTGCAATGTCAATTTTATCCTTCAAATCCTCTTTCTTTAAGAATTTCGCATTTTTTTGAATAAGAACCACCCTGGGATCGGTTCTGATTTTATTATGGAGATGGATAAAATTCACATCCACACAGTATAGCTTTTTCACACATCTCTGCAAAAGAGCATCCGCAAAACCTCCAGTGGATGTTCCAATGTCAAGGGCTGTCCAACTCTGAGGATTTATATTGAATGTTCTAAGAGCTGAATCTAATTTAACTCCTCCTCTACTGACAAACGGTATTCTCTCTTTTATAAAAATTTCCTCATTTGTTAATATTTTCTCCGATGGCTTTAAAATTCTTTTATTTTTGGTGTAAACAAGCCCTTCCCTTATCATAAGTTCAGCTCTTTCTCTGGATTCGGCAAGCCCTCTCAGAAAAAGCGCCTTATCTGCCCTTTCCCTCTCATTTAATAATTGCTCTTTTTTCATGGATTTTCGCATAGTTTTTCATTACATAACTGAAAATTCCTTCCTCATCAAGACCATAAATTCCTAAAAGGGTTTTTGAATCTCCCACTGGAACAATTCCATCCTCAATTCCAAGGGAGACAACCTTTGTCTCTATTCCGTAATTTCCAAGGAGTTCCCTTACTGCAGAACCAAATCCTCCTTCCAGGATCCCCTCTTCAACAGTGAAAATCAATGGGAATTTTTTTGCTGTTTCAATCAAAAGAGAGGAGTCAAGGGGTTTTAAAAATCTCGCATTTATTACCCTTGCAGAAATTCCTTCATTTTCAAGTTTCAATCCAGCCTTAAGAACAGGGTAAACCATTGAACCAATTGCAATTATTGCAAGATCAGAGCCTTCCTTTAAAACTTCCCCTTTTCCTATTTCTATTTCAGATATTTCGGTAAGGGGGACTCCCAATCCTTCCCTCTTAGGATACCTTATAAATGTTGGAAGATTTGTTTTAAAACCCGTGTAAATCATTTTCCTAAGTTCATTCTCATCCTTTGGAGCCACTACAATCACATTGGGAAGAGGTCTTAAATAGGCAAAATCCATTATTCCCTGATGGGTTGGACCATCACCAGGAACAATACCTGCCCTATCCATGCAGAAAAGAACGGGAATTTTCATTAAGGAGACATCATGGAAAAGTTGATCGTAAGCTCTCTGAAGAAAAGTAGAATATATTGAAACAACAGGTTTGAATCCCTCAAGGGCAAGCCCGCATGCAAAAAGAACTGCGTGCTGCTCAGCTATCCCAACATCAAAAAATCTTTCAGGGAATCTCCTTGAAAACTCAACAAGACCTGTTCCATCAGGCATTGCAGCTGTAATAGCGATTATCTTATTATCCTTCTCCGCAAGCTCAACAATGGTTTTACCGAAAACAGATGTATATGTGGGAATATCGCTCTTTTTTATGAATTCCCCTGTTTTTATATCAAAGGGTTGGGCGCTATGGAATTTATCTGGCTCATTCATTGCGGGTCTGTAACCCTTTCCTTTAACTGTTACAACATGAACCATAACAGGTCCATCGTACTCTTTAGCATCCTTTAAAGCTCGGACAAGCATTTCTATGCTATGCCCACGAACAGGTCCCATATATTTTATTCCCAGTTCTTCAAAAAGTGCTCCAGGAATTAAAATTTTCTTCATCGACTCTTCGATTTTTCTTGTAAGCTTGAAGAGTTTTTCACCTATTGCAGGAATGTCTCTTATAGCTCCCTCAACTATCCTCTGATACTTTCTGAAAAATTGTCCTGATACAAGATAATTTAGATAGCCAGAAAGAGCTCCAACATTAGGAGAAATTGACATCTTATTATCGTTTAAAACAATTATCAATTTCTTCTTTAAATATCCTATATTGTTAAGGGCTTCAAAGGCTGCTCCGCCAGTAAGAGAGCCATCTCCAACAACTGCAACAACTTCGAATTTTTCTCCTTTCAGATCCCTTGCAGTAGCCATTCCGAGGGCTGAAGAAAGAGCTGTGGAGGCATGTCCTGTATTGTAGCAGTCATATTTACTTTCCTCCCTGCTGGGAAAACCAAGGAGTCCCTCAAACTGTCTCAATAAATCAAACTCTTCTCTTCTACCTGTGAGAAGTTTATGAGTATAGCATTGATGACCAACATCCCAGATTATTTTGTCCTTTGGTGCCTCGAAAACTAAATGAAGGGCAATGGTAAGCTCAACGACTCCAAGATTTGAAGAAAGATGACCACCATTTTTTGATACCACCCTTATTATCTCCTCTCTAATCTCCTGTGCAAGAAGAACAAGTTCTTCAAGAGAAAGTCCTTTTAAATCAGAAGGATTTTTTATTTTTTTAAGGATAGAGTTCATCAGATTTCCCTATCTACTGAAAGATTTACAAGATATTCTAAGGAGGAGGAATTGATGCCAAGTTTTTTTATGTCTTCTAAGGCCTTGTCTCTGTAGTAAAAAGCTTTTGTTTTTGCAATTTCATGTCCGTAAAGATAAGCATAGTTAATAAATGGAGAATCCTTCTTTTTTTGATCTTGGAAGAGGTCGAGAAGGTCATCGGTGATCTGAAAGGCTAACCCAAGATTAGAACCAAAATTTTTAAGAATAAAAATGGTTTCCTCATCTACCTGCGCAAATACTCCTGCAAGTTCTGCAGAAGCTGACATTAGAGAGCCTGTTTTCAATATATAGAGATAGATAATTTCATATTCTGATGGAGACTTCACAAGCAGTTCAAAAGTCTGACCTTTTATTAGATTTTGCAACTCCTCTCCAAGAATTGAAATTGCCCTTAATTTTATTTTTTCTGCTCCCTTTCTTTCAGGAAACAAAGACAGTATAGAAAAAGCGAGGGCAACGAGAAAGTCTCCTGCAAGGAGTGCAACTCCTTCGCCGAACACTTTGTGGTTTGTGGGTTTTCCTCTTCTCCAGTCATCATTGTCAAGGGCAGGAAGGTCGTCATGAATTAAAGTTGAAGTGTGAACAAATTCAATTGCACAGGCAGGATAAACAAGTTCCTCAGTCGGAACGCCCAGAGATTCTCCGATTGAGAATAAAAGGAGAGGTCTGAATCTTTTCCCTCCGCTCATCACGCTGTAACGGATGGAATCGCCAAGGCTCGAGCCATACTCTTTCAGAAAATTCTCAAGCTTTTTATCTAAGAAGTTTCTCTTCTCTTCAAGAAATTCTTTTGCGTTCATTATCATCTTATATTATACTCCATTTATTCTTTTGATAAGATCTATTTCTCTTCAAAGACAATCCTTCTTATTCCAAGAGCCTTTCCTAACCGAGAGTCAATCCTGATGAGAACTGAAGAGAATATCCCCTTTCCTTTCTCAGCTTCAAGCCTCTGAGGAATACACCTTAAAAATCTTGTGAGAGCATGTTCTTTCTTTATCCCTATTATAGAGTCTTTTGCTCCTGTCATTCCAGCATCTGTTATATAGGCGGTTCCGTTGGGGAGAATCTTTTCGTCCGCTGTCATTACATGGGTATGAGTCCCAATGACTGCTGAGACCTTTCCATCGAGAAACCATCCCATCGCAGTTTTCTCAGAAGTGGCTTCAGCATGGAAATCGACAATTACTGTATTGGTCTCTCCTTTAAGCTTTTCAATTTCAATGGTGGCAACTTCAAAAGGTGAGTTTAAAGGCTCCATGAAAATTCTTCCCTGAAGATTTATAATACCAACTTTAAAAGAATTGACAGTAACAACTATTGAGCCTTTTCCTGGAACTTGATCAGGGAAATTTGCGGGTCTTAATATTCTCGGCTCATTTTCAATAAAATTCAGAATTTCTTTTTTGTCCCATATATGATTTCCAGATGTCATGACATTTATACCTGAGTTAAACATCTCTTCTGCTTTTTCTTTTGTTATTCCAAAACCTCCAGAAAGATTTTCTCCATTTGCTATGACAAAATCCACTTTATTTTCAATCTTGATTAAAGGCAAGTAATTTTTAACCATTCTTCTTCCTGTTTCTCCAACGATATCGCCAATAAAAAGAATGTTCAGCTCATCCATTAAATCCTCCATTTTACCTCACATACTCAATAGCTCTCATTTCCCTGATTACAGTAACCTTTATCTGTCCTGGAAATTCCACCTCTCCCTTTATCCTTTTTGCAATTTCCCTTGAAAGAAGAACCGCTTCCTCATCACTTATTTTTTGAGAGTCAACTATTATTCTGATCTCTCTTCCAGCCTGAAGGGCATAACACTTGGAAACACCATTGAATGAACGTGCGATCTCTTCAAGTTTCTCAAGTCTTTTTATGTAATTTTCAATGAGCTCTCTTCTTGCCCCTGGTCTTGCTGCTGAGAGTGTATCTGCAATTTGAATTAAAACAGCTTCCACGGTTGGAAAATCGACATCTTGATGGTGGGAAGCAATTGCTGAAATAACCGATTCTGACTCCCCGTATCTCCTGCAAAGTTCTACTGAAAGCTCGGTATGAGTTCCTTCTGATTCCCTGTCAATTGCTTTTCCAATATCGTGAAGAAGCCCTGCTCTTAGAGCGACATTCCTGTCGGCACCGAGTTCTGTAGCCATGTGAGCAGAAAGATGGGCTACTTCCCTGGAATGCTGAAGCACATTCTGCCCGTAGCTTGTTCTGTATTTGAGTTTTCCAAGAAGTCTTAAAAGTTCATGATTGATATTTGTTAGTCCAAATTCGAGAGCAACCTTCTCCCCCTCTTCTTTTATCTTTTCTTCAACCTCAGCCCTTACCTTCTCAACAATCTCCTCAATTCTTGCAGGATGAATTCTTCCATCCATTATTAATCTATCAAGGGAGATTCTTGCTATCTCCCTTCTCAAAGGATCAAAACAGGATAGAGTTACTGCCTCAGGAGTATCGTCAATTATAAGGTCAACTCCTGTCGCCATCTCAAAAGCCCTTATGTTTCTACCTTCCCTCCCAATTATCCTACCTTTCATCTCATCAGAAGGTAGATCAACTATTGTAACTGTGCTTTCTGCGACATATTCTGGGGCTATCTTTTGCATAGCAATAGCAATTATGTTTTTGCTTATCTCTTCACTCCTTGCTTTGAACTCTTCCTCAACTTTTTTAAGGGTCTGAGCTATCTCAAGTTTTGCATCACTTTCCACTCTCTGCAATATCAATCTTTTAGCCTCTTCAGCAGTAAGTCCCGAGATCCTTTCAAGCTCCCTCTTGGATTCTTCGAGAAAAGTTTCATGCTGTTTTTTAATTTCAGAAACCTCCCTCTCTTTAAGAGAAATCTCCCTTTCTCTTCTTGCAATCTCTCTCTCTTTGGCATCGAGATGAGTTGCTCTCCTCTCAATATTCTCTTCTTTCTGAAGCAATCTTCTCTCCAATTCATTGAGCCTGTTCTTTCTCTCTCTATTCTGTCTTTCCAGCTCATTTTTCAAAAAATTGTATCTATCCTTTGCTTCTTCACCTGCTTCTCTCTTTATTCTCTCCGCTTCCTTTCTTGCTTCTTCAAGAAGGGCACTGATTTTTTCCTGTGCCTGTTTGTTTATTCTGTCTATTGTGAATCTTTTCAAGAAAATTAATATTGTCAAACTCGATAAAATAAGCAGTATTCCAGTTATAAGGAATATTGTACTCGTCATTTTCGCCTCCTTTGTTTAAAATTGATAAGGAGGGATTTGAGGGGAGGGATCAAAAATTTTTTCTATGTAAAAAGCAATCTCTTTCATGTTAACTTTTTTATCTCTTCCTCAAGTCCAAATTCTATTTCTTCAGCTTTTTTTTGAATTGTTTTAAGCCATTTTTTATATGTAAAAAGCTCGTCAGCAAGATGGAGCATAACAAGTATTGCAATTTTTATAGGTTCCAGTGAAGGATAAACCTTTTCGATCTCTTCCTTTTTTTCCTCAATATGAGCAAGAACTTCCCTCAATTCCTCCTTATTCTTTGAAGTCCTAATCTGCAAAGGCTCGCCAAAAATTTCTATATTTAGATTATTTTCCATTTATATCCCTACTTCGCTAATTTTGCTTATTATTCTCTCTATTATATTCTTAATCATGGTTCTTTCCTCCTTAAAAGAATTTAAAAGTTTTTCCTTTTCTTCAAGTTCAGAAATTTTTTCCTCAAGTTTTTCTTTCTCCTCTCTCAACCTTTCCAGCTCCTTTATCAGTATCAAATTCTCCTCTTTCAGCTTTTTAGCTGTCTCTAATAATTTAGAAATTCTATCCTCCAATAGTTTAAAACCTTCCATGTCGAAAGTCAACCTATCTGACACCTTTACCTCTTATCTGAACATTGAACTTTTCTTGCAAAACTCTCTCAATCACACCCATCATATCGTTTACCTCTGCATGAGTGAGAGTTCTCTCGAAAGACCTAAAAACAAAACCTATTGTCATACTCAACTTCCCTTCAGGAATATCTCCTCCTCTGAAAATGTCCCACAGGAAAAAGTCCTCAAGTCCTTTGATGCCTATTTTCCTTATTTCTTCTTCAAGTTCAGCATATTTAACATCCTTTGAAATGAGAAAAGAGATGTCCCTTCTGATTGAAGGGAATCGAGGAGGTAGCTGGATTCTTTCAGGACTTTTTTCCATTTCAAAAAGTGCATCAAGGCACAATTCACAGTAATAAACATCCGCCTCAATGGAAAATCTTTTGACAATTTCATCATTAATTTTTCCAAGTCCTCCAATCTCTTCGCCATTTACAAGTATCGACAGGGAAGAAAGGCTCTGGAAAACTGGATTTTCTCTTTTTACAAATTTGTGGCTATCATAGCCAAGTGTAGAAAGGAGAAGGGAAACCATTCCCTTTAAAGAGAAAATCGAGAATTCTTTCTCTTTTACCCATTTTTCTTCAGGTTTTCCAAAACAAGAAAGAGCGAGATGATTTCTTTCGACTATTTCCCCTTCCTTCCAGAACACTTTCCCCACCTCGAAAATCTTCCCTCCCTCAACATCTCGGCTTAGATTCAGTGAAACTGTTTTAAGAATTCCCACCAGAAGGCTTCTTCTCATCCTTGAAAATCTACTGGAAATCGGGTTCATTATTGATATAGTCTCACCTCTGTCCGTCGGAACATCTTCCTCAGGATCAATAAAGCTGAAAGTTATTACTTCATTCCAGCCCTGAAAGTTTAGAAGCTTCGCAATTGACTTTATCTTTTCTTTTGTGGGCTCAAAATAGACTTCATCAAGAATAATTGCAGGGACAGTGGATGGAATTTTTTCATATCCATAGAATCTGGCAACTTCCTCAATAAGGTCAGCCTCTACCCTCACATCCCCTCTGAATGAAGGGGGCAAAATAGACCACACATCCATTCCATTTTGTTTTTTTGAAGAGGATATTTCAAACTCAAGTTTTTTAAGAATCTCTTCTATTTTCTCTGCAGGAATATCCAGACCCAACAATTCTGATATTTTTTTGCTTCTCAAATTGATTGGTTCAATCTTTACTGGCTCAGGAAAAGCATCGATCATCCCTTTTGTGACTTTCCCCCCCATCTGATGAAAAAGGGTTGCGCAAAAACGCGCTGAGTAAGGTGGAATATTCCAATCCACCCCTCTTTCAAATCTGTAGGAGGCTTCTGTTGAAATTCCAAGTCTCTTTGAAGTTCTCCTGATAGAGAAAGGGTTGAAATACGCACTCTCAAGGAATATATCGGTAGTGTCATCCTTCACCCCGCTTTCCTCTCCTCCGATTACTCCTGCAATTGCTACTGGCTTTACTCCATCTGCAATTACAAGGGTCTCTTCATCCAGAACTTTAACTGTTCCTTCAAGGGTTAAAATTGACTCTCCCTTCATTGCTCTTCTAATTATTATTTTGTTCTTTCTAATTTTTTTCAGATCAAAAGCATGAACAGGATGCCCCGTGAGAAGAAGTAAATAATTGGTAATATCAACAGCATTGTTGATTGATCTTAATCCCAGAGATTCTAACCTTTTCCTTATCTTTTCTGGAGAGGGTCCAACTTTAAAATCTCTTATAACAACCCCGCAATATCTGGGACAGAGTTCAGGATCATAAATCTCCACACTTACAAAATTCTGGATCTCATTACTCTCTTCAATATATGAAATTTCAGGTAATTTCAATGATTTATTAAATATTGCTGAGATCTCTCTAGCCACCCCTATATGACCGAGACAATCTGGTCTGTTGGGAGTAATCTCAAGATCAAATATGAAATCATCTTCTATCTTTTCAATCCCCTCAACTCCAATCCCTACCATCTCAAGGGAAGATGCAAGTTCCTCCGGTTCAAAATCTATATCTACAAGTTCTTTTAGCCAGCTCAAACTTACCTTCATTTATAACCTCGAAAATTGTTTGAGAAATCTGAGATCATTTTCGTAGAAGAGTCTCATATCTTCAATGCCCCACTTTATTATTGCAAGCCTCTCAACCCCAAGCCCAAAGGCAAATCCGGTATATTCATTCCAGTCAATCCCGCAAACTCTCAGAACATTGGGATGAACCATCCCAGCACCCAAGACCTCTAGCCAGCCTGTGCCTTTACATGTTCTGCAATCCATTTGACCTCCTCCACATATTGGACAACTTATGTCAACTTCAGCGGAAGGCTCTGTAAATGGAAAGTAGCTCGGTCTGAATCGTATTTTGATATACTTTGAGAAAAGGGTTTTCAAAAATAGCTCAAGAGTCCCTTTTAAATGGGCAAAGCTTACTCCTTTGTCAATCAGAAGCCCCTCAACCTGAAAAAACATGGGAGAGTGAGTTGGGTCTGGCTCATCTTTTCTGAAAACCTTACCCGGCATTATTGACTTAATAGGAAGTTTTCTTTTTTGCATGACTCTAATCTGGACAGGAGATGTGTGGGTTCTTAGTAACATTTCATTATCTATGTAAAGAGTGTCCTGGGTATCTCTCGCAGGATGATCTTTCGGAATATTTAAAGCTTCAAAATTATACCAGTCAGATTCTATTTCAGGTCCTTCCTCAATTGTATAACCCATTTTCAAGAAAATTTCCTCTATCATCTGGGACATCTTTCTAATAGGATGAGAGGAGCCAATTTCTGGAATTAGAGGGGGGAGTGTTGGGTCAAGAATCTCCCTTCTTTTCCTTATCATCTCTTCCTCGATTTTTTTCTCTATCTCCTTTACTCTGTTTTCAACAAAATCCTTCATTTCGTTAATAAGTTTTCCTGCTCTTGGCTTATCCTCTTTTGGAAGGGATTTTAGGAGATTGAGAAGACTATGTATTTTACCCTTTTTCTTTCCAAGAAATTCCTCTTTTAATTTTAGAAATGTTTGATAATCTTTTACATCTTTTTCAGCAATTTCAAAAGATTTTCTTATTTCCTCAATTTCTTTCTCCAGAATTTCCACATCAAGCTCCTTAATTATCTGAAAGATATTGCATTGGAAACTCTGGCGGCAATCTCTTTAAATGCCGGATCGTTTCTATACGCAAGATCCGCAAGAATTTTCCTGTCAAGCTTTATGTTGAGGGCTTTAAGCCCAGCGATAAATCTGGAGTAAGTAAGTCCAAAATTCCTGACAGCAGCATTTATTCTTATAATCCATAGCCTTCGAAAATCCCTCTTTTTGTTTCTTCTATCACTGTAGGAATAAAGGAGAGCCTTTTCAACCGCCTCCTTTGCAATCCTGTAATTTTTGCTTTTTGCTCCCCGATATCCCTTGGCAAGTTTCAAAATTTTCTTTCTCTTTTCCTTTCTCTTGGGTCCTCTTTTAACTCTTGGCATTTCTAACCTCCTAAAACCATCTAAATTTGACTCTTTAAGCCAAACTTTCTAAGTTAAAATTCGTATGGAAGCATCTGTTTTACCTTGTGCACTTCTTTTTTACTCACTTCAGTAGATTTTCTCAAACTTCTTTTCCTCTTTCTACTCTTCTTTGTAAGAATATGACTTTTGCCAGCTTTTGCTCTCAAAACCTTCGATTTGGAAGTAACCTTAAATCTCTTTTTAGCTCCTTTGTGAGTCTTGAGCTTTGGCATCTCTTCCTCCTTTCTTTGGCATTAGCATTGTGTATAGATAGGAACTTTCCAACTTAGGCGGAACTTCCACAGAAGCTAAATCTTTTGTTTCCTCAATAACTTTATCAATTATCTGCTTTCCTATTTCCGGGCGAGTTCTCTCCCTCCCTCTGAAAAAAACAGAAACTTTAACCTTATTTCCATCCTCAAGGAAATTGATTATATGCTTCAGTTTAAACTGGAAATCGTGGGAGCTGATCTTTGGTCTGAACTTTATTTCTTTGACAACAATATTCTTCTGGTGCTTCCTTCCTTCTTTCTCCCTTTTTGTCATCTCATAAAGATACTTCTGATAATTCATTACCCTGCAAACTGGAGGGTTAGCCTGTGGTGCTATTTCTACAAGATCTAAATTTTTCTCTCTTGCAATAGTAAGAGCTTTCTCTATTGGAACTATCCCTATCTGCTGTTTGTTCTCGTCAATCACTCTCACCTCTCTTGCCCTTATTTCATTATTAATTCTATGGGGTCTACGATTCAGAGATTCACCTCCTAAAAGATATTTTTATATTTCGATTTTTTATATTTTCCTTTAATATATCAATCGCATTCGCCATATTCAAAGAGCCCATGTCTCCTCTTCCATGTATTCTCAATGCCACCTTTCCTTCTCTCTCTTCTCTCTCTCCAGCAATTAACATAACTGGAATTTTTTCAATCTCTGCTTTTCTTATTCTATACCCGATTTTTTCAGCGCTGTCAATAATCTGGTATCTAATCCCCTCATTTTCAAGGTTTTCAGCAGTTTTATAGGAGTAAGGCAAAAATTTTTCAGAAACAGGTATTAATGCAACCTGAACAGGTGCAAGCCATAACGGAAAATTCCCTTCATAATGCTCAATCAATATTCCAAAGAATCTCTCAAGGGAACCAAAAATGGCTCTGTGAATCATTATTGCCTTGTGGGCTTTTCCATCCTCTCCAATATATTCAATTTCAAATCTTTTTGGAAGATTAAAATCAACCTGTATTGTGGAGCATTGCCATAACCTTCCAAGAGAATCTTTTATGTTTATGTCAATTTTTGGTCCATAAAAAGCACCCATTCCTGGGTCAATTCTGCAAGGAAGCCCTGTCTTTTTTAAAGCTTTCTCAAGGGCATCGGTAGAAGCATCCCAATCTCCAATTTCTCCAACAAATTTTTCAGGCCTTGTTGAAAGATATATCTCATATTCTTCAAAACCAAAAGTTCTTAATATGTGAAGAGTAAAATTAACAAGTCTTTCAAGCTCACTTTCCAGCTGAGAGGGTGTAACAAAAAGATGGGCGTCATCCTGAGTAAATCCTCTCACCCTAAGAAGTCCATGAAGAACACCACTCCTCTCAAACCTGTAAACTGTTCCAAGTTCAGCCCATCTTATTGGAAGCTCTCTGTAACTTCTCAACTTTGTTTTGTAAACCTGGATGTGAAAAGGACAATTCATTGGTTTTAGCTGAAAGGCCTGATTTTCAAGCTCCATATATGGATACATATTTTCTCTATAAAAATCAAGGTGTCCACTTGTTTTCCAGAGCTCTAACCTTGCTATATGGGGAGTGTATAGAAGCTCGTATCCATTTCTTAAATGCTCATCCTTCCAGTAATCCTCAATGATTTTCCTTACAATTGCTCCCTTTGGATGCCAGAGAATTAAACCCGCCCCAATTGTTTCCTGAATTGAAAACAGATCAAGCTCAGGACCAAGTCTTCTGTGGTCTCTTCTCCTCGCCTCCTCAAGACTCTTAAGATAATTTTCAAGCTCTTCCTTTGTAAAAAATGCTGTTCCGTAAATCCTCTGCAATCTTCTCCCTTTCTCATCCCCTTTCCAGTAAGCACCTGCAACAGATAAAAGCTTAAAATGTTTTACTGAGCCAGTTGACGGCATGTGAGGACCAAGACAGAAATCAACAAAATCTCCCTGTCTGTAAAGACTTACTTTTTCATCCCCTTTCTCCTCAATAAGCTCAAATTTTAAATCCTGATTATTCTTTCTGAAAAACTCCATAGCCTCATTTTTTGGAAGAAAAAAATGTTCTATTTTTAAATCTTGCTCAGAAAGCTCCTTCATCTTCTTTTCAATTTTCTCAAGATCCTCAGGTGTGAAAGGTTCATCCCTTTCAAAATCATAATAAAATCCATTTTCTATTGCTGGACCTATACCTATTTTTGTTCCCGGATAAAGAGTTAAAACTGCATGGGCAAGAAGATGGGAAGCGCTATGCCTTAATGTTTCTAAATTTTCTCTCTCTTTTTCCACTCTCAGTAAAATCCTCTTTGCTTTTCATAATTTTTTATAGGCGCGGGCGGACTTGAACCGCCGACCTCTACCGTGTCAAGGTAGCGCTCTAACCTCTGAGCCACGCGCCTTCAAATTATTTCAAAAATTAATAATACTCTATTATTTTGATAGTGTCAATCGGTGTATGGGGCGAGAAAAGCAGGACGGGCAAGACGAGAATCGGTGTGATGAAGGGCAAAATTACTTTCTATGCCTACATCAATTCGTAGGCCTATGCAATAAAAAGAGAGTCGATTTGTATTGGCATATTTGATCAATTCATTGATAATATCAATATAGTCATCTTTCTAGATAATGTTAAATGGGTCAAAAATTTTTATTCGTGTGCTCCATCCTGGTTCATTAAAAACCAAACTCTGCTTTTCAGGAAGTCCTTTGCTTATTAAGAGAATCGATTTTTTGCCTGGTTCATTTCTTACCATCCCTATTGCCTGCAATAAATACCATATTTTTTCTGTAGTCTTCCTCGCCAGAACAATTTTTCCAGCCGGTGGCGATTTTGTTCATTTCTTTCACCAATTTCCTATAGTAATACCTCTTTGCTACCTTATCTTCAGTTTCTAAAGATTCTTTAAGTATTCGGATGCCTTTTTCTTTATCCAA
>CAZHEF010000030.1:24029-34004 GCA_964531645.1 uncultured Clostridia bacterium
TATCTTCAGTTTCTAAAGATTCTTTAAGTATTCGGATGCCTTTTTCTTTATCCAAAACTGCAATCTTTATTTCAAATCCTTCCTTTATCAGATTAGTTAAAAGACTTAATATCTTAGTTCTGGCTCTCATTAAGGTTACATGATCTGTATTCAAAAAATCAAAAATAACATATATTTTCCCTCTTTTGTCTTATACCTTTAGATAAAGACAGTCTGTCCTTCCAATTTTTTCCTCTCCTACCAATAAGATATTTGCCACATCCTCCAGATTTAATATTAAGGATTTTATCCCTATCAGTAAACGTGGAACTGTAGCAGTAATTCCATGGGAAACTCCAGAATTAGCATGAATCCCATCTTTGAGGCTTCCCATCTTTTGAGAAAATATAAAAATACTTATCTCCTATTACTAATACTACATTGTGACAGCAAATAAACATGTCAGAATAAATAAAGATATCAGAACATGCGCGAGGAGTTTGAAGTTTAATCTGTTTTATAAAATTAAGGAAATTATCAAATTCAACCAATCTGCCACCTACAACTTCAATTACATATACTCCTCCTACATCGTCCAGATTAATATGACTCGGATCACGCAGTTCTCCGGGGCCCTCTCCTTTACCACCACCAGATTTAATAAAATGACCATCTGAGGAAAATTTCTTGATTCTATTATCGCCTTGGTCAAGAACAAAAATATTTCCTTTTCTATCAGCTGTAACATCTACTATTTTTAATAAAGTCTCTTCTTTACTTTTTCCAGAAGAAATTTCAATCTCTTTTATAAACTTTATACTCGTAGAATACACAGAATAGGAAAAAGTAAAGATAAAAACTACAAAATAAATTATTCTTCCTGTTAATCTCACTTTAAACTTATCATAAAAATAAAATTTCTTATGGCTGTTCTTCGCAATGACCCCCACAATAGTCCATTATACATTCTGCTAATTTATCCATGCAATATGTACCGCAACCACCCCCACATTGCCTACCGCAATCAATAGCCTAATCAATACAATGTTTGCAACATGTACTATTACAAAAGAGATTTTTGAATTGAACTGAAATAAATAACAATGAAAAAATAAAACTATGAAAATTGCAAAGAACTTAGAAGCTCTAAATTTTTTAAGCATTTCTTAAACCTCCTAAAATTTGTTCTGCCTGATGACAGGCCTCATTAAAATTTATATTAAGGAGTATGCCAGAATTAAATTTGGCTTCTGGAGAGGGTTTGGAAATTCTATTTTTATCCAATTTGTAAAAATTTTTGAAAAAATTCCTTAGGGATTTGATAATCCTCCGATAGATTTGCGAATGTCTTCATCGTTTTATTTAAATTCTTTGTGTGTGAAAATTATTATACTTATTAAATTCAAAAGGGTTATTCTAAAGACATATATAGCTATTTCGTAGTAGTCTTTTCTCAACCAAGACTGGATATTGATGTTTTGAGGTAATAAAAGTAAAGACTCAAAGATAGATCTGAAGAGACTTGAATTTAATAAATTTAAATACTCAAAAAATTAATAGAAGATACCAGTTATAAATATATATGCCAAAAAGCCCAAAATGTCTCCATGGTATGGAATAAATGAAGAGAAAAAAGTAATCAATGATATTATAAAAAGCGACGCTAATATAGAATTAAAGAAAAAAAAATATCAACCCTTCTAAATCCCATTTAAAGTAAAGAGCTAAAATAAAAATTAGGATTAAATTAATTAGTATAAAAAAGTCACAGAAAGCATCAAACCCATAATTTTTGAAATGTAAATCGTTGGCTTTCTAAAAGGTCTAATTAAAAGAAATTGAATTGTCCCTGAGCTAATTTCTTTTCCTAAAATTCCAGATGATAAAGCAATAGAACAGAGAAAGATTATACCATCATAAAATTTTTGAGATGAAATTAGTGAGTTTGTAATTATTCTAAAAAAAGAAAATAAAAAGAAAGTAAAACTTGCAATTGAAAAAGCTATAAAAATCAGACTTTTAATTTTCTCCTAGACTGTTCTTAGCAAAACACAAAATTCATTTTTTAAAAAGACTTTCAATATTTTTTGTATTGAGAACCTGTTTCACGATAATACCTTTTTCGGAAAGAAACTTGAGGAACTCGATCAATTGCTGATTATTTTTTACGCTCATCTCAATTTTACCTTCTTTTATCGAAAGAATATCGAAACCTAAAAATTTGTTATCTTCTGGAATTTGAACATTAAAACCGATATGCTCGCATTCTA
The DNA here is from genome assembly GCA_964531645.1 of uncultured Clostridia bacterium. Classification (GTDB taxonomy): domain Bacteria; phylum Acidobacteriota; class Aminicenantia; order JBFLYD01; family JBBIMS01; genus JBBIMS01. The sequence goes on from CAZHEF010000030.1 coordinate 26,279, forward strand.
TCAAGAAACAACTCTCTGAACGAAGATCATGAATCAACTTTATAAACCCATTTTCAATAAAAGCAATCCTGTCACAGATCTTCTCAACTTCAGAAATTTGATTTGAACACATAAAAACAGTTTTACCCTCTCTTTTAAGAGAAAATAACTTTTCCCTTAAAAATAAAATTCCATATGGATCAAGCGCTCCAGTTGGTTCATCAAGAAGAAAGAATTGAGGATTATTAATAAGGGCCTGAGCAAGCATTAATCTTTGTTGCATACCTCTTTGAATAAAAAGCTATCCTCACATCTTTGAAGTTTGTTAATCCTACCTCCTCCATAATAATTTTAATGCGTATTTTTAAGCTTTTTTTCTATTTTACTTAATCTACCCATATACCATAGGAACTCATTTCCTGTCATTCCGTTATAAAAACAGGTTTTTCTGGAAGATAACTTATAATTTTCTTTATCTCAAGATTAGAAATTGATTTATCGTCAAAATAAATAGAACCTTCATCTGGACGAATCAATCCAATCATGCATTTTATTAAAGTGGTCTTTCCAGCTCCATTTGGACCTATTAATCTAAAAATTTTCCCCTTCTCTACTTCGAGATTTACCAAACTAAGTATCTTTGCCTTACCAAAGTATTTGCTAACATTTTTCTGAATGACCGCTTCTTAATCGATTTCTCAAATTCTAAATCTTTCTTTTAAAAAATTCAAACTTTCATTAGCAATGGTTAGCAATTTGAAAATAAAAAAACCAAGACCTTCGACACTCTGCTGGGAATCAAAAAACGAAAGCGGCAAACGAAGAAGCTTTGAAAAAAGGTCTTTTTTAATATTAGTTAATATTTCCTGATTTAGAACAGAAAACCAATAATTTGTAAGAAAAGAAAATACAACCCTCAAAACCTGAATCCCAACAATTGCAAGAATGATGAGGTTAAGCAATTTGAGATTCTTCCTAACAATAACATCATCAACAATGTACTTCATGAGATAGGGAGTAGGGAGCGCAGAAATAGAAACAAGAATCGTAAATAACAGTGCTCCTATCCCCTCCTTCCAGTTATTTTTAAAATAAAAGTAGATTTTAGTAAATTTATATTTCTTTTTCATAAATTCTAAAATCTATTTGAGTTTATATTATTTTTCTCTTAAGAATTCTTGACGCTAATAAAAAATTAAGCTCTCTATTCGAGATTTCCAGATATTTCAATACAGATTGAAAATGTCTCCAGATCCCTGCCCTCTGGGGAATTTCTTTGAAAAAATTAATTTTCCATCTTTATTATATTTGTATCCTTCAATATAGTCTTTCTGGATATTAAAAAAATATGTTGCTCCTTCATCATCAACAAGAAAAGACCCATCTACCCAAGTATCGTTTGATATGGTCAGTTCCTCTTGGAATTTTATAATTGAGTGAGAATACTTAGGAAGGTCACTATTTTCAACAATATCAACCCTTTTCAAATCAGATTCTTTCTTTCCACAAAATATTAAAAAAGACAAGATTAGAATGAAAAATAAAATAAATCCGGTCTTCATCATACTTTTAACTCTTTCCCTCAAATCCATCATCCCCTCCCCGAGCTCCATTCTCTTTGCCTTTTTATTTAAATTTATTCTTTATTTTATTATAAAAATCATGTGTCAAGCAAAGCCCTTGAAAAGATTCGGACGATAAAAAAATGAAAATTTTTAGCATTTAAGAGAAGAGCTTATTAGTCATCGCAAAAAGGTCACTTCCAGGGGAAAGTCAAATTTTCTTCCAGTTTATTTTTAAAACTAAGTAGATTAAAATAAATCTTTCAATAAACTTTATGTGAATTTAGGAGGTATTTATGAGTGAATTTGAGAGAATTGCAAAAAGGATTGAAAGTTTTAAGGATGAGATGATTCAGCTACAGAAGGACTTGACTGCTATCCCTGCATTAGACCCATCCAACGGAGGAGAAGGAGAGACCAAAAAAGCAGAGTTTCTAAAAAACTATCTCCGTAAAATAAAATTTGCAGAAATCATCGAATTTAACTGCCCTGACCCGAGAGTTCCATCTGGATACAGACCAAATATAATTGCCATTTACAAAGGAAAATCTTCATCAAAAAGAATCTGGATTATGACTCACATGGATGTTGTTCCACCCGGTGAACTTAGCCTCTGGAAGGGTGACCCTTACAAAGCATGGGTTGAGGATGGCAAGATCTTAGGAAGAGGTGTTGAGGATAATCAACAGGCTATGGTTGCATCAATATTTGCCATTAAAGCCTTTGAAGCAGAGGGAATCCTTCCGAGCTGTGATATAGGAATTGTTCTTGTCGCTGATGAGGAAACAGGTTCTGAAAAAGGAATAACTTATGTTCTTAAGAACACTGATATTTTCAAAAAGGATGATCTAATAATAGTTCCAGATGCTGGAAATCCTGAAGGGACAATGATTGAAGTTGCTGAAAAAAGTATTCTATGGCTCAAATTCCATATTGTAGGAAAACAGTGTCACGGCAGTATGCCCCAGAAGGGAATAAACAGCCATAAAGCGGGCGCAAATTTGATAGTAAAACTTGACCAGTTTTACAAAATATTCAATGCAAAGGATGAGCTTTTTGAGCCTCCGATTTCAACATTTGAGCCTACAAAGAAAGAGGCAAATGTTCCCAACATAAACACAATTCCAGGGGATGATATATTCTACTTTGACTGCAGGGTTCTTCCAAACTATAAGCTTTCTGAGGTGGAGGCAAAATTTGAAGAGTATGCAAAGAAGATAGAGAAAAAGTTCAAAGTAAAGATAAGTTTAACACCTGCTCAGAGAGCGGAAGCTGCTCCTCCAACACCCCCAGATGCTCCTGTTGTTAAAAGCCTCTTCAAAGCAATAAAGGATGTCTACGGAGTTTCCGCAAAACCTATGGGAATTGGAGGAGGAACAGTTGCAGCAATATTCAGACGAGCAGGTTTTTATGCAGCATGCTGGGCAAAAATGGATGAAATGGCTCATCAGCCAAACGAGTATTGCATAATTGAGAATATGATTGGTGACTCAAAAGTATTTGCCCATGTTTGTTTGCAGGAGTAAAGCGAGACGGGCGAGAAAAGTAAGTCGGACGAGACGAGCAAGACTGTCAATTGAAAAGGCAAAATTAAAATTATTCTAAGAAAATCGTAAATTGCTTATTGAATAATTGAATAAGAGAAAAATGAATTAAAGTAAGGAGAAATGTTATGGGTAATGAAAGTTATGAATTTATTCTTGTTTTAACCACTGTTCAAGACCTTGAAAAAGGTGAAGAGATTGCAAAGAAACTTGTTGAGGAGCGGTTGTCTGCTTGTGTTACTGTTGTTCCCGCACGAGCTTCTTACTACTGGTGGGAGGGAAAAATAGAAAAGGAAACAGAATGCATACTATTTATTAAAACAAAAAACTCACTTTACAAAGAGCTTGAAAAGGAGATAGTTTCAATCCATCCCTACTCCACTCCAGAGATAATTGTCCTTTCCATTGTGGATGGTTTAGAAAAATATTTAACATGGATAAAAGGGGAAACAAAGAAATAATTTTTTAAGGAGGGGAAATGAAAAATTTAAAAGTTAAGACTTTTCCGATTTTATTTTTGTTTTTTGCTTTGCATCCTTCCTTTTTAGAGTCTCAGCCAAAATAGAAAGGAAAAATAGTTTATGAGAATGGAGTGAAAGTTGTGAAAAATCCCGCTGAGCCATTGTATGGTGAATGGAAATTTGAGCTCGAGAAGGACCTTGTTATTGGAGAGAAAGAAGAGGAAAGCTCTCTATTTGTAAGCCCAAGAGATGTTAAGATTGACAAAGAGGAAAATATCTACATTCTCGACGTGAGGGCATATAAGATTCACAAATTCTCAAAGGAGGGAAAGTATCTTTTAAGTATTGGTAGAAAGGGTGAAGGTCCTGGAGAATTTGTTCAAGCTTCCAATTTCTCAGTGGATACTAATGGAAAGATCTATACTTTCGATATCATGGGCTACAGGCTAACAATTTTTGATTCCAATGGTAAATTTATAAAACAGATAAAAATTGGGAAGTTCATAGATTCCAGCTCCGTAGATAAAGAAGGAAGGATTTTTGGCTTGATAAGCAACTGGGATGAGTCAGGTGTTTATTTGCTTCTCACTGAGGTGTTTGAAAAAACGGTAACATTGGAAAGGTCATTGCAAAGGGAGTGGATGGTGTCTCTATCTGGGAGAACTTGAGTTTCACCCATCCTTATCTTTTTAGCCCTTTTTTCTCTTTCTTGAAGAAAAGCTACCTTGTTTATGGACACTCTTACGAGTTTAAACTTTATTTTTTCGACACCCATGGAAAATTAATTCTAAAAATTGAAAAGGAAGAGAAAAAATTGCCGATTAGTAAAGAAGAAAAAGATAAAATTTTATCTGCATTTAAAGACATTCCTCCCGAAAGTAAAAAACACATTGGCTTTGCTCCCTACAGACCATTTTTTGATTCTATATTTACTGACGACATGGGAAGAATTTATGTTAGAAGAATGAAGTCTGTTCTGGATGAGTCAGAAAATAATAATTTTGACATCTTTAGCGAAGATGGAAAATACCTTTATAGAACTGCTCTATCTTTTACCTTGGAATTAAATCTATCAAGGTTATATCTTTGATTTAAGTTTTGACGAAGAAAAGGAGAAAGATATTATCACAAGATACAGAATCAAGAACTGGAAAGAATTTAAAGATAAATAATTTGTATTGAGTGTGTTTTTACACAACCCATCCCCCTCACCTCTCAAAATATTGGCATTTAATAATTGTAACTTATCTCTTAAAAAGATTCTTCAAGACAAAGAAGACATTTTCTTTTCTTTCCCTCAATCTCCTGTAAAAATAGGGAAGCCAGTGAGTGCCAAAGGGAACATAGGCCCTCATTCTGTATCCTTCTTGAACTATCCTCTCCTGGGTTTTCGGTCTTATTCCAAAAAGCATTTGAAACTCAAAATCTTCAGGTCTTTTCCTCATCTCCTTTGCCATTTCCTTTATTCTGTTTATTAAATAAGTGTCGTGGGTTGCAATAGCGGGATAATTTCCATCATAGAATAAAAGTTCACTAATTTTCAGGAAATTTTCCCTTATTTCTCTCATTCTTTTGTAAGCAATTTCTACGGGTTCCTTGTATGCTCCCTTGCATAGTCTGATTTTTGCACCTAACTGATTCAGTTCCTTAACATCTTCATAACTTCTTTTAAGATAGGCTTGAATGACAATTCCTACATTTTTAAAATCTTTAAACACTTCCTTAAAAAGATCAAGAGTCTTCTGGGTGTAAAAAGAGCCTTCCATGTCAATTCTCACAAAGTTTCCTTTCTCTTGAGCTTTCTTAGCAATCTTTCTTATGTTTTCGAGACAGAACTTGTAATCAATGTCAAGACCCATCTGAGTTAGTTTTAGAGAAACATTTGAGTTTATTCCTTCCTTTGCAATCACATCAAGAAGTTCAATGTAGGAATTAACTGCATTCTCAGCCGTTTTAGCATCCTTTACATTTTCACCAAGGATATCGAGAGTCGCCATAATCCTTTTTTCGTTCAGCTTTCTTACAGCCTTTACCGCATCACTTACCTTTTCTCCTGCAACAAATGCTCTTGCAAAATAAGTAAATACACTCATAATGCCTCCCTGAAATAAATTATCAAAATAGTATAGTATTTTATTGAGTAAAAAAAATCAAGTTGACACTTTTTTAGTTTTATTATATTTAAAATAATCGGTCGACTAATTGGAGGATATGATGAAGATCAAATTAACAAGCGTTATTGTCAACGATCAAGAAAGAGCTTTGAAATTTTACACTGAAATTTTAGGATTTGTTAAAAAAAGAGCGATTCCAGTAGGAGAAGTTAAGTGGCTTACAGTTGTCTCGCCTGATAATGATGAAATAGAGCTTTCCCTTGAGCCAAATATAAATCCCATAGCAAAAACCTACCAGGAAGAAATTTACAAACAAGGAATACCTGCAACAGCCTTTTATGTGGAGGATATAAATTCAGAGTTTGAAAGACTGAAAAAATTGGGTGTTAATTTTACAACTGAGCCAACAGATATCGGTCCTGCAATCATTGCAGTCTTTGATGACACCTGTGGAAACCTGATACAGATTTATCAGGAAAAGAGGGGTTAAAATTATCCGCTTAGTCATATCTTAGAAAAGGTAAACAACTTAAATTTTCATTAAAAAATTGAATGAATTTTTTGAAAATTAAAAAGTTTTGATATAATTTAGAGGAAGTGAGGGATAGATAGTAAATATAAGTTGTTTCTTAAATCTTTTTCTTTGTTTTTTCTTTTGTTAGTATTCCTATTTTACAGTTGTGGAAAAAGTCCACCTTCTTCAAGTTCTCAAATAAGGCTATTAACAGAAACTATTATCACTCAGAATTTTATTTTTCATTATGCTCCCGGAAACAGAGTTGATACTAACCAGCAGGAAATTTACCACAATTGGGCTGTAAAACAGTTTCAAATTTCTATTCCCCAAAAAATTGATTATTACAAATACTTTGACCAGCAACATATGGGAGAGCTAACAGGGTATTACAACACCAATGCATGGGCAGATGTAGGTAATTGGGCAATTCATACTATCTGGCCAGTGGATAATCACGAATGTATTCATCTTTATACATCCTTGATTGGAAGCCTCTCGGATTTTTTAGTGAAGGCATAGCAGGTGTCTTCTCTGTTAATCCCGCTAATAATGATTTTGAATCGAAATGGTGGGGGCAATCAGTTCATTACTGGGCTTAAAAATTTAAGGATAAGGGAACTTTAATTCCTATAGAAAATTTATTAGAAACGAATAGTTTCAGAAATTATCCTTCTGAAACTACTTACCCCGAATCAGGTTCCTTTATAAAATTTATAATCGCTAAATACAGCTTAGAAAAAATGTTATCCTTTTTCAGCATAGGTAATAGATACGACTCAAAAGACAAGATAAAGGAAAAATGCTATTTAATATATGGTTTTTCAATTGAACAAGCTGAAGCTGAATGGCTGGAATTTATTGATAAATATTAAATTTCATTAAACTTGATTTTTTTGCTTATATCATTACCATATAGTATATTTAACGAAGGAGGAAAATAAATATGAAAGACATTTACAAGTTAATAATTTCTCTTCTAATCCCTTTACTCGTTGCATATTTCGGCTCATTATTTACATCAACATCAGTAAATTCATGGTATTTAACATTAAAAAAACCATCCTTCAATCCACCCAACTGGATATTCGGTCCTGTGTGGACAACTCTTTTCATTCTTATGGGTCTCTCTTTCTATTTAATCTGGAAAAAAGGTTATTCCAAGGAGAGCAAATCTGCATTTTTTATTTATTTTATCCAGCTATTCTTTAATTTTTTATGGTCTCTCTTCTTTTTTGGGTTAAAAAGCCCTTTTCTTGGGCTATTAGACATAATTGTTCTTTTGATTTTCATTATAATTAACATATATCTTTTCTACAGAATCTCAAAAATTTCTGCTTATCTGCTTATTCCTTACCTCTTATGGGTTAGCTTTGCTTCCATTCTTAATTTTTCCATTTTTATTCTTAATTAGAGATTATTTATAAGTAAAATTCCATTCATTATTAAAGAAAAATCCTTGGGGTTTCCCGAGTTTCTGGAGGTTATGAAAGGAGCGACAGACATGAGCTCTATCACCTCAAAGGTTAAAAATAACCAAACACCAATAACC
>CAZHEF010000031.1:0-33964 GCA_964531645.1 uncultured Clostridia bacterium
AGGATAAACCTTTACATGAATTTACACAAAAATCTTGACACTACCTTAGAAGTTTAGTTCTTTCAAAATTAAAATTAATTGTAAAAGTAACATACGAATTGCATAATGGCTATGAGCAATAAGCTCCAGGCTACGAGTCAAAATCTTTATGCTTTTATCGCTTCTCTCGCATTTGATCATTCTTCATTTAGCACTCTCATTCTGTCTTTATTTAATGAGCTCAGTTGTCAAAAAATTTTGCTACTACTTTATTATTTTTGGAAGAACTTACCTCTTACAGATTTATTTCTTTTTCGCTTCAATTTTCTTGAGTTGTCTCTGTGCCTTTTTCGCATATTTGCTTTTTGGGAATGATGTTGTCAATTTTGAGAAATACGCTTTGCCCTCCTCTAAATTATTTGTATTGATCAAGGAATCTCCAAGATAATAGTAGAGCCTGTCTATTTTTGAGAAGTCAGGATTGTATTCGAGAGCTTCTTTAAGCCTGTTTATCGCCGCTCTGTAAGATTTAAATTTATAATAATGAAGACCTATCAAATAAATATGCTCCGTATAATAATCTTTGCATTTTTTAAGTTTAGCCCTTGCGTCTTCTACTTCCTTTGCGTAGGGATAGTCCTTCAGTAATTTTTCAAACTCCTCTATTGCCTTGAGGGTATTTGTCTGATCCCTTCCTGGCTTGTGCATTCTATTGTAAAATGTCATCGCAATTTGATGCCTTGAGTAAGATGCCAGAGGACTGAAAGGATACATTGATATGAATTCTCTGTATTCAGATTCTGCAATTAATAGACTGCCCTCGTCTTTTTGCTGAAAATAGGAATCTGCAATTCTGAGCTTTGCTCTCTGGGCAAGTATACTCTGAGGGAAGGAGTCTATAACCTGCCTGAAATAAAGTCTTGCCTTTTCAGAATCTTTTTTAAGCCATTTCTCTCCAAGATTGAAAAGACTTTCATCAGATGATGAGCCAGGAGTAGGCTCTAAATCAGGCTTTTTCTTAGAACAACCAGAGAAAATAAGTAGAAATAAAAGTAAAATTAGAGTAATCTTTTTCATTTTTGTTCTCCGTAAAGTTTTTTTGTCCATTCCCATTGATTCGATAAACCTTCTTTCAATTTAACCTTAGGCGTATACCCCAAATCTCTTTTCGTCTTTGAATAGTCAGCCCATGTGTGGGGAGCATCTCCTTTTTCCCGCTCTTTAAAAGAGACTTTTATCTTTTTTCCTGTCACTTCTTCCATTATTTTTAATAGATTAAGAAGAGGGATGTTCTCTCCTCCACCTAAATTATATATCGCTCCAGAAACTCCTTTCTCAAAAGCAGAAAAAGTTGCTCTAACAATATCTTCAACATAGGTAAAATCCCTTGTCTGGCTTCCATCACCAAAAATTTCTATATCTTTTCCCTCTATTATTGAATGAAAAAATCTATGAAAAGCCATATCAGGTCTCTGTCTTGGCCCGTAAACAGTAAAATATCGAAGAATAACAACATCAATAGAAAAATTTTTATGATAAAGAAGACATAAATGTTCACATGCAAGCTTTGTAACGCCATAAGGAGAAATTGGAGAGGTAGGTCCATCCTCTTTAAAAGGTAAAAAGAGAGAATCTCCATAGACAGAAGAAGATGATGCAAAAACCATTCTTTTCCCTCTAAAACCTTTCAATGCTTCAAGAATTCTCTGAGTTAGAATGATATTGTCTTTTATGTAATAATAAAAATTATTTCCCCAGCTTGTTCTCACACCAGGTTGTGCAGCAAGATGAAATATTCCATCAACCCCATCAAAAAGTTCTTCAAGTTTAAGCTCTAACATATCCTTTCCGATAAAATTGAAAGAAGGATTTTTTAATAGTCCTTCAATATTTTTCTCTTTATATTTCCTCGGATAAAAATCAGAAAATGAGTCAATCCCGATCACTTTGTGTCCCTTGCTTATAAGATATTCACAAAGATGAGAGCCTATGAAACCAGCACAACCAGTAACAAGAGAACTCATTTGTTTAAAAATTCTTTCTCAATTTTTCTCATAAGTTTGAATGTTAAAACAGGGTCATTACTTTTAAATATGGACGAGCCAGCAACGATGAGATTTGCACCCGCTTCAAGAACATTTCTAAGATTATCAGGACCAATCCCTCCATCCACCTGAATTTCAAGACCATTTTCCATTTTTTCTATATACATCTTTAAATGATTTATTTTTTTAATTGTTGAAGGAATAAATTTCTGACCTTCAAAACCAGGATTAACAGACATTATAAGGACAAAATCAATTTCATCAAGAAGAGGATAAACAAGTTCGACAGGTGTAGAAGGATTTAGTGTTATTCCAGCCCTTTTCCCTTTTTCCTTAATCATATTGATCAATTTGTGGGCATGGGGTGTTGCCTCGATGTGGAAAGAGAGCCAATCTGAGCCTGCCTTTTCAAACCACGGAACAACCTCCATCGGATTTTCCACCATTAAATGAACATCTAAAATTAGATCAAATTCATTTTTAAGAGTCCTGACAAGCTCAGGACCGAATGTAAGATTTGGAACGAAATGACCATCCATTATATCTACATGAAATGTTCTGGCTCCCGCTTTCAACATCATTTCAATTGACTCTGCAATTCTTGAAAAATTAGCAGAAAGAATTGATGGAATTATCAAGAGCTCACCTCCAGAGAAATGAACTGGGATTTTCTGAGTTTCCAGCCCGGTAATGGCATCTGTTTTAATATAACTCCTCTCTCAACACCTGTATATAATAAATTTTTTATTGGAGAAATTCTAAAGCCTTTAATCTCAAGCCATGGAATGACCTTTTCTGCTTTTTTTCCAATTAGATCAGGCATTATCCACTCTTCCTCCTTCATGCCAGTTGAGACAAGCAAATTTATGGGTGTTCCTCTATCAACTTCAGAATCAGGGGGAGGTTCTTGAGCAATTATTACGCCGGGCTCCTCTCCCATGGTTGTCTGGGATATAATTCCAGTATTTAATCCTCTCTCAGACATTTCTACGCCAACAGCTCTCAAGGTTTTGCCTAATAAATTCGGAGTCAAGGTTTTCTGAGTTCCAAGGGAAATATACACTTTCACTTTTTTATTTCTTTTTATAAGTGTTTTAGGAGGAGGGCTCTGGGAAATCACCTTGCCTTCTGGAATAGTTGGATGAAACTGAGCAAGCCTTTTCATGAAAAGCCCTCTCTGACTTAGAAGGTCTATAGCCTCATCCACTGGCTTACCAGTTAGATCTGGAACCTCGACATCTTCACCCTTAACAAGGACAATTACAGTTAATATTGCAGAAATTCCCATTATTACAATAAAACTCATGCTGACAAGCAAAAATTTCAATCCCTTTGGTATCTTCATTTAGTCTCTTTTTATATCATATTGTAAGGATTCAATCAATAAAATCATCTTCTTTAGCATTTTTATCCTTCTCTTTCAGCAGATAGTAAATACCCCAGGCTATCTCATTAACAATGCAATCAAGACATGAGTTGGAAAAGTCAATCTCACCTTTTTTCTCCTTTTCTTTCAAAATACCCTTTATTTTCTTTCTTATTTTGTAAACGAGCACAAAATTTATCATCTATTTTTTACCAGAGTTAATTATACAATAAAAATAGACTCTCTTTTAAAAAAGATTATTCTCTCTATACCAATCAACTGTTAACCTCAGCCCTTCTCTAACCTTTACTTTTGGCTCAAACTCAAGAGTGTGTCTGGCTTTATCAATCCTGAAACTCTGAGATGTCCCAAAAAAAGGGCTCTTCTTCTACTTAATACCGGATCTTTCCTGATAAAAACAAAGAGTTTTTCTATAAGATAAATTGGTGGAATAGCAAGAAAAGAAGGAATATAAAAAGGGATTTTTTTGTTAAAAACATTTGCAATTTCATTGCAAAAATCTTTCTTATTGAAGTATTTCTGGGCTCGCAATTATTATAGTTTCGTTCTTAATACCTTCTTTTATCGCACTAAGAATGAGAGCACATATCACATCTTTTACATAAATTGGCTGTATTAGCCCTTTTCCATTTCCAATCATAAGAAACAATCCTGAATTTATTTGCTTAAATAATTTAAGTAAGGAAAAATCCCTCGGACCATAAACTATTGAAATTCTTAAATTTATATAATTTAGCTTTGAATCCTCGCAGTATTTTTTTATAATATTCTCAGCCTTCAATTTAGTCCTGCCTAAAATTTCATCGGGGTCACACGGACTTTCTTCTGTAAAAGGTTCTTTTAAAATGGTGGATAAACATTTACTGAGCTTGAAAAAACAATTTTCTTAACCCCATCTTTTACGCATGCCCTTAATAAATTATCTGTCCCATTAACATTTATTCTATAATAATATTCATCTGAGACATTTCCCACATTTTATAACACTGGCGAGATGAAAAACCACATCTACATTTTTAACAGCTTTTTCAATAAAAGAAAAATCTAAAAGATCTCCTTCTATGACTTCTACATTATTTCTAAATAATTCCAGGGCCTTTTGCTATCCCTTACAAGAATCCTCACCTCTACATTATTTCTGACAAGCTCTTCCACAAGGTGACTACCGATAAATCCAGTTCCACCCGTCACAAAAGCTCTAAGACTTTCCACCCTCACTCCTCGTTTTTAAATTACTTCGATTTCATTTCCAGATTATATCAACTAAATTAGTGAATTTTCAAGAACTATTGAAATTCGACATTAAATCTTATAAAATCTCTAAATGATAGACATTAGAAAAGTCCTTGTTATTGCGAATCCAATCGCAGGAATAAGTAAAAAACATACTTACAAAAGAATAATTGAAAGTGAGCTTGGGAAATACTTCAAAGAAGTCTACATAGAATTCTCCAATTCCAAAGGAGATAATCATTCAATAGCGAAGAAAGGAAAAGACTATTTTGATATAATTGTTGCTTTTGGGGGTGATGGAACAATAAATGAAGTTGGTTCTGCGATTTTAGGAAGCAATGCAACCCTTGGAATTATCCCTGGAGGCTCTGGTAACGGCTTTGCAAGAGGCTTAAAAATTCCCCTTGATGTAAGAAAAGCTCTTGAGGTTATAAAAAATGGAGAGGAAGTATTTATTGATGTCGGAAAGATTAATAATATATACTTTTTTAATGTTGCTGGGTTCGGCTTTGATGCAAAAATCGCAAGGGAATTTAATTCTTACTCGCCGCAGACAAGAGGGATAGCAAAATATGTATATTGTGGATTGAAAGAATACTCTTTCTTTAAGCCCTTCAAAGTAGAAGCTTATTGGGGAGATATGAAGTACGAAAATGAGGTTATAATAGTTGCATTAGCAAACTTTAAAGAATACGGAGGACGAGCAATAATAGCTCCTTTTGCTTCTCCTGCAGATGGAAATCTTGAAATTTGTTTCCTTCGTAAAATCCCATTTCTTGAAGCTCTCACCAAGCTTGGAGTTCTTTTTTCGGGTCAGATTCATACTCTATCAATATATAAATCTTTCTCCATAAAAAGCACTCATCTCAAATTTTCTCGTCCTGTTCCTTCTACCTATGATGGCGAAACAGGAAAGGATTTTGAAGAAGTTGAAGTTTCAATTTTACCTTCTTATCTAAAAGTTATTGCCAATAAAAATTTTCTTAAAAAAAGATAAAAAAGCAATAATTCTATTCAACCAAACTCCTGATATTCTCTATCTCACTCTTCTCCATTGGAAATTATGTAAAGAAAACTCTAAAGCAAAAAGGACTATTTTTTAAATTGCTATTGGTAGTAAGATTTTTACTCTTTCAAACTTTTCCCATTCCCTTGGCTAAAAGCGAGAAAGGGCTCTTTTTAGAGCCCCTTCTCTATAAATTTTAAAAATTACTCGGTAGAAGCAGCTTTTTTCTCAGTTACTATCCCTATTATTTCAATACCAGCTTCTCTAACTACATTAATAAGAGGAAGAATCTCTCCGTATTCCAGTTCAATATCAGCTTTGAGATAAAGAGTCCTGTCTGTTCTGTTCTCAAAAGCCTCTTCAATCTTCTGCTTTAGAACACTCTTCATCTGTTCAAATTCGCCTTTTTTCATTACCTTGTCCTGATTAAGATAAACATCTCCATTGAACTTTATCGCCAAAACTATCTGGTTAGCAGGATCGGGCTGATTGACAGTGTTGAACGCTTCTGGTAGTCTAACATCGACCCCCTTCTGAAGCATTGGGGTCACAACCATAAATATTATAAGAAGAACAAGGAGAACATCACACAGGGGAACCACATTGGGTTCAGATTTAAACTCTTTGGTTCCACCTACTTCAACGCTCATAGATTAAACTCCTTCTTTCTGGATAAAGAATCCTACGAGTTCTGAAGAAGCGTTGTTCATCTCAGCAGTAAATACATCTATCTGATTTAGAAGGAAGTTAAAGAACCAGACTGCAACAACTGCAACACCAATTCCTGCCCCTGTGGTGATCAATGCCTCAGCAATACCAGCTGCTACTGCACCAATCCCTCCTGAGCCAGTAACAGACATTCCATGGAATGCATTGATAATTCCAAAAACTGTTCCAAATAGACCAATAAAGGGTGCTGTTGAGCCAATGGTTGCAAGAGGATTGAGCCCTTTTCTAAAGTCCTGAACAGTGATAGCTATCTGCCTTTCAATTGCCCTCTTAGAAGCTTCTATCTTCTCTTGAGGTTTAACATTTCCCTCGTTTTGATTTAAATATTCCTGAATTCCTGCAAAGATTACTTTTGCAAGATGAGATCCTCTGTAGTCTTTCTTAGTTGTTAGATTAACCGCTTCGGATATCTTTCCTTCTTTCAGAAGTTTAGCAACGAGGGGAGCAAGCTTTTGGGACTGTTTCCTTGCTCTCACATAGACAATTATTCTTTCAATACCAACTCCAATTGTCCATACAGAGAGGGCAAGGAGAATTATAACAACAATCCTCGCCAACCATCCTGAATGTTGCCACAGTTCAATAATTCCGAACTGCATATCTTTTTACCTCCTTTTCTATATTAATGTTTTTTTCATTTCTGTAGTTTAAAGGTCACAGTTACTGTGAAAATAACCGGTCTTGGTCTTCCACCTATAATTAGGGGTTCATAAATCCATTGCCTTACAGCGTCTATAGCTGCCTGATCGAGAAGAGGAATTGACCTTAGAACTTTAATATGTTGCACTCTTCCATAAATATCAGTAGTTGCCTCAAGAATCACTACTCCCTCTACCCTTGCCTGAACTGCAATCGGTGGATATGCAGGCTCTACTTTCTTTATTAGCTTAGGTGGTTTTATCTCCCCCCCTGCTCTTATAGGTGGTTCAACCTCACTACCAACTACTCCTCCAATTACTCCTCCAACTACTCCTCCAATTACTCCTCCAATTACTCCTCCTTCAACCCCTCCCTCAACTCCACCTTCAATGGCTATATCCGAAATATCTTCTTCAGTAATCACATCTGGAATTTCAACGGGAGCGACAAATTTACCGGGTTCCATAGGTTTAGTTTCCTTCACTTCTTCAGCTTTTGTCTCTTGTTTAGCTTTCTTTGCAGGTGGTGGTGGAGGCGGTGGTGGAGGCGGTGGTGGTGCGAGAAATGCTGTTGTTACCGATAATGCAGGAAGGCTCTGAGTAGTGATTAAAGGAACAATAATGGCAATTGCAATCAAGATTATATGAAGTAACAGGGCTACTGGAAAGGTTATCCATCTATTTGATGTCCCTCCCTTTTTCTTTCCCGATACAATCAACCATTCCACAAACATATCAAACCTCCGAAAAAATTATATGATAATTTTTTGTTATTTTCAACAAAATTATTTTCTTCCATAATGTCTTTTTCCAAAAAGTTTTTCCCAGAGAAGGACATAAGGACAGGATTGATAAATTGTTGAGTAGGAACCTTCTATGACTCCTACAAAAAGAGTGAATGCAAAGTCATTTATTGCTCTTCCGCCAGAAAGGAAGAGAATTAAAACCACAAAAAATACTGTTAATGATGTCAGGATTGTTCTGGAAAGAGTCTGATTTATTGATGTGTTAAGAATCTGCTCAAAATCTGTCTTTTTCATTAATTTTATATTATCTCTTACCCTATCAAATATTACTATCGTATCATTTATAGAATAACCAACTATAGTTAAAAGAGCTGCGATAACTTCAAGGGAGATCTCTCTGTTGAAAAATAGAAGAAAAGACAAAGTAATCATAACATCGTGAATTAAAGTTAAAACAGCAGATAAGCCATATTGAAATTTAAATCTAACTGCAATGTAAACAAGCATTGCAAGAAGTGACCAGACAACTGCAAGGGAGGCTTTTTTTCTAAGTTCCTTTCCAACTCTTGGACCAACTGCTTCAAGCCTTGTCTGGGCAACAGAACCAAGGAATGTCTTACTTTTTAAAAATTCAACAACATTTTTCTCAATACCAATCTTCTCAAGTTCAGAAAAATCGCCTATTATACCTTTGTGCTCATTTTTATATGCAATAATTTTTGTAGCCAGTCTCTCTAACTCCTCACCAGAGAATTTCTCCTTCAGAATACCTTCAAGCTGTGAAGTTGAAACTGAATTTAAATTAATAAACCCTATTGAAATTTTCTCTTTGTCTTCCTTGCTCATGAGGACATCAATAATTTTGTTAGCAATTTCTTCCTGTTCCTCTATACCTGCTTCCATTTCCCCCCTTTTTTTGGTAGGAAGAGAAACTTTGATTATGTATTCATTTCTTTCTCCAAATCTTTGAATTGTGCTTTCTCCAAGACCCGCATCAGCAAGCAAAGATCTAACTTTACCTGTGCTTATATTTTCCTTAAAGCTTACCTGGACAAGAATCCCACCTGTAAAATCAACTGAGTAATTAAAACCGCCTCTCAGAAAATATGTTGCTATTCCGCATATTATTATAATTCCACTTAATGCAAAAGCATGATACTTGTATTTTAAAAAATTTATATTTGGAGTTTTAAAGAGTTCTATCATATCTACTCCTATATACTGAGTTTTTCCAGTTTTGTTTTTCTTGAAAGAACAAAATCAAATATCATTCTTGATACAAAAACAGCAGTGAAAAGAGAAGCCAATATCCCAATTATAAGGGTTACTGCAAATCCTTTAACAGGCCCTGTACCAAATTGAAGAAGGAATATTGCTGCAAAAATTGTTGTAAGGTTGGAATCAAGGATTGTAACCCAAGCCTTTTTAAAACCTTCTGGAACAGAAGCTCTTACAGATTTCCCAAGTCTTAAATTCTCCCTTATCCTTTCAAATATTAAAACATTTGCATCGACTGCCATACCAATTGTAAGAACAATTCCTGCAATTCCAGGAAGAGTTAAAGTAGCTTTAAAATATGACATAACTCCGAGAAGAATTATCATATTCAAAATAAGGGCAATCACTGCATTTACACCAGAGAGTCTGTAATAGAATACCATAAAGACCATAACTATAATAAGAGATATGATAGATGCTCTCAATCCTTTTGTTATAGAATCCATTCCAAGGGAAGGTCCTATTGTTCTCTCCTCAAGATATTTTATACCAGCAGGTAGAGCTCCGGAACGAAGGACAATGGCAAGGTCTTCTGCTTCCTGAGGAGTGAAACGCCCTGTTATCATTCCAGCATCCCTTATTACAGCCTGTATTACTGGAGCTGATATTACTCTTCCATCAAGAATTATAGCAAGAGGTTTTCCAATATTCTCAGATGTAACCTTCTCAAAAATTTTCCCTCCCTGATTAGAAAGGGTAAAATTAACCACAGGTTGGTTAAGATCATCCTTTCCGACCCTTGCATTTCTGATATCTTTTCCGGTTATAGCAGCGACTTTTTTTACGAGATAGTATCCTTGTTCTCTGCTCTTTACTGGATCACTTTTGACAACCTCCATATCAGGAGGCTCAATACCATTGTATTCTTTCAGGAGTTCTTCTTTGTCTGAAACAGAACCCTTTACAACAAGCTTCAATTCAAGAAGGGCTGTGTTCTGAATGATTTTTTTAACCCTCTCAGGATTGTCAACCCCTGGAAGCTGGACAAGAATTCTATCAGTTCCATGTTTTTGTATTATAGGCTCAGCCACGCCAAGTTCATCAACCCTTCCCCTTACTGTCTCTATTGCCTGATTTACAGCCATTTCCCTGAGATAAACAGCAACATTTGGTTTCAGGGTAAGTCTTACTATTTCTCCTCCCATTGAATAATCCCATTCATGGGCAAACTGGTCAAGGGCATCTTTAATTGCATTTTCCTGAGATAAATCAATTCCCTCAATAACAATAATTTTGGGGTCTTCCTCCCTCAAGATCCTCGAAAATTTAATCATCTTTTCCTTGAAAAGGTCCTGCAACCTCAAAACCACATGGTCAGCTTCCATCCTGATTGCATCATCAGTAATAACCTGAAGTAAAAGATGCATTCCACCTCTCAAATCGAGTCCAAGTCTTAGATTCTCTTTAGGAGGATAAGCCAAATAAATTGCACCTGCAAGTACAATTAAAGTAAGGACCCATTTCCAGGTATCCCTTCCCATATTATTCCTCCTTGCCAGTTACTGCAGCTACTGAACCTTTCGTTATTTCAATCTTCACATTGGGTGCAATTTTTATCTCTATTCTATCTTCTTTCACTCCTGTAACCACTCCGTAAATTCCCCCTGCTGTTATAATTTTGTCTCCTGCTTTTAGACTCTCAACCATTTTCTGATGCTGTTTCTGCCTTTTTCTTGCAGGAAGAATGACTATTAGATAGAAGACAGCAAAAATCAGAATAAAAGGGATTAACATTCCAAGAAGGCTCTGTTGCCCCTGGCCTGCTCCCTGAGCATATAAATTTGATATCATATTCCATTCTCCTTCAGTCCATTAAGGACTTCCATTTTTAAATTTTCAAAATAGCCAAATAAAATACTTTGCCTTATTTTTTGCATCATGTCAAGATAAAAATAAAGATTGTGAATTGTGTTGAGAATAAATGAATTCAACTCATCTGCTTTAAAAAGATGTCTGAGATATGCTCGAGAATAATTTCTACAGGTATAGCACTGACAATCAGGATCAATAGGTTCAGGGTCTTCTGCATAGCGAGCTTGCTTGATAAGAACTTTTCCTTTGTATGTGAAAAGTGTACCTGTTCTTGCATTTCTTGTTGGAAGAACACAGTCAAAAAGATCAGTCCCCATTTCAACTGCTGAAAATATATCCTCAGGGGTTCCCGAACCCATCAAATATCTTGGAAAATTATCAGGAATTGAGGAAGTGAGATAATCTATTACTTCCATTGAATCTTCTTTTGGCTCCCCTACAAACAAACCTCCAAGGGCGTATCCCGAAAAACCAAGTTTGATAAGCTCCTCAAGACATTTTAATCTAAATTTTTTATCCGTTCCTCCCTGAATTATTCCAAAAATCCCACCTTTCTTATTCTTTGCCTCTTTCCATACTTTAATTGACCTTTCAGCCCATTTTATTGTCAGATCCACTCCCTTTTTCACAGCCTCAGAAGGTGCAGGATATGGAATAAGGCAATCAAGCATCATCATTATATCAGAACCAAGTTTAAACTGAATATTTACAACATCTTCAGGACTTAAAAGAAATTTCCTTCCATTAGTGTGGGATGAGAATCTAACACCATTTTCATCAATTTTTCTGAGAGCAGACAGGCTGTAGGTTTGGAATCCTCCACTATCAGTCATTATTGCCCTTTTCCAAGATATAAAATTATGAAGCCCTCCCATTTTTTCAACTGTTTCTATTCCAGGTCTAACAAAAAGATGATAGACATTGCTTACAATAATTTCTACATTTAACTCCTCGAGCTCTTTATGAATTATAGCCTTTACAGCTCCCTGAGAGGCAACTGGTGTGAATGCAGGCGTGTGAATTTCTCCATGGGGTGTTTTTATAATTCCCACCCTTGCTCTCGACTTTTCATCTTTTTTAACTACTGTGAAGGAAAAACCCTCTTCCAATTTGGAAATATCCTCCAATTCACGAGGAAAACCTTATGTATATTATATCTCCATCCTTTACCACATAATCCTTCCCTTCAATTCTTATCAAGCCATGTTCCTTAGCATCCTTTAGTGAGCCTATTTTCATGAGCTCTTCAAAGGAAATCACCTCAGCTCTTATAAATCCTTTTTCCATATCTGTGTGTACTGTTCCTGCAGCTCTCAGAGCCTTTGTCCCTGAAGGAATCAACCAGTTTCTAATTTCATCCTTTCCTATTGTGTAAAATCTAATCATTTCCATACATTCGAGAGTGGAATTTTCTATCCTCTCCTTTGCCAAATCTTTCAAACCCCACTCCTTCATAAATTCTTCCCTAATTTCAGGCTCCAGCTGAGAAATTTCAAGCTCAAGCCTTCCGGAAAAAGGGACAGATAGTAAATTCTTTCTTTTGATGGAAAGAGTTTCATCATAAATCTTTTTAGCTTCGTTTTCGCTAATATTTATTGCATAAAGAATTGGTTTAAAGGAAAGAAAAGCAAAGCCTTTTATGAACTTTATTTCTTCTGGTGTTAAAGGGAATTCTCTTACTGGAACACCAGCCTCCACTTCTTTTTTAATCCTTACCAAGAGCTCATGCTCCCTTTCTTTTTCAGGGCCTTTCATTTTTTTCAAATCTTTTTCAAGATTCTGTATTGAGCTTTCGAGAACTGTAAGATCTGCAATCCTTAGCTCTTCTTCGAACATTTCTATTGATTTAAGAGGCTCTCCTCCATTTAAATCCTTTATCACATTAATAATTAGATCACCGGTTTTAAGAGAATCTAAATATTGAGATAAAGATTTTCCACCCTCTGGAATAGGTTGAAGGTCATGATACTCAAATTTGATCTTAGTGATCTTTTTATCGGGATAAAGCTCATGAAGGGAGAGGAGCCTTCTATCCTCTATCTCAGCAACCCATGAGCTCGAATCTTCTTCAGCTGAAGATAGAATTTTAAAAAGAGTTGTTTTTCCTGCTCCCTGAATTCCTGTTATAAAAATCTTCATTTCAGCTCCAGAAATTCAACTATTGCTTTTGCTGATTTTGATATTGCACCTTCATCACCAAGAGTATCCTTTATCCTTTTAAACTCCTCCCTAATTTTTTCCCTTTCATTTTCAGAATTGAGTAAAAACAAAGTTTTTTCTACAATATTATTTTTGTTAAATTCCGACTGTAAAAGCTCCGGTATTATCTCCTTTCCAGCAAGGATATTTACAATACTTGCATGCCTAACTTTAGCAAGGGCTTTGACAATTAAGTAACTCAAATGAGAAAGTCTGTAAAAAGCAATGAATGGGATGCCCAGAAGTAGAAGTTCAAGATTGGAAGTTCCACAGGATGCAAGAGCTATGTCGGAGCATGCCATTATTTTGAAACGATCTTTATCGACCATTTCAATATCAGAATCTTCAATATAATTTTTTATTAATTGCTCAGGTACCCCAGGAGCCTTTATCAAAAAAGCCTTAAAATCTAACTTATTTTTTAGTTCATCCAGGGAATCCATTAAAACTGGCAGATGATTTTTTATCTCAGATTTTCTTGATCCTGGAAGGACTGAAATTACAGGCTTTTTATCATTTAAACCAAGAATTTCTTTCAACTCATCTTTATTCCAATCATTCCTCACCCTGTTTCTAAGAGGATGCCCAACAAAAATACAGGGGACCCCTTCCTTTTCATAAATTTCTTTTTCAAAGGGAAAAATTATCAGAAGCAATGAAACATATTTTTTTATCTTCTTTACTCTTCCCTTTCTCCATGCCCAAATAGTGGGACTTATAAAATAAGTTACAGGAATTCCAATTCTTCTAAGTCCCTTTGCCAGTCTCAAATTAAAATCAGGGGAATCAATCAAAATTGAGCAGATGGGCTTCCTCTTTTCAGCCTCAGCCACTATTTCCTTTTTTATTCTTAACAACCTGAAGATATGAGGTATCACTTCAAGAATCCCTATTATGGACAGTTGCTGAATGTTAAAAAGAAGCTCCACACCTTCTTTCTCCATCTCTTCTCCACCCACACCGAAAAACTTTAATTGAGGAAAATCTTTTCTAATCTCCCTTATTAACTCTGCACCGTAGGATTCTCCTGAACTTTCACCTGTTACAATCAAAATCTCTTTCATTTTGGTTTAAAATACTCGTAGGATGGAATTATCTCACATTTCCTTCCATAATAAAAGAACCATTTATTGTATGTCTCACCGCCGCAATAAATCTTAAAGGATTTTTCAGGAGAGGAACTCACAACTCCAATTACCTGAACTGGCTGTGAATATTTGCCTATTAACTTGTGGGGAATTATAACTATTTTCTGTATCCCTCCTCTTTCAGTTCCTGGAGCAATCTGAGATGAGGGAACTATTATATCCCATTCTCCATCCTCGGAAATAGGATCTCTGTAAGGTTTTCTTATACACTTCTTTTCAAGGAGTTCTTCAAGTTTTGAAGGGAATCTTCCGGGATTCTTCATCTGATATATTCTTATAGCCTCCACATACTGATTACCTCTGAAAATCAACTCCTTTTCAAGCTCTCTTCTTATTGCTGTTCTCCAGGGAATATAGGAAATCAAAAGTAAAATTTCCATGACTGAAAGAGAAACAAGAAGAACAAGGAGTGTCAATCCCTTTGACTTTCCAAAATTAAATTGAAGATTGAAAATTGCTAAATGCAAATTTTTTAACTCTTCCTTCTCATTTTTCATTTTTCAATTTGTATTTTGAACTTTTCAATTAAAAAATTTAATATATTCTACCAGGAAGAGTAAGGGGTCCCTTCTGAAGAAATTCTATCTGAGCCACTTTTTACATCTATGATTCCCCTTTCCTCCTCTAAAAGAAATTCATTCTCCTTGGGCTCCTCCCTTATTAGAACCCATGTATCTCTTGATCTTGTAATTGG
Organism: uncultured Clostridia bacterium; assembly: GCA_964531645.1. GTDB lineage: Bacteria > Acidobacteriota > Aminicenantia > JBFLYD01 > JBBIMS01 > JBBIMS01. The sequence continues at coordinate 14,895 of CAZHEF010000031.1, forward strand.
ATCTTCAGGGATTGTTCTCAAATACCCTTCATTAACAAGCTCTTGCAAGGACTTTGGGTATCTTTTCTTATCAATATAAAACTGGTCAATAACCCTCCTCATCTGATACAAATTTTCCTTGAGGACAACCTCTCTTGCCCTCTTTGTAGTTCCTTTAAACTGAGGCAGAGCAATTGAGGCAATAATACCAATAAGAGCGATAACAACAAGAAGCTCAATAAGAGTAAATCCCTTCGATGAAATAGAATTGCTTAATCTATTTTTCATCTTCTTAAAAAAATATTTTACCATGTTTTATATTTTGTTCCATCGAGAGCAATATCCTCACTTTTTGTGTAAACATCCCACACATTTTTACCACCCCAGACTGTAGATTCTGGTGGATCCTGATAGGCTCTCAATCCCCAGTCGTAAGAGTTTGTCATAGGATCTAAGGGAATCTTTCTCAAGAATTTTACCTTTTTCCCTTTTTCTCCCATGAGCTCTACACCTTCAACAAGGATCTTTAAATTTTGAGGATAACCTTCTGTATCTGGTTCAATCTTTATTTTTCCCTGATCCGCAAGTCTTTTATATTCATCAATTGCTTCTCTTATCGTCCTTAATGCTTCCCTTAGCTCAATTTCTTTCTCCCTCTTCACAGTCATCTTTCCCATTGGATAAATAGCTGCTAAAAGGATTGCAAGGATTGCAAGAGTAACAAGTAATTCTACAAGAGTAAGCCCCCTCTCATTTTTGCCAAAATTCATAATTTAGAAAATGGTGAATAAGTCTTTCTTTTTCTCTCCTGATTTCCTCTGCCATAAGGTTTTTGAGTCTTTGAAGGAGGAGATGGTTGAAGAGCCTTTCTACTTAGCTTAATCCTTCCGAACTCATCAATATCAATAACTTTTACCTCGAGATCCTGACCTTCTTTAATTACATCTCTTACATTTCTTATTCTATAATTTGCAATCTCAGAAATATGAAGAAGTCCGACCACATTGGGTCTTATTTCAAGAAATGCTCCATATTCTTCAATCCTTTTTACCTTTCCTGTGTAAATCTTTCCAACCTCAATTTCTTCAACCATTATTATCTCCTTTATCAATCTCATTGCTTCTTCCATTGATTTAGGATCAGGAGCGGCAACAGTAACCTTCCCATCATTATCCACATTAATTTTAACCCCTGTTTTTTCTATAATACCTTTAATTGTTTTCCCGGCAGGACCGATTAGATCCTTTATCTTGTCAGGGTTTATTTCAATAATGCCAATTCTTGGAGCATAGGATGAAATCTCTTTCCTTGGCTCCGGGAGAGCTTCGAGCATTTTATCAAGAACCTGAAACCTTGCTTCCTTTGCTTGCATTAAAGCGGATTCAATTATATCAAAGGTAACATTTTTGACCTTTATATCCATCTGAAGAGCGGTGATTCCATTTCTTGTTCCCGCAACTTTGAAATCCATGTCTCCGTAATGATCTTCAAGTCCTGCAATATCTGTAAGAGTAACCCAGTTCCCATTTTCAATGATCAAGCCCATTGCAATCCCTGCCACAATCATTTTAAGGGGAACCCCTGCATCCATAAGTGCAAGGGTTGCTCCGCAAACTGTAGCCATTGATGAAGATCCATTAGACTCAAGAATATCAGAAACAATTCTTATTGTATAAGGAAAAACGCTCTCATCAGGAATTGCTGGAACAAGAGCTCTTTCAGCAAGAGCTCCGTGGCCAATCTCCCTTCTTCCGGGCGCTCTCAGGAATGAGACTTCACCAACACAGAAAGGCGGAAAGTTGTAGTGAACCATAAATCTTTTGACAGCGTTCTCATCTTCAAGAATGTCAAGCCTCTGAACATCCTCAAAAGTTCCAAGAGTTGCAGTTACAAGTGCCTGAGTTTCCCCCCTTGTGAAAAGAGAGGAACCATGGGTTCTTGGAAGGTGTCCAACCTTTATCGAAATGGGTCTTATGTCTTTAAATCCTCTTTCATCGGGTCTTCTTCTGTTTATTAAGACATCCTCTCTAAAGATTCTCTTTTTTAACTCATTAAAATATCTTTCTATTTCCCTTCTTTTTTCTATCTCCTCTTCAGGTACTTCAGAAAGAAGTTCCTGAAGAATTTTGTTTATGTTCTTCTCCCTTTCTTTTTTCTGAGGTGTCCTTATGGCTGAAAGAAGTATCTCACCAATTCTATTTTTCAATTCAGTAAGCTTTTCTTCATCAAAAGTTAATTGTGTGAACGGTCTTTTAGCTGGACTGATTCTTCTCAAAAGTTCTTTCTCAATTTCTATTATCTGTTTTATATAAGGATGAGCAAATCTAATTACATCAACCATAGTCTTCTCATCTACTTCTGCTGCTCCAGCCTCTATCATCACAACGCCCTCTTCAGTTCCAGCAACAATTATATTCAAAATACTTGTTTTAAGCTCTTCAATTGTTGGATTTAACTTGAACTCACCGTTTATAATTCCCACCTTAACTGCTGCAACAGGATTATCAAAGGGAATCTCCGACACAAGAAGTGCAGTTGAAGCACCGATAATTCCAAGAGTATCTGGTTCATTCTCAAGGTCAGCAGAGAGGAGAAGAGCCACAATCTGTGTTTCATAATTATATCCTAACTTAAAAAGAGGTCTTATTGGTCTATCAATAAGTCTGCTGACAAGTATCTCCCTTTCAGATGGTTTCCCTTCTCTCTTGAAAAAGCCGCCGGGAATTTTTCCAGCTGCGTAAGTATTTTCTCTATAATCAACAATCAAAGGAAGAAAATCAGTTTCTTCATTGGGCTCTTCTTTTGATGTTGCTGTAACAAGCATAACAGTATCGCCATATCGAACAAGGGCAGAACCATTTGCCTGTTTCGCTACTGAACCAACCTCAATAGACAGTTTCCTCCCTTCGAGTTCTATTTCTACTATTTCTGGCACAATACCCTCCTTAAGGGTTTTCAACCCTTAATTCCAAGTTCTTTTAAAAGAGAGGTAAATCTTTTCGGATCTTCCTTTTTTAAATACTCCATCAATCTCTTCCTTCTTCCAACAAGCTTCAGTAAACCCATCTTTGTGTGATAATCTTTTTTATGAACCTTGAGATGCTCTGTAAGATGATTTATTCTCTTAGTAAGAATCGCAATCTGAACATCTGCAGAGCCAGTGTCTTTTGAATGAATACCGAATTTGCTTATCAAATTTCGTTTACTCTCTTTTTCTAAATCCACTTTTCCTCCTTCAATCTTTCATCTGTAAGAAAGTATATTAACATAATTAACAAAGGAAGTAAAGAAGTCGAATTAAATAAGATTGTCAACCCCTTTTTAATAGAATGGAAAGAATATTGAAAAAAATTTAATAAAATAATATTTACAATGCCAGCTCCATTAATATTAAAGAAAGCTGCTCAAAGACCAAGGGGGGTAAAGCAATTATTAACTCCACACAAATTCCCCATAAAAGGAATACTCATGAGTTCTTATTTTACTTCCTTAATTGATGGATAATTTCTTCTGCTTTTGTTACATATGCAAACCCGAAAGCAATGTTAAGTAAACTTGCTAAATGCATCTCTTCGTTGATAGTCCCATTAGCATCCACCAAAAAGAACACACTGTAATCCCTGTAATATGCATCCCGCGCTGTAGATTCACAGCACATATTAGTCATAATACCCGAAATGACAATGTCTTCTATTTTGAGACATCTGAGTATTGTTTCTAAATCTATGTTGTAGAATGCGGAATAGCGATGCTTAAGGACAATCTTTTCTCTCGGAAGTGGGGCAATATCTTGATGCACTTCGCTTTCAGAAATTCCCTCAAGACACATCCCTTTCCACCACCATCCAATAATACCAGCATCAAAACCATTAGGATGATGAAGATGTTTAGTATAAATAACTGGAATTTTCAATTCTCTAAAAGCACTAAAAAGTCTTTTCAGTGTTGGAAGAATAGAAAGCCCGCCACAGGTGAAAGTGGGAGAGATTGGTTCCATAAAAAAATTTCTGCGTATCAATGACAAGAAGAACCGCTTTCTCTCGTTTGATCTGCATTTTATGCTGGTTGAAAACTGATATCCTTTCAAGCCAGAGTTTAGATTTTGCCCCGATGTTTTCTGATGTCACATATGATTCCATAAATAATCCTCCTTTCTAAGGTTATTTTCTCTGAAATTTTGCAAATAAGAGAAGAGGCAAGAAAGAGTAGAATTCCGATAAAAGCCGAAGGTTGAAGTCTCAGATTCAGTGTCAAGAGATATCTTTTATTCATCTTATTTGAGAAATTCAATCTTAAATATCCCATTCAAATAGTCAATCTTAAATCTATCATTTTTTTGTATTCTTCATTTAGTTTAATTCGAAAACATAGGTTCTCTCTACATTCTTGTCAAGTTTTAAAATTTTACCATTTAATTCTTTTATGAATTCAATTCATTACATTATAGGGAATTCTATTCGAAATAGATATTAATACTGTATTCTTACAAGGTAGACCAATTCAAAATAATCATGGGCAGTGAAAAGTAAATTGAACAAAGAGCGATTTTTTTATAAAATACTCTATGATAATTGAAAAAGAAAAAAAAGAGGTAAAGGAAAAATTGGAAAACTGGGCAAAAAGGGGAAATCCTGTGGGAAAATTATTGAATGTAATAGAAAATTCTGAAATGGAATTCTGGGTTGACACTTCAAAAAATGATCTCGAATTCGGCGTGAAAAACTTAATTAAGGGAAAGCCCAACAGAGGAAGGATAAAGATTTTCTTCCATTCAGAAAATAAACCTGTGATTTTCTTTTACAAAGTTAGCACCGTTCCCCACAGCATAGATAGGTTTAGCTATGGTGTTGTCTTACCCTCATCAAACCCCGAAGAAAAAGAAATTGAAGAATGGGTAGATTTTCTTGTATCAGGGTTATCCCCTGAGAAAAGACCTCCAAACTTAAAAAGGTCTTTCCCCTTTGATATTCCTGAATAGGAGGAATTTATGAAAAAACTCAATCCTGGAGAACTCCAGCTTGACCTATTATGCAAAGGAATTAGAATAGACGAGAGTTGCACCCTTGAAAAGGATGCAAGGCTCTTTGCACGAACAAGAGCAGGTCTTGGAAGCGGATTGGAACTAATAATATCTGGAAATCTTAAAGATCTCTGGACAAATATACCTGTTGAAGAGGATTTCGCTCAGAATTCTCCTTATATTCTAAAGAAGAAAGAAAATAAATATATAGTCTTGGATGAGAGAAACTCTCTCGAATATCCTGTTAGAATTCCAGAGGAGCCCAAATGGTATAATGAAAAAACTTCCTCAGGGATTTCCATGTCAAAGATTGGCATTTTACAGGGAACATACCTCGGGATATATGTATCAAATTCATGTGGTTTCTGGTATCATGATCCTCCTTTAAACTGTAGATTCTGCACAACAGGGCTAAATGTTGGTGTGAATGAAGTTGCTGACAAAAAAGTAGAGGATATTGTTGAAACAGCTCTGAGAGCAAAGGAAGAATCGAAAATAACATTTGTTCATTTAAACACTGGCTATAGCAGTGGAAAAGATCCTGATATAATGGCCCCTTATGTAAAAGCATTAAAAGAAAAAGTTGGAGTTCTTGTGGGTTTGCAATTTATACCTACAAAGGAACTCTGGAAAATTGACTGGCTAATTGATCTTGGAGCAGACCATTTCTCTTTTTGCTATGAATTTCACAATCCCGAATATTTTGCAAAGTATCTTCCTGGAAAATTTAAATTTGTCGGGCAGAAAACTTTCTTTGACAATCTTGAATATTCCAGCAAGAAAATGATGAAGGGCAAGGTTTCGGGAGAAATAATAGCGGGAGTTGAGCCAATTGAGGATACACTAAAAGCAATAGATTACATAACCTCTCTCGGTGCATTCCCTACCGTCTGTATATTTAGACCCCTTTTAGGTGCGGATATGGAGCATTTTCCATCTCCTTCATATGAGGACATGTATATTGTGTTTCAGCATGTCTACAATGCTTGCAGAAAAAACAATATTCCCATTGGGGTGGTCCCGAATATCGAAGTTAGTCTTGTTGTTCTTCCTGTTGATGCAAAATATCTGGTGAAGCATGATTTGAAATATTATCTTTACGAATGGGAAATGAAGATATTAAGACTTCTTGCACATCCATATTTCAAATGGAGAATGAGAAAAAGAAAGATAAATGCCCCTCTTGACCCTGAGGAATGGAAGAAGTTAAAAGGCTTAAATAGCTAACAGCTTATTGCCATAAAATTAATTGTTAAACTGTCTTGCTTCTCTCACATCTCTCGCCTGTCTCGCCCCCCACGCCTGATAGATTTCTGATTTCACCTTAATCATTTCAAACGATGAGAGGAAAAGATGGATTTGATCTTTAGTTCCCTGATTTTGAGTAAACAATCTCTCCATCAATAACTGTCATAAGAACCTCGGTTTTAAGAATTTCCATCTCTGGAATTGTCATAATATCCTTTGAAAGAACAACGAAATCAGCAAGCATCCCAGGTTTCAATGAACCTTTCAAACCCTCCTCAAATGCTGAATAGGCTGCATTTATTGTAAAACATCTTAGAGCATCTTCCCTCGTCATTTTCTCATCAGGATGCCATCCACCTTCAGGCCACCCTGTGTGATCATATCTTGTGATGGCAGCAAAGAATCCCCAGAGTGGATTTGGATTCTCAACAGGAAAATCTGAACCACCTGCAATCTTTGCACCTTTCTTCATAATTGATTTCCATGCATAAGCTCCTTTTGCTCGCTCATAGCCAAGTCTTTTCTCTGCCCAATACATATCCGATGTTGCATGGGTAGGTTGCATCGATGGAATTATACCAAGTTCTGAAAATCTGTGCATGTCTTCAGGTCTAACAACCTGGGCATGTTCAATTCTAAGTCTATGATCCTTTGCTCCTGTTTCTTTGATTGCTTTCTCAAAGGCATTGAGAGTCATAAAGTTTGCTTTATCTCCAATCGCATGCACACATACCTGATAGCCACCTATCAGAGCAAATTTTGTTATTTGATAAAGTTTGCTTTCATTCATAAGAAGTAATCCTGAATTGCCAGGGTCATCGGAATAGGGCTCAAAAAGTGCGGCTCCCTTTGAGCCAAGAGCTCCATCCATAAAAAGTTTTATTGCTCTAATTGTAAGCTTTCCACCTTCTCTAATAACTGGCGGTTTGCCTTTGTATTTCTCAAAATGCTCATCTCCGCTAAGCATTGCATAGATCTTAATTTTCAATTTTCCTTCTTTTATAAGCTCTCTGTAAATTTCTATATTTTCTTCTGAAGTTCCAGCCTCATGGACTTCTGTTAATCCTAATTTTATACACGCTTCCTGAGCCCTAATGACTGCATCCTTTTTCCAATCGCGGGATCTCTCTGGGATGTGCTTTTCTATAAGATTCTGTGCGGAATCAATGAAAACTCCCGTTGGCTCTCCTTTTTCACTCCTTATTATTTTCCCTCCCGGAGGATCCTTTGTTTCCTTTGTAATTCCAGCAATTTCCATGGCTTTCCTGTTAGCCCACCCAGCATGACCATCAACTCTTGTGAAATAAACCGGATTCTCTGGAGTAATTTCCGAAATTTCCCTGTGGGTAGGAAATTCCTTCTTCTCCCAGTCTTCATGATCCCAGCCATGTCCTGTAATCCACTCACCAGGCTTGAAATTGGAAAGGTTATTTTTAACAATCTCAACAATTTCAGAGATACTCTTTGTTCCCACAAAGTTGAGCTCTTTAAGGGAAGAGCCATAGGAAAAAAAATGAACATGGGCGTCAATAAATCCCGGAACAACTGTTTTCCCCTTAAGATCAAATACAATGGTATCTTTACCAATCATTTCTTTAGCTCTTTCATTTGAGCCCACAAAAATTATCTTTTCTCCTTTCACAGCCAGAGCTTCTGCTATGGGTATATTCTCGTCAAGGGTGTAAATGTTACCGTTAATAAACGCCTTATCCGCTTTTTCATCCTTTACCTTTGAAAAAATGAATAATGGGATAAGAAATAATAAAAGATACTTATAGCAACCCATTCTTACCTCCAAATTAAATCGATTAATTATTTTATCAAAAATAATTCTCGCTATCTAACTTAGAACAACTAAAGAACTGGATTGATTTTGACATGAACTAAACCCTTTGATAATATTAAAAGGTTAATTTCTGGAGAAGAAGAATGTTCATTCCACTAAAAGACGATAATCCAACAAGGAATTTCCCTTTTGTAACAGTATCTTTAATAATAGCGAATACTTTAATCTTTCTTTATCAGTTTTTCTCGTCCAATGGACTTTTTTATTATATAAAGCTTTTGAGCTTGATTCCTTACGAAATTACCCATTTTGTATCTTTCCCTTTTCGAATTTCTCCTCCATTAACTTTTTTCACATCCGTTTTTATGCATGGCGACTTTTTCCATATAACTGGAAACATGCTCTATTTATGGATTTTTGGAAATAATGTTGAGGACTTTCTTGGTCCTATTAAATTTATAATCTTCTATCTCTTCTCTGGAATTTCGGCATCCCTTGTTCACATAATTTTTCATCCAAATTCGACAATTCCTCTTGTAGGTGCATCTGGGGCAATATCAGGAATTTTAGGTGCTTATCTTTTGCTATATCCATATGCAAGAGTCCACACTCTTGTTTTCCTGTTTTTTATTATCAGAATAGTTCAGATTCCAGCCTACTTTTTTCTGATTTTCTGGTTTTTTATGCAAGTAATAAATGTTGGAGCTGGTGGTGTAGCCTGGTTTGCCCATATAGGGGGGTTCCTTTTCGGTTTACTCTTCATAAGCACTTTTACAAAAAGGAAAAGAATAAGATTTCTAAAGGTTTAGTTTTAATAATAAAGATAGAAAAGAAAAAGCAAAATTTAAGTAGCAGATAAATTTTGCCAAAGGCCTCACCCAATGGAAGGAGGGGATAATAAAGCTGACAGCTAACAGCTATTATGGCGGAGGGAGAGGGATTCGAACCCCCGTCCCGTTTAAAACGGGAAGCGATTTTCAAGACCGCCGCCTTAAACCACTCGGCCATCCCTCCGAGAACTAAAATTATATAATAAAATCTTTGCTTTTTGAAGCTTATCCCGTGTCCTTTAAAAAATTTTACAAATTAATGATTTTTTGTATTTAAAAATTTTTTTTGTTATAATTTTAGTTTGACAATTTGAAAGATAGAATATAAGGAGGCAGAATGAAAAAAATATTGTTATTCCTTTTATGTCTATTTGTAATCGAGATATTTGCATTCAGTGTTGAACCTATATTTTTTGGTGTTTCAAGATATGATCTTCTCATCAATAAAAAATACTCAAAAAAAGACATCGACACTTATTTTAGAGAAAATGCTTTCAGAGGAGCTAACTTTATCAGGATTTACAGTTTCTTCTATGCTCCCTTTCAGTATGGAGATTCATACCTCGGCGGTTTCCCTAACACTTATATTCCATGGAAGGTTGTGAAAGAGGAAGCTAAAAACAGAAAGATTTTCGACTTGACTCAATTCTCCGATGAATATACCGAAAGACTGAAATGGTTTATGGACGCTGCGAAATATTATAATATTACTGTTGATATATGTATTTTCGACACATTAGGTTATCGAACTGATGAGACCTGGTATTATCATCCCTTTCATCCTTCGAATAATATCCAGGGATTTGACGGAAATTATGGAGGAGGGTTCTGGAATTCCAGGATAGATAGAACTTATTTTGAACTTTATATGAAATATCTCGCCCAGATTCTCAACCCTTATCCCAATGTATTTATCGAACTCGTCAACGAGGCTTATCCAGATGCAACAGGAAATATGACTGAATTCTGTGGCTTTATATCCTGGATGTCAAATAAAGCTAAATCTTTGTTTCCTGGTAAAATGGTAGTTTATTCGGGGGAAGCACCAATGCTCAGCTGGATTTATTATAATGCATTTTGCGTTCATTTTGTTTGGAATCTTGACTTTTTATACAGTTATCATGGTGGAGTGCAAGTCCTATGGTATATTGAAAGAATTCCAGCCCAGATAATTCTTAGCTCTGACGGAGATGGTATTCCTGATTATATATGGGAATTGATAATCACTAAGAATCAGGACCAGATAAATGGAATTTTTGATACAGCCTTTCAAAGAGGCTGGTGGGTAGACTTTACAACCCTTGATTACAAACAATCATACTGGGTAGTAGAAAATGGTTCTGAAATTTACAAAAGAAGGTTTGGTGTGTATCCTTCAAACAAAGGAGTTAAAAAGGATCCCCTCATAACTGAAGCAGAAGAGTCAGAAAATGAACCTCCCAACAAAGATAAACCTCGAAAAGGATAATCTATTCTGAGTTGAAAAGATCTTTTTTACAATTTCTTATTTTAGTCCTATCAATTTTCAATTTTAATTTCACTAAATTAGAAGGAAAAAGTTACGATTTAATTATAAAAAATGGAAGAATTATTGATGGCTCTTCAAATCCCTATTTCATAGCTGACATAGGAATAAAAGGGAAGATAATTAAAAGGATTGGTCTAATTGATGAGAAAGAAGGGGGGAGAGTTATAAATGCAAAGGGGCTGATTGTCTCTCCAGGATTTATTGATGTTCACAACCACACAGAAAAAATCCTTCTTTGTCCATCAATGGAAAATTATATTTTGCAGGGAGTAACTACAGTTATCGCTGGAAACTGTGGGTCCCATGAACTTCCTTTAAAAGAATTTTTCAAAGAATTGGAAAAGAAAAAAATCTCTTTAAACTTTGGCTCCCTTGCTGGACATAACACAATTAGAGAAATAGTAATGCAAAAAAAGAATTCAGAGCCTACTGAAGAAGAGATGAAAAGAATGGAAAAATTGCTTGAAAAGGAGCTCAGAGCGGGTGGGCTCGGTCTTTCCACTGGCCTTGAATATATTCCAGGAACATTTTCAAAGACTGAAGAACTTATAAGATTGGGAAAGATTGTAGCAAAATACCATGGAATTTACGCAACTCACGTGAGAAATGAAGATGTAATGATTAAATCTGCGATAGAAGAAGCTATAAAAATTGGAGAAGAGAACAAAATCCCTGTTGAAATATCCCATATAAAACTCTGTTCTGAGGAAGTCTGGGGAAGACTTGAGCTCATCTTGAAATCTGTGGAAGAGGCAAGAAAAAGAGGGGTAGAGATATTTATGGATCAGTATCCATATGTTCACACATCAACAGATATATCAATTATGATTCCTTCCTATGCCCTTGAAGGAGGGCTCGTAAAATTCAAGGAAAGAGTCCAAAATAAAGAATTTAGAGAAAAAATTAGAAATGAAATTTCGAAAAGATTAGTTTCTACAAAAATTGATAAATTGAAAAATATTATAATAGCAAATCACGATAGAAACCCTGATTACAATGGAAAATCCTTAGAGGAAATCCTCATGATGGGGGGAGAAAGGGCAGAAGCGAAAAATGCTTCTGAACTTGTGATTGAGATTGTTGAAAATGGTAATGCAGGTGCTGTTTTTCTCCAGATGAACGATGATGATGTAAAAGCGCTTATGAGACTCCCTTATGTATCTGTTGCTTCTGACGGAAGTGTCCAATTTTCCAAAAAAGGTTTTCCTCATCCCCGCTCCTATGGAACATTTCCAAGGGTTATTTCAAAATATGTAAGGGAAGAAAATGTCTTATCCCTTGAAGATGCAATAAGGAAAATGACATCCCTTCCTGCACAAGTGTTTAGGATAAAAGAAAGGGGCTTGATAAAAGAAGGCTTTTTTGCGGATTTAGTAATTTTTGATTTTGAAAAGATAAAAGACAACGCAACTTTCCAGGATCCACACCAGTACCCGTCAGGGATTTTTAATGTTATTGTGAATGGTAAAATCGTTGTTGATAATGGAAAACATACTGGAGAATATCCTGGGATGATAATAAAAAGAGGGAAAGGAAAGTAGTAATTTCGGATTGCAAATTAGAAATTTCGAATTGGGAATTTTAAGAACAATAGGTTTAAAGCTGGAAAGGCAGAGGCTAAAATTAAAGCCCTTTACTCATCATTTCCAGAAATTCCTTGTTTGTCTTTGTTTTTGAGAGCTTATCTATCAAAAGCTCCATTGCTTCAACTTCGTTGAGCTGGCTTAAAACCTTTCTGAGAACCCATATTCTGTTCAAATCTTCTTTAGGTAAGAGAAGCTCCTCCTTCCTTGTTCCAGATCTTGAAATATCAATGGCGGGGAAAACTCTCCTGTCTACAAGTCGTCTGTCAAGGTTTATTTCCATATTTCCTGTTCCTTTAAACTCTTCAAATATCACCTCATCCATCCTCGAACCAGTGTCAATAAGGCAAGTGGCAATTATGGTTAAGCTTCCGCCCTCCTCAACTTTTCTTGCAGCTCCAAAGAATTTCTTTGGTTTATGGAAGGCGTTGGCATCGAGACCTCCAGAGAGAACCTTTCCAGAAGGAGGAACTATTGCGTTATGTGCTCTTGTAAGTCTTGTTAAGCTGTCAAGGAGAATAACAACATCCTTTCCCTGCTCCACAAGTCTTTTGGCTTTCTCAATAACTATATCCGCAACCTGAACATGACGGGTAGGAGGTTCATCAAAAGTGGAACTTATAACCTCTGCCCTAACAGTCCTTTCCATGTCTGTAACCTCTTCTGGTCTTTCGTCAATTAACAGAACCATTAAATATATTTCAGGATGATTTGCCTCAATGGATAGGGCAATTGTCTTTAGAATCGTAGTTTTCCCTGTTCTTGGTGCTGCAACAATTAATCCTCTCTGACCTTTACCAATGGGAGTTAAAAGATCCATCACTCTTGCAGTAATATTTGAGAAGTCAACCTCAAGTTTAATCTTTTCGAAGGGAAATAATGGGGTAAGCTGCTCAAATTTAACATTTGCTCTTTTTCTTATAGCCATTTCTGGATCTTCAAAGTTTACAGCTATAAGTTTGATCAGAGCAAAATATTTTTCACCATTCTTGGGGGGTCTGACAAGCCCCGATATGGTATCTCCTGTTCTAAGATCAAATTTTCTTATCTGGGAAGGTGATACATATATATCGTCAGGACTCTGGAGGTAACTATGTTCAGGAGCCCTCAAAAATCCATACCCTTCTGGAAGACACTCAAGAACACCCTCAGAAAATATGTGGCCATTTTTCCTTGCCTGCGCTTCGATAATCTTGAAAATCAACTCCTGTTTCTTGAGTTCATTGACATTTCCAATATCAAGGGATTTTGCAATTTTGGTAAGAGCTTGAACATTCTTTTCTTCAAGCTCTTTAAGATTGTATTCTTTTTCGCTACTCATATTTCACCTACCTATAAATTTATTTTGAAATTTCAAAGTTTTAAATATTAGTTTTCAAAGTAGTTTTAACTGGGCTTTTTCGATTCAATGAGTCAATCTTTCCTCACCCTTTCTCTCTTCTGCTCTTAAATTTTCAAAAATAGCATCTGTAATAAGCTCTGCAAGTGCAAGTTCAAGAACCTTATCCATATCCTCTACAAGATAGATAACCATTGCATTTTTAACTTCCTCAGGAACATCCTTCAGATCTGCCTCGTTGTCCTTAGGGATTATAACTCTTTTGATTTCTGCTCTGTGAGCAGCGAGAAGTTTCTCTTTTATTCCTCCTACTGGAAGAACCTTGCCTCTAAGAGTAATCTCACCTGTCATAGCTATGTCTTTCTTTACAGGGATTTTGGTAATCAGAGAAATTATGGAAGTGGCAATGGTTATACCTGCAGAAGGACCATCCTTAGGTATTGCTCCCTCAGGAACATGGATATGAATGTCAAAATCCTTGTGCAAATCTTTTGCAATACCCCACTGAAGAGCCTTTGATTTAACATAGCTGAAAGCAGCCTGTGCAGACTCCTGCATCACCTCTCCTAACTGACCCGTCATTGTTAAAGTCCCTTTTCCCCTTACCATTGTTGATTCAAAGGTAAGGAGCTCTCCTCCGAACTCTGTCCATGCAAGCCCAAGAGCAACTCCAACTTCATCAATTTTATCCGCTTTTGAAACCCTGTATTTAGGAACCCCGAGATATCTCTCAACATCAGGAGCATCTATCACCTCTCTGTAGGATTTCCCTTCCACAACCACTTTTCTTGCCACTTTTCTTATAATTGATGATATTTCCCTTTCAAGATTTCTGACACCTGCTTCCCTTGTAAATTTTCTGATTATTGCAAGGACGGCATCATCGGTAAAAGTAAGATTTTTATTGGTAAGACCGTGTTGTTTTAGCTGTTTTCTGATTAAAAACCCCTTAGCGATCTGAAGTTTTTCGTCCTCCGTGTACCCCGGAATTCTTATTACTTCCATCCTGTCAACAAGAGCTTTGGGAACCGGTTGTAACATATTGGCTGTGGTTATAAACATTACCTGGGAGAGATCAAATTCGGTGTCAATATAATGATCAACGAAACCAGAGTTTTGTTCAGGGTCAAGAACCTCCATAAGAGCAGCAGCAGGATCACCCCTGAAATCCATGCTCATTTTGTCAACTTCATCCAGAAGAAAAACAGGATTCTTTGTCCCTGCTTTCTTTATCATCTGAATAATCTGGCCAGGGTATGCTCCAATATAGGTTCTTCTATGGCCTCTTATTTCAGCTTCATCCCTAACACCACCAAGGGACACTCTAACAAAATTTCTTCCTGTTGCCCTTGCAATGGAACGAGCCAGAGAGCTCTTACCTACTCCAGGAGGTCCAACAAAACAGAGAATTGCTCCTTTAGGATTTTTAACAAGTTGTCTTATTGCAAGATACTCAAGAATTCTCTCTTTTACCTCTTTCAAACCATAATGGTCTTCATCAAGGATTTTCTCTGCTCTTTTCAAATCTTTCTTGTCTTTGGTTCTTATATTCCAGGGTAAAGAAAGGAGCCAATCAAGATAATTCCTTGAAACAGTAGCTTCAGCAGAAAGTCCTGGCATTGACTCCAGTCTTTCGAGTTCTTTGTAAGCTTTGTTCCTTGCATCCTCAGGCATGTCTGCTTCCTCAATCCTTCTTCTGAGCTCTTCAATCTCACTCTGCTCATCCCTGGGTCTCTGTTCTCTTTCGAAAGGTCCGGGAGTGCGAACTTTTCCTCTTCCCTTCTTCTCAGCTCTTTTTCCTGTGCCTCCAAAAAGCTCCTTCTCAATCAAATGCTGAAGTCTCAATATCCTCTCTATGGGATTTATTGTCTCAAGAAGATTCTGCTTCTCCACAGTCGATATCTGCAAGTGAGAGGCTACTATATCTGCAATCTTTTCAGGATCATTTTCCCTCATTGATGGCAAAATCGATTCAAAATTTACAACCTGAGTATGTTTTACATAGTCCTCAAATAATTTCAGTAAGTTTTGAATATACCCTTTGATTTCAGAGATTGAAATGGACAGTTTCTGAATAGGTTTTACTGAAACTTCATAAAATGGAATGATTCTCTTATATTCAACAATCCTTGCTCTTTTAATACCTTCCACCACGACTTTCATGCTCTCCTCATCTGAGGATGATTCATTAGCCTTTACATACTGGACAATGCTTCCAATTACTCCACATGTAAAAATATCCTTTGGTTGAGGAGCAAAAACAGTTGGGTCTATCTGAGATGCAAGAAAAATTCTCCTGTCTACCTGTAGAGCCTTACTCAAAGCTTCAAGGGAGGATTTCCTTCCAATAATGAATGGGACAAGAGTTCCAGGAAATATGACCACATCCCTCAAAGGAATCATGGGAAGAGTCTCAAATTCGTCAATAATTTTTTCTCCTGCCATTTTATATACCTACAGCTTTAATCTGTTTTTCAAAACTCCACTCCTTCTCCTCCACCATCTCCTTTGTAATTACAAACTCTTTAATTTCTCGACGAGAAGGAAGATGGAACATTATATCAGTCATTAATTCCTCCATAATACTTCTCAAACCTCTTGCCCCGACTTTCTTCTTTATTGCCATTGTAGCTATGGCGTGCAAGGCTTCATCTGCTACAGTAAGTTTTACCCCCTCTATCTCAAACAACTTCTGAAACTGTTTTACTATTGCATTTTTTGGTTTTGTAAGAATATCAACCAGCGCTTTTTCATCAAGATCCGTTAAATGAGCAACTACAGGTAGACGACCTACCAATTCTGGAATAAGTCCATATTTTATTAAGTCTTCTGGTTGAACCTGACCCAAGAGTTCATCGTAATCTTCTATATTTTTCTGGAAATAGTTAGGATCTGTCTTAAAACCCACTGCTCTCCTCCCAATTCTTTTTGCAATTATCTTTTCAAGCCCAATAAAAGCACCACCGCATATAAATAGTATGTTTGCCGTGTCTATTGGGATAAACTCCTGATAGGGATGTTTTCTTCCACCCTGTGGAGGGACATTGGCAACAGTCCCTTCAAGAATTTTAAGAAGAGCCTGCTGAACACCCTCTCCTGATACATCCCTTGTTATTGAAGGATGCTCACTCTTTCTGCTAATCTTATCAATTTCATCAATGTATACAATTCCTTCCTGAGTCTTTGCTATGTCATAACCTGAATTCTGGTAAAGTTTTAAAAGAACATTTTCAACATCTTCACCCACATATCCTGCTTCTGTTAAAGTGGTAGCATCAGCAATGGCAAAAGGAACTGAGAGGATTTTTGCAAGGGTTTGTGCAAGCAGTGTCTTCCCCGTTCCTGTTGGTCCTATAAGTAAAATATTACTTTTTTGTAATTCAACATCTTTCCTTACGGATTTTGCAAGTCTTATCCTTTTGTAATGATTGTAAACAGCGACAGCAAGTTTCTTTTTTGCTTTCTCCTGGCCTATTACATACTCATCAAGAGCTGATTTGATCTCGTAAGGAGTTGGAAATGTTTTTTTGAATTTAAAATTATCATTCTTTACCTTTTCAGATTCTATTATTCCTCTTGCAAGCTCCACACAGGAGTCACAGATATAAACCCCTGGTCCAGCAATCATTGTCCCTACCTGCAAGGGAGATTTTCCACAGAAGGAGCACTTTATTGTTCTTTCTTTCTCGATATCTTTCATTTGAAAACCATCCTAAAAAATTATGTTCTTTTGGTTATTATATTGTCAATAAGACCATACTCCTTTGCCTGTTCTGGAGTCATTATAAAATCTCTATCAACATCTGCGATTATCTTTTCTTTTGGCTGTCCTGTGTGTTTCATCAGTATTTCATTTATTCTTTCTCTTAATCTTAAAATCTCCTGGGCTTGAATTGCGATGTCTGCTGCCTGTCCTTGAAAACCTCCAAAGGGCTGGTGAAGAATTATCCTGGAGTTCGGGAGGGCAGATCTTTTACCTGGAGCTCCCGCAGCAAGTAATAGTGCTCCCATTGATGCTGCCTGTCCAATACATATTGTGCAAACATCAGGCTTAATGAACTGAATTGTGTCATAAATGGCAAGTCCAGCAGTTATTAATCCTCCCGGTGAGTTTATATAGAGATACACATCCTTTTCAGGATCCTCGGCCTCTAAGTATAAAAGCTGAGCAATAACAAGGTTTGCTACATTATCATCAATAGGAGAGCCGATAAATATAATATTGTCTCTTAGCAAGCGGGAAAAGATATCGTAATATCTTTCACCCCTGCCTGTTTGCTCTAATACAATAGGAATAGGAATCATCAATTTTCCTCTTTATATTTTATTATAGCCTTACTTATTATAAAGTCAAGCGTCTTTTTCAAAATCAATTTTTTTTCAGTGTCATTTCGCAGCCTTTCTATCTCCTGAAGGGAGAGAGAACCAAGGTCAGCCGTTCTTCTGAGCTCGGACTCAACCTCCTGCCTATCTACTTTTACACCTTCTTTTTCGCTAATTTTGGTCAGTATCAAATAGTTCATGACATTTGAATTAGCAATATTTCTGAGGGTCTCAATTAATCTTTTTTCCTCTTCCGGTCCAATCTCTCCCTTTATCTCAAAGGACCTTGCCAATCTCTGCAATTCCATCTCTTCAAGAGACTTAGGAACTTCTACAGGGTTCTTCTCCCTTAAAATTCTCAAAATCTCAGTCTCAATAGCCTCTCTTTCCTTTTTTACTTTCTCTTCCATTATCTTTTGTCTCAGTTTCTCCTTTAAATCATTAACATTTTTATAATCACCAATTTGATTTACAAATTCGTCAGTCAGTTCAGGTAATTTCTTCTCCTTTATAGAAATTATTTTAACCTTTGTTTCTACCTCCTTCCCCTTCAAATTTTTTTTGTAGAATCCTCCAGAATATACAATTCTGAATTTCTTCTCCTCTCCTATTTTCAAACCGATTACATTCTCAAAAAGTCCTGGAATTTCCTCAATTTCCTCTTGAATCTGCCACCGGTATCTTTCAACTGGCAAAGCTCTTTTTTCTGAAATTATAAATCTCTGAACCTCTATCTCGACAAGATCCCCTTTCTGAACGCCTCTAACCTCAACGGGAACAAGTTGACCAAAACTCTCCTTTAAATTCTGTAAAGCATTTTGAATATCCTTCTCTTCAATATTTGTCTTTTTCAATTCAAGTTCAATTTCAGTATAATCAATTACATCATATGAAGGCATTACTTCGAAAATAATGGAAAATGAAAGGGAGCCATCACCTTCGTAGCTATACTCTTTAACTACTGGAGTATTAAGAGGATTAAGACCTGACTCGGCAATTGCCCTTCTTCCATATTCATAGATTAATTCATTAGTAACCTTTTCTTTTATCTCCTCTTTTAAAACCCTTTCCACTATCTCTATCGGTGCATTGCCGGGTCTAAATCCAGGAATTTTTACGCGGGTTTTGAAATATTTAATAATCTCCTCTCTTTTCTTCTTTATCTCATTTTCTGAAACATTTACATGTAACTCTTTTATAGTGGAAGGTGTTTTTTCTTCTTTCACGGAAGGCTCTCTTTCTGCGAAAGGGGGGACTCGAACCCCCACGGCTTTAGCCACTGGATCCTAAGTCCAGCGCGTCTTCCAGTTCCGCCACTTTCGCAATGCTTTCAAATACTATTATATAATTTGAGGGAGGGCATTTCAAATCAGAATGGTTTTATTCAGAAATTCCGTAAATTGGGTTTGTGGAAGGGGGTAGGGGTTGAGAAAT
>CAZHEF010000032.1:0-33115 GCA_964531645.1 uncultured Clostridia bacterium
TATGGATTTATAAAGAAAGTTCTTAACCTGAAAATCTAATTTGCGGAATTTCTGGAACAGGAGGCATTTAGAAGCTCTTTGAAGTTAGAAAAGAAAATATGATACACTTTAATTTAAAATCCATTGAAATTCTCAGAGAAGATGGAGGTATAAATGATCAAATCAGACAGATGGATCAAGAAAATGGCAATAGAGAAAAAAATGATTGAACCATTCTCCGAAAAACAGAAAAAAGAAGGGATAATATTTTTCGGACTCTCTTCGTATGGGTATGACATAAGATTGTCAGAAGATTTCAAAATTCCAGTCATAAAAAATTTAGGAAAGATAGACCCAAAAAGAATCTTTGAGAAAGACTGGGAGGAAAGAAAAGCAAAGGAAATTATAATTGAGCCAAATTCTCACATTCTCGGTAGAAGTGTTGAATATTTTAGAATTCCTCGAAATGTTATGGGAATTTGTCTGGGAAAATCAACATATGCAAGGTGTGGAATAGTGGTAAATGTCACACCCCTTGAACCACAATGGGAAGGGTTTTTGACTATTTCAATAGCTAATACTTCATCATACCCTGTAAAATTATATGCGGGTGAAGGGATTGCCCAGATAATCTTTATTGAATCCGATGAAGATTGTGAAGTATCATATAGAGACAAAAAAGGCAAATATCAATCGCAAAAGGAAATAGTTCTTCCGAAGATAGAAAAATGAAAAGTCTTTACGATATTGGCATCCATCTTTTAAGAATGGCAGTTGATTCAGTAAAGCCTGAGAATCTTTTTAGTGAGAAAATTCTTTTTGATGGAAGAACTTTAAAAATTGAAGGGAGTTCTTTTGATGTTCAGGGAAGGAAATTATGGATTCTTGGGGCTGGAAAAGCTTCAATAAGTATGGCTGAAGCAATGTTGGAAATTTTAAAAGGAAGAATTGAAGGAGGACTTCTCTGTGGAATTGATGAGAAGAGGATAGAAGGGATTTTGACAGTTAAAGGCTCCCACCCTGTCCCCGATGAAAATAGTTTAGCTTCTTCAAAAAAAATGGAAGAATTTATAAGAGAGAATATTAGAAAAGATGACTTATGCATATTTCTTCTTTCAGGCGGTGCATCGTCAATCCTTTGTTGTCCAGATTTTGGACTCACTATTAATGAAAAATCCCTTGTCCATAAAGCTTTACTTGAGTCAGGCGCATCCATTAAAGAAGTAAATATTGTCAGAAAACATTTGAGCAAATTTAAAGGAGGGAAACTTTCAAAAATAATTCCCTGTGAGACTATAAATTTGATTCTATCCGATGTTCCTGGGGATGATATTGAAAGTATTGGTTCTGGTCCATTGAGCAAGGATTCATCCACATGGAAGGATGTTAAAGATATTTTTGAAAAATACGAATTGACTGAAAAAGTTCCAGAAAAAATACTTAAAATTGTTGAGTCGGGAATTAAAGGGAAGTTAGAGGAAACTTTGAAAGAGGAGCCTGAAAATGTAAGGAGTTTTATAATCGGTAATAATCTATATGCCCTTGAAAAGGGAAAAGAAGAAGCAGAAAAACTTGGTTTTTCAACGATAATTCTCACATCAAGGGATGGAGGTTTAGCTTCAGAATTAGCAAAATTCTATAGCAAGATTTTAATGGAAATAATAGAGTCAGGTCATCCTTGCAAAAAGCCTTGTTGCCTTTTTGCTGGAGGTGAAGCTCAAGTAAAAGTTAATGGGAAAGGAAAGGGTGGAAGAAATCAGGAATTTGTTCTCTCTTTTTTAATTGAAATGGAGAGAATGAAAGGAAAGTTTTTGGTTATGAGTGCTGACAGTGATGGAATTGATGGTCCCACAGATGCTTCAGGAGCATGGATTGATGAGGAAACATATAAAAAAGCGGGAAAACTTGGTTTAGAACCGCGCTCATTTCTTGGGAATAATGATTCATACAATTTCTTTAAAAAAACTGGTAATCTTATAAAACTTGGAGAAACCTCAACAAATGTGAGTGACATAAGGATTTTTTTAGTATCCAATGAATGAAATTGAAAGGATAATTGCTGAAAGGATAAAGGAGAAGGGAAGAATTTCTTATAAGGAATTCATTGAAATTGCCCTTTATTATCCAGGTCTTGGATATTACTACCGTCACTTTCCAGGTAAAAAGGGAGATTTTATTACATCTCCAACAGCCTCAAACCTTTTCGGCTTTGTAATTGGAAATTTCATAATCAAGCTTCTTCCTTTTTTTAAAGAAGAATTTTCTATTCTTGAACTTGGTGGTGGAGAAGGATTTCTTGCAAGGGATATATTGAATTTTATAAAAGAGAATGAACCCTCAATCTTTGAAAGAGTAGATTATAAAATTTACGAACTATTTAAAAGAGGAAATAGAGAAGAGAAAATAAATTATCTGACATCTTTAGAAACTGTTAAAGATTTTGAAGGATTAGTAATTTCCAATGAGTTCTTCGACTCTTTACCCTTCAGAATTGTTGAAAATTTTAAAGGGAAGATTATGGAAGTTTATATAAATTATGATGGGAAGTTATTTGATGAACCGGGAGAGCCTTCTGAAGAAGTTTTTGAATACATGAAGAAATTCCCCTTTGAACTTGAAGAAGGAGAAAGGGGAGAGGTGAGAATGGAGGATTATAAATTTATAAAGGAGATTGGAAGAAAATTAAAAAGGGGAGGGATTTTAACAATTGACTACGGCTCAGAAAATCCAAAGCCAAACACATATAGAGCCTTTAAAGATCACAGAGTTTTTGAAGATATACTCTCAGAACCAGGAGAAAGGGATATAACAGCTGATGTTAATTTCGAGGTTCTGAGGAGAGGAGGAGAGGAAGAGGGGCTTGAAGAAGTATTTTTCTACTCTCAGGAGAAATTTCTTCTTGAATTTGGAGTGTTGGGGATCCTCGAAAAATCAAAGGATTCGGAAAGATTAAAAAATCAAGCCAAAATCCTTCTTTCCCCTGAGATAATGGGAGGAAGATTCAAAGTCCTTTTTCAGATAAGAGGTCTTTCTTACTTGAATTTACAATAAAAATTCAGGTAAAGTAAGTAAAAGACAGGTTCTTTACTCAAAAGGTAACTTAATGATATTATAAACTATGTATAATGGATAGAGAAGTGAGAAAAAATGAGAAGGGGATAAGTAAAAAGAGGAATGAGAATTTGGGTTGATGCTCAAGATTTGAACAACTGGTCTTCAAGACGAGATTGCCGAGATTTTCTACCTCTTGTTATTCGTCGCTTAATAAGAGCAACCACAAATAGTATTAGTTCTATATCTTTTCCAGCAGGAGATAACATAGTCTGTCCAGGATGGGATGGAAGATTAGAATCACTTGACGAAACAGAATATATTCCAAAAGGAGCATCAACATGGGAAATTAGTGTAAACAAAGACATAAAAAAGAAAGCTGAAAGCGATTATCAGAAAAGAAAAAAAGATCCACTTGGTTATAACACTTCCGAAACTGTATTTATTTTTGTAACTCCAAGAATATGGACCAAGAAAGAAAAGTGGGCAAATGAAAAGAAAAATGAAAAATTCTGGAAAGATGTAAGAGTTTATGACGCAAGAGATTTAGAAGAATGGCTTGAGCAAGCTCCTGCCGTAGGGGCATGGTTAGCAAGATATATAGGAAAATATCCCGAAAATGTTCAATCCTTAGAAGATTGGTGGAATGAGTGGAGTAAAGTTACAAATCCACCACTTACCCAGGAGTTAGTAATTGGAGGACGGGAAAAAGAGAGTAAAAAAATTAAAGATTGGCTAAATTCTCATCCATCATCTTTATCAGTTCAAGCTTTTACAAGCGACGAAGCCATAGCCTTTCCAAGTGCTGTTATTCTTACACTTTCTGAAAATGAAAAGGAATATTTTTTATCAAAAAGTCTTGTTATTCATGATCAAAATTCTTTCAGGCATATCACCACTACTTGTAAAAGTGGACTACTGTTAATCCCTAAATTTAAAAAAATAGAAACGGCAACTCCCTACTCTAATGCTCATTACATTTTTATTCCTTTAGGTCCTGATGATACAATAAGCAAAGAAAAGATTGTATTACCTTATATTGGAAGAGAAGAATTTGTAAATTCTCTTGTTAAAATGGGAATTTTAAAAGAACTTGCAGAGAAATACTCCAAAGATACAGTGAGAATTTAAAGTGTATTAAGAAGACAACTAAGTCCTGCTTCAAATCAACCTGAGTGGGCTAAACCAGAAAACGCGAGGGAACTTACACCTGCTTTATTAATTGGAAAGTGGGATGAGAATAAACAGGGTGATAAAGATTTAGTAAGTAAAATTGCAAAACTGCACTATGAGGAGTATATTGCTTCTTTGAAAAAGTGGTGTTATCACCCTGACCCACCTATATTAAAAATCGGTGAAATTTGGCGTTTAACTTCTCATATAGATTCGTTTTTTGCGCTTTCACCTTTTCTAACAAGAGAAGATTTTGAAAGTTTTAAGAATATAGCACTTGAAGTTTTAAAAGAGATAAATCCTGCTCTCGAGCTTGAGCCTGAAAAGAGATTGATGGCTTCTGTTTATGGCAAGATAGCAAAATATTCAAAAGAGTTAAGGGAAGGTATTGCAGAAACATTAATTTTAATTGCTGTTTTTGGAGATAAAGTAAATAACGGAAAAGGATTAGATTTATCTTACATTTCCCAACTCTGGGTAGATAATTTAGTACGGGAATTATTAAACAATGCTAATTGGGAGCTCTGGTATTCTTTAGAAGATATTCTACCATTGATAGCAGAAGCTTCCCCATCATCTTTTCTTGATGCAGTTGAAGATTCTCTTTCGCAAGAATCACCACCCATAATGGGAATGTTTTCTGAAACAGAAGATGCTTTTACATCACATAGTGCCCATCCAAGTTTACTCTGGGCACTTGAAGGTTTAGCTTGGGATCCTAATTTACTTAGTAGGGTAACTGATATTTTAGGAAAATTGTCAAAATTAGACCCTGGCGGTAAATTAGCCAATAGCCCTATTGACACTTTAAGAAGTATTTTTCTTTTGTGGCTCCCTCAACTTCTGCAAATTCAGAACAGCGATTAAAATCTATAGACTTGCTGATAAAAGGAGAGCCCGAAATAGGATGGAATTTATTAATTGAGCTTCTTCCACTTGTTCATGATGTAGGTTCTTTTAACTATAAACCTCGGTGGAGACAATTTTCAGAAAGAGATGAAATCAGAGTTACAATTAAAGAGTACTTAGAAAGTATCAGTGGAATAGTAGAAAGGGTTGTTAAAAATGTAGGAACCAACGGTAGAAGATGGTGTGAAGTTATAGAACATTTTCCTGACCTTCCGCCTCAAGAGAAAGAAAAAGTATTGTTTAAGTTATCAGAATGTATAAATTCAATTGATGAAAGAAAACTTGAACTATGGAACAATTTAAGAGAGATTCTTTCACGCCATCGCTCTTTTCCTGATGCTGAATGGGCAATGCCTGAGCCAGAATTAGTAGAATTAGAAAAACTTTATAACAAACTTGAACCAGATGATATTATAAAATGCTCCCTCTGGCTTTTTGATGATTATTGGCCTGAACTTCCAGAAGGAAAAGAATTGGAAGACCATAAAAAGTTTGAACAGGTTGTTAATCAGAAAAGAAGCAGTCCAATCTATACGGAATAGTTTAGGAATAAATGGCGTAATAAGCCTTGCCACTCAAACTAAAAATCCTCAATTTGTAGGGATAACATTAGCAGAAATTTCTTTAACAGATAAAGAAGAAGGAACTTTATTTTCTTTGCTTGACACTGATGATAACAAGAGAATTTCATTTATCCAAGCGTATATATTCGAAAAATCCTTAAAGAATGAAGATATTTATATTGATAAGATTATAAACGACGCTCTGAATAAGAATTGGTCAAGCAAAAAAATTGTTAATTTATTTCTTGCATTTCCACAAAAACAAAAAGTATGGGATTTATTAAAAAAGTTTAATAGCCAAATCCAGCAGGAATACTGGAAAAGACTATATCCAAAATATCCAAAATTTTTTGACCTAACGACAAAAGAGAAACTTTATGGTTTGAAGCAATTAATGAGTGTTAAAAGATATTTCACAGCTTTAAATACAGCTGCTATACTTAGGCAAGAAATTCCAGCTAAGTTTATTGCTAAGCTACTTCTGAAGGCGGCGTCAGAAAAAAGTATAGATAATATTAATATAGTGCACCAATGGGATATTGAACAACTATTTGAACTTCTGGACCAAACTGAAGGGATTGAAAGTGGTGAACTCGCAAAGTTAGAATGGCTATACTTGCCTATACTTGCAAGTGTTGGCAGTAGGAGATCCCCTAAAGTGCTACTCCAAGAATTAGCAAATAATCCCGAATTTTTTGCAAAGGCAATCAGATATTTTTATAAACCCAAAAATAAGGATTTTGATGAAGAAGAGAAAGAACTACCCGAGGAATTAAAAAAACAAAGAGCCGAACTTGCTTTTAAATTGCTTCATACTTGGAAAACAATTCCTGGAAGTGATGATAACGGTAAAATAAATTATCAAAAGTTAAAAGAATGGGTGGATAAAGCAAGGAATCTTTGTAAAGAACAAGATAGATTGGAAATTTGCGATAATCATATCGGACAAGTATTTGCCCAGGCTATGCCTGATTCAAGTGGTAATTGGCCTCCTGTAGAGATATGCAGAATTATAGAAGAGATAGAAAGCAAAGAATTAGAAAAGGGTTTTAGGGTAGGAATTTTCAATAAAAGAGGAGTTGTTTGGAGATCTCCCTCTGAAGGTGGAGAACAGGAACGTATGTTAGCCGAACAATACAGATTATACTCTGAGAAGTTGGCTACTGAATATCCCAGAGTAAGTTCTATTTTAAGAAAAGTTGCAGAAGGTTATAAAAATGAAGCAAGGCGTGAGGATAAAGAAGCCGAAAAAAGAGATTTGGAGGATTAGGATAAATGACCACATTTGAAATTGGTTCTATGACTGCAAAAGGGGGTTTTGCAAATGAAAGGGAGATTTGTAAGAAATTTAATAATTGGAAAAAGGATAATGAAGCTCAAGCGTGGCTTAGAATTATGGGATATGATATTAACTCAATTAATTCGCTTGAAGCAATTTTAAATTTTAATCCCAACCAGATTGAAAAAAATAGATGTGGAAAAATTAGGACTGAGAGAAAGTTTTGAAGAATTGACGAGGTTTAAAAAGGCAGATGCACAGATAAGAATTGTTATCACCATAGGCAAGATTACAAAGATTGAAAACTTATCGTTGAAAAAAAGCTAACTCAGATGCAGATTATAACCAAGTTGACAAGAGATGGGTGGATTCGTATAAAGAAATGTGGAAATTTTATGATGATATTGCTTTGGGGCTGAAATTATTTACTGGAGAGATTAATCCTTATTTGTATCCAGAGGTTATTGGGAAAAGAAATTTAAGGGACAAAAGGCGAATGTTCCTGGATGAGTTGCCGGACCAATTGCAGGATAAAATTATGAATTTTTTTAAAGACAATAAAATTCTTGTAGTTTCAGATATTTTGAAAGGAAGAGGCGGTTTATCAGCTAATTGGATGCTTGTTACAAGATATAATAAAAAAGATGATTCAACTACATGGACTTTAAGAGACATTAATAAAGTAATGAATTTCTTTGGTTCGGGCGAAGTAAGAATATCACCTAAAGGTAGTTTATATATTGGTAGAATTACTATGCAAAGAAAAGGGGGAACTCCTGACCCCACAAAATTGCAATTTAAGATAAAACCTTGTGAATTATTCGAGGTAAAATAATGGATTTATATTGTTTGGCAAAGGTAAAATTTGATTTGAGGGATCCCGATGAGCTCATTCTTGCAAAAAGAGAAATAGAAAGCTTGCTTGAGAGAAAGACTGAATTAGTCAGAACTATTGCTTCTCTCTTCAGAGAAAAGCCATTTATTCTATTAGATGATGAAGTAATTCACTTGATTAGTAGGTTGGTTTATCTTGGTGAAGGACAGGGTTTTTTGGCAAAATTACCCTTCACCAATGCAGTTAACATAGCTAAAAGGGCAACATTTTTTAGAGAGATTTTTATTTGTTTTATATCTGAGAATTTTGAGGAGACACTTGAAAAGATTGGTATATATATTGATAAAGTCTCACCCATCGAAAGTAGAATTGATTATAATTCCTACACACAAATTTTTTTAAAGGATATAGACAAATCTAAAAACAAATTAGTGACAATAAGGCTTTTACCTTTTCAAACACTCTTTGAATATGCCACAGAGGTAAAAAAACTTCCTGCCTGTGTTTTCAGACCTAAAAACAGTGAAAATTGGGAGGATTATTTTAAAGAAAAAGAATCAGGAATTGAAAAAGGATTAAATGAATTAATCACTCACTTAAAAAACGGACATTATCACTCTCCGCATTTTGGGCTTGGAAAAGAACATATAGGGGATTTTGTGGATTGGGCATCTACAGAACTCAGGAAACCGTTCCTACATTATTTACACAAATATAAGGGGAAGGGAGACCCAAGGATATCGAGAACATTGATAAATCTTTTAAGAGTTAAAGAAGGCGATACGATTCTTGACCCATTTGCAGGCTCGGGTGCTTTTATTGCAGATGCTCCAACAATGGGAATTAATGCAGTAGGAATTGAAATTTTAAACATGGGCAAAATGATAGCAGAGGCTAAATGTAATCTTGCAATTAATGTAGGTGGTTTAAGAAACGCAATAATTGAGCTTTTTAGCTCCATTGATAGTGAATTGTTCAAAAAAGAGATTAAAGATGGGTTAATTCAATTAAAGGAAAAGATTAAGAAAGAAATTTCAAATATTTCTCTCTTAAAGAAGATAGAGCCCTATCTTGAAAAGATATTTCAGATAAAAGGGAAGATAGAGAGTTTTGAAGATGAAAAAATTAGAAACTTTCTTTTAATCCTTCTGAGTCAACAAATTGTTGAATATTCAGAAAAGAATAGGACAATAGATATCATTGATTCATTCAAATCCTATGTTGAGGATAGATATTTAGTTCTTTATGCTACCTTGAAAATGGCTGAAATACTGGGTGTGGAGCTAAACAAAGGAAAGGTAAAAATTATTAAAGGCGATTCCACTAATATGTCAATGATAAAAGATGAAAGTATTGACGGAATACTCACATCCCCTCCTTATTTTGATGCCCTGGACTATATAGGGAATAATAAAATTTCCATACTAATATTAGGATTGGATGAAGACCTCAAATGGGAATCAACAAAGAATATTTA
Organism: uncultured Clostridia bacterium; assembly: GCA_964531645.1. Taxonomy (GTDB): domain Bacteria; phylum Acidobacteriota; class Aminicenantia; order JBFLYD01; family JBBIMS01; genus JBBIMS01. The sequence continues at coordinate 9,267 of CAZHEF010000032.1, forward strand.
TGAAGCAAAACACAGGGACGAGACCAGATATGAAACCATGCCCCTTTTTGTAGGTGATAAGTATTTTTCCATTGAACTACCTGATTCAAATTTAAAGTTAATAGAACTTCTGCAGAAATCTCGTAGAGCTATAAAAGCTGAAATTGTTCAAAATTATCTGAAAATGATGAAACTTTCCTTTGAAGAATGTTATAGAGTTCTTAAGAAAAATAAATATTATCTGATGGTTGTCAGTAAGTATCATTCCTGGGTAATAAATGGAAAAGAAGAAATAATTGAAACATCACCTATATTAGGAGATTTAGGGAAGTCAGCAGGTTTCAAATTAATTGATGTAATTGAGCATGGACTATCAAAAGCAGACAAAGGGAAGATAGGAGTCGAAGATATACTTGTATTTCAAAAGTGAGTTTTTTGGTTCTCCATGAAGAATAAATCATGAACCCACGCCTTTTTAGTTTGGTATCGAAAAAATAAAATTTTCAATTATACAAATTCCCTCTCTGAAAAAACTTCTGCTTCGAAGACTTCTATTTCAACTCCTTTTTTCCATTCATCAGATGGAAGACAGGCTTTCATGCATCCCTGGGATAGATATTCTTCAAGATCCCAGTCATATTCAACAGGGACTTGAGGAAGAAGTAGTCCTCTGAAAGGTCCCTTTGAGACAATTATTCCATGCTTTCCAATTTCTATCTCTTCATAGGATGAAATTGGCTTTGGAAGGGTCAAAACAGAAATTTCTATCTCTATTTTTTCAAGTTCTTCCAGCTGAACAGGCGAGAATCTCGGGTCAGAAGTAGCAGACTCTATGGCAAGTTCAGCAACAGCGGAATAAAGAGGTTTATATGGAAGCGGGTATCCAATGCAACCTCTTAGTTCTCCTTTAACCTTTAGAGTAACAAAAACCCCTCTTTTTTCTTTGAGCTGAGGGTCATCAACTTTTGGTGTTATCAATTTCTTATTTTTCAAATATTCTCTTATGGAGTTCCTTGCAATTTTTAGTAATGTTTTCTTTTGATTTTCATCCATTCTTACCCTCCTGACTTAAAACTTTTACTGACAATTCTATCATTTTGGGAATATTCCTTTCTTCAAGTTCCACAACATATCCTTTAATTCCTTCTTTCAAAATTTTAAGAATTACACTTCCATAAAAGAACTCAGGAAGATTTTTAAGTTCATCCTCTCTAAAGATGAAAAATCCAAGAAAATTTTTATTTGAAATAATGGAAGATATAAATTTTTTAGAATTCAGATTGAGCCTTTTTAAGGGGATTAAATCTTCAACAATGAAGGAGTCTCCCCTCTTATGACCTAAGATTATACCCTTTCCTCTCTTCTCAACACACCTTAGAATTCTCAGCTTTTCTGACGCGCTTTCAAGAATCCAGATTTCCATTTTCAATCCTTTATTTTAAATCGCCATGCACACCATGAGTCCTCAGGATGATTATCAGGAGGGCAGTAAAGGCATTCTGTTTCTATCCTCGGGTCTATTGTTTTTGCAAAATATGAGTATTCAACAATTCCAACGGATTTACAGGGGAAATCAGGAAGTCCCTTCCTTTTCCTTGCTTCCTGAACCCTGCAGGAGTTCATTCTGAAAATAAAGCTTTTTTCATTTTTTTCAATAATTTCCTGTTTGTTGATATATGCATAAAGTCTGAATTTTAAAGCAGTTTTCAGAGCAGACAAGCCCCCATCTTCTGGAAGGGAAAGCCTCTCCATTATTCTTTTTGCCTCAATAACTGTAAAATCTTTCCAGGCATCTTTGTCAATTTCAATTGCTTTTTCAATACCATATTTTTTCTCTACATTCAAAAACCACAACCCATCATGGGCAAGCCATAGCTTTGCTGCATCTTCAAGGAGAGAAGATTTTTGTTCTATTGAAAATTTCTCTTCAGGGCTGAGTTTTTCTTCAAGCCAACCCATCTTCAAATTAATTTTTGAGTCTCGAATGGTATAGGGCTTTATATCTATAACAGGTGTTCCATCAACCATGTCAACTCCTTTAACTCTCAGAACTGCCCCCTTTCTTTCAAGGAGCTCCAGAATTGTAATACCAATCGGATTTGGTCTGAAAGGGGATCTTGTAGAAAAAACGCCTCTTTCACAACTGTCAAAGGGAGGAATGACTTTTAATTTTGCTTCCTGAACCATGTGGAGAATGAAAACAATTATTAAATGGGAAAAACCCTCTATATCTTTTAATCCTTCTTCAAATCCTTCTGCTATTTCAATCTCTCCACTAATATTTTCAAATCCTGATGCAAGTTTGTATCTTTTTTCATGTATTTTCTCCATGGTTTTGAATGGGGAGCGAATAAATCCAATAGTTCTAAATTTAATCTCCATTTTTGATTATTTCTCCTCTTATAGGACTGATTTTATCTGTTCTCCCAATTTTTTTAAGCATAATTAAATGATATTAAAAAGAAGATTAGAATTCAACAATCGTAAATTCCAAGAATCGGTAGTTTAAAATTCATAAATGGTTAGTGTAAAATATTATTTAATTATTTAAAAGATTCTGAAAAAATGATTACTGTAATTGGCGGAGGGCTGGCGGGTTCTGAATGCGCTTATCAGATTGCTAAAAGGGGGATTCCAGTTCGTCTTTACGAGATGAGACCAAAGAAAATGACAGGAGCTCACACAACTCCATATTTTGCTGAGCTTGTCTGCAGTAATTCCCTTGGTTCTGAAGATTTGAACTCTGCTTCAGGACTTTTGAAAGAAGAACTCAAAATCTTAGGGTCATTTCTTATTGAGGTTGCTAAAAAGACAAGAGTTCCAGCAGGTCTTTCCCTTGCTGTGGATAGGAGCCTGTTTCCTCAGACAGTTACTTTGGAGCTGGAAAGAAATAAATTTGTTGAAAGAGTGGTTGAGGAAGTTAAAGAGATTCCAAAGGACGGTATTGTAATAATTGCCACAGGTCCCCTTACATCAGAACCATTGAGGAAAAGTATTATAGAGATTACAGGGCATAAAAATTTATATTTTTATGATGCATCCTCCCCCATTGTTACTTTTTCTTCAATAAATATGGAAAAAGCATTTTTCGGTTCAAGGTATGGAAAAGGGGGAGATGATTTTATAAATTGTCCAATGACAAAGGAAGAATATGAAAGATTCTGGAGGGAGCTTATAAAGGGAGAGAAAGCCTACATTCATCCCTTTGAGAAAGAAATTTTCTTTGAAAGTTGTCTTCCCATTGAGGAAATGGGTAAAAGAGGTTTTGATACACTGAGATTCGGTCCTCTTAAGCCTGTTGGCTTGAGAGATAAGAGAACCGGGGAGATTCCCTATGCAGTTGTTCAATTGAGGAGAAATGATCTGAATGGAGAGTGGTATGAGCTTGTCGGTTTTCAGAGTAGGCTGAGATGGAAAGAACAGGAGATAATTTTCAGGATGATTCCTTGTCTTGAAAAAGCTGAATTTGTTAGATTTGGAAAACTTCATGTCAACTTTTATATAAACTCTCCAGCTCTTTTGACCCCCTCCTTAAGATTGAGAAAAGATGAGAGGATAATTTTTGCAGGGCAGATAACAGGAGCAGAAGGGTATTGTGAAAATATCGTAACAGGCTTGATAGCAGCTCTTTCGGCAATTGCTTTGCTAAAAAGGAGGAATTTTTCTCCACCTCCTTCTACAACTGCGGTCGGAAGTCTATGCTATGCAATTTCCAAGCCAGAAATTAAAAAATTTGATCCCATAAATTTCACCTTTGGTCTTCTCCCTCAATTGCAAGAGAAAATTTCAAAGAAATTTAGGAAAGAGGCTTTGATTGAGAGGGCTATCGGGGGTCTTAAAAAGTGGATTGATGAGCTAAATTTATGAAGAGACTGTGAATTGGAACGAAGCGAAAAATAAGGGTTGAATAGCTTAAGAAGAAAAAGCTAAATTAAAGGAGTTTTTCCGAGCCAGCAATGAGGATCTTCATGAAGAAAATCACCTGTCAAGCAGTAGCTCATAGCTCTGCATCCAATACATTCATCAATTCCACATCTTTCACATATACCCTTCAGGTTGCTCTTGTTTCTCAGTGAATTAAGAACTTTCGAATTTCTCCAAATTTCATAAAGGGATTCTTTGAGAAAATTCCCTATTGGAAGAATAAATCTCCTGCAGGGAAGAACTGTTCCATCGGGAAGAAGGGCTATTCCGTCTTTACCAACTATACACTCTGAGCCAAAAATTTTAGCTTTTTCTTTATAAAAAAGAACCTTTATTGCTCTGAATTTTATCAGATCTTCCTTTTTCGCTGTATATCCGAATTCTTCAAGTATTCTTAACCAGACACTTAAAAATTCGTTGCCAGAAAGAACCAGACTTTCTAATTTTTTGCCAGTACCAAGGGGGAAAAATCTCTCTATTATAAAACCTTTAAAACCCTCCCTTTTGGTAAAATCAGGCAAAAATTCTATATCTAAAAGATTTTTTTTCATAACTGTGAACATTAAGATAAAAGGAATTTTTCCTCTAATTCCCTTCCTTACATTTTCCATTACTTTTGAGAATGTTCTTTCACCTCTTATCAGGTCGTTTGTTTCTTCTGAAATACCGTCGAGTGATATTTTTATCTCCTTCATTTTTTTAAATTTTTCAAGTTCATTTAAGTAGCCAGAGAGAAGTGTCCCGTTCGTTATCAAACTTATATTACCTATCAAATCAGAATTCTGGAGATACGAGATCAGGTCAAAGAGTTCTTTTTTCAAAAGAGGCTCTCCACCAGTTATCGCAATGTCGACTTTTGCTTCCCATTTTTTCATTGTAAAAATAAGATTATCGGCAATTTCCTTTAACCCATGAAAGTCAAGTTCCCTTTCCTTTGAAAAAATATCCTGATAACAATGCTTGCAGCGGAGATTGCATCTATCAATTATGTGCCACTGAATGTAAAATTTTTTCATTTTGTTAAATTAAAATATAAAAAGGGTTGAAGATTTTGTCAAACTCAATTGTTTTTTTGGGAATATTGTGATATAAAGATAATTTCATACTTTATTGTGGAGGAGCTTATGAAAAAAGGAAAATTTCTCTTCACATCAGAATCAGTAACAGAAGGTCACCCTGACAAAATTGCAGATCAAATTTCTGATGCGGTTCTCGATTCAATAATGGAGCAGGATCCCAATGGAAGAGTTGCGTGCGAAACCCTTGTTACAACAGGGCTTGTCTTTATTGCAGGAGAGATTACAACCTCTGGATATGTTGATCTTCCGAAGGTGGTAAGGGACACAGTTAGAGAGGTTGGTTATACCAGAGCAAAGTATGGTTTTGATTTTGAAACCTGCGCAGTAATCTCTGCCATTCAGGAACAATCTCCTGATATAGCTCAGGGAGTGGATATTGGAGGTGCAGGAGATCAGGGAATGATGTTTGGGTATGCATGCAGAGAGACGGAGGAGCTTATGCCTCTTCCAATTATGCTATCTCACAAATTGGTAAGAAGACTTGCGGCAGTTAGAAAAGATGGTATTCTCGAGTATTTGAGGCCTGATGGAAAAAGTCAGGTGACTGTTGAATATGAAAATGGGAAGCCTGCGAGAGTTGATACAATTATTCTCTCTGCTCAGCATTCACCATCTGTAACCCAGAATACTATAAAGGAAGATTTGGTTGAACTTGTTATAGAGAATGTTATTCCAAAGGAGCTTATGAGTAGGAATACTAAAATTTTTGTTAATCCAACAGGTAGATTTGTCGTGGGAGGGCCGCTTGCTGATACAGGTTTAACTGGAAGAAAAATTATGGTTGATACATACGGTGGAAGAACTCCCCATGGAGGAGGATGCTTTTCAGGAAAAGACCCTACAAAGGTTGACCGTTCAGCTGCTTACATGGCAAGATATCTAGCGAAAAATATTATTGCTGCAGGTATAGCTGATGAAATTGGGATTCAGATTGCTTATGCTATTGGAATTGCTGAGCCTGTTTCAATTATGGTTGATACATATGGAACAGGTAAGGTTCCCGATGAGAAAATTGTAGAGATGATAAGAGGCATGTTTGACCTTACGCCAGCTGGAATAATCAAGTTTCTTGATCTTAGAAGACCAATTTACAAAAAAACAGCTGTTTACGGTCACTTTGGTAGAAATGAAAAAGAATTTACATGGGAAAGAATAGATTCTGCAGAAAAATTAAGAAAGGAGGCAGGGTTAAAGTAAATGGAGTTTCATATAAAAGATATATACCTTGCAGAAAAAGGGAGGCTAAAAATAGAATGGGCTGAAAGGCACATGCCGGTTCTCCTCATGATAAGGGAGAGATTCTCAAAGGAGAAACCTCTAAATGGAGTAGAAATATCCTGTTGTTTGCATGTCACATCTGAAACAGCTGCCCTTGTAAAAACTTTAAAAGAGGGTGGAGCAGAGGTTGTTCTTACAGCATCCAATCCTTTGAGCACCCAGGACGATGTTGCTGCGTCCCTTGTGAAAGATTTTGAAATTTCTGTTTTTGCCATAAAAGGTGAGGACAATCAAACTTACTATTCTCACATAAACAAAGCCCTTGACCACAACCCGGTTATTACAATGGACGACGGAGCAGACCTTGTCTCTGAGATTCATCTTAGGAGAAGAGAACTCCTTGGAAAGGTTATAGGAGGAACTGAAGAGACAACAACCGGGGTTATAAGGCTCACCTCAATGGCAAAAAACGGAGTCCTTGGATATCCCATAGTTGCAGTGAACAATGCCCAGACAAAACATCTTTTTGACAATCGTTACGGAACAGGACAGAGCACAATAGATGGGATACTGAGAGCCACCAATATACTTCTTGCAGGAAAGAAAGCTGTTGTGGCAGGTTATGGCATGTGCGGAAAAGGTGTCTCCATGAGGGCAAAGGGAATGGGTGCAAATGTTATAGTTACAGAGGTAGACCCAATTAAAGCCCTTGAAGCAGTTATGGATGGTTTCCTTGTGATGAAAATGGACGAGGCAGCAAAAATCGGTGATATTTTCATAACTGTTACTGGAGATAAAAATGTAATCACAAAGGAACATTTCCTTTTGATGAAAGATGGAGCAATTGTTTGTAATTCGGGGCATTTCAATGTTGAAATAGATATTCCTTCCCTTGAATCTCTTTCAGTATCTAAAAGAAAAATAAGGGAATTTGTGGAAGAATACGAATTAAAGGATGGAAGATCCATTTTCCTTCTTGGCGAAGGAAGATTGATAAATCTTGCTTCAGCAGAAGGGCATCCAGCAACAGTAATGGACATGAGTTTTGCAAATCAGGCTTTATCAGTGGAATACATTTTAAAAAATCACTCGTCCCTTTCAAAAATTGTCTATGATGTGCCCCATTCAATCGATTCTGAAGTTGCAAGGTTAAAGCTTCAGTCAATGGGAATTTCAATTGATACTTTGACAAAGGAACAAATTGCTTACTTAAAAGGGTGGGAAGAAGGGACTTAGTAAAGCTAACAGCTGACAGCTATTTCAGGATAATAGTTTAGTTCTTCCAAAAATCCACTTTAGATGCTCAGTTTATTGCAAGACCTAATCTCAGTATTTTTGCAATGAATAAATCAATGCCCAAATTCCAATCAACAAATAATAACCAATAGTCCAATAACCAATAATCAAACTTAGGTGAGAAATGGAATTCTCTCTTTGTGTTGGGTATTAGAAATTAGTAATTGAAGCTTGGTTATTATTTCTTTTCTTGCCTGTATCGCCTCTATTTATTCAAATTTAAACACAGGTAGAATGAGCCATGTTCTAACCTTCATTTCGTCCTTCTCTGGTGGAGTGAACTTCCAGGTTTTTACAGTTTTTATAACCGATTCTGCAAAACCTTTCCCCTTAGGATTTTCTTGAATCACCTTTACATCTATCACATCTCCCTTTTCAGAAATAAAAACTGATACCATAACACTTCCCTTTATGCCTGTTTTTTTCGCAAGGGTAGGATACTCAGGATTTACGATGCCTTTTCTAATAATATCAGGTTTTTTGGTCAAAGCAGTTAACGGGAGAGTTTCTCCTTCCTTTATAGTAGGTACAGATGGGGTATAAGGGGTGACAGGTTTTTCAACAGCAGGTTGAGTAGGAGAAACTTCTTGAGGCTTCTCAACTTTGGTTTCAGTAGAGGGTTCTTCTTTTTTCAGGGCTTTCTCTTCCACCTGTTGTGGAACTTCTTTTTCTGTGATTTCTTTTGATACTTTTTCAGCTTCTGCTTTGACCTTTGCTTCTTCGTCGGCTCTCTTCTTCTGAAGGGCTTCCAAATCTTTTTTCATTTGTGCTTCAAGCTCTCTCTTCTGTTGTTCGGTGGCTTTTTTCATAAGTTCTTCATATGCGAACCTAATCTCATCCTCTTTCGCTTTGTATCGGGCTTCAAAGTCTTCTTTCATCTTTTGCTGAACGGCTGCTATTCTTTCATCTATTCTTTTTTGAATCTCTGTCTCTGAAATTGCTGGTGCCTGAGGCTGGGTCTGTCTTTTACCGACAATAAGAAGAGTCCCTGCTACTGCTATTATTGCAACAAGGACAATCGAGATTATAAAGAGAGGGAGAGGGCTCCTTTTCTCCTTAACCTTAAATGCTGTAAACTCAATAGCGGGGTATCTGACAGGGACTTCTCTTCTTTCTACTACAACTTCTTCCTTAACTTCCACAGGAATAACCTCTGCAGAGATCTCACTTTCAATTTCTCTATCTTCCTTTTCAGCGACAATTCCGAAAATGGAGTTCATATAGAATGCGAGATTGAATGTGCTTGCATCCATATTCTCTTCAGTAATGATTGCATCGAAACTCCTTCTCATTTCCCTTATTGAGGAGAACCTATCTTCAGGGTTAGGGGAAAGAGCTTTTAGCAGGAAACTTTTGAGGGAAGGCGGGATTCCACTCGAATCTTTGTAAGGAAAGAGCAATTTTGAATTATCGAGTTTTTCCCTTAGATTCTCTCCATCTTTGAATTCAAAGGGTGTTCCTGTTAAAAATTCAAATAGAATCATTCCAAAGGAGTAAATGTCGGTGCTGAAGGTTATGGGAAGACCGCTCTTGTGGTCAGGGGTCAAATATCTTTCGTATAGCTTTGTTACACTTGTTCTTTCATAGGGGTAATTTTCAAGAAGTGGGTAAATCATGAAATTCTTAACTTTCGGAACCCCATCATATGTAACAAGAATGTCAGAGGGGTTAAGAAAACCGTGAAATATTCTCTGCCTCTCCAACTGAAATGCCTGAACATACTCGAGAGTTGAGGCAATCTGGGAAAAAAGGAATAAAACTATATCAAGGGGCATGTAATTCTTTTCAGACATTGAAATGGTTAAAATATCGCCAAGAGTTTCTCCTCTAATATACTCCCTTGAAAGGAGAACTCTCTCTCCTATAGCTCCAAATCCAAGAATTCTCACGACTTTAGGATCTATCAAATTAGCAAGTTCTCTCATGCCTTCTGAAAATTTCCTCAAGAGCTCTTCGTTTTTTGTAAAAACCTCCTTTATTGTCACAACAGAGATAACATTCTTTATCTTTTCATCCTCAATCCATCCTGCTCTGTACTCCTTTCCTAAAATATCTTCTCTTTTCTCCTTAAAAAACAAAAAATTTCCTATCCTTTTTGTTTGTTCCATGTTTACCTCCTACATAAAAATTTAAAAGGCAAAATTAAATTTGGAAATTTAATTATTAACCTTTCTTTATTCATCTTGCTCACTCTTTATATTATATATATTAAATTATGGATTTCAATAGGTTCTCGATTTTCTCCTGTATCTCTTTACCTGAGGCTTTAGGAAGAACTTTTAGAAGTATCTCTTTTGCCTCATCTTTTTTTCCCTTTCTAACAAGTATTTCTGCGAGATTATAGTTGAATTCAGGATCTTCAGGGGAAAGGTTCAAAGCCTTTCTAAAATACTCCTCAGCACCATCAATGTCTCCAAGTTCTTTTAGAATGAATCCTTTTCTATTGTAGGCAGTGGCAAAGCTTCTTCTTTTTTCTATCGCAAGCTCCACATAAGCGAGAGCTTCTTTCCAGTTCCTCTTTGCAATCTCTATTCCCGAAAGATTAAAGTAAGCATTTTCAGGTGTAGGATATTTTTGGTCAGTAACAACTTTCTCAAATTCTTCCTTCGCCCTTTCCAATTCTCCTTTTGTTTGATATATAATTCCGAGATAATTGTGAGCCTCTGTAAATGAAGGTTGTATTCTCAATACTTCTTCCAGGTATTTGCTTGCTTTATCTATTTCCCCTCTCATAATAGAGACAACTGCTAAACCATGGATAGAAAGATAATGTCTTGGTTCAAGAGAGAGTGCCCTATTAAAATGATTTATTGCAAGATCCAGCTTCCCTTCATTAAGATAAAAGGCTCCAAGATTGTACTGGTAATTCGGATCCTTTTCCTTTCTAACTTCCATTGTGGATTTAGTAGAACACCCTGCAATTACCAGAGAAGAGATAAGAAGATATATCATTTTTCTTTTAAAACTTCCCATACTTTGACCTCCTTTCTTAATCCTTCCAATTTCTTAGAGCCAAGAAATTTAAAATCAAATTTATCTTTCACCATGTTGTATGTGCTCTCACCTATTACAACTTTCCCTGGCTCAGCCACCGAGCTTTCAATTCTTGAAGCAATATTCACCGCATCTCCAATGCAAGTATACTCCATTCTCATGGGAGAACCGAAGTCTCCAACTACAACTTTTCCTGAGTTAATTCCTATTCTTATTTTGATATCTCTTCCCAATATACCCTTTTTAGCTATTTCTTCTGTTTTCTTTATCATGTCAAGCCCTGCCTTCACAGCTCTCCCTGCATGATCTGACTGGAGGAATGGAGCACCAAATATTGCCATTATCGCATCTCCAATATATTTGTCCAGAGTTCCTTCGTATTCAAAGACAATCTTTGTCATCTCTGAGAAGAATTTATTGAGAAAATTCCCGACCTCAGAAGGATCAAGCTCCTCAGCTATAGATGTAAACCCTACTATATCCATGAAAAGAATGGAAACTTCCATTTCCTGAAACGATGGCTGAAGCTGGGTAAGTTCCATAAGTCTTGAAACAATCGATGGAGAGTGATACCTCTCAAGCCTTGACCTTATCTTCATCTCCTCAACGAGTTTCTGGGAGAGTCTGAACTGCTCAATGGCAATTGCTGAATAGTTTGCAAGAATTGAAAGGATTTCCATGTGCTCATTCCCGAGAATTCTGTGGGGATCTGTTGAATCAACATAAATAAGCCCAATGGTTGAATTTTGAAGCCAGAGAGGTACAGAGACTGCAGATTTAATACCGTAGATCAAAATGCTTTCTGCTCCTGCAAACCTCTGGTCAAGAGGAGCATCTGTAACTAAAAGGGCAAGCCCTTCTTTTACACATCTCATTGCAATTGTTTTACTTATTGTGAGAGTCTCTGAAGTTTTTCCTCTTTCCCTTGTAAGTTGAGGAACAAGAATGTCCTTGTGCGGGTCATAAAAAATTATTGCTGCCCTGTCAGCAGGGATAAGTTCAAAAATTGTATCCATACAATTCTGAAGAATTTCATTAAGGGAACGGGAGAGGATAAGATTTTTACCAAGTTTTACAAGAGGTCCGAGATATTCTATCCTTCTCTCTTCAATTACCTTTTCCTCAAGGGAAGGGATAAATTCTCTCACTGATCTTGCGGTGCTGACCATTGACCTCTCTTCCGACTCCTCAACTATTTTTACATCTTTCACGCTTTCAAATCTGAGTTCGAACTTGCCGAGCCCAACCTCGTCCCCATCCTTAAGAAATGTTTCAAGAATTCTTTCGGAGTTTACAAATGTTCCATTCTTACTGTCGAGATCCCTCAAGACATGTCCATCTCCGATCTTAACTATTTCAGCGTGATATCGAGAGACGGTAGAGTCAGGAATCGGAATATCATTATCTGAGAGTCTGCCAAGGGTTACCTTATCCTTTTCTATAATATATCTTTTCTCTTCTCCGTCCAGGAAATACACTATTGCGTATTTCATTCTTTTTTCAACCTTCTCCTCATCAAATCTTTAATGGAAAGAAGAGGATTTTTTTCCTCATATATTATCTTATATACTTCTTCAGTAATTGGCATTTCAACATTAAATTTTTTAGAAAGAAGATAAGCAGCTTTTGCAGTGGTTGCACCCTCAGCAATCTGACCATCAAGGAATATCATTTCACTTTTCTTTTTTGTAAGCTCTATTCCGTATTTTCTGTTTCTACTTAATTCACCCGTGCATGTCAGTATTAAGTCTCCAATTCCCGCAAGCCCATAGAAGGTTCTTCTCTTAGCTCCCATTTTCACTCCCAATCTTGCAATTTCAACAATCGCTCTTGTTATTAAAGATGCAAGGGCATTCATTCCAAGCCCTAAACCTTTTACTATTCCCGCTGAAATAGCAATAACATTTTTTAGTGCGCCTGCAAGCTCAACACCAATTATATCATTGCTCTGGTACAATCTTAATTTGTCTGAAGAGAAATTTTCCTGAACCATCGAAGATATGTCTTCAGAATTAGAAGCTATAACACACGAAGTGGGTTTACCTTCTGCAACCTCCTTTGCAAAGGATGGTCCTGAAAGAACGCCAAGTTCCTTTATTCCAATTTCTTCTTCTGCAATCTCTGTAACTCTTTTTAAACTTTCAACCTCAATACCCTTCGTAAGACTGATTAAAATTGGAATTCCTTTCTTTTGTTTCCCAAGTTCTCTTAAAATGCTTCTTGAAAATTTTGATGGAACAGCAAAAAAAACAATCTCCTTCCTTTTTACAGTTTCTTCAATATCATTGTAAATATTTATATTTTCAGGAATCTTTATCCCAGGAAGAAAATATGAGTTTTCCCTTTTTCCCTTCATCTGCTCCAAAAGCTCCTTTTCTCTTACCCAGATCGAGACTGAATGACCCAAAAAGGAGGAATATATTGAAAAAGCTGTTCCCCATGCACCTCCTCCAATAACTGCAACTCTCATTTAAATTTCGATCCTCCTTTCTCTTTTTTCCATGAGTCGGATAATGTTTTCCCTGTGCCTTAAGAGAATAAGAAGAGTTATTATGAAAATAGGGAAGGAATTATAAAAAGACTTTTCAATAAATATAAATAAAAATGGATATATAAATGAAAATGTCAGGGACGAAAGGGAAACAATTCTTGTTGTAAAGAGAGCAATGATGACTGGAAACAGGGTAATTAAAAAAGTCTTTACGGAAAGACCCGCAAGAGCACCCATAGAGGTAGCAACACCTTTCCCTCCTTTAAAAGATAAGAAAGGTGAAAATATATGTCCTGAGACCGCAATAAGAGCAGATAAAGTTAGGAGAATCTGATCTTTGAAAATGGACTTTGCTATGAGAACAGTTATTATACCTTTTGAGGCATCAAGTAGAAGAACCAGAATTCCAAAAATTTTCCCTTTCAGTCTGTAAATATTTGCAGCACCAATATTTCCGCTTCCCTCCTCTCTAATGTCTTTCTTTTCCGTTAACTTATAGATTATCCAGCCAAATGGAATAGAGCCAATCAGAAAAAAGAGTATAAAATAAATCAACTTAATCATTCCACTTCAAATTTTACAATTTTCCATTGGATATTCAAGTCATTTAAACTCGAATCTTTCAATGGGTCTGTACTCAGCTCCATCGGGTTTTAAAACGCTCTGAAAGAGAATAATTCTTCTTACTTCCATTTCTCCAAAAGTACTTTTTAAATATTTATTTAAAATCTCTGTAACTTTATTAATACTTCCACCTTCCTTGACCCTTCCAATTGTTATGTGGGGAGAGAATTCTCTTCCTTCTGGTTTAAATCCAATTTGTTCCATTTCCCTTTCTATTTCTTTCCACAAATTCTTCAATTCATCGGGATATTTAACTCCAATCCATAGAACTCTGGGTTTGGAACTTCTTTCAGGAAACCAACCAGCACCTTCTAACTTTATTCTGAAGGGTTTTATCTTAGAAGTAGTTTTCTTTAGCCTTTCTGAAATTTCCTTTAATCTTTTCTCATCAATCTCGCCGAGGAATTTTAAAGTTAAATGAATTGATTCTCTTTTTACCCAACTAACCCTCTCTCGTGTTATTGAAAGTTCATATATAAGACTTGCAATCTCATCCTTTATCAAAGGTTCGATCTCAATCGCAACGAATGTTCTCATTTTTTCAATATATGCCTTCTGAGCATGTCGAGGGCTTTAACAGCGGATTGAATCTTTATCTGTTCTCTTGTTCCAAAGAAATAATTCTTTGTGTGAGCCTCTCCGCCATCCCATGCTATTGCTATGTGAACAGTCCCGACAGGCTTCTCGGCAGAACCACCCCCAGGTCCTGCAATTCCAGTTATACCTATTCCATAAGTTGTCCTTGATATTTCTCTTGCCCTTTTGGCCATCAACTTTGCTATTTGCTGGCTTACCGCTCCTTCTTTTGCAATTAGATCTTCAGGAATTCCAAGATTCTCAACTTTGGAAGTATTACTGTAAACAATAAATCCCCTTTCAAAGTAATCTGAGCTTCCAGGAATATCTGTTATTTTACTTGATAGAAGACCACCAGTGCATGATTCAGCAACAGAGAGTGTCTCACTCCTTTCTCTGAGAACTCTCCCTACAATTTCCTCAAGGCTCTCTCCTTCTGAAAATATATTCTCTCTAAGAACCTTTTTTATCATACTTTTGACCTCTTCCAGTATTGTTAAAGAATCCTCTATTGACTTTTTTGATCTTGAAATAATGTGAATATCTATTATTCCAGGGCTTGCGAGAATTGAAATGCTGGTATTTCTTGCTCTTTTTGAAATCTCTGAAATGGAAGAATCAACCTCTGATTCGGTGAGTCCTGCTATCTTTAAAATACATTTTGAAATAAAAAATGGAGAAATTTCCCTTAATTTTGGAAGGATGGATGAGTCAAACATTGGAATCATTTCCGCAGGAGGTCCTGGAAGAATAGCGATGTAAATTCCATTATCTTCTATCCACATTCCTGGAGCAGTCCCAACAGGGTTATAAATAATCTCCGCACCTTGAATTACAAAGCCCTGCCTTATATTTATTTCTGGCATTTCTCTCCCTCTCATTCTGTATCTTCCCGCGATCCTTTCCACTATCTCTTCCTTAAATATCAACTCCCTGTCTAAAAACTTTGAAACAGCCTGCCTTGTCATGTCATCATCAGTGGGACCGAGACCGCCTGTTATTATAATCAGCTGAACTCTGTTCCTTGCATTTTTTAGAGCATTAATAATATCCTCTTCATGGTCTCCACATATTGTTTTGAAAACAAGCTCGATGCCAACCTCTTCAAGCCTCTGGGCAATGTAAAGGGAATTAGTTTCAGGTTTCAAGGATGTAAGTAGTTCAGAACCAATCCCAATAAACTCTGCTCTCATTTTAAACCGTAAAAATTGCTATTATAATTCTTAAAAAAATATTTGCCCAGATACCAGCAAAAAGGTCATCCAGCATTATTCCCCATCCACCTTTTATCTTCTGAACATCGAAGCATGGAAATGGCTTTAGAACATCGAATATTCTGAAAAGGAAGAAGCCAATCAAAAGAGGCTCTATCCTTGAGGGAATAAGAAAAAGGGAAACCATCTGACCTAAGACCTCATCAATTACAACTGGTCTTGGATCCTTCTTTTCAAAAATCTTTTCAGCTCTTGAGGAAAAAATTACGCCTGTAAAGAAAACAATGGAAATGAGAAAAAGCGATAAATAAAAAGGGAATTCTTTTGGTGCAAATAAATAAAACAACAAATAAGCAAAAGAGGCAAAAGTTCCCGGCATCAGAGGAAGATAACCTATTCCAAAAAATGTCGTTATTGTAAGAGTCAAAATTCTCAAATTACCCTCCCGAAAAGGTCGTACGGACCAATTTTCTCAATCTTAACCTTTACAAAATCATCATTCTCTTTTCCCTTTCGAGCAATCACAGAGCCATCAACTTCTGGTGCCTGAGTTTTCGCTCTTCCTATCAAATATCGAGGATTTTCAGAAGATGTTCCTTCTATAAGTACCTCTATTTCTTTCCCTATTAATTCTGAGTTCTTCTCAAGATTTATCTCCTGTTGAACAAGAAGAAGTAACTCTTTTCTCTTCTCCTTTAAATGTTCTGGGACAGGATCTCCATAAACACTTGCTTTTACACCCTCTTCATAGGAATATTTAAAAACTCCCAATCTGTCAAACCTTGCATTCTCTACAAATTTTAATAGATTATTGAATTCCTTCTCGTCCTCACCAGGAAATCCGACAATTAAAGAAGTTCTCAATGTGCTCTCTGGAATTTTATTTCTGACCTTTTCAATGAACTTAATAGCTCTTTTCCCATCCATGCTCCTTCCCATTCTTTTCAAAACTTCTGGATGGGAATGCTGGAATGGAACATCAAGATAAGGGACAATCTTCTCCTCCTTCAAAATTTCAATAAATTCATCTGTTACTTCTTCAGGGTATGCATAGAGAATCCTGATCCAATTTAAATTTTTCACTTCTATTAATCTTTTTAAGAGCTCAACAATTCCATTTTTTAAATTTAAATCCCTTCCGTAGGATGTTGAATCCTGGGACACAAGGTTTATTTCCCTGACACCATCTTCAGATAGTTTTTCAGCTTCCTCTACAATCGATTCAACAGGTCTTGATCTCATTGGACCTTTTATCAACGGGATTGAGCAAAATGTGCACTGATGGGAACAACCTTCTGAAATTTTTACATAAGCCCAAGATTTTGGAGTTGAAAGGATTCTTGGGGAATTGTGGGAATAAATATAAGGGAGATTGGAAAAAGGTTCTTCACCTTCTATTATTTCTACAATTCTCTCCACATCATTTACTCCCGCTATGTAATCAATTTCAGGGAACTTTTCTTTAATCTTATCCTTTGTCATTTCCGTAAGACATCCTACCACAGCAACTTTTTTGTTCCCCTTATCTTTAATTATTTCTTCTATAACCTGAAAAGATTCCTCCCTTGCTTCTTTTATAAATCCACATGTGTTTATAACAATAAGATCCGCCAGACTTTTATCATTAACAATTTTAAAACCCTTTGATGAGAAAATACCCAGCATAACCTCAGAATCCACAAGATTTTTTGCACACCCAAGGGAAATTAGCAAAAGATTCTTCATAATTTTTTCTCGCCTTTCTCACATTCCTCGCCAGTCTTGCATTTCTCGCCCCTCTCCAAATCGAAATCCTCAATTCGCAATTCCATGCATAAAGTCTTTATTGTAAAATGCAAATTTTAAATTGCAGATTTTAAATTGATTTTTCATTTTGCATTATAAAATTTCCAATTTTCAATGTCTTTCTTGCTTGTATACATTTTTATGGATACATCTTATAAAGCATTCTCGGAAAAGGAATTGCCTCCCTAACATGGGAAAGTTTGCAAATCCAGGCAACAGTCCTTTCAAGCCCGAGACCAAATCCAGCATGGGGAACAGTCCCATATCTTCTTAGGTCAATATACCATTCGTAAGCTTCCTTTGGAAGACCCGCCTCTTCAATTCTTTTTAAAAGCAGATTCAAATCATGAATTCTCTGGCTCCCTCCTATTATCTCTCCATATCCTTCAGGAGCTATCATATCCATGCAGAGAGCAAGCTCTGGATTCTCAGGGTCAGGTTGCATATAGAATGCTTTAATCTTTGCGGGATAATGGGTTATTATAACAGGTCTATCAAATGCTTCAGAAACTAAGGTCTCCTCATCCCCTCCAAGCTCATCACCCCAGCCAATCTGAACTCCTCTTTCTTTTAAAATCTCAATAGCTTTTGTATATGTTATTTTCGGAAAAGGTTTTTTTATATTTTCAAGGGGTTTTGTATCCCTTTCAAGAACATCAAGTTCTTTTTTATTTTGCTCAAGAACTGAAGAAACAATGAATTCAATAAAGTCTTCCGCAAGTTCCATAATGTCCTTCAAATCTGCAAAAGCCACCTCTGGTTCAATCATCCAGAACTCCATCAAATGCCTTCTTGTTTTACTCTTTTCAGCTCTAAAGGTGGGACCAAATGTGTAAACTTTGCCGAGAGCTATAGCTCCTGCTTCTGCATATAACTGACCGCTCTGAGTTAAAAATGCTTTCTGGTCAAAATACTGCGTCTCGAAAAGAGTTGTTGTCCCTTCGCAAGCTGACGGAGTAAGAATCGGTGCATCAAAAAGAACAAATCCTCTACTGTCAAAAAATTCCCTGATGCTTCTTATTATGTTTGCTCTTATTCTTAGAATTGCATTCTGCCTCAAAGATCTTATCCACAGATGTCTATTTTCCATTAAAAAAGCTACCCCGTGCTCCTTGGGAGCAATTGGGTACTCTTCTGAAATTGATACTATTTCAATATTCTCAATGTCGAGCTCATATCCGCCAGGAGCCCTTCTTTCCTCTCTCACTTTCCCTTCAACAATAAGAGCAGATTCCTGAGTCAGAGTATCAAATTTCTGGAAAAGGGTGTCATTTTTGTCAGGGCTCGAAATAACCCCCTGAATTAAACCCGTCCCATCTCTTATGAGAAGGAATCGAACCTTACCTGAAGACCTTTTGTTATAAACCCATCCTCTTAAAGTTACTTTCTCTCCAACATGTTTACTAATATCTTCAATATAAATCCAGTCCTTCATAAAAAACATTATAGATTAAATTGGACAAAAATAAAACCCAGCACTCACCAGAATCTGAATAATCAAATTTATAAAATACATTTTCTGCGAACACAAATCGTGTGGATATAATACTGCATGGTAAGTGCTGGGAGACCATCGCCTAAAGTGAAGAAAGGCAAATGAAAATTGAAAAATACAAAATTCAAAGTTAATGAAAGCAAAAGGAGTCAGGATAGGCGAAAATTTATAGCTTCCAGCTTGAAGCTTTATGATTAAATTTAAGCATTATTTTATGCTATGATAAAATAGAGGTGATGATGAAGATGGAAAAAAGAGTTATTCTTAAAATCAACAATGAAGAAATCTCATTAAACTCTTTTGTCCAGGAATTCATTTCTTCCACAATCTTAGGTATGATTTTATCCCTTAAAAGAAAGGAAGAAATAATAAGAATCGTTGAGATAATTGTAGAACTGGAAAATGAAACTCAATTCTGATTTTCCCGAGAAGGAGCTCTTTGTAAGATTATTTAAAGAAAATGTTTATGCCGTAGGTGGTTATGTAAGGGATCTTATAAGAAAGAATCCTTCGAAGGATGTGGACATTCTTGTTACAAATCATCAGGTGGATGACATAGAGAAAAAACTGAGCCATCATGGAAAAGTGGACATTGTTGGGAAAAGTTTCGGAGTTATAAAATTTACTATAAAGGGTAGAACATACGATGTCTCTTCACCTCGCTCAGACATCCCAGTAAAAAGTGAATCAAGAAAACACAAAGATTTTATAATAAAAGCAGATCCGTTTCTTCCCATTGAAAAGGACCTTGAAAGAAGGGATATTACCTGCAACAGTATAGCTTTAAGGCTCTTAGATGGTGAAGTTATCGATCCCTTCGGTGGTGTAAAGGACATCAAAGAAAAGAGAATAAGAATGACAAACCCCTCTTCTTTTTCTGAAGACCCTTTGAGGGTAATTAGAGTCGCAAGATTTGCATCTATTCTTGGGTGGAAATTGGAAAATTCTATTTATGAGATTTCAAGAAAGATTGAGTTAAAGGGGCTTAGTGCAGAAAGAATCACAGAGGAGCTATTCCGAATGCTCCTTAACTCTGATAGACCATCAAAAGGTTTTAAAGAATTTCTTAAGCTTGGAGTTATAGAGAAACTTTTCCCTGAAATTCTTCCCATGACCTTTACAATTCAGGACTCCCGTTTCCATCCCGAAAATGACAGATTTGGTAACCATACTGTATGGATTCACACCCTTTTAACAATTGATCAAGCTAAAAGAATCTCAAAAATATTCAGTCTCACTCCTGAAAAGAGTGTAACCCTTCTTCTTGCATCTTTATTCCACGATATTGCAAAACCCCAGACTTCAAGATGGGAGTGGAAAAATGGAAGGCTCCAGATCACTAATTACAGGCATGATACCATCGGAGTTGAAATTTCTCAAAATATTCTTGAAAGACTTAGAATATTTACATGGAATAACTTTGATGTGAGAAAATATGTTCTTCTACTTGTAAAGCATCATCACAGGTCAACTGACCTCTGGCAGAATAGAAATAATGTGACTAAAAAGGCCTTCAACAGACTTTACAGAGACATGGAAAATGAGATAGAACTTTTGATTTATCTTGATCTTGCAGACAGGCAAGGAAGGGAGAATAGATTGCTTAAAGGACTTGATAGAGAGGCAAAATGGTTATTTTCAAAGATAGAAGAATTCGGCATTAACAAAGAAACTATTAAACCTATTATATTTGGAAGGGACCTCATAAAACTTGGTCTACACCCGGGAAAATTAATGGGAAATATTTTAAAACAACTCTATGAACTTCAGCTTGATGGAGCTTTCACAACAAAGGAAGAAGGCATTCCCATTGCAAAAGAAATCATTAAAAATCTGAAAAAAGAGGCAAGGGAATGAAAATTCTTCTTACTGGAGGAGCTGGATATATCGGCTCCCACACCGCAAAGGAGTTTTTTAAATCAGGATACGAGGTTATAATTTTAGATAATCTTTCTACTGGTAAAAAAGAACTTGCAAAACATGGAGAACTGTTTGTAGAAGATCTAAAAGATATTGATTCTGTAAGGGAGCTTTTCAAAAAATTTAAATTCGACGGAGTTATTCACTTTGCATCCCTTACAAGGATTGAAGAATCATTTAACTTTCCTGAAAAGTATTACAGGGAAAATATAATAAATGCTTTGAACCTTCTCGATTGCATGAAAGAATTCGGAACTCAATTCATGGTTTTTTCCTCGAGCGCTGCAGTTTACGGAAATCCATTATACACCCCAATAGACGAGAATCATCCTTTAAATCCAATAAATCCATATGGCGAAACAAAGATGTTCCTTGAAAGGATAATTGAAGGATACAGAAAAAGATACGGAATAAAATATATTTCCTTAAGATATTTCAATGCGGGTGGAGCAGACCCTGAAGGTGAGCTTGGAGAGCTTCATGAACCTGAAACCCATCTAATCCCAACTTTACTTCTCCACACTCTTGGAAAAAGAGACGAGTTTATTCTCTACGGAACCGACTATAAAACAAAGGATGGAACAGCGGTAAGGGATTTTATTCATGTAACAGACCTTGCAAAAGCTCATCTTTTAGCCTTTGAATTTTTAAGAAAAAATGACAGAAGTGAGATAATAAATCTTGGAAGTGGAACAGGATTCACTGTGAAGGAGGTTGTAGAAAAAGTTGAAGAAATTACAGGAAGAAGAGTGAAAGTTAAATTTCAAGAGAGAAGAAAAGGTGACCCTGAAAAACTTGTTGCCTCTTGCAAAAAGGCAGAGGAACTTTTGGAGTGGAGAAAGGAATTTTCAGACATGAAGACAATAATAGAAACTGAATGGGAATGGTTGAAAAGTTATTATTCATTTAAAGATTGATGGGGGATTCCATGTATTGGAGGTAAAGCTTTTCTATGTTTTCGTCCTTTATCTCCTCAGGTCTTATCTCTGTCAGAAGAACACCTTCCCTCATTATCCCAATTCTATCTGCTATCTCCTTTGCCCTGAATATGTCGTGGGTGCTCATTAGAATTGCCTTTCCTTCATCCCTCAACTCAAATAGAATCTGGATGAATTCATGGGCAGCTTTTGGGTCAAGTCCTGAGGTCGGCTCATCCAAAAGCATATTTGGTGCATCCTTTATTATTGCAATTGCAAGGGCAAGCTTCTGACGCATCCCCTTCGAGAAATGCTTCACCCTCTTTTCAAAAGCCTTATCCTCAAGCCCCGCTCTCCTCATTATGTTGTAATAGTCCTCTTTCTTTAAATTCTTCTTCCCTCCAAGTTTTGCAAAGAAGTCAAGATTCTGGGTTGCCCGAAGATTCCCGTATAGCATGCAAACCTCTGGAACATAGGATACATATTTCTTTGCCTCAAGTGGGTCCTTTGTTACATCAATACCCTGGATGTATGCGGTTCCTGATGTTGGAGGAATGAAGTTTAAGAATAGATTTATTGTTGTTGTCTTTCCTGCTCCATTTGCTCCAAGAAGGCAGTATATCTCACCCTCCCTCACTTGCAGGTTTAAATTTGTCAATGCCCTTGTCCCATCCTCGTATACCTTTGTTAGATTCTCAGTTTTTAACACTGTGACCTCCAAATAATACTAAGGCACAAAGGCACTGAGGCACATGGACACAAAGTTATTTTTCCCTCAATTTTCTTGAAATACTACTGAGCATCCTCTCTATTTCTCTGCTTGATTCATACACCTCTTCATATTTTTCTCTGGGTAGATAACATAGATTTAAAGCAATTTCCAGTTGTGTTTGCAATTCAAAAAGGGAACTGATTGCTATTTGGAGGAAACGGATATAATCATCCGTGGATTTTCTTCCATAGCCTTCTGCAATGTTGCTGGGAATGGAGACAGCACTCTTTCTTATCTGGAAAGTCAGTCCATAATTCTCATCTTTTGGAAAAGTTTCTGTTATACGATAAATCTGAGTTACCAATTCCATGGATTTTTGCCATACGAGTAAGTCTCTGTAAGTTTTCACCCTTTGTTCCTCTGTCCCTTTGCCCCTTTTCTCCTCTGTGCCTTCCCTTACTTTCCTCCACTCCTCCTCACTCAAACAAAGAGCATAAAAACTAATCGGCTTGTCTATCTGAATCTCAGAGGATGGATTCTTTGGTAGAAATAGTCTTAGCTTTAGCTTCATGGATGTTACACCCTCTGGAAATCTTATCTGGGATAGACGAGCTGAACTCTGAGGCTCTACGAATTCACAGGCAATCTCCTTTGGCAAACCAATTACAGATAGCCTGAAGTCTGAACCCTCCCTTGTGAATCTCTCTAAGGATAGGTCAAATACCGCCTCACCTCCTAAGTCTGCCTCCTGGGAGAATTGTGATGAGCTCATTGTGACAATGTTTGTTGATGCCTCCTTCAAAAGATAAACTCCTCTCTTCTCTTCCTTTCCTGAATAGAACAGGGAAACCTCTAAAGATTCAATATCCTTGAGTAAGACAAAGTCAACTTCTTTCCTCTCTCCGAGAGAGATTCTTTCAATCTTTCTCTGATATGGTTCAGATATTATGAATCCATCAGAAAGAAGGGAGATATAAACATTCTTCATATCCTTTAAAAAATCAACTGGGAATAGCTCCTCCTTTATTCCTGAAGAAAAAAGGGACTCAAGCTCCCTCGCAGAATAAAGGATTGAAACCCTAACATGGAGCTTCCCTCTTTCATCCATCCATTTGGTAGCAGATTCAACAACAACCTTTGCCTCTGAGCCTGTGAAGGAGAGGAGCGCCTTCTGATAATCAACCTGTGCCCGAAGATAAGCTGTCTCCTTCTTTGAGAACTCCTCCTCAGAGATAAGTCCTGACTCTTTCAGTTTCAATGCCCTCTCATAATCTCCCTTTGCCATCTTCAAAGCCAGCTCAGCTTTTTTTAAGGCAAGGAGTTTTTCTGTCTGGGATTGCTGGGAGAAAGAATGCTTAACTCCTCAAATTTCATTCCCTCTGTCTCCAGGAGAATCTTCTGTTTAACTGTCAAATCCTTGACCAGATTTTGCACTTTTTTGATATTAGAATTGAGATTTGAAGGTATCTGATTGACATCTTGACATATTCCCATGGAGGTAAAAGAAATAATAAGTAATAAACTAAACAAACAACTTTTTTCCTGGAAGCCTCTTCACTTCTATTCATATCCTCCGTCCTCACATATATAATAAATTTTATTTTAAACCTTAACTCCACCTTTTT
>CAZHEF010000033.1:0-32174 GCA_964531645.1 uncultured Clostridia bacterium
ACTAAGGTGATGCAATGAATATAATTTCATATACATCTTTATATGATGCAATTAGTAGCCAAAAACTAACAATTGAAAAAATGAATTAATATATGTAGAATTTATTCATGAAGTTGAGAATTTTAGGTGGAAAGTCATTGAAAGGGGCAGTAAAAATATGCGGAGCAAAAAACTCTGCTCTCCCTGCAATATCTGCTTCTATACTTACTGATAAAGAGGTTATTTTAAAAAATGTTCCAAGAGTCAAAGATGTGGAAACAATGCTCGAAATTATAGGGATTATAGGTGGAGATTGGAGATGGGAAAAGGGCTCTCTTTCAATAAAAGTAGAAGAAATTAAGAATGTTCGAATTCCGTATGAACTCGTATCAAAAATGAGAGCATCAATTTTATTTATCGGCTCCTTGATAGCTAGGGCTGGAAGAGCGGAGATTCCCCATCCCGGAGGGTGTGACATTGGACCAAGACCAGTGGATTTACATGTTGAAGGACTAAAAGCCCTTGGAGTTGAAATAACACAGGAGCATGGATTTTATATTGCAAGAGCAGATAAGATAAGGGGTAATAAATATTATTTTGCTAAAAAAAGTGTCACAGGAACCGAAAATATATTAATGGCATCGGTCGCTTCCAGTGAAGAGGTTGAAATTTCAAACTGTGCCCTTGAACCAGAAGTTCAGGATCTCGCTTCCTTTCTCAGGAAAATGGGAGCTGAAATAGAAGGTATAGGCGAGGAAAAAATGATAATTAAAGGGAAAATCCCTCTTTCAGGAGCTACCCATTCAATTATTCCCGATAGAATTGAAGCAGGAACATATATGGTAATTAGTTCAATTCCTGGAAACGACTTTTCCATCAATGTTGTTGAAATAAAACATATATTGAATATAACTGAAAAATTAAAAGACTGCGGTGTAGAAGTTATCCATGGCGATGACTGGGTTAAAGTAAAACCTGCTGAAAAAATTCTTCCAGTTAAAATAGAAACATCTCCATTCCCTGGATTTCCCACTGATATGCAGGCACAGTTCACCGCACTTCTCACGCAGGCTGAAGGTTGTTCAGAAATAAGGGATACAATTTTCCCTTTCAGATTTCACCATGCTTACGAACTACAAAGAATGGGAGCAAAAATTGAGGTAAGTGAGGGGCTTGCAAAGGTTTTTGGAAAGACTGAGCTTTCTGGAACAGATGTTTCTGCAAACGATTTGAGAGCTTCAGCATCCCTTGTAATAGCAGGGTTAATGGCGAAGGGTAAAACAATTATTCACAATATTCACCATCTTGAAAGGGGCTATGAAAATATGATAGACAAGCTTCGTAGCCTCGGAGCAGATATAGAAAAGATTTGAATGAGAGGATTAGATTGAAAGGGTGCATTTTCTGTTCAATAATCGCTGGTAATTTACCTTCTAAAAAAGTTCTTGAGGACGAGCTTATATATGCTTTCTACGACAAAAACCCTCAAGCTCCCGTTCATATTCTCATAATCCCAAAAAAACATTGTAATTCCTTGAACGAAAGCAATGAAGAAGATATTTCTCTCCTTGGGCATATGCTTGCAAAGGCTAAGGAGATAGCCAACTTGAAAAAACTTGATACTGGATACAGAATTGTAATTAATACTGGTCCTAACGCAGGACAAACTGTATACCATCTTCACCTACATCTACTTGGAGGTAGACTTTTCGGCTGGCCACCAGGATAAAATGAAAAAGGAAAAAGTGAAAAGGAAAAATTTAAAAGGGAAATCAAAGAGAAATAAATTATACTTCTGGAATGAAATAGTTGTTTACTGTAAGCTGTTAGCTGTGTTGAAGCAATGGGCTTGGAAAAAATTTCCCCAAGCCTTTTTAATTTTAAATTTTAAATTTTTAATTTTAAATTTTATAGGAGGGAAATATGAAAATTTATTGGCTTGGTCATTCAGCTATTAAAATTGAAGGTTCGAAGGTTGTTTTTGTCGACCCATTCCTTTCCGGGAATCCTCTCGCTTCATCATCCCTTGAAAAAATTGATAAAGCTGATGTAGTGGTTCTAACCCATGACCATGAAGACCATCTTGGCGATGGATTTGCAATCTGCAAAAAGACTGGAGCAGTTCTTGTTTCATACCATGAAATTGCAGTTAAAGCTTCCAATGAAGGAATCAAGGCTGAGGGAATGAATATTGGTGGAACTGTTGAGGTAAATGGAGTAAAAGTTTCCCTTGTTCAGGCAATTCACTCATCATATTCTGGTCATCCAATGGGTGCAATAATCAGAATGGACGAAAAGACAATTTATCACACTGGTGATACAGGGGTTTTCCTTGATATGAAACTTATTTCCGAGATCTTCAATCCAGACATTGTTTTCCTTCCCATTGATGGCAGGTATAACATGGATGTTTTTCAGGCTTCAAAGGCGGTTGAACTTATGGGAAAAAGGAAGTATATCCCAATTCACTACAATACTTTCCCAATAATTCAGTCTGATCCCTTTAAATTTAAGGAACTTTCAAAAAATATCGGAGAGGTAATAGTTATTAAGCCTGGAGAATCTGTTGAAATATAGTCTTAAAGGCGAATCAGGATGCCTTATTTAATCGATGGGGATAATCTTCTCTGGGCATGGGATTTTGAAGGAGAAATTGAACAAGGAAGGAGTCTACTTCTAAGGATTCTATTAAAACTCCAGAGGAAGAAAAGATCAAAATTTATTGTTTTTTTTGATGGGCCTGTAAAGGAGAGTATCCCCTCTACTGAAAATATAAGAGTTATCGTGTCAGGCACTGGTGTTCCCGCAGATGAGATGATTAGAGAAACCCTGGATTCCCAACATGATTGCAGGAGTTTTATTCTTGTTTCATCCGACAGGGAATTGAAGTCTCGGGCAAAAATTAAAAGAGCAAGGGTGATATCATCTCCAGAATTTATAAAAATTCTTCAGAGGGTGGTGAAAAAACAGGAAAGAGAAATAAGAGAGTATGAAGTAACACCTCTTGAGATGAGACTCTGGGAAAATCTCTTCAGAAAAAGAGATTTTCCCGATAAAAAGTCGAGAAATTTTCCTATTAGAGAAAAGAATGAGAAGAAATAGTCCAGAATTTGAAAAAGAAATTTCTATAATAGGAACAGGAAAAGCAGGGACTTCCCTTGCATATTCATTAAAAAGAAGAGGCTGGAAAATTTGCTTTCTATTTGACAAATACAAATCTATTGCTATTGAATCAAGAGAAATTTTGGGTGAAGGAAAAATAGGAGAGATAAAAGAAATTGTAGAAAAAGGTAATTTTTTCATCCTTTCTGTTCCTGACCGTGAGCTCTCAAAAATCGCCAAAAGGATTGCTGAAAAAAACAATAACTTAAGAGGAAAAACATTTATTCACTTAAGTGGTTCATTATCCTATAAAGCACTCATTCCCATTAAAGAAAAAGGAGGGCAGATAGGCTCCCTTCATCCAGTTTTCCCATTTCCCACAAAGAAAACAGAAATCCCTGATGGAGTATATTTTGGCTGGGATGGAGAGGAAAAAGCCCTTAAAAAAAGCCTGCAAATTGTAAAAGATATGAAGGGAAAGTTGATAAAGATAAAGGAAGAAAAAGCTCTGTATCATCTTGCATGCTCAATAGCCTCCAATCTTACCTCAATCCTTTATTTGATGGCTTTAGAAAAGTCACAGGAAGCAGGAATAAATGAGAAAAAAGCAAAGGAACTACTTTTTCAGCTCTGTTTGAATTCTCTGATTTCAGTAAAAGAGAAAGGGTGGGAAGGCGTAACAGGACCAGCTGTAAGGAGGGATAAGGAAACAATTTTAAAGCATTTAAAAAGCCTCTCACCCCGTGAGAAAAGAATTTACAAAGAGGTTCTTCTTTACTTTTTTGAGAAAGGAGTTGTCAAAGAAACTGAAAAAATTATTGAATTTTTAGAGGAATAAAGTAAGAAAAGGCTAAATTTTATAGCTTAATGCTGCCAGCTGTGGGGGAGAAAGCTTTTCATTTGAATCTCTTCTTTAATTCTCTTCCTATCTCTTTTTTTATTTCTCTTTCTTTTATCACTTCTTTCTTTTCCCACTTTTTCCTTCCCCTTGCAAGGGCGAGTTTTACTTTAACCTTTCCCCTCTCGTTGAAATAGATTTCAAGGGGTATAAGAGTCAAGCCCCTTTCCCTTACTTTTCCGTAAAGTTTTCTTATTTCATTTTTATGTAGAAGGAGTTTTCTCTCTCTTTCCGGATCGTATTTAATAAAAGGAGATGAATAAGGATAAGGACTAATATGAAGATTTACAAGAAAAACCTCGCCATTTCTAACCACAGCATAACTATCCTTTATGTTTACCATTCCCATCCTCAATGACTTCACCTCATTTCCTAAAAGGGATATACCTGCCTCCACTGTTTCCAAAATATCATAGTTACTATAACCTTTTTTATTTGTTGCTACTATCTTCATTCTCTTCTCTTTCTACAATTATTCGGACTTTTCCAATCTGATGTTTTGCCATTTCTTCAATTATGAATTTTATCTTTCCAAAGTTCAAAACATCGGATTTTGAAGGAATTTTCTCAAGCATTGACATTATAAAACCTGCAAGGGTGACATAACTACTTTTTTCAGGAATATCAATTTTCAATGTCCTTTTTAATGTCTTAACAGAAACAGAACCAGAAACTAAATACTCCCTTTCAGATATTTTTTTTATTCCTTCTTCTTCTTCATCGTATTCATCCTGTATCTCGCCTACAAGTTCTTCAAGAATATCCTCCAGTGTCATAATTCCTACCATTCCACCCCATTCATCTGTCACAATAGCCATGTGGGTTTTTCTCTTTCTCATTCCTTTAAGCACATCTTCAGCGAAAGCTGAATCTGGAACAAAATATGCTTCTCTCAGTATCTTTTTAAGAGAAAAAGATGGGTCATTAATCCAGTTTAATATGTCCTTTGAGTGAACTATACCTTTTATATTGTCAAGAGTATCCTCATAAGCAGGATATCTTGAGAATTCACTATCTTTTATCAAATTTATTATCTCCTGAATGGAGGCGTCAATCCTTATTGCTACCACTTTTACTCTTGGGATCATAATCTCTTTAACAAGAATATGCTTTATATCGAATACTCTTTCCAGCATTTCTTTCCTTTCTTTCGGAATCATCTCTTTCCATGGATTTTCTCTAAGAATGAATTCAAGTTCCTCTTCCACATCCATTTTTTGTATGGTAGAGCTTTTCCTGACAGCAAAGATTTTCAAAAAACTTCTTGATAGATAACTCAAAAGCTTGGAAACAGGATAAAAAATAAACATGAAAATTCTGAAAGGGAAAAAACAAATCCTAACAAAGCTTTCAGGATGGTATGCGGAAAAAGTTTTAGGGAAGATCTCTCCAAATATAAGAACCATGATTGTAGTAAAAACTGTTGAGTAAAGGATTGCTTCTTCTTTTTTTATTTGTAAACTTGTGAACATTAAAACTGAAACAGAAGCGAGAGCAATATTGACAAGATTGTTTCCCACCAGAACTGTTGATAGAAAACCCTCTGGAGAGTTCAGGATCAATTTAATCTTTTTCGCCTTTTTATCCCCTCTCCTTTCCAGAAATTTTATTCTCAATCTGTCAATGCTTAAAAATGCAGTCTCAGAGGCAGAGAAAAAGGCACTCAATAATAAAAGAGTAAAGAAGAGGATAATCAGAATTTGCATGAGATATTAAATATTTTGAAGGGATTTTAAAGATTTTTTAAGGGCAGTTTCAATTCTCTCTAAGGCTTTTTCATAACTCCATTTTTTAGCTTCAGCTATTTCTGTTGCAAGAAGCTCTTTAGCTCTTCTCATCATTTCCTTTTCCCTGAAGGAAAGAGCTTTCTTTTTGCTCAGAAAATAAAGATTTTTCAATACAAAAATAAGACCCTTTGGCTCGCCCGATTTCAAAAGAATCTCGTTCTCACGGTATCTACACTTCCATTCGGAATTAAGATTTACCTCCATGTTTTCGATTAAAGATAAAATATAAGTTGCTTCCCTTTCAGAAATGATTTTTCTAACCCCAATTTCCTTAGCATCAGAGACAGGGACAAAGACAGAAGAGTAATTCGAAAGTAACTTTAAATGATAAAATTTTATAAGTCTCCCCTTAAACTCTTTTTCTATTATATCCTCTATTACACTTATTCCGTGGGAAGGATAAAAGACCTTTTGTCCCTTAAAGAAATCCATTGTGTTCATTAAATTTCATTTTAAGGCATATTTGCTATAATTGTCAAATAGAATATGTTCTACAATAAAAAGCGTGCAAAAGATGGGGAGATATGGTAGGATTGATAATAATTTGCAAAGATCTGGCATCAAAAAGAAGATGAGAGACATGTGCAAGATAGAAAGAAGGAAGCCTCAGAGGAATTTTCGTCGACAATAGCTTCTACAAAAAAAGTGATGAGGATGAGATAAATCTGTAAGAGAAGATACTTAGAAAATGGAAACCTTACATTCTCACCCACTTTATAAACTGCTTTGAACCGTCAGGGACGAATCCTCTATTCAAAAAATTATTATCGAGTAAGAAGGATACTCCACTCATGAATTTTACAAAAGTCATTTTTGCTGCGTAATTGCATCATATAAAGATCTATATGAAATTATATTCATTGCATCACCTTAGATTCTACATGAAATTCTCTTTCCTCCGCCTTCATCTTCCCTATCGCCTCCAATGCCTTTTTCACCTCTTCATCATAGATCCTCTTACGCTTCCTCTTTATCTTCACAATCTCTCCAACAAAAATTATGTTCTCTTTGCTCTTTCTATGCATCACAACCTTTCTTCCGTAGTTTCTAAGAAGCCACGAGGCATAGAAACGGTTGTAGCCTGTGAGATTGATGAACTCTTCGATGACCTTTATCTTCTCTGCCTTTTGATACCTTAGGCAGTAAAAATTTGGAATAGAATTTCTCAAGATGCAACGAATGGATTTCATATAGAAAATTAATGATGCAATTCGAGAATTTGACAAATAAAATTATCAGCTTTATTATCATAGGATAAGGAGGAAAGGATGCTTTTGTTAACAATTATAATTATAGGGCTTCTGATACTCTGGATAATTCTCATTTACAACTCTCTTGTGAGATTTAGAGTCCAGATAAAAAATGCATGGTCTCAGATTGAAGTTCAACTAAAGAGAAGATATGACCTTATACCCAATCTTGTTAATGCAGTAAAGGGCTACATGAAATATGAACAGGAGACTCTTGCAAGGGTGATGGAGGCAAGGGCAAAAGCTGTTTCAGCCACTGGAGTTGCTGAGAAAGCAAGAGCTGAAGGAGAGCTATCAGGTTTACTTTCCAGATTGTTTGCCCTTGTTGAAAATTATCCTGAGTTAAAGGCTAATCAGAATGTCTTAAATCTGCAGGAGCAACTTACAACTACTGAGAATCAGATAGCTTTCGCCCGTCAATATTACAACGACTCTGTTATGAGATACAACACAAAAATTCAGATGTTTCCCAGCAACATAATCGCCAGTATGTTCAATTTCACTCCCCATGAGTTTTTTGAAACTCCTCCTGCTGAGAAGGAAGTGCCAAAGGTTGATTTAACAATTTAGAAGAATTATGGTCTATTTCCATGAAAATAGACTTCTTTGAACAGCAAAGATACAATCAGAGAAAAACTTTTTTTATAATTCTCCTTTTCATTGGATTTCTTGGGATAGTTGGATATGGATTTGATTATTTCTATATAGGTGGAAATTTCCCGTATGCAACAATTTTTGCCCTTTTTATTGGAACCACTAATGCTCTCTTCTCATATTATCTTGGCGACCAGATGGTTCTCGGTTCAGTGGGAGCAAAACCTGCAAACCCTTCAAAGTTTAAAGAGCAACAGTTAATAAACATTGTAAATGAGATGTCCATTGCTTCTGGAATTCCTGCACCAAAGGTCTGGATAATGGAGGAAGCCTCTCCAAATGCCTTCGCCACAGGAAGGGACGAAAGGCATTCAAGCCTCTGTGTTACAACAGGTTTAATAGATACAATGAATCGTGAAGAGCTTCAGGGAGTAATAGGACATGAGATAGGGCATATAAGGAACAGGGATATTCTAACAATGACAATTGTTTCTGCTCTCGTTGGTGCAATAGTTCTACTTTCCGATTGGGCAAGAAGAACATTCTTTTATTCAGGAGGAAGAAGCTCAAGAAGGGATAGAAAAGGTTCTGGTGGGATCATTTTGCTCGTTGTTTTGATTCTTATAATAATTGCTCCTATTTTGGCAAGGATAATGGCTATGGCAATTTCAAGGGCAAGGGAATATATGGCTGACGCTGCATCCGCTGAGTTTACAAGGAACCCTCTAGCCTTGGCTTCTGCTCTTGAAAAAATAAAAAATCATTACGATAAAGTTGTTGACAGAGCAACAGATGGAACAGCTCATTTATTCATATCAGATCCAAAAGCGAGAAAGTTAACATCAAAAGAAGGTTTTTTTGCAAATCTTCTCTCCACCCATCCTCCCATTGAAAGAAGAATTATGATTCTGAAAGAAATGGCAGGGATTCCAGCAGGTCAAGAAGTTTTTTAGACAGAATTTTGACAAATGATTTTATTTAGAGTATAAAATTACAAGGAGGAAAATAATGAGTAAAGCAAGAAAAGACTGCAATTTCAAGAAGGTTATAAAAAAGTTTTTCTCTTGGAAAAAAAAAGAAACGACAACGGTTCACAGATCACGAATTACGGATCCAGGCTTCACCCTCGTTGAAATGGTAGTTGTCCTTGCGGTTATATCAATTCTTGTTGGAATAATTGTCCCTACTGTTGTAAAGCATATAAGAGATGCAAGAATTGCAAGGGTTAGGAATGAAGTTCAGGTAATTGGCTCAGCAATATTAAGCATGCACAAGGATACAGGTAGATGGCCGTTTACAAATGCAGATGGACCCTCTGGTGGTGTAAATAGAGTGATTGGATCTATGGATCCAACAGCAATGTGCACAACTGTTGCTCCAGGAGCTCTTGCAGGAGCGTCCAACTGGGGAACTTTGGGACCGATAAAACCTTTGTATGACTATATCTATTACAACAATCCCGACGATGATACTGGTCCAATAAATCAGAACCAGCCGGGGCAGGATTATCCAACACTTGGTGATTTTCGATGGCTCGGTCCCTATCTCGACCAGCCAATTTATGCAGACCCATGGGGATATTCCTATATAATTTCAGCACGATATTTTCCAGGAAATCCTATTGCTGTCACAACGGGACATAGGGTTTTAATCCTCTCTCCAGGTCCTGACCTATCTTGGTCAACAGCTTTTTCCGACACAATTACGAGAAATACCTTTCCCGACGACTCTCCCTATGGAGATGATGTGGGATTCGTGATTGTGACGAATGAATAAAGAAGCTAAAAGGACAGATATAATTATCATGGCAATTAAATATGTAAAGATATTTAAAGGGAGGTAAATCATGAATTATATACAACAGACTACAGTTCACGAATTGCGAATCTTGAACCGCAAGCCACGAACCACGAGTTACGGGTTTACCCTTGTAGAAATGGTTGTTGTTCTTGCGGTTATTTCAATACTTGTGGCAATTTTAGTCCCCACTGTTGCAAAGCATATTGCAGATTCTCAGATAGCAAGAGCAAACAATGAAGTTCAGGTGATTGGGTCAGCTATTGCATCTCTTTACAAGGATACAGGTTTCTGGCCGTATACAAATGCGGATGGACCTTCTGGTGGTGTGAATAGAGTTGTAGGAAATCCCGCCACAATTCCGGCGGGAGTTGGACCTGATGCAGGAACTGGAGCTGATAACTGGGGAACATGGGATCCAATAAAACCTCTTTACGATTATCTCTACTTTAATAGTCCAGATGGAGATTCGATCCCTCCCGAGCAAGGGGATCCTGGTAATTATCCCACATCAGGGCATTTTGCATGGAGAGGACCTTATCTTGACAAACCCCTATACGATGATCCATGGGGAAGATCCTATGTGGTTTCAGCAAGATATTTTCCTGGAAACATTCAGATAGCGGATCCTTCTGGTCACAGGGTTATTATTCTTTCAGCTGGACTTAATAGACTGTGGTCAACCCCTTTCAGCGATTCAGTAACAAGATATACGAATCCTGATGATTCACCAAGACATGATGACATTGGTCTTATTATATATACAAACCTTTAATGGAGAATGACAAAATTTGTCAATGTGGACAACAAGATTTGTCTTTAACGAGTGCTTGACAGAGATGCTTATTTCAGGTTATTATAAATAATGATTTTTGTCACAAATTTGGATGAAAAGGTTTTAGGTTTGTTTTTTAGACTAAAAAGGGACACTGAAAAATTTCCTTTCAAATCTGGCATAAAATTTGAGTCTAATAAAATAAGGAGGTTAGTATGAAACAAAAAGGTTTTACACTAATTGAAATGGTGGTTGTCCTTGCAGTTGTTGCAATTCTTGCCGCAATTCTTGTCCCGACAATTGCAAAGAACATTCAGGATGCGAATATTACAAGAGCCCAGAATGAAACCCAGGTTATTGCTGCTGCTATGGCTTCTTTCTATAAGGATTTAGGGAGATGGCCTACAGAAGATGGAACGGACGGGAATATGGATAACGACCTTAACTTGCTTTATACAGATGATGGAGCTCAACCGGCTGATGACGGAAACGGGGCCTGGAATACTACCACCCCTGCAGGAGAGTTTGAGGATCATCTTGTTGTGAATGACCCTAATGGTGACGGAACTCCTAATCAAGCTAATGAATATCCGACTACTGGAAAATGGAGATGGAGAGGGCCTTACTTAGCAGATATTACACAGGATCCTTTTGGATGCAGATATGCCTGCAATGTTCAATATCTCTGGAATACTATTACCAATGCAGTTTATGTTCTTTCAGCTGGACCAGATAGAACCTGGAATACTGGCTTTACTCAAGCATTACCTGGAACAATTGGTGGAGACGACATAGGAACACCTGTAAAGTAATTGAAATTCAATTAATTAAGCGAGAGTGGGAAAGTCTTTCCCACTCTCGCTACTATCTATTGTGAATAACCAATAACCAAATTCCAATAATCAAAATATTAAATTCTAATGACCAATTACCAAATTTTCTAATATCCAAACTCCAAATATAGCTATTAGCTAACAGCTTACAGCAAAAGCTTGGAAAGATATTGAAAATTAAAAATTGAAAATTGAAGATTTTAAAATGAAAAATTAATTAAATGCGAGAAAAGCGAGATAGGTTAAAGAGTTCTTGCTGATAGCTGTGAGCTGTTTGCTAAAATCTTGTTTTGACTAATTCTGATCTGAAACCTTCTCTCAGCTTTTCGGAAATCGTATTAAATATTTGTTTAATATTTTAAAATCAATCTCATAGAAATAAATTTCATCAAAAGCACCAGAATTCTTATTTATTTTCTTAATACAAACCAGTCAAGCAAACTTTCTCATTTTTTTCTGCAATTAAGAGCAGAAGTTAAGTGTGCGGAAGTGAGAAAACTATTAATTAAAAATACAAAAGTTTAATGATGGTTTCAGATTACGAGCTTCAGGCTTGAAATTAAAAAGAACAACATGACAATTATATTTCTTCTCTGAACTATAATCAGCTAAAAGATATTAACTTTCTCGCCAATATGCTCGTCTTGGCTGTTCTCGCTAATTCCTCTCACACAACTGCAGAGGGTGGTGCCTCCTCCTCAGGAGAGCCAGCATTCTTTAATGGAACAGCAATAAGATATATGGCAATAATAATGAGGAATATTCCTCCAACCCAGTAACTTGGTGATTGGAAAATGGCAGGAATTTCTACCTGAGCAAATGTTAATCCCGCTCTGACAAGACCAGTTAAGGCTTCTCCTGCAATTAATCCAGATGCTAAGAGAATACCAACATTTTCAACTCTTGTCTTCTGTGCCTGATTTAATCCTTTCTTTTCAGCCATTCTGTCAACAATTGCTCTTATAACACCTCCAACAAATATAGCAAATGTCGTCTCAAGGGGTAGGTACATTCCAACTGCCACAAGCATAGGAGAGCGAACCTGAACTAATACCATTGCAATTCCCATGAATATTCCTACAATGACCAGGGGCCATGCCATTTCTCCGCCTACAATTCCTTGGGAAATTGCCGCCATCAATCCCGCTTGAGGAGCAGGAAGTTCCTTTGAGCCAAAGGTAAAGGCTCCGTGAAGAACCATGAGGGGGAAGAAAAGAACAAGGGATGCAATAAGGATTCCGAATATATCTCCAACCTGCATTTTCCAGGGAGTTCCACCAAGGATATGCCCAACTTTTAAGTCCTGGAGCATCTCTCCTGCAACAGCAGATGAGACACATACAACAGCTGCAACACCAAGAACAGCAGAAACACCGCTCATTCCTGTTGCTCCCACAAGAACCATTAAAAGAGCAGCAATTATCAATGTAGAAAGGGTTAAGCCTGAGATTGGATTGTTGGATGAGCCGATCATACCAACAAGATTTCCTGAGACCGCAGCAAAAAAGAATCCTGCAACGAACATAACAACTGCCGCAAGGAGTGCTGTTTCAAAAGCACCTGAGAATATTTTGTAAAGGAAGATCATCAGAATAAATGAGATTAATAGCCCTGTTAAGACTACCCTGATATTCAAATCCTTTTCAATTCTCGAAGTTGCTTCTCCCGCTCCAGCCGCCTTTTTTACATCTGAAATAGACCTTTTGATTCCAGCAGAGAGATTTTTCCTCATTCTCCATAGTGTAAAGAAAGCTCCTACAAGCATTCCTCCGACTGCAATTGGTCTAATTATAAATTTCCAGACATTTACAACCATTCCATCCCATGATACATCTGCTATAGGGATTCCAGGATAGAATTTTTCAGCAAGTTGAGGTCCTAAGAAGTAAATTAATAAAGGAGCAAAGAGACCCCATGCAAGAACTCCTCCTGCGAAGTTTAGAGATGCAAGTCTCGGTCCAATTATGTATCCGACTCCAATATAGGCGGGATAAATTCCAGGACCTGCAACAGCGACAGTTCCACCTGCATCGACTGTTGGTGAAGTCTTATCAGTTCCTAATCTGACAAAGCTCTTCCCGATTGTTCCGACCTTGATTATGAAATCCTTTGAGGCAGCAAAGAGTTTTGTTACTCCAAGAGCATAGATCAATGCTCCAACTCCCATTGCTTGAAAAAGGAATTTTGCGCCAGCACTCCCTTTCTGTCCTGCTTTATGAATCTCAGATGCAGCTACTGATTCAGGATATGGAAGCTCAGGGTCTGTTACCATTACTCTTCTTAAGAATGTCACAAAAAGGATTCCAAGAAAACCTCCAACAAACATGAGGGCTGATGATTTGAGATAGGCTTCAACTGTATTGAATTTTAACCATACTCCAGTTATGAGGAACGCAGGTATTGTGAATATAGCCCCTGCCGCAACAGATTCGCCGATAGAACCAACAGTTCGGGCAAAATTTTCTTCAAGAATTGAACCACCCATAAGTTTCAAAAAAGCCATTCCAATAACTGCAGCAGGATAAGTAGCAGCGATTGTCATACCTGCTCTCAAACCCAGATAAGCATTGGCTGCACCAAGAATCACACTCATCAATAGCCCGAGAATCAAAGCCCTCAAAGTAAACTCTTTCATTTCGGTTGTTTCAGGAACAAATGGTCTGTAACTCATTCCATCACTCCTTAAAAAGCTTTAATGGTTCAATTTATATTAAAAAAAAATTAATTTCAAGCAGTAAAAATCATTTTCTATGCCTTTTGCACTGACCAAGTATTTCTATTTCAACAGAGTGAATTGAGAATTTATTTTTCTCCGCAAGTTTATTCAAATTTTTTTTTACTTCTTCAACTTCAAATTCAATAACTTCTTTGCATTCTAAACAAACCATATGTCCGTGAATCCTTTTTGAAATTCCCAATTCAAAATGACTGTGTCCTTCTCCAAGGGTAACAGCCTTCAAAACCCCCCCCTTTACAAGCAAAGAAAGGGTTCTGTAAAGGGTGGCTCTTGAGACAGATATCTCCTTTTCTATTAGCTTCTTGAGTATTTCTTCAGCATCAAGATGAGTGTCACGAAAAGATAGAATCTCTTCTATTACTGCTTTTCTTCCCTTTGTAAACCTCATTCTCTTGAGGTCGAGATATTCTTTAAATTTCTCAACTTCAATTTTCATCGTATATAATATAATTTTTAATTTTTATGTTGTCAAATAAAATCGAATACCGAAATCTCCAAGTTTTAAAGGGTCTATCTTAAGAAGGATAAGCAATGAACGATGGGCAATGAGCTATGAGCTATCAGCTACGAGCCTGCTTCCTGAAATTGTCTTGCGAGTCTTGTCAGTCTTGCTTTTCTTGAATTCAATTAATTTTGCATTTTAAAATCTCCAATTTCCAATTCTCAATTCTAAATCCTCAATTCTTTTGTATTGAAAAATTGGTAATTGGAGCTTGGTTATCGGTGCTTGGTGATTTCAATTTTTGTGATTTTTCATTTTAAAAATCCTCAAACAGGACTAAAAAGAAAGCCTGAAAAGGACGAAAACGGAGTAAAGGCGGTCTTGACAAATAGGCTCTGAGTTGATAATCTTTATTTTAGCCTGCCGAGGTAGCTCAGTCGGTAGAGCGAGGGCCTGAAAAGCCCTGCGTCGGCGGTTCGATTCCGCCCCTCGGCATTTGTTATTAAGAGAGGCGCGAGAAGGGCGAGACTGGCGAGAAAGGATAAAAAGGAGCAAAAAAGCTAAACTATCGAGGGATAATTTTTTCTTTTGTGCTTTTGTTTCTCAGGGTTGAAAAGATTATAAATGTCAATTTCCAATTGAGGAATTAAAAAAGGCTCTTGACAGTCCTCCGGGTTTTTAGCTGTGAGTTGTAGGCTGTAAGCTGTTAGCTATTAGCTTTTTCCCATCGATTTTCTCCACAATGAGTGTTATTATAATATTATGATAAGGTTTGAGGATATTTTGCAGAAAGTTCTCGAATACAAACCAAATTCAGATACAGATCTTTTGATGAAAGCATATGTTTTTGCTGCAAAAGCGCATAAAGGCCAAACAAGAAGGACAGGAGAGCCCTATCTTCAGCATCTTCTTGAAGTAACAAACATTCTTTCTAACATGAGACTTGATGAGATAAGCCTTGCAGGAGGTTTACTCCATGATGTCCTGGAAGATACTGACATCCAGTATTCAGAGCTAAAATCTCTTTTTGGAAAGGAGATTGCTGATGTAGTTGAATCTCTTACAAAAATTTCAGCCCTTCACCTTGCGGATGAGGAAAAACAAGGTGAAAATATAAGGAGAATTTTCCATGCTATGCTGGAAGATGTCAGGGTTATACTTATAAAAATGGCAGATAGACTTCACAACATGAGAACTCTTTATATATTCCCAGAAGAAGATCAAAAAAGAGTAGCAAGGGAAACCCTTGATATATATGCACCTCTGGCTGAAAGACTTGGTATGGGTGAGATTAAAGAGGAGCTCGAAGAGCTTTCTTTCAGATATCTTGAGCCAGAGTCATACTTCAGACTTGCATCTCTTATGGAGGAAAGAAGACCAGAAGCTGATAATCAGCTAAAAAAAATGAAGAGTAAAATAGAAAAATTACTTGTTGAACATAAGGTGGAGGCTGAGGTTCAATACAGAGTTAAAAGGCTTTACAGTATCTGGAAAAAAATGAAAAAGCAGGGGGTTGATTTTGACCATGTTTTTGATATTTTGGGAATAAGAATAATAACAAATTCCATAGATGATTGTTATGCAATTCAAGGGTGGATAACCCAGAGATGGAGGACAATTCCAACAAGATACAAAGATTTTATAGCTATGCCAAAGCAGAACAAGTATCAATCCATCCATATAACCATAATTTCAGAGGAAGGGATTACCTTTGAAATTCAAGTAAGGACAAGGGAAATGCACTGGATTGCAGAACATGGTTTTGCTGCTCACTGGATTTACAAACAGGATATGAAATATCTACAGAAAGAACTCAGAGAAAGATTTACAGATTTCTTAGAATTTCAGATGGATAGCAAAAGCCCTGTTAAGTTTGTCGAGAGTCTAAGAAAAGATTTGAAGACTCCTATGATATATCCTATTACCCCAAAGGGTAAAGTTATTCCGCTTCCTGAGGGCTCCACACCAGTTGATTTTGCTTTTCAGATTCACACTGACATAGGTTATAGATGTAAAGGAGCCAAGGTAAATGGTAAATCTGTTCCCCTTCGTCATCAGTTGAAAACATGGGATGTGGTTGAGATTGAAACATCCCCTGACCATGCTCCCAGCAGGGACTGGCTCAATTTTGTAAAAACTGAGAGAGCAAGGAGAAAGATAAAAGAATGGTTTGCAAGAATTGAAAAACACAGGAGCGTTGAGGAAGGGAAAAAGTTATGGAATAAGTTTACAAAGAGATATTCATCAGAATTGAAAAATGCCTTAGGAAAAAAGCCGATTGAAGAAAGAATAAAAAATCTGAATTTTCAGAATATAGAGGAATTTCACTCATCTATTGGCTATGGCAAAACATTACTTAATACTTCCATTCTTGAGAAACTCTTTCCTGAAGTAAAAATTGAGGAAACAAATGTTTTTAAAAGATTTTTCGATTTTGTCTCCAAGAAGGAAGAACTTGGTGTCAAAATTGAAGGATATAATGATATCCTTGTTAAAATTGCTAAGTGCTGTAATGCAATAAAAGGAGAAAAAATTGTAGGGTACATTACAAGGGGAAAGGGAATCTCAATTCATTCTGTGAATTGTCCTAATGTTTTGAATGAAGTCCTTGAGAAGGAAAGGCTAATTAAAGCAGAGTGGCAGAATGGAGCTGAGATGACATATCTTGCAAAAATAAGAATTTTGTGTAGAGATATACCTGGGATCTTTGCGAAGGTTGCAAATACAGTATCTGATACAAATACAAACATAAGGAAAGCATCAGCAGAGGCTTTTCCTGATGGTAATGCGAAAATTGACCTTGCTATTGATGTAAAAGATATCACTCATCTTGAAAAAATTCTCAAATCAATAAAAGATATTAAAGGAATTCTCTCTGTGAGGAGGTTATGAAAAGAAGAAACATTTTATTTTTAATTTTAGGTTTTCTGGGAATTTCTTTAAAAAAAGTTTATGGAGGGAAAATGGAAAAAATATCTATTTCATCTACAAAAGCTCCAAAAGCAATAGGTCCTTATTCAATCGGGATTAAAGCAGGAAGTTTAATTTTTCTCTCAGGACAGATCCCTATAAACCCTGCAACTGGAGAACTTGTCAGTGGCTCCATAGAAGAACAGGCTGAAAGAGTTCTTACGAACATCAAAGGGATACTTGAGGAGAATGGTCTTTCCATGGACAATATTGTCAAAGTCACAGTTTTCCTTGCTGATATGAATGATTTCCAGAAGATGAACGATGTATACTCAAAATTTTTCAAAGCTCCTTACCCAGCCCGCTCTGCAGTTCAGGTTGCAAGATTACCAAGGGATGTAAAGATTGAAATTGAAGTTATAGCTGTAGCCGAGTAGGTTATAAAAATTTAAAAAGGAGGAAAAATGGCAAAAGTGTTAATTACAGTTTTTTCACAAAAGGGCGAGTGCGCTTTTAAACATAAGGTAGGTGATAGATTCGTCTACGAAGGAAAATTACCTGACATCTGTCCTTCAGCCTTTCACACACTTTTTCCTTATCTAAGAGTACTCTATTTTGGTGGAAATTTCCCATGGGAAAAAGAAGGAGAGGCAAGAATTGCCTGCCCTGACCCTGAAAATCCAGTTGTTTTCAAATTGGAAAGGATTGAGTAGAGTTCTTCAATTCTTCTTATTTAAATCTCTCTCTGCTTCTTTCAGATAAAAAGAAAACCTTTTTTCCAGTGATGGTGAGAGATAAAAGCCTTTTTTAAAATCATTTATCGCTTTCAGATAAAATTCCTTTTTCCTTTCAAATTTTGCTCTCAGCAAATAAAGTAACCCTCGTGTAAAGAAAATCTCTCCTGAACCAGAACCTGAGTCTATTATCTTATTCATCGTAGCTATTCCTTCTTTCGCAGTCGAGATAGGAGATGCTCCTTTTTTCATCTCCCATTCTCCTTTCAATCTATAAAACTCTCCTTTTACCTCAAACAATGGGACAGATAAAGGGTTTAAATCATCACCCTTTTTAATAAATTCAATAGCTTTTTCAAAAAAAGGTTCTGGTTCATGTCCATTAACTATTTTCCAACGCGCTTCTGCAAGTTCTATTCTTGCTCCACATATGTATGCATAGATAAAATTTGACTTTGTCTGCAATGATTTTTCAAGATAGAGCCTTGCTGAGTTTAAGGCAGATTCAGGAGAACTTCCTTTTTCAATATTCGAATTACATTCAATCAAAAAACATTCTGCAATATTATTGTATGAAAGGAAATTACCGGGATTTATTGACAAGGCTTTTTCAAAGCTTTCACGGGCTTTTTTTAATGAGCAAGAAGGCTCAAGTTTCTGGGATTTCTCATACACTGCTTTTTCAAGATAAATATTTCCAAGAGTGTGGAAAAGAGAGAAAATTTGGGCATTAATTTTTATACCTTTCTCAAGGGTTTCAATACCTTTTTTGAAGTAAGGTGATGGGTCATTTCCTGCTCTAATTTCCCACTGAGCAATGTTCCAGCAGGAAAGTGCAATGTTATTATAGGAGCGGACATCTGCATGATTTAATTCTAAGGCTTTTTCAGAATAAAAGATTGAATTATTAAGATATTCTTTAGGGTCCTTTCCTATGCTTGTTAAATAAGCACCAAGCTCAAGATAGGATGTTGCAATGTGTGCGTAAGAAGAAAAGTTGTCCTGGTTTAAATTGAGTGCCTTTTTTGAAAATTCAATTGATTTCTGGATATGCTCTGTTGGGTCTTCTCCTTTGTAGAGAAAATATGAACCTAATCTCCAATATGCATAGGATAATAAATTATAAGCTTCTTCATCATCGGGATTTGCAGTTAATGCATTCTCTGAGTAATGAACAGCCCTTTTGAATCTTTGTTCTGGTGATTCTTCTGTGTGGTGTACCAAAAGCTCCATCAAATCTATTTCCAATTCGGATAAAGCTTTATAGACATCAGGATTATTCTCGCTATTCTTTGAAAGGTCGGTCAGAACCTTTTCAGCTTTTAAAAAATTATTGATTGCTTTCTCCCTCTCTCCTTTCTGCACAAATTCAAGCCCCAATTTTCTGTAAATCTCTCCTTCCAGTTTTATTGCATCATAAAACCAGGGGAATTTTTTCTTTAAA
This sequence comes from uncultured Clostridia bacterium, assembly GCA_964531645.1. Classification (GTDB taxonomy): domain Bacteria; phylum Acidobacteriota; class Aminicenantia; order JBFLYD01; family JBBIMS01; genus JBBIMS01. The sequence continues at coordinate 19,283 of CAZHEF010000033.1, forward strand.
GTTTCTATTTTTTCTAATGCTATTGAATATTTTTTATCCTGGTAGGCTCTCAAAATATCAAGATACTCCCATGTTTCAATTTCAGCTCCTTTCCCTTTTTCTGTGAATTCCATTATTCTTAAGAGATATTTTTTTCTTATATCATCCTTAATTTTATTCCTGACCTCACTGTTAATTATTCTGTCGGCGTTTTTATTTTCTTTCTCGTAGAGCATTGTCAATGAGAGACTCATAAAATAAGAGACATTTGGAATTCTATATTTATATTTGTTCCAGGCAAGCTCAAGATAATTTTTAGCCTTTTCATATTCATGAAGAGCAAAATAACCTCTTCCCAGGGCATAGTATCCAGGGCCACAGGCTTCATCTCCCAGTTGTTTGATTCTTCTCTCTATTTGACTCAGTCTATCTTTTACCCCTCTAATTTCTTCCCTTATGTCGTGAAAAGGAAGTGAATATGTATACCAGAGCGTGTCTTCTATGTATTTAACCTGTTGCTCAAACTCTATGGAATAATTCCTCTTGACTCTTTCTTTTTTTTGAATATGAAAAGCCAGTCCAATTAGAAATATTATAGCAATCAACGCAACAGAAGAAATAGCGAAAACTGTTTTATTTCTCCTTACTTTTTTCAAAATTCTATAAGGAAAACCATATGGTTTAGCCTTTATTGGTTCACCTTTGAGAAATCTTTCTATATCTTCAGAAAGCTCCTTTGCAGATTGATACCTTTTCACAGGTTCTTTCTCAAGGCATTTCATAACAATAGTTTCAACATCCTTAGGAATATTTTTCCTAAATTTTTTAAGAAAGACTGGCTCTCCCTCCATTGCTCCCTTAAGGGTATCCAGAGTTTCCCCTTTAAAAGGAGGTTCACCTGTTATTATTGTATATAAAACCGCTCCAAGTCCGTAAACATCTGTTCTTCTGTCTATTTCATCTGTCTTTCCCTCAATCTGTTCGGGTGCCATGTATCCGAGAGTTCCAACAATCATTCCAGGAAATGTGCTATCAAACCTATTTATTTCCTTTACAAGTCCAAAATCTATTATATAAGGCTTTTCTTCCCCATCTTCCCTGGTTTCAACCATAATGTTGGAGGGCTTTAAATCTCTGTGGATCAATCCTTTTTTATGAGCTTCGTGAAGAGCATCCGCAACTTTCTTTATAACAATTAATTTTTTCTCCAGACTCATATCTTTAACAACTTCCTGAAGAGTTTTGCCTTCTATGAACTGCATTGTAATGAAAGATACTCCATCAATTTCTCCAAAATCATAAATCTTACATATACTCTCGTGTTCAATGCCTGCCTGTGCTCTTGCTTCTCTGAAAAAACGCCTTAAAAGCACAGAGTCCATTACCTTCAAAACCTTCAGTGCAACATTTCTTTTAAGAACAGGGTCAAAAGCTTTGTAAACAATTGATATTCCTCCCTCTCCAATTGTTGAAATTATCTCGTATCTTCCAATCTTTCTATTCATTGACTTTTTCTTTCTTTTTTTCAATCAACCTGTATTTGTGTAAAAATGCCATAAATCTATGATACTCTTCATCTTTTAGATTAAAAATTTTAAGGAGTTCTTTATATCTTCCATTTTCCGTTTTTCCAAGTCCTCTTCTTATTATTTCCATTACCTCTTCTCTATTTAGCTCTTTATCCAGGAATGGTTTTTTTACTGCTTACCAGAATGTTTTCCCTTTTTCAATTTCTTTCATAATAATATCCAATTTATCACCCATTTCTTTCCGGGCAAGAAAACTTTTTAAAATTTTTTCATCAATCGTTTTCCCTTTTAATTCAGACATAACTCTGTTTAAAAGATTCTGGAGCTCCCTGACATTGCCAGGAAAATCGTAATTTCTCAGAATTTTTAGTGCGTCTTCCGTTATAATGTATCCGTTTTTTCTGAGATAAATTCTCGCAATCTCTTCTATATCCTCTTTCCTCTCCCTTAAAGGAGGTATTGTTATCGTATAAGCTGACATTCTAAAAAATAGATCATTCCTGAACCTTCCTCTTTCAACCTCGTTCCAGAGCTCCTTGTTTGAAGCACAGATTATTTTGCAATCAGATTTTCTTTCCCTGTCCTCTCCAAGTTTTTTGTAAAGACCTGTTTCAATAAACCTTAATAGTTTTGCCTGAAGACCAAGAGGAATTTCTGAAATTTCATCAAAGAAGAGAGTTCCTCCATCTGCTTCCCCGACAAGACCGGCTCTTTCCTCTGCTCCCGTGTATGCTCCTTTTTTTGAGCCAAAGAGTTCTGCCTCAAATAGAGTATCAGGAAGAGATGGCATGCTGACTACAACCATCTTCCCCTTTCTACCTGACAATCTGTGAATTAGCTCTGCAGTTAGACCTTTTCCTGTTCCTGTCTCACCAAGAATCAGAATCGGAGAGAAGTTGGCAAATTTTCTCATCTCTTCCCTTATCTTTTCAGAAGCCTCGGAAATTCCTATCCAGATATCTTTCTGGAGCTCTTCCAAAAGTCTTTTGTTTGTTAGAGCTTCGATGTAAAGATGAGATATTTTCCCAAGAAATTTTAGCCAGAGTCTTTCAGCTTGAGAAAATGGCTCCTCCTTTCTTGTTCTGTCTACATATATCACACCTGAAATTTTTTTGTCTATAAATATTGGACAAACATAAATTGACTTTATTTGATAAAAGAGAGAAGAATCACTTCCTCTTCGCACAACGAGATTATCTTCAAATATTTCACTTTCCTCATCAATTGATTTCTCTATAAAACTTTTTGCAATGCCTTCTACATCTTTAAGGGTTTTTCCTGTAATTCTTCTCTCATCAGTGATTATATTTCCAGAAAGTTCCTCTCCTGAAAATATAACAGCTCCGTCTATTATTCTCTCCTTATAAAGGTCTCTCAGAAGAAGCTCTATAACCTTTATAAAATCCTGAACTTCAAATGCTCTTAGAATTTCTTCCATGGATTCTTCTTTAAATATATGATTTAAAAAAGAAAAAGTCAAAAATTAGCAAATTGGCTAACTTAGTTATGCTATTTTCTAACTTTTCTAAAAGTTTTGCTGAAGAGAGTCTGAGAGAAAAAACTTAAGCCCTGAAAATTTCAAGTTAGAAAATAGGCTAATTTTTAAAGAGGGTGATTTTTAAATTTTTTTCATTGAAAATTTCATAATTCCTTTACAGAAGAGGAAGTGGGCTAATTTATCTTTTCAATTTCCATATTCTCTTCTTCCTGGCATGAATAATGAATGAAAAAAGTATGAAAATTTTTAGAAAGGAGGCAAGTTGAGAAATTCAAAAAAAGTATTGGTAATTCTGGTTATTGGGTGCTTTTTATTTTATTTAAACTCTTTTCAGCTTTCCTATTCCCAGACATCTTCTTCTAATAAAGAAGATAGCAAAGAGTTTTTCCAAAAGGTAGAGCAAAATAGAGAGAATACTCCTTCTCTTGTAGAAAGGGAAGAAAGTGAAGGAGATAATGGAGGTGGAACAAAAACTATAATCCTTGTAGCAGCTGGTGTTCTTGTTGCAGGAGTTGTTGCTTATTTGCTTTTAAAAGGAAAAGAAGAAAAGAAAGAAGAGGAAAAAGATCAGAGCGTCTACAGTCAGGGTCAGTTTCAAGTTAGAGGCACATGGGGGTGCGATTTAGACATTGGAAAGGAAACATATGTTGAGGACCCGTCAACAGATTTCCAGTGGAGTCAGCAAACCGCTGTTGAAAGGTATATCTCTCCAAGAAATGGAGCAAAGTTTCATGTGATTGGAAAAGTGGACTTCAATTCAATAAAGTATTCACAACTTAAAAGTTATTCTTACTCCTCAGACAAAATTAACGGAAGTGATAATGCATCCAATCAAATTCCTCAAGGAACAGTAGTCGCTGCGATAACAAATACAGGGAGATACTGCAAATTCAGAATTGATACCTATGGATACACGCTGACAATAACCTATCTCACATATAAAAAGGAATAAAGGAGGAGAATAAGATGAGATTCTGCGAAATTTTTTGGTTTGTAGGATTTCTGTTTTTTCTTCCCCCTTTTCTTTTTCCTCAAAATTCTCCTAAACAACAGGAGAATCCTCTTACTGTCAAAATAAATGCTGAGCCCAAAAATTATTCAGGGATATGTCCTGCAACAATAAAATTTATAATAGAATTCGCAACAACCTCCATATCTCCTATAACTGTTAAATATCAGTTTTTCTATTCCGACGGTGCAAAAAAAGGAGATGAGCCCAATCTCTTTAACTAAATTAACCTCTAAAAAAATTACAGAAACAAGGCAGTTAAACCAGGACTATTCAGGATGGGCTGCTGTAAGAGTTCTTTCACCTGTTCGCATAGAATCCAATAAAGCAGAATTTTCAGTAAAGTGCACAGGGATTGTCACTTATTTTAAACCTGACCTCACTGTAAGTTTTAAAGGACCTTCTTCTGCAAAGCAGGGAGAAAGTCTTGCAGGGAAATACAAACTCATAATTAAAAATCCAGGTAGCAAAGAGGCAAGAAATTTTTATGTTGACATTAAACTTATAGGATGGGTTGGTTCAGAACTTCCTCCTTCAAAGGAGCATCTTTGTGGAAGGGGGTTTATATCTCAAATTCTGCCTAATGGAACTGCAATTCCTTCAGGACTTTCACCTTCCATTCCTCCTGATATTCCACCAGGAAATTATCAGCTCTGTGCAGTTGTTGATTCAACTGAAATTATCGATGAATCTGACGAAAACAACAATAAAATCTGCCAGTCAATAACCATTTTGAAAAAATGAATGAGAAAAATTTTAGGAGGTTTTAAATGTTTAAAAAACTTCTTGTATTAAGTATTTTGTCGCTTTTCCCTATCGGGATTATGAGCTCACAAGGCTCATTTCCACCACCCCAAAAAACCGATCTAATAATTGACCAGCTCTATGTAAAGGTTCTTCAAAACATTCCAAAGGAAGGAATGAAAGTCAGAGTTGTTTTTGTGGTTAAAAATATTTCATCTTATCCAACAGCATCATCTTTGACCCCCGATGGGAAGAGAAATTGTCCAACAGGATGTTTTATTGTTCGCCTGAATGTTTTGAGAAACTACCCTTCGGGAATTTACACAAAGCTCTACGAAGATAAGTGTAAGCCACTTAGAGGTGGAGAAAGTTTTACTTTTTACTGTGATGATTTTGTGAAGATTGGAACAGAGAGTAAATATCAGGCACTTGCTGATTTCCTCAACTGGATTGACGAATCCAATGAAGCAAACAATGAAAAAACAACCTCAATAAGGTAAAAAATGAGAGTTAATAAAAAGGAAGAAGTTAGGCAAAGAATACGAATTTGTTAGAGGAAAGAAATGAAAAAAATTTTTCTCTTGCTCTCAATATGTCTTGTATTGATAGCATTTCCAGAGCTTTCTATTGCAGATAAACCCACAATAACAATTATAAGTCCTAGGCAGGAAGAAGAATTTTATTGCGGAGAGAACATCCAGATAAAATGGACGATTTCCGGGCAGGAGGACAACAGAGCTTTTACTTCCATTTACTGTGTTTATCGTGACTCAGGAAAAGAAAAAAGGATCTTGATTAAAGACTATAATCACAAAGAAAGGAATGGAACCGTTAACTGGACACTGCCATCAGAAGTATGCCATAAACAAATTTATATATATGTTAAATTATCAGTACCAAATTATCCTGACCCTTTTGAGGCAATGAAATGCATCTTTACAGTAAGGTACATTTGCACCTATTTTGAATCACCGAATTCAAACGGAGACTATTTCTAAGGAAGTCCACTTTTAATCAAATGGAGAACAAATGTTTCCAGAGAAATGCCCCCGAGGCAGGTGCAGGCATTCCTTTCAAGACCATTAAGTGGAGGGGGAAGAGAAAACATTCCATTGGGATATGTAACTTTTAACCATAGAGGCACATTTATTTGGAATATTCCTCAAAATTTTACAGCTAACAGTGCCTTCGTTCGTTTTGTGCACAGTAGTCCAGAAATGGTTCTGGAACAAACACCGGCATGTAACACAAGCGCTACCTTTTCCATTTATCCCCCTCCGCAGTTGTCAATAGTTTCTCCCAAAAGCGGTGAGATTTACTGGCCAGGAAAAAAAATGGTTATTAGCTGGAGGGCTTCAGGAGGCAAACCAGGAAGCGGGGTTTACATTCATTATTCATTTCCACCCGACCCTCTTAGAGATGTAGGTTTTGTAGATGTAGCTCAGGGATCTTATCGCTGGAGAATTCCCGAAAATGCACCTTATACCCGTCAGGCAAAAATCATAATTGAATGGAAGCAAGATCGTAATTCGGATAAAGTTTGGTTCAGAGCCACAAGTGATAACTTAGTTATTCAGCCTCCGCCAGGTCCCACAAAAATTAAAAAAGAGTAAAATTTATGAATTAAATTGGAAGTGATAATAAGATGATAACAATAATTTAAAAAGGAGCTACAATGAAGAAAAAATTCATTTTTATTTTTTTCTCGTTAATTTCAGCTGTTCTAAGCTGCTTAAACTCTCAAGATGTCTATGTATCAAAGATTGAAGTTCTGTCCCCACGACAGGGCTCTATCTGGTATGTAGGAAATACCTACCAGATAAAATGGCAAGCAATCGGAGTTACTCACAGGCAGAATGTCTCCCTCTGGCAGGGGACTCAAAAAATCATAGATATAGCTAAAGATGTTAGTGGTGGCACTTCCAACTGGACAATTCCAATTAGCATTTCTCCAGGGAACTATAAGATAAAAGTTGAATGCACCGCTCCATGCGGAGGAATAGTAGGTGAAAGTAATTTCACAGTTAGAGGACCCACCTACTTTCCTGATATTGTATTTATATCTGGCTCTGCGAGAGTAATTGATAAAAGTAATAGATACAGAGTAAAGGTTCAAATCACAATTAAGATTAAGAACAATTCTCGAGCTCAATTATATCCGTTTTTGACCGAGCAAGGGAAAACCGCCTGTGGAGGAAGTGGATGCGTCAAAGTCTCACTTACTTCTAAATATCCAATACGTTAAGGCTTGAGAGACGACAGCAATGTGACTTCCCAATTTTGAGTTACAGCGTTAGCGGTTTCTTTATTATATCGCCCGTAAAGGTCTTAGGCTCTACAATTACTATGAGCCCTTCAGAAATACATGATGGGCAAAAGATAAGTTCAATAGAATTTGATGTTCATAATTTGACAAATCATTCTATTAAGAATCTTAGGGTCAGAATACTCGAACCATCTACCAAGGATTGCACTGGAATGGTGCAAACCCCTGATAACAGAAATGTAAATATTAATCCAGGAATCCAGCATATCAGACTTAATGGCTTTAGTAGTAGTTTTAAAAAGCCATCTGGAAACGAGAGAGGCTTAACTGTTTCAATTGATTCACCAAAAGGTGGACTTCTATCATTTGGATATAAAGCGCTTATAGAGATTAAACCTGGTGTATACAAGTTAGCACAATGAAAAAACTTTCAATATTGAGCCCGATAGACATTTTTTCTATAAAAGTAAAAGAGATGAACATAAAAATAGAATGGTTTCCTCTAAAGAGGAGACAATGATAAAAACTATAATTTCAAGATTTACTAAGTTCTTTATGATTTTTTTTATCTTTTTGGCTGGTTGTCTCCAGGAGGTAACTCCTCCCAACCCTTCTCCAAATACAGGAATAATTGAAGGCTCGGTTAAAGATGCTTCAAATGGGAATCCAATTACCAACGCAATTGTTTACATTGAAGGGAGAATCCTCAGAACAATAACAGATTCTTCAGGAAGATACAGAATAGGGAATGTTCCTCAGGGAACACAAATTGTTCATGCAGAGGCACAGGGATACAGTTCCCAGAGTCAGAGAGTTAATGTTAGAGAGAACATAACAGTAACTCTTGACTTTCTTTTATCACCTTCTACGCCTTTGGAAGGAAATACCTATTATGTTTCTCCTGATGGTAGCAATTCAAATCTTGGGACAAGGGAAAGACCATGGGCAACACCAGGATACGGCTCAAGACAACTAAGACCAGGAGACACTTTAATAATTCTAGGAGAGAAATTTGTCCTCCAGAATTATGACGATGACATAATAAATCCATCTTCTGGAAGGGAAGATGCCTGGATAGTAATAAAGGGTGAGGATGGCTCCCGTCCTGTTCTTGCAGGAAGAAATAATCTTCTCACAGCAATTAATTTATCAGGTGTGAGCTATGTCCGAATAGAAAATCTTGAGATAACCCACGATTCATCTGTTTCTGGAACTGCTCTATTCTTTAGGGATGGAATTGAAATCTTAGGAAATCCTTCCTCCCACATTGTTTTAAAAGATTTATACATTCATCACATTGATGAATTTGGAATGAACATTCAGGATGTTGATGACCTTCAGATTATAAATTGCAGGATTGAGCATTGCGGTTTTGGAGCCCTTGGAGGTCCCTCTGGGAATTACGGAGGGTGGAGGAATGTAAAAATTCAGGACTGCAGACTCTCTTACAGTGGTCATTACTATCAGGGAGGAGACGGTTCCAATCGTCCCTATGACCGTCGCGATGGCTTCGGTATAGAACCTTCAAAAGGGCCTATTCTAATTGAAAACACTACTGCAGAGCACAATTTCGGAGACGGGATTGATTCAAAAGCAGATAACACATTTATAAAGAGATGCATTGTATCAAACAACTCTTGTGATGGAGTAAAACTCTGGGGAACAGGAAGCAGAATTGAAAACACTCTTATTTATGGGAGGGGGGACGGAAACAGCGAAACTACTCCGTGGTCAGCAATTGTAATTGATCAGGTAGAAAAAGCAGATTCAATTTTTGAAATTGTTAATGTCACTTTAGACGATTCTCTTGGAGGAAATTATCTTATGTATGTTCAGTATGGGAGTAATGTTCCAGTAAAAGTTCTAATTAGAAACACAATCTTTTCGGGTAGGGGTCCAAATTCTCACATCTATATTGGAGGTTCTGTAAATCTTTCCACAGACCACAATCTCTTTTATCTCCCTCAATCGGGATTAGTTCTTGAACATGGAAGTAAAGTTTACACTCAGACAAATATTAGGGAACTTGGAGAAGTAAATATCTACGGTGATCCTCTTTTTATCATGCCTGCCTGGGGTTCAAACGGAGATTGTCATCTAAAAAATGGAAGTCCTGCAATAGACAGGGGAACACCAAATTCTGCACCCTCTGTAGATTTAGATGGAAAACCAAGACCTCAGGGGCAGGGATTTGATATTGGAGCATATGAAAAATAATTTCAAAATTTTAGGAGGAGATATGAAAAAATTTGAAGTTCAGCTTTTAAGGGTCTTAATTGGTTTAATTTTTTTGACTCTTTTTGTGTTCTCTTTATTTTCCCAGGAAAAGATCAAAGTTATAAAACCCAATGGAGGAGAGACTTATTATGTTGGATGGAAGCAGTATATCTTCTGGCAAACATGGGACAGGAGCAATAACCCTACTAATTATGGTAAAGTGACAATAGAGTATTCTTCTGACGGCGGAGCAAGCTGGCAAAAAATTGTCAAGGATTATCCCAATAGCAAAGGATATTTATGGACGGTTCCGAATGTTCTTTCCTCTAATTGCAGGATAAAAATTAGATGGGAGTGGAAAGCAACAGGAGGAAATGTTCAGTATACAATAGTTGCAGATGACATTACTGACGGAACCTTTGCTATGAGAAATCCTCCCACTGTAAATGTCAGAATTGTAAGACCAAATGGAGGAGAGACAATGTTAGCAGGCTCATTGGCTGGAATAAAATGGGACGTCAAGCTCAACAACAGCCCCTGCTATGAAGGAAATTCATCCCTATATTACTCAATTGACAACGGAACAAACTGGAATCTCATAGCAAGAGACTTAAAAATTGACTCTCGAATTGGAGTGGGAGCTTACACCTGGCAGGTTCCTCATACCAACTCAACAAGATGTAAGTTAAAAGTGGTATGGACTAAGATAGGTATGTGGAGAGACGAAACTCTAACAGGAAGCGACGAGACCGACAGTGTATTTACAATAAGCACTCGATGATTTTATATCTTCAAAGTATTGGCAGATAGGATTTGGGAATTAAAGATTTGAATGGAGGTTTTAAATGTTTAAGAAAAGTTTCATGATTTTAATCGGGGTTTCAGTTTTATCTTTCTCTCTTCTCCCTTCCTATTACCTGCTTTTTTCTCAGGATAAAGAGCCGACTCGTTTCTTCCTTGATTTTGTTGATGCATATCTTGTCTATGAGCCTGGCTCAAGAATTCTTCAAATTGCCACTGAAGGGAATGTTCTCTCCTATGGAGGAGACTGGGAAAAATGCAATATGAAACCGTACCTCTTTCATCTGAGAAAGAAGGGATGGAAGGACTTTTACTAGAAAGTTAATACAAGCAGAAAGGAAGCATACATGGTAAAAGGTGGAACATTCTGCCAGCTTGGAGGTGAAGAGAAGAAACTTCCTTTTACAGTGGATGTTGTTGGAAATCCTGAAAATCCAACCCGTTTCTTCATAAGATTTGGTCAATATGGAGCATACCTTGTCTACGAGCCATCATCAAATATACTTCAGATTGCAGCGGTAACAGTTCCAGGTGGAGGAGTGGTTCTTTCCTACGGAGAAGACTGGAAGAGATGCAAGGTTTATCCCTATCTTCTCCATTTCAAGCAGAATGTATGGAAGGGATTCTTCTGGAAGGTTAACACAAGCAGGAAAGGAGCGTGGAGGACAACAGGTGGAACAATTTGCAAGATTGGAGGCTCTGATACACCTCTTCAGATGAGAGTTAGAGTGGTGGAATGATTGAAGGGTTCAGGGAGCGGGGCGTTCCGCCCCGCTCCCAAAGTATCATTGAGAAAGGAGAAAAATTATGAGGTCAAGATTTTTAATTCTGACTTCACTCTTCTTTCTCTTCAACCTCTTTATCTATGCTCAAAAAACCATTCAGCATACCCCTTTTGTCAGATTCACTCATGGAGAAAAGATTGAGATAAGGGGAACGGTCAGTGGAGAGGTTGAATGGATGAGGTTTTATTTTAGATATGAAGGTCTGAATCAGTTTCAGGTAAGGGAGATGAGCAAAGAGAATGGGACATTTGTTTTTGAATTAGACACCTCTATTTTGCTTTCCCTTCAATTTGAATATTATCTATCAGCAAAGGTAAAAGATAAAATAATCAATTATCCTGCAGATGCGCCATCAATGACAGTAAAAGTAACTGGAGAAAGTAAAGAACCTCTTCCTGAAATTCCTCAGGAATTTCCATCTCCTGAGGAAGAGGAGAAAAAATTCAAATTGCCTTTATCAGTCAATGGAAGTGTTCAAAGCAGGATAGCTCAGAAGGAAGAAGTTGAAGGAGAGAAGAAAACAAATGCAAGTGGAAATCTGAGGGTTTTTCATTCATATCAAAAAGAAGGGGCTTTTTCCTTTGACTTTGACTCAAACTTCAACTACACAAACACACCAGTTGAAGGAGATAAAAGTTTTGACCTATCCAACATGATGCTTGCTCTTTTAAAGGATAATCACACTCTAAGAGCGGGAGACATAAACATAAATGAGTCTGAATACACAGTCTCAGGACTTGGAAGAAGAGGGATGGAATACATTTTTGACAATCAGAAAGTATATTTTCATTTATTCGATGTAAGCTCCCAACAACCAAAAGGATTCAAAGGATTTGGTATCCCCAAATCAAACATATCAATTCTGGGAGGAGCAATTGGATACAGATTCTTCAATGATAAAGTCTCACTGAAAGCAATTTATCTCTCAGGAAAAGATGACCCCTCTCAAGGAGTAAACACAGGCTCATCCCCATACTATCAGAGCAGAAAAGGAAATGTAATGTCAATAGTTGAAGAGACAAAGCTATTTGAAAATAAGCTGAATTTAAAAGCTGAATTTGCAAAAAGCAAATACGATGGAGACTTAACTGATGATATTGGAGCTCAATCAGACAATGCATACAACTTAGGAGCGGGATTCAACTACGGAGGTTTAAGTATTGGAGCAAATTACAGATACACAGGAAAAGATTTCAATCCGATAGGATTTCAGAGTTTCACCTCAGACAGAAAAGGATATGAAGCATTAGCAGGATTTACGAAAGGAATAATGAATCTAACAGGCTCCTACATCTTTGAAAGGGACAATGTAAAAGGAGACCCATCTCAACTCACAACAAAGAACGGAGCGGGAAATCTATCATTAGCCTTCACATTCTCTCCAAAAGTATCGTTGAATCTTGGATATAAAAGGAGTAAACAGAAGACCCTTCAGAATGAAACAGAAGTATCAGGCCAGGACTATCTCACAAATGAATACAGTAGCTCTCTAACATTGAATCTGAATGAATCCTCAAGCTTGAATTTAGCTCTCACAAACTCAACCCTTTCAAGCAAATCATCTCCTGAAAGTGAAACATCAGCACTTACCTTCAACATAGGAGGAGCCTTCAGAAAAGGTGAGAGACTGACTTTAAACCCTATGATTGGATACTCAAAAACATTGAACAAATTTACTAATGAAAAGAATCTGAACTACAACACCCTTCTAACAGGAGAGATAGCATTCATACCGAAAGTATTCTCCCTTATATTCTCAAGTTCCTTCAATCGCTCAGAGACAAGCACTTCTGCAACAGACACATTTGACACAACAGGAGGGCTGAATCTCTATCTTGACAAACTAATAAAATTTGGAAGCATAATTCTATCAGTAAAAGGTGGGTACAATCTGAACAAGGTTGATGAAGAAAAGATAGCTGATTACAAGATTTTCTTCCAGCTTGATTTTTCATTTTAAAGGAGAGAGAAAATGAAGAGGCAAAATTTAAAAGTTAAAAGGCGAAAGGAAAAAGGCAAAATTCAAAATTTAGAGGATAAATTGAAAATCTCAGCTAAACTGCT
>CAZHEF010000034.1:0-27684 GCA_964531645.1 uncultured Clostridia bacterium
CAGGTTCTATTAGACCCATAACATCTCCTATACGGTCAGCACTCGGTTTAACCTTTCTGATATACTATAAAATATCAGAACAAAACTCTATGTCAACTATTTTTTCAAATGCGAATTTGCTCAAAAATTGGTGATTCTATCTAAATTATGGATTTATAAAGAAAGTTCTTAACCTGAAAATATAATTTGCGGAATTTCTGGGTTTCATATAAAAGGTGGCAAAAGATCTCAGGAAAGAGTGGATTGATGATTATTTACAAAAGTTTTAAGCCCAGTAAGGCCACCCTTCTGCATTTGTTCCTGATATAACTTTGTGAAAGAGTTTTTTCCTGTTGACAACAAATTTTTGTGGAATTAGGATAAAATTATGAGAGAATTTAACGAAATGTTAAGAAACTTCCATCTTTGGGAACCGAGCATAATTTCAAATCTTATTCTTTTTCCTGTTCATGGTGAGAATTTTTCAGAGGAGATTCCTTTTACTCTTGATGATTCTGGAGGAGGAATTGAAATAGAGGAGTTGAAAAACCCAACTGTGGGAAGTGTGAATATCAAAAATCTTACTGATTATGATTTCTTTGGAGGAGAAGGGGAGGAGCTTGTAGGAGCTCTTCAGCACAGAATCTTTGTTACTTCTTTCCTTCTACCGGGAAAATCGGAAAGAGTTATTCCAGTCAGTTGTGTTGAGGAAGGAAGATGGTCAGGAGAAAGGGAATTCCTTTCAGGTTCCACAATTGCTTATCCAACCCTCAGAGCTCTAACATCAACTTCAATCTATCAGAGCCTTTCAAAAGGAAGAGGATTTGAAGTCGACCAGCATAGCATATGGAAGGAGATAGATAGAAAACAGACAACTTTAAAAATCCATTCCCAGACTGGGTCTATGCATGACACATTTACCCAGTTAAAGGATGAAATTGCTCATTTCTCAGAATACACCCCTAAAGAAGACCAGTTAGGTTTTCTTGCCCTCACCAACAGGAGAATTCTTTGTGCTGACATCTTCTTAAATCCTGAACTGTTCAGAAAATTCATGAAAAAACTTTTGATTAGCTATGCCATTGATGCATTGGAGGATACCTCAACCCCAGGTTCTTTCAACATGGAAAATGGAAAGGATTTCTTCTCAGCCATAATAACTGTGAAAAAGATAAAGAAGTTTGCAGGGGTTGCAAAAGGTGAAGAATGGAGATTCAAGGAGAGGGGAATTTTGGGTAAAGCTCTTGTCCATGGAGAGAGGATTTATCATCTTTCAGCATTTCCTATTCGATCTTAAATAGATATAAAAAAAATGATCCCCCAGAAATTAGGAAAATATAAAATAAAATCTTATCTTGGAGGAGGAAGGTTTGGAGATGTTTATCTTGCAGAGGATACAATTATAAATGAGGAATTTGCTCTTAAGATTTTCAGGTCATCACCAGGAACATCTGTTTCATCTCTTCTTAAAGAGATAAAAACCCTCTATTCCCTTGAACATCCTTCAATTGTTCGCTATTTTACAACAGAGATGTTTGAGGGTAAATTGATTCTCGTAACAGAATATATAAAGGGAACGACTCTCAGGAAATTCATCGAGGAGAATGCACCTGTCGGTCTGGAATCAGTTCGTAAGATTATTTCTCCAATTTGCGATGCCCTTGATTATGCCCATTCAAAGGGGATTGTTCACAGGGATATAAAGCCTGAGAACATAATGATTTGCGAGGATGGAAGGGTAAAACTTATGGATTTTGGTCTTGCAAAATTCCTCGAGGGAGAAATAAGTCAGAGCATAGCGGGAACCCCTTCTTACATGGCACCTGAATGCTGGGGTGGAAAGTATTCTCCCGCTTCAGACCAGTGGTCTCTGGCAGTGATACTTTTGGAGCTACTTACAGGGATAAATCCATTTGCAGGGAACAATCTCGAAGCTATAAGAAACAAAATTAAAAAATCTTATCCAAGATGGGAACTTCTTAGAAACTCTCCTCAGGAGTTGACATTAGCCCTGAAAAAAGCGCTTTCTAAGAGACCGTCCGAGAGATTCAAAAGCTGTGAGTTCTTACTTAGAGCCATTTTCAATGAAGAGAAAGAGGAAGTTGCCTATGTTGAAATATCGAGAATCCCTCAAAAAATATCGGAATTTACCCTTACAGAAGAACAGTTGAAAGCTGTAAAATCTGAGGAGAAAAGGATTCTTCTTATTGGAGGAGCGGGAACAGGGAAAACCCACACCCTTTGTGCGAGGGTTGTTTATCTTATAAAGGTAAAAGGAGTTGACCCATCAAATATTTTTGTTTCCACCTTTACAGTAAAATCCTGGAAGGAGATGGAGGGAAAACTTCAGAAAGCCTTGAAAGAGAATGTTAAGGACCTATGGATAGGGAATTTTCATTATCAGTGTTTTTTAATACTCCAGGCATACAGTGAGAGACTTGGAATAAGAGGAGAGTTAAAAATCGTATCAAAGGAGCATCAAAGAAAGATTTTAAAAAATGTTTTAAACGAGAATCAACTCTGGCAGTTAACTCCAAAAGAAGCTGAAGAAATAGTAGAAAGGGGGAGAACATTTGGTCCAAAATATCTTCCAAGAAAAGAAAGGGAAATCTTTGCAATCATCCTGAAAGGATATATGGAGAAAATGAGGAAGGAAGGTTTTATCGACTACACAGATGTTTTAATTCTTACCTGGAAGCTCCTGAGAAGACACTACGATATAAAGGAAAGATATAAAAACATTTTTAAATACATTTTTATTGACGAGTACCAAGATTTTAACAGGATTCAGATGGAAATTGTAAAACTCCTTCTATCTGAAAAAACTTACTTTTTTGCAACAGGAGATGACGACCAGTGTATCTATCAGTGGAGGGGAACAAACCCTGATTTCATAAGAAGATACGACAGATATTTTCCTGATTTCACTTTATTTTATCTTACTAAAACCTTCAGATTACCTCCTGAGATTCTAATCCCTGCAATGAATCTAATAAGAGTTAACAGGGACAGATTGGAAAAGGTTTTCTGGACTGACAAGGAACATGGAAAAGGTTCATTTTCAATTCATTCCTTTATGACCCCTAAGGAGGAAGCTTCATTTATTGCAAAAAAGATAAAATCCCTGAAAGATTTTGAAGGTAAGAGCTACAGTGACATTTCAATTCTTTTCAGAGCAAACTTTAGAAGCAGGATAATTGAAGAGCATCTTTCATCTGCTGGAATTCCTTACTCTTTCCTCTGGGGAAGAAGCTTTTACAGAAGAGATGAAATTCTTGGATTGACAAACTTTTTAAACTGTGTTTTATCTCCCAATAAAGAGGAAAATTTGAAAGTTCTCCTTAGATATCCAAAGACATGGTTAAAAGAGGATGAGGAGAAAGAGATATTGAGAAGAGGGAAAAAAGGGAAACTCTGGGAGGAGTTAAATTCTTCAAATCTAAATGAAGAAGCGAAAGTGCTAATAGGAACTATAAAAGAACTCCACGAAAACTCCCAAACAATCCTTCCTTCAGTAGCTCTGAGAATTGGGATTGAAAAACTCCGTTTAATGGAGTTTCTCCAGAGTAAAGGAGATGAATCAAGCTTTATAAAAATGGAGAATATAAATGAGTTTCTTGAGATGGCAAAAGATTTTGAGGAGAAGAGCAAAGAACCTAGCCTCTCCACATTTTTAAAATATATAAAAGCATTGACAGAGTCAGGATTAATGAAGGAAGAGGAGGGTGTAAAGCTTCTAACTGTTCATTCATCAAAGGGGCTTGAATTCCCTGTTGTTTTTCTTGCAGGAATGATTGAAGGGGAGTTTCCTTATTCGAGAGCACTGACTTCTACTGAGGGGATAGAAGAAGAAAGGAGATTATGCTATGTAGGAATGACAAGAGCTCTTGAAAAGCTCTTTATAACTTACTCTCTTCATCGTGACAATTTCAGGGCAAATCCCACAAGACCTTCAAGATTTTTGAGGGAAATGGTGGGGATGTGAAAGAAGCGAGAAAAGCGAGACGAGGACATCGAAAATTGGAGATTGAATATTTTAAAATGCAAAATGAAAGAATTTATTATAGGCGTGGGGAAGATTGTAATTTTCTTTTCTGCAAAAACTCGTAGAACATATTCCATAGCTTTTTCAAAGTCAGTTTTATATGCAGTTCCTTTCCATTAGCATTTCACGCTTTTAAATGAGCATCAAGTCTTCACAGTATTCCACTATACCGTAACTTTATATAAATAAAACAGGCTATTCCAAAGACCGTCCAACCAAGAATCCAAATAATCAAGCCAGCTGAAGTAGGCCATAGAATGCGAAGACCTAAAATAACGAGGAGCACACCAGTAATAAAAAAGCGCACCTTAAAAGTTTTAGCTTTAATTATAGCCAAAACGCCCAACAGGAACGAAATCCCTATCGCGACAGTTAGGTTAAGGAATCATCCCATTTCCATTACGAAGGAAAGAACTATTTTTTGAATTATGTTTAAAATCAGTTCAATTTTACATCCCTCTATTAAATTTATCATCATAATGCTTTATAATTAATTGATTACTAAAACGAATACTTCCAATATCCAGCAAAAAGCTTAGCACATTGTAACTCAGTTTGTCAAAAATCTACTCCTTTAGTTGATGAACTTTAATATTTTAGCCCTAACAATAAGAGTTTATATCAGGATCAATCAAAATGATATACATACAGACAGTTCCCATTCTTACAGGAAAAATTGGACTTGACCCCAATTTTTCTTGATAAAAGATAAAAAAAATTGACAAAATCAGCAATGTCAAACAAAATAATATTTAAGGATGCGCCCGTAGCTCAACGGATAGAGCGTTGGACTTCGAATCCACAGGTTGGGGGTTCGAATCCCTCCGGGCGCGTTAAAATTTATTCCTGAAAATAATTTTGAAATTCAGAGATATTTAGTTCAGATTCTTAAACTAATAATTTTGGCAATTATTTTAAAAACTAAATTTTCCGAGCAGAAATTTAAAAGCGGGAATAATTTCACTGGATTTTCCGTTAATTTTTCCCCTTTTCTTCCACAGAAACTCATTAAGGCTCTTCCACCATGGATTTAAGTCAATGAGAACCTCTTTAATTTTGCTTTTTGTACTTAAAATAGAATTTATTTTGCGCTAATTATAATTAACATAAATTCCGCTAAATTTTAAGTTGCGGAAGAATCTATTAAATGATTTTCTCGCTGAAATACGATAAAAAATACCCCCCTATAAGTAGATTTTTCTACATCTTTTATTTTTTATTCTCTATCTCACCACAAAATCAGCTGTGGCGGTTGAGCCATCGGAAAGTTTTATTACGAGTCTGTAATTTCCTGTTGGCCAGCCTGATGGAGGAGATGTGAATTCAAAAAGAGAAATCAAAGTTTCATAATCTTGCTGAATTGTGTTTGTAGCAGGTCCCACAGAAGAATTGGAGTCAAGATGGTAAAGGGTTGCTGAAACAGTCTCTCCAGAACGAACATTGCTAACATATACACTTAGATTTAGAACCCTATCTGTTGGACGAAAGATTGTTGAGGGATTGGTGACCACTCCTTTTGAATCTGTCTGAGTGCCAATATCAATTCTCTCAATCACAGGAGATAACGATTGGGAAACTCTTTTTTCTTCCATTATTCCTGTAGGGCTTAGAGTTATTGAGAGGATCTTCCATTCACCATCCTCTCTAACCAATTTATACTCGACCGGTGTGGTGGCTCCATCTTCAGATTGAAGGGTTCCTCTCAAAGTTCCGATATTGTTTTCGATGCTTCTTTCTCTGAAAGAGTGGGATTTGTTTCTTGAGAGTGAGGGGTATCTTTTTACAAAATCCTGAAAAGCTTCAAATGAAACTGAGTTTTTAAAATCCTTTGATGTCAAAGCATAGGCAGAGTAATAGTCAGCTTTCTTTAGAGCGGTAAGCTGTTTCTCGACAGCGGTGACAATTCCTTTTGTCAAAAGCAATGCAAGAACAATCACAAGAACCACAAACAGGACAGCTCCCAGCAAAATCTTTTTCCATAGCGAGCCCTTTTTTGGTTTGCTTTCTTGATATTTTTGGGCTTCTTCCATTTAAAAACTCCTTTTTAATAACTTCATTTTTAAATTTAACTTTTCAGACGGTGTAAGTCAAATATTATAATGAATTATCCTTATTAAAATTAGGAAGTGAAAATTTTCATATCAGTCTAATTTGAATTCTGGAAATCTTCTTGCTCCCCTGTAGATTTTCTGCCAGTATGAGTCGTAAAGATTTGATATCTGGACAACTGGCTTTTCATGGGTAGTTGCATTGATAAATTCCCTCTCGTTTATCATTATCCCAACATGGGAGATCCTCCCCCCTTCTCTTCCAAAGAATACAAGATCACCTTTCTTTTCTTTCCCCTTTTCAACTTTTTCAAGATCGCTCTGGTCAAATTGCATATATGCATCTCTTAAAAGTTCCACCCCTGCAAGTTTGAAGACAAGTTGTGTAAAGCCTGAACAGTCTAAACCAAGTGGGGTTTTCCCTCCCCAGAGATAAGGAACTCCAAGAAATCTCATTGCCTGCTCAATCATTTGATCAACTAAAAGCTTCCTTTTCTCTTTTGCATCCCTTACAAATCCTTCCGCTTTCTGTATCCATCCTTTCTCACCTGATGGAAGTTTAATGTCGCACCATCTTTCTCCACATTCTCCTACTTCAAGAACAGCGGATATTGTTGCAAAGGTTAAAGGTTTATGCTTTGTAACATCCTCAACTCTGTAAATATAGGCTATGAGGCTTTCCACTTCAAATACTTTCCCTTTAGTTGCATATTGCTCTTCCCCTTCTTTATAAGTTCTTATGGATTTAGCCTCAATCCAGCCTTTGTAAGTATCTGGTGTCTCGATGTAGAACCATTCCTTGTCATCTTTCTTTTCCATTTTCAGGATTTTTACATTTGTTCCTATTATTGCCTGACTGACAACCTCACTCATTTCGTCAGGATTTCTGTGCATGTTATCAACACTTTTCAAAACAACTCCAGGTTTTTCCTGTGCCATTAAGGAAAAAACAAAAGAGAAAGTTAAAATACCCTTAAAAATACTTCTCATTCCCATTTTCCTTTAAATCTTTTGCACTATATTAAAAAATTTTTCGATTTCCTCAATTGTGTTGTAATGAACAAAGCCGATTCTGAGCAAACCACCTTTATCCTCAAGTCCGAGTCTTCTAACCATTTCAATAGCAAAGAAGTGTCCATCCCAGCAGAAGATATTTTCTGAGGCAAGAATTTTTGCCATTTCCTCTGGACTAACCCCATCCTTCCTCATTGAAAAAACAGGAACTTTTTGATTCAATTGCTCTCTCTTCCTTATACCATAAATTTTCAGATTTTTAATGGAGAAAGCTCTTTCGAGGAATGTTTCAGCTAATTTTAACTCGTGCTCTCCAATCATCTCAAATGCTCTCTTTATCTTCTCCCTTCTTGGAGAATCTTTGCTTGCTCCACCGTATTTAACTCCTATTTCTCCAATATAATCAACAGCAGAGGTAAACCCTGCCATACCTTCGTGATTCAAAGTTCCTGTTTCCCATTTTTCAGGGAGGCTATCAGGGACAGGTCTTGCCTTGTATGTCATCAGTCTTTCAAGGTGTTCTCTTTTTCCATAAAGAATACCAAGGTGGGGACCAAAAAATTTGTAGGAACTGCAAACTAAGAAATCGCAGTCAATCTCTTTAACATCTATAAGTCCATGGGGAGCGAACTGAACCGCATCAACATAGGTTAGTGCTCCCACTTCCTTTGCCCATTTTACAATGGTCTTTACATCGTTGACAGTTCCTACTGCATTACTCGCATAGCAGAATGCAATTATTTTAGTCCTTTCATTTATCTTTTTTTTGAGGTCATTCATATCAAGGGTGCAATCCTCAGGATTTATATCAGCCCATACAATCTTTGCTCCTCTTTCCTCTGCCATTATGAGCCAAGGAGATATGTTTGCATCGTGGTCAAGTCTTGTAACAATAATTTCATCACCTTCTTTAATCTCCTTTGCAAGGGATCTGCTGAAATTAAAGGTGAGGGTTGTCATGTTTTGACCAAACACAATTTCCGCTGGTTCTGCTCCCAGAAAATCTGCTCCTGCTTTGTGAGCCTCTTCAATTGTCATATCAGTGAGTATGCTCGTTTCAAATACTCCATGAGTGTTGGAATTCTTTCTTATTAAATAATCTTTAATTGATTCGATTACCTTTAGGGGAACCTGCGTTCCACCAGGATTGTCAAAAAATATTGCTGTTTTTCCTCCAAATTTTTCTTTTAGTGAAGGGAATTTTTTTCTTGTTTCATTTACATTAAAAGACATTTCCAAGCCTCCAAATAATAAACAATTCTACTACAAAAATTTATTTGATTAAATAAGATTTTTGATATATCTTATTCTCCATGGATAGAGAAAATTTTGAAGAGAAAAAAAAACAATATTCAGAGCTTCCAAGGGTTCTTAACTTCATTGACATTATTGGAATTGTCGTTGGAGGAGTAATCGGTTCGGGTATTTTTATAGTTCCTGCAAATATGGCAGGTTATGTCGGCTCTCCGGTGTGGCTTATGGCTGTCTGGATTTTTGGTGGAATTCTTACATTTTTTGGAGCTCTGACCCTTTCAGAACTCGGATCTATGTATCCACAGGCAGGTGGGATGTATGTTTATCTCAGGGAAGCCTACAGTCCCCTCATCGCTTTCCTTTTTGGATGGACCCTATTCCTTGTTATAGATTCAGGAACAATTGCAACCCTTGCAGTTGCATTTTCCTCAAAATATCTCCCTCATTTTTTCACCCTAACTCCATTTTTTTCCAAATTAATAGCTATTCTTCTAATTGCTTTTCTTGTTGCAGTTAACTACATTGGTGTGAGATGGGGTGCTTTACTTCAGAATTTTCTGACTCTAATAAAATTTGGAGCTCTTCTTGGAGTTTGTGGAATAATATTTTTGCTGGGGAAGGGAAATCCAAAAAATTTCATAGAGCCTCCTCCAACTTTTTCTCCTGATTTCATAGGGAAATTTGGACTTGCCCTTGTTGCAGCTTTATGGGCATACAAAGGATGGGAGACAGCAACTTTTTCAGCAGGGGAGATTAGAAAGCCCGAGAAAAATCTTCCCCTTGGACTTTTTGCAGGGACATTGACTGTGATTTCAATTTACCTCATTGCCAATCTCGCCTATTTATATGTAATACCAGCTTCGGAAATGGCAGGCTCAAATAGAATTGCAAGTAATGCAATGGGAAAAGTCATCGGTCCATTGGGTGCATCAATTATTGCATTCATAATACTTTTCTCAATAACAGGCGCTGCAAATGGAACAGTTCTAACAGGTCCAAGGGTGTATTTTGCAATGGCAAGGGATGGGGTTTTCTTTAAAATGGTGGCTGAAGTTCATAAAAAATTTCTAACACCTCATATTTCGATATTAATTTTGGGAATATGGAGTGCAATCTTAAGTTTAACAGGGACCTTTGAACAACTCTTCACCTATGTTATTTTCGGAGAATGGCTATTTTTTGCCCTTGTAGCGGGAGCGGTTATAATTTTAAGACATAAAAAGCCCGAAATTCATAGGTCTTATAAAACATGGGGTTATCCTCTCACCCCTGTTCTTTTCATATTATCTGCTATTTTCATTTCAGTAAATACTTTGATAAATGAGTTATGGAACTCAATGGCTGGTCTTCTAATAATAGCCCTCGGAGTTCCTTTTTATATTTACTGGAGGAAGGGTATGAAAAGAAATTAATCAGTTAATGTGGCAATGAAAATCAAAAAAATTACTTTTCAAAACAAAAAACGTTTTTAACCATTATCTTTTTTATCCCAATTTTCATCTTTGTATCAATTCTATTATCTTGTAGCCAAGAAAAGGAGCTTGAGCAACAAATAAAATCTATTTTGACGAATGACAAAATTTATTTTAAAGGAGCTGAACTTTTTCATTAGCTGAAAGTTATGAGACAAAGGGAGAGTGGGATAAAACAATAAATATTTATCAGGCAGTGATTGATAATATTTATTCTGAAGAAACGGAAGGTCCGGTCGGGCAATTATATGGTTTTTTAGCTGAACAGAGAATTGAATGGATTAAAAGTGACAAGAGCTGGTATTTTCAAGATAGAGAAGAATTGGTAAAGAAGATAGAAGAAATCATTTTTGAACTTCGCAAAGATGAAAGGGGTTGGCAATGGGATTGGATGATGTTCTGTTATGGACATGCGAATTGGAAAGAATTTACAAGCTGGATGGAAGAGTAGTTAAAAATCAATCCATTTATCTATGAAGAAGAAAAAATATACAAATATATAGAAAATTACTTTGTTTTTAATAGAGAAAAAGCAAAAAACATTGCTGCAGGAAATAAAGCTGATGAAATGTTTGAAAAGGTAATTTCTCACTATAAAAATTCTTCCATCTATATTGATGCTAAAAAAAGGCTAAGTTATTTAAAGGAAAATTCCAGTGTTCCGCTGGAAGCATTCACGAAGAATTTAAAAAAATTTAGAAAAATATAAAAATGCAACTGATGTCCAAGGTAATCTCTTAGCTCCTTTTGCATTGCTTTTTATTGCTAATAGTTTTTACGATGAAGATAACTATTCTGAGGCTCTTTCTGCATACCAGAAGGTAATAAAACTTTATCCCCATTATAAGATCTCGGTCAAAAATAAGCTTATTTTCTCTCCAGCCAAACAAGCCCAATATTTTATGGCAATGATTTATTATCTGATGCAAGATCATGAAAATAGAATTTCAATATTTCAGAATCTATATAGAATAAAAGAGGACTATGTGTTCGTTCCTTATCATTGGGCAAAGTTTTATTGTGGCGCCCCCCTTTTTCATGCAAGTGGCACTTAAGCGAATCTTTAAAGGCAAAAGCCATAACTGAACTTGCAAGGCTTTATTATGGATATGAAAATCCAGAAAAAGCTATTTCTTTATACGTCGAGATTCTTATAGACAAAGATTTAAGAGAGAAAACCGAATATCAATTGAATAATAAAAGCAGGAGAATACATATTTTGAAATTGCACTATCACAGGTTGCAAAAATAGAGAATCCTAAATATAAAGGAAGAATAATAGATTTATTCAATTCCCTTTTTCAACAGCCTCTGACAGAAAACCAGAGTTTATTGCTTTACAAATACTGGTTTCAGTTTCTCCTCAGACAAAAGGACTACCTTTCTGGATTCCAAAAATGGATTTATTATGTAAAAAAATGTAACGAAAAGGGCATAAAAGATATAGATATTCGTGTGGCTGTAAAACTTTTAAAGGACTCAAAACAATTTTGGCTTTATAAAAAATTGGCAACTGGTAAAATAAAAACTATCTTAGATGAGAAATTTTAAAACCCAAGCTTATTTTTTAAATTTAGTGGAATGTATTCTCAGATTTTTTTATTTTGCTTTTTGGTTTCTTTTTTCTCAATACACTCCCTACAAATGCCGTAAAAATATAAATAAATTTTTTCGATTTTATTGTCATCTACACTTGCTTTTTTTGCGGGTTTATCTTTAATATCCTTTATCTTTCCGCAGATTCTGCAGATAAAGTGAGAGTGTTCGCAAGGTGTTGAATCATAGAATACTCTCTCTCCTTCAATGAAAAGCTGGTTTACAAATCCTTCATTTGTGAGAACTTTCAATGTGTTGTAAACTGTAGCAACAGAGATGGTAGGATACTCTTTGGAGATTGCCTTGTAAATACTTTCTGCTGTGTGGTGTGTTCTATTGGAGACGAGATACTTTATTATTGCGATTCTCGGTATTGAAAGGACATATCCCTTCTCTTTTAACTCCAAAATTATTTTATTAACTTCTTCCATTATTTTTCATTTTACCACAATTTTGTGCTTGACAAAAAATTTATTTTAATTTAGAATAATTCTTTGTTAAAAAATATTTTAAGTTTGGAGTTAAATATGGCGATATTAAAAATTAAAGATGGTGTTTTTTCTGTAGGGGTTCAACACTGGGAAAGGAGAATTTTTGATGAATTAATCCCTCTTCCGGATGGAACAAGCTACAATTCCTATCTTGTAATTGGCTCTGAAAAGAGCGTTCTAATAGATACTGCTGACCCATTAAAGAAAGAAAATTTCATTGAAAATCTTATAAAGACTGGGGTAGAAAAAATTGATTTCATAGTAGCCAATCATGCGGAGCAGGACCATTCAGGTCTAATTCCAGAGATCCTTTCTCTTTATCCAGAATCAAAGGTTGTTGCCAATGAAAAAGGAAAATCCCTACTTTATGATCTCCTCCACATTCCTGATGAAAAATTTCTAACAGTAAAGGATGGAGAAACTCTGTCTCTTGGGGGAAAAACTCTGAAATTCGTTTTTACCCCATGGGTTCACTGGCCTGAAACAATGGTTACTTTCCTTGTGGAAGATAGAACTCTCTTTTCCTGTGACTTTTTTGGTTCCCACTATGCAACCTCTTCCCTGTATGCGGAGGAGGACGAGAGAATCCTTGAGGATGCAAAAAGATATTATGCAGAAATAATTATGCCTTTTAGAGTTCAGATAAAGAAAAATATTGAAATTGTTGAGTCTCTCTCACCCGCACTTATTGCTCCAAGTCATGGACCTGTCTGGAAGAACCCATCTTTTATAATTAACGCCTACAAAGACTGGGTATCCGATAGGTTCAGGAACATAGTTCTTATCCCTTATGTATCAATGCATGACAGTACCAAAAAAATGGTAGATTATCTAACAGACTCCTTGATAAAACTTGGAATAGATGTAAAGCAATTCAGCCTTCCTGTAACAGACATTGGTGAGTTTGCCATTGAGCTTGTTGACGCTCCAACAATTGTTATAGGAACACCAACAGTTCTTGCAGGAGCTCACCCGGTGGCTATTTATGCAGCATATCTTGTGAATGCTCTGAGACCAAAACTTAAATTCGCTACTGTTATTGGTTCTTACGGATGGGGAGGAAAGGCAGTGGAACATATACAGGCTCAGCTCTCAGGTTTAAAGATTGAATTTCTTGAGCCTGTTCTTGTAAAAGGACTCCCTAAGAAGGAAGAGCTTTCCATTTTAGAAAATCTTGCCAAAAGAATTTACGATAAACATAAAGAAGCTGGAATAATAAAATAAGAGGAGGTTTTCAGTGAAGAATATGACAGAAAAATCATTATCTGAAGCATTCGCTGGAGAGTCAATGGCTCATATAAAATATTTAATCTTCAGCGAAGTTGCTGAAAATGAAGGGTTTAAAAATGTCTCGAGACTTTTTGGGGCTATCGCCTTTGCAGAGTTTGTTCATGCAAAGAACCATGCAAGGAATTTAGGGTATATAGGAAACACAAGCGAGAATCTTCAGACAGGTATTAATGGAGAAAATTTTGAGATTAATGAAATGTATCCAGCCTACAACGCCATTGCAGAACTCCAGAATGAGAAAGGAGCAAAACTTTCTATTCATTATGCCATAGAGGCTGAAAGGATCCACGAGCAACTATACAAAATTGCCAAAGAGAGTGTTGATGTTAAAAAAGATATTGAGCTAAAAGAGATTCACATATGTCCTGTTTGCGGATACACATATATGGGCGAAAAACCACCTGATAAATGTCCAGTTTGTGGAGTTTCCATGGAGAAATTTGTAAAGTTTTAAATTTTTTTATTTTAATGAAGGGAGGTAATATGAAAGACCTAATTCAAACCGGTGACTGGAAGGGAGAAAAACATGTCCCTTCAATTGATATTATTGGAACTCCTAAGAAAGGAGAAAAAATTGAGATTAAAGTGGGAGTCGGAAAGGAAATTCCTCATCCCAACACAACAGAGCATCATATAAGCTGGATTGAGGTTTATTTCCATCCTGAAGGGGAGAAATTTCCTTATCTTCTCGGAAGATTTGAATTCAGTTCCCATGGTGAGTCAACTCAAGGACCCAACACATCAACAGTTTACTCTGAGCCGTGGATTAATTTATTTTTCAGAACTGAAAAAAGTGGGACAATCCATGCTCTATCATTCTGTAACATCCATGGTCTATGGGGAAATTCTGCCTATTTAAAGATCGAGGGATAAATGGAAAGAAAAGCGCTGGAAAAAATAAGTTACGGGCTCTACATTGTCTCATCTGTTAAAAATGGAAAATTTAATGGTCAGATAGCAAACACTGTTTTCCAGGTAACTTCAGAGCCTCCAAGGATTGCGATCAGTATAAACAAAGAGAATCTTACCCATGAATTTATTGAAGCAAGTGGTCACTTTACTGTATCGGTTCTTAAGCAGGAGACCCCATTCTCCTTTATTGGTAACTTTGGATTTAAAAGTGGAAAGAATGTGAATAAATTTGAGAACTGTGCTTTCAAAATTGGAAAATCTGGTTGCCCAATTGTTCTGGAGAATTCAATTGCATACATGGAGTTTAAGGTGATAGATAAAATTGATGTCGGGACTCACACAATTTTCATAGGCGAGATGTTGGAAGGTGAAATAATTGAAGATGGAGAGCCTCTCTCATATGCTTATTACAGAATGGCAAAGAAAGGAAAATCACCCAAAACTGCTCCGACTTTTTTAAAGGAGTAAGACATGAAAAGATATGTTTGCACAATTTGCGGTTATGTTTATGACCCTGCAAATGGTGATCCTGACAACGGCATAAATCCTGGGACACCATTTGAGTCTTTACCAGATGACTGGTCATGCCCTGTATGTGGTGCTGGAAAGGATATGTTCGAGCCAGAGGAAAACTGAAAAATGATTCAAAAGGCAAAATTCAAAATGTTGGGCTAAAAGCAAATTTTTCAGACTGAAGTTTGCGATATTCTTTTTGTTTGACGTGCTTTGTAGCTTCTTAAGAAAGTCCGTTATTTTATTCTCTTTGAAGAATGCTTCATTCTTGCGAAAACTGAAAGAGCTTAGCTCTTTTTATTTCCTTCAAAAAGGTTAAGCGGGTATTCCGCATCCAATTCCGAACTCATTTCCAGCTCAATGGTAATTTTTCCTTTTGAACTGTCTATAACTATTCTCCTTGCCCTTGAGTAATCCTCGTGGAGGGCAAGTTCTGCAATTTTATCAAGGGCAGACCTTCTTATCTCCCTCGAAATATTCCTTGCCCCATACTCTTCACTGTAACCATTCTTAGCTATTGTTTCGATTGCAGATTCAGTTATAACAAGCTCTTTTCCCTCCTTTAAAAGTCTTTTTCGAACATCTTCCAGTTGAAAGAGAACTATCTTTTTGAGATCATCCATGGTTAGAGGTTTGAAAAATATTATTTCGTCAAGCCTGTTCAAAAATTCTGGTGGAAAGTATCTTTTAATCTCCTTCATCAGCTGGGATCTTGAAACCTTGTTCATCTTTCCACTACTTTCGTAACCGACATTCACTTTTGAATAAAGGGCTGTTCCAATGTTGGATGTCATAATGATTGTGGCATGATCAAAGTAAGCGGTTTTTCCCCTTCCATCGGTGAGTCTACCAGCATCAAAGACCTGAAGGAAAATATTTAAAAGCTGGGGGTCTGCCTTCTCTATTTCGTCAATAAGAATGACACAATATGGTTTCTGTCTTACAAGATCTGTCAACTGATTCTGGTCATAATAGCCCACATATCCCGGAGGAGAACCAATAAGTCTTGAGTAAGTAAATCTCTCCATATACTCTGACATATCCAATCTTATAAGCTTATCTTCATCTCCAAACAACGCATCTGCAAGAGCCTTTGCAAGCTCTGTTTTCCCAACTCCTGTTGGACCTATGAAAAGGAAAACCCCATCAGGTCTTTTTGTGTGGGTGTCAAGATTGAGCTTTGCTGTTTTTATTGCCCTTGAAAGATTCTCAATTACCTCATCCTGCCCTACCACTCTTTTTCTCAATGTTTCCTCAAGGGTTGAAAGTCTTTCTTTCATGGATGTGGAAATCTTTGCAATGGGAATTCCACTGAGTTCTGAAATAACCTCTGCAAAATCCATCTCCCTAACAGTATTGTCTTCCTTTTCACCCCTTGAAAATTTAAGGGCTACCTTTGAGGATGCCCTATCCAGGACATCGAGGGCTTTATCCGGAAGGAATCTATCCCTCAGATAAATTTTTACATTCTCTACAAGTTTTGGTATGTCATTTAACCATATTCTCACATTATGATGTTCCTCCATGGAATCCTTTCTGCTAAAAATAATTTTTATTGTATCTTCAACCGGGAGTTCCTCAAGTTTTATTGTCTGGAAATTCCTTATAAAGGACGGCTCCTTTTCAAGGGAATTTCTGTATTCTTCAAAATTTGAAGTGGCTATAATCTGTATTTCTCCCTTTTCCATTGCTGGCTTTAGAAGCGAAACCACATCTATGCCACTCGTCCTAACAGTCATATTGGAAGAGATGGTATGGATATCATCTATAAATGAAATACAATTCTCCTCTTTTATTCTCTTCAAAAGTTTCATAATCCTTTCCTCAAATTGCCCTCTCAGCTTTGCGCCAGCAATCAGAGGAGAGAATGAAATCTGAATTATCCTTTTCCCTTTAAGTTTTTCTGGAACATCACCACTTCTAATTTTCTGAATAAGTCCATAAACAAGGGAGGATTTTCCAACCCCCGAGTCACCAAGTATCATTATGTTGTTTTTCGTTTTGCAAAGCAAGATCTCTATCATCTGCTCAATTTCACCATCTCTTCCTATGATGGGAAAAGATTGCTCTTGAAAAGACGAGGTTAGATCAACCAAGCATTCTTCAAGGATTGCGCTATCCTCATCCTTCTGGGAATCTTTTGCAAGCAATTCCTCCTGAACTCTTCTCAATTTTTCTTGAACCCTTCCATAAGGATTTATTTTTAATGATAATTTATAAAAGCGAGAAGCCTCACTAAAATTCCCATCTTTTTTATAAGCATCTCCGAGAATCTCAAAAGCTGAGCTGAATCCTGGATCTCTATTTGTCAAAGATAATAAAATCCTCAGAGCATTCTTTACCGCTCCAATATTAAGATATATTCTCGCAAGAACTAATTCGAGATAAGGAAAGGAACCTGAAAGGGTTGAAAAAGTTTCTATTTCTGATATACCTTCCGAAAATCTATTTTCCTCGATAAGTTTTAAACCGTTTGAAAGTATTGGATAGTTATATGATTCCTTCTTCGCCTCGTGGAATTTTTGAGCCTTTGAGATGTTCAACTGAAAAAGGAAAAATCTTCCGAGAGCATATCTTCCTTCCTCGCTTTCCATCTCCTTCCCTCTCTTCCAGTCAAAATATATCCCTCCTTTACCATCAACTATGGAATTTAGTAAATATATATTCCTTTCTTTCCCTTTTGACTTTTCAATAATGAATGGACGAAGAGGGACAAGAATTTCTTTTTCCCTTATCCAGTAATAAAGATTCTGCTCAACGAACTTTTCCTTTGTTTTTACTATCTCCTCTTTGAAATTTGAAAAATTGAAAAGAGTAAAAATTTCTCCTCTGACCTCAACAGGGCAAACAATTTCACCCTTTAAATGGAATGAGAGAAAACCAAGATAGTTTATAAAAGTCCTTATAAAATCGCCTGTAAACCTTTTATTCCCTCCCTCTGATATGAAGTAAAAGGAAGATATGAGCTCCCTTAGAAATTTCAAATAGTTATTTTTCACATCCTCTCCCATTAGTTTAGGAGAATCAATGAATAGTGATGTGCTGAATTCCTTGAAGTAAATTTCCTGAAGATGAAGGGATTTCTCCACTGTTAAAGATTCAAAATCTTTGAAAAATTTCGATAGAGAATCCGAACTCCTTTCCTTATAAAAAATTTCTGAGAGGCAGATATTTCCGAGAAAGGATGTAAAAGATTTAAAAAGATTGTCAATATAGCCAAAAGGGTCTTTTTCTATTATGACTGACTCAGAAATTAAAAAAGGGTATCTCCTTATAAGATCCTGCAATGGACGGAACTCTAATGTTATCACAAAAAAAATAATAACAGTTTATCAAAAAAATGTAAAGGCAAAGAATAACTGAAGTTTCCTGAATTTTAATTGGTCTATCTTAAGAAGATATAGAAATGATCGAGAAACTGAGAGCAGAAGGTCTTGAATAACCAATAACCAAATACCAATAACTAATGCTCCAAGCTACATGCTAAAAGCTCACAGCCAACAGCTATCAGCAAAAATTTTTTAACCTGTCTCGCTTTTCTCGCAGTTAATTCATTTTACATTTTAAAATTTTAAATTTTCAATTTTAAATTTCCAATACTCTTCTTTTCCTCGCTGTCTCCTGTAAGCTGTTAGCTAATAGCAATATTTGGAGTTTGGGTATTGGAAAGTTGGTTATTGGAGCTTATTTGGAGCTTGGTTATTGGTGCTTGGTGATTTTTAACCTTTGAGGTGATAGAACTCATTTCTGTCACTCCTTTCATAACCTTCATAAATTAAGGAAACTCCAGAAAGAATAAAAGCTACAAGCCTTCTAACTTTTCTCGCCAGTCTCCCTTTTAGCTAAATCTTCTTACTTTCCCAAAATAGCCAGAGTTCTCTTTGAGATGCCCAGAACACAAACTTTATCCATATTCTAATCAAAAGTATTAGCTGGTAAATGGCAAAACCCAAAAGAATAGAGAAGAAAGATGATGAACGAAGGAAAAATGGAGAAATGAAAATATATAGTCCGAGAGGGACGATATTCAAGAATATCGTGTAAATATAAAGGGAAAGAGTGGGAAAAAGATTTTCAAAGATGTAAATTATTGTGTAAAAAAGTTCAGCAAGAACACTGCCTGAATCCTTTGCGACTATTCTTATTTTAGCAACATCGAAAGAAAGATTTATTATGGAAAAAATAAAAAAGGAAAATATGTATATCAGGAATTTTGAAAAAATTAATTTGACTTCCTCCACTACATATATTTTTTCAAAATGAGGGATAATGTAAAGTTTGATTATTAAGAATGGGATTAGGTAAAAAGGTATTGAGAGAATGAAAAGTCGAAAAAATCTGAAAAAGAAATCGTAACAACCAGATAGAAAAAACATGAAATCGTAGGAACGCCCCCCCCTTGAAAGAACCTTTATTGCTCCACCTGAAAGAAATATATAAGTTAAAATAAATAAAGGTGAAAAGACAATTAAAAGGTTTTTTGAGGTTGATGAAAAATCAGGATTAGAAATTCCCATAAATTGAAAAAAGTAGGGGTCAAAACTTTTAAGAAATTTCTCGCCTTCGGTTGACTTGGAAAGAAAAGACTCCATATTCAAAGTGATAAATAGTGAGAGGAAGAATGAAAAAACAAAGTTCGGAATAAAATACCAAAAAATTCCTTTTTTTGTTATTGATGTCCTTTCTATTCCATAGAACAGAAACCTGAAAGTCATTAATTTATCTTTATCAATAATGGCATCAAAGCGAAAACTTCTCCTCTTGAATGGGAAATGGAGTTGATAAAGGAAAGAATAGCCCTCATTTCTGTTGAAGATTCTAAATCAGCCATTGAGAAAATTCTTTCGAAAAATTTCTTCCTCTTCGGATAGAAGACAATTTCAACCTCTTCCTTTTCAGAGATAGAAGCCAGTTCTTTTAATTTTGATATTGCTTCATCGAGTCCTCCCAGCTGATCAATCAACTTTAGAGATTTTGCCTGTTCGCCAGTCCACACCCTCCCCTTTCCTATCCTATCAACCTCTTCGATGGTGATATTCCTGCACTTACTAACTCTATTTTTGAACTCCTCATAAATCCAGCGGATCTCTCTTCTTATTTTTTCCCTTTCCTCTGGCGTAAATTCCCTGTAATCGGAGTAAATGTCTGAGAATTTTCCCCTCTTTACAATCTCCATTGTTACTCCTATTTTGTCATAAAAACCTCTGAGATTGATTTTTCCACCGATCACCCCTATTGAAGCGGTCAGAGTAGAAGGCTGAGCTACAATCCAGCTGGACTCAGTTGCAATCCAGTATCCACCAGAGCCTGCGACATCGGACATTGAAATTACAAGAGGCTTCTTCTCTTTAATATTTTTTGCTCCTCTTAAAATTATATCCGATGCAGTTGCAGAACCTCCAGGAGAATCTATCCTCATAACAACTCCCTTTATCGAATTATCTTCTTCTATCTCCTTCATAATCTTTCTCATTGTCTCAGAACCCATAACATAACCGCCAAAGATCGGATCGATCCCACTCTCTCCCAAGTTGATTGAACCGACTGCATAAAGAACTGCTATTTTCTTCCTTCCCATAAATCTTGCCTGCTTTAAATAAGGCTTTAATTTTATAAGATTCTTCTCCTTAACCTCCTTTAAAACCTCATCTTCGTATAATAGTTTATCGACAAGACCTTTTTCTAATGCCTCTGGAGCTGTAAATGGACCTCTGTCTATAAGTGATTTTATCTCTTCAATTTTTTTCTTCCTTCCTTCAGAAATTGTTTTTAAAAATGAACCATAAATACTATCCATAAGAGACTCCATCATCTCTTTGTGGGCAGTAGTGAACTTATCCTCTGTGAAAGTGTTGGAAGCTGTCTTATACTCCTCTATATGCTCGAGCTCAGCCTTAATCCCCAATTTATCCAGTGTTCTTTTCAAAAAAACCGACTGGGATGCAAGTCCATTGAGCATCAAAAAACCTGAGGGATTTAGATAGATCTTATCTGCAGAACTGGCAATCATGTATTCGAGATTCCCCATACTCTCACTGTAAACAACAACTTTTTTTCCAGTGCTCCTGAAATTTCTAATAATCTTAGCTATCTCCTCCGCTTTTGCAGGTCCTGCACCGAGAGGCCCCAGCTTTATGTAGATACCTTCTATCTTTCTATCTTTGCTCGCATACCGGAGAGAAATCCATAAATCCTTCATCTTAAGAGAAGAGGGCCTCAAAAAAGGAATTTCAGGAGTTTCCTCTTCAATTAAACCCGTGAGATTCACAGAAAGAAATCCTTTTTCCGGTAATTTTTCCTCCTGAATGAATGGGATTAAAAATAATGAAAGGATAAATAGGATAATGAAAAAAGCAAAGATGAAAATAACAATCAAAATAGCTGTATTCCTTTTCATTTTTCACCTCGCAGTTTTGATTATATAACTTCAGATAATTTTTAACAATACAATCTTTGACATTCATTTCTGAGCTTTATAGAATTAGATTATCGATGAAAGTGAACTTTTCGAATCCATTCAATGCCTCAGGAAATCCTATTCTTTTTAAGTTTCTCTTCTTAATCGGCTTCTTCTTTATCTTCTTCACAAATTGTCAGACGAAATTGGATTACTTAATAAAAAACCCTGTAATAATTATTTCAGTAGATACTTTAAGGGCAGACCATCTCAGATGTTACGGATATAAGAAAATTCAGACTCCGAACATAGATTCCCTTGCAAAGGACGGGGTTCTCTTTGAAAATGTTATTTCACCAGTCCCTCTTACACTTCCCTCTCATGTTTCTATCTTATCTGGACTTTATCCATTTGAACATGGAGTGAGAGACAATGTCGGATTTGAAGTTCCAAAATCTTTAAAAACTCTTCCGATTATTTTTAAAGAAAAAGGGTTTCAAACTGCTGGAATTGTATCCGCTTTCGTTTTAAGGAAAGAAACAGGAATTTCTCGTGGATTTGATTTTTTCGATGATAAAATGGAAGGGAAAATAGGTAAATTTTCAATGGGAGAAGTTCAGCGAAACGGCGAAAATTCTTTAAAAATAGCAAAGGAAAGGTTGTCCTCATTATCGAATAATGAATTCTTTCTTTTCTTTCATATCTATGAGCCACATACCCCTTATGAACCTCCAGAGCCATATAAAAGCAAATATCGAGATAATCTATACGATGGTGAAGTTGCCTATTCAGATTTTATTATTGGAGAATTGATAGAATTCTTAAAGAAGCAAGGGCTTTACAAGAAATCACTCGTAGTTTTTACTTCTGACCATGGAGAAGGGCTCAAAGAACACGGAGAAATTGAACATGGCATATTTTTATACAACAGTACCATCCATGTTCCTCTTATCATCAAATTCCCTGAAAATAGATTTAAAGGGATGAGGATAAAATCTTTAGTGAGTCTCATAGACATATATCCAACCATTCTTGAGCTTTATGGAATTGAAAATAGCAGATCTTCAGGAATCTCCCTTTTAGAACTCGTTAAAAAAAACCCTGAGAAAAAAGAAAGGGCTATTTATAGCGAAACTTTTTATCCTCGATATCATTTTGGATGGTCGGAATTAAGAAGTTTGAGATATAAGAATTTCAAGTTTATAAAAGCTCCAAAACCAGAACTTTACGACATTGAAAAAGATCCAAAAGAAGAAAAGAATTTGATTAATGAAGCTAATGAAATTACATCATTCCTGAGAACAAGACTTTCCCATATTTTAAAGAATGAAATTCCCTCAAAAATTGGAGAGATTGACCCTGAGACTGCAGAAAAACTTCATTCCCTTGGATATGTAGGAGTTTTAAACCTTGAAATAAAGAATGATTCAGAACTTCCCGATCCTAAAGATAGACATTATCTTCTATCTTATATCGGAAAAGCCGTATTCTTTTCAAATATAGGAAAGGATGACGAAGCTGTTAATGTTTTTAAAGAAGTCCTTAATAAGGATAGTAATATGATAGATGCATGGGCTTTACTTGCAAGATCCTACACAAAATTAGAGAAATGGAAAGAAGCTACTGAGGCTTACAAAAAAGCCATAGAGCTAAGTCCAAATAATCCAACTCTCATCTTCCAGATGGCAAAAATTTTTGATACATTAGGCGATTATGAAAAAGCCATAGAAAATCTTGATTTAGCCCTTGAAATAAAACCTGATATGGGAAGAGCACATGCTTTGAAAGCAAAGATATATTTTTATAAAAATGATTTTAAAAATTCCATCTCAAATATAGAAAAAGCACTATCAATAAATCGAGAACTTCCTCTCCCTTACTACATAAGAGGACTTATTTATCTAAAAGAAGGAAGAGAGGATCTTGCGGAAAAGGAATTTCAAATGACAGAAAGATACGAAGAGGAGGGTTCCTTCCATTCTCTTCATTTCAATTTGGGTATTTTTGCTTATAAAAGAGGAGATATTAAAAAAGCTATTGAAGAATACGAAAAGGAAATCAAATATTACCCTGATAATTTTATGGCTAGGACTAATCTTGCTCTCCTTTATAGAAAAACAGGACTTCTTGATAAAGCATTGGAAAACTTTGAGATCCTCACAAAATACTGGAAAGACTCTCCACAACCTTATATTTTTCTTGTCGAGACTTATGCAGGAGTTGGAGATTACGAAAGAGCTAAAGAGTGGTTATATATTGGACTGAAGAAATTTCCGAATGATTTGAAATTAAAAGAAATGAAAAATGCTTTGATAAAATAGAAGGGAGGAGCAAAAGCTCCTCCCTTA
Source organism: uncultured Clostridia bacterium (assembly GCA_964531645.1). GTDB lineage: Bacteria > Acidobacteriota > Aminicenantia > JBFLYD01 > JBBIMS01 > JBBIMS01. The sequence goes on from CAZHEF010000034.1 coordinate 23,360, forward strand.
ATTTTCAAAAAACAAAGAGAAGCCCCACTCCGAATTCAGTTCCACCCAACTTGACCGTCTTATCATAAGGCTTTGCATCAGCAACTGTGTACTTGAAGTTCAAATCGATAAATAAATTCTTTATTAACTCTACCATTCCACCTCCTTGAAAATGAAAACCTGTCGTGGAGTCTGATGTGTCCTTCATAAATTCACTCTCATTCACTACATCCTCTTTATAAGAGTAAAAATCTATCCCTACTCCTGCATAGGGCTTAAATTTCCATCCTTCTCTTCCAAACTTATATCTTAAAGATAAAGTTAGTGGATTCATGGAAAACTTAAGATCTTCCTTTGTATATGTTGTTTTACCATCAACTGAGAAAAATTTATAGCTCCCTAATATCTGAACCCCCTTCCATACATTTACTCCTGCCATCAATCCGTAAATTCCTGAACCACTGGAGTAAATATCTTTAAAGGAATAATCGGAAACAGTGTAATAACCGCCAGAAAGACCCAAAAGAAATCTCTGTCCAGAAAAGGAAGGTAGAGCCAGCAACATAAAGGTGAAAAATAATGTTATAGTTCTTTTCATTTCTCACCTCCTCAGTTACCCACAGGGCCTGATTTCTTTGACTCATTCCCATCTGAATCAACAGAAGTAAGAGCGTAATGGAATTTTAACTTTGGATCGAGTCTTTTATCAACATACTGAAAAGTATTAGATGGAACAGTTGCAATAAGCTTATATTTGTCCTCACCTTCACTCTGAAGCTTCCTGTAAATATTATATTTGGCTATAGTAACATACTTATTATCAGGGTTTGCAGCCCAGGTTATTGTGTGGTACGCTTCTTCTCGGAATAGGCTCTTATCTATGTCTCTCTTGAGGGTAATATTTACAGGAGGATATACCTCAAAAGCAATTATTGAAACAGTTGCAGGAGAAGAAAGATCACCTGTGTTATCCTCCACCTGAAGCTTTACTGTAAATGATCCTGTTTTGCTGAAAATATGGGAAGGCTTAAGCCCCGCTTCTAAACTTTCACTCCTGATACCTCCCTTTGTGATTGTTCCATCTCCAAAATCCCATATCCATCCAACAATTATACCATCAGTGTCATAGGAAGCACTTCCATCAAATTTTACATTTAGAGGAATAGGACCTTTGAGCGGAGAAGCAGTAAGCTTTGCAACAGGAGGCTCATTTAAAAATCTAACATTCAATTTCCCTGCACCAAATGCATAATTTGGCTTTGAACCATACATCGCAGTGTAGCCATCCCAGATTGCATTTGCCTGTAAAAGATTTATCGCATCTGTATGGGAAAGAGCTCCGAATTTTTGAAGCATCAAAGCTACAGCCCCTGTTACATGGGGAGCAGACATTGAAGTTCCCTGCGCCATTACATGCTTTCCATCCTCAACTATCCAGGGCTGTGAAACAGAACAATCCTTAGAAAGGGCAGCTGCTACCCCAAAGCCAGGTGCTACTATCTCGGGTTTCACTCTCCCATCCCTTGTTGGACCTGGAGAGCTGAAATTTGCTATGTGGTCAAGAGGGGGAAGAAGAGAATACTGATAATAATTTCCATTTATTGATTGCCATCTGTTTTTTGTAGTATAAGCTCCTACAACAATTAATTTCCTCGCTGAAGAAGCTGAAGGGAGAGATTTCCTGTGGAGATAGTTCTGATTCACGAGAGTTTCATCTGCCCAGCCTAAATATGCACTAAACCCCTTTGTCCAGTAGTCGTAATTCTGGGAACCTCCTGTAGGACCAGGATGGATCTCTATCCTCCAGTCATTCCCACCCGCAATATAGTAATAATAAGAATAATAGGAGCTATAAAAGGAATACCATATGGATACATTGCCGTATCTATCGAGATTATTGGGGTTTGGAGTGGATGGCAAATAAAAGTATACATCAGCAGTCCATCCAAAGTCCCATCCTGCATATCCTGTTTGTGCGGGTCCAAAAGTCTCATCTGAAGGCATCCATGGCTGAAGAGGTGAAGATGGTCCTATAACTCTTATTTTAACGGTATCAGTTGGTTTATACCAGATGAGATTTCTCACTAGCAATTCCTGATTATTAGGAATTCTCAAATAATGAATGTTTGCTGACGAGAGATTCCCTTCTCCATGATAAGCACCGGGTACATCTGGCCATGGAGGGGTTGTATTTCTGAACAAACCATCATTGCCAGCAGCTTTTACAATAAGCTTTCCATTCTGAACGAGCCCATCAAGGGCTTGGGAGAAAAGGTCTGTCCCATCAAATCCATCTGCATTTCTAACTGCCCAATAGAATCCAAGGCCCAAACTAAGATTAACAACCACATTCTCTCCCTTATCCTTAGCTTTCTCGAAAATGTAAACGACTCCATCAACTATGGCATTATTATAAAATGTGGTTTTGACCATCACGATATCAGCCTCTGGTGCCATTCCTGTGTATTTACCAACTGCCCCAGCTCTTCCATTCCCCGCAGCGGTTCCAGCCACATGAGTTCCATGCCCGTCAGAGTCTACCTCAGTGCATGTTCCAGAGTCAATATCAGAGTTTGTCCACTCGGTCCCATAATTTAGAGTTGGAAGGTCAGGGTCAGTATCAGATGGAAATCTTCCTGGTGTAGATATTGTCTGATCCCATATCCTCCAGATTCGTGTTTTCCCTGTAGAAGGGTCTTTAAAATCAGCATGAGTCCAGTCAATACCCGTATCAACAATTCCAACCATAACCCCTTTACCTGTGTAACCAATGGAATCAATTCCATAATCACGGTAGATTCTAATAATATTGGCTGATGTCGCAGGAACAGACTGGTCCAAGACAGGCTCTGTAAGTCTTGAAAGCTCAATATAAATAACTCTACTGTCTTTTGCAATCTCCTCTATTTTGTCAACATGAACATAAGCTGTAACAATATTTTTTGCTCTGGAATTTATTTTAACGCCATAACTTGTGAGGAATGCAGGGTCTCCATAAACTTTTATAAAAACACCGAGAATGTCCGCATCTGGTCTATTAGGATCTTTCCTTTTGTCAAAGGATAGAATAAATGGATTCCTTTCACCCTTTATTCCATCTCTTGGACTTAATCCCTTTTCCTTTAGTTTGGCCTCATATCGAGCCTTTCTCTTCTCCATTCTTTGAAGTATTCTGCCTTTCCTGTCTGCATTTTTAATAGTATCCTTATCAAGAAGAAAATATGTATCAGTAAGTGACCATTTTCCTTCTGCCTTATATTTTTCTAAGACCTCTATCAGGTCAGGTGAAAGTTTTGCTTGAATCGAACCGGATATTCTTTTTTTGAAATGATTGTCAAAATGAGAGCTCGCTATGAAGAGAAGAGAAATGAAAATAACAGATAAAATAATAAGAAACTTTTTCATAAATCAACCTCCTTTTTAAATAATCCATAAGTCAAATTTCCAATACTTTTGGATTTTTCCTTTCCTATCATCACCCCCTTTATCAAGATATTCTTTCTCATCGCCAAATTTCTTTCTCTCTTTGTGAAATAAAATTTATACCAAAAAAACAAGCTCTTGTAAAATGGTGTGCAAATTTGATTCATGCGATGGCTCTGCTTCTTTTCTCTAATACAACAACCTTCTCTCCATTCACAAATTCCTCTCCTTCATAAACTTCTGCCAGTAGATGCGGAGCACTGAGCTTTCGAAGCCTCCTCTCTGCTACCATCAAAACCTTCCATATCATTGCTACCGCATCCCCTACCTTCTTGAATCTCTTTGCTACAGATGTCCTTAGTCGAACAGATAAAAATGGCAATTCTATCACATTGGTTGTCCTTATGTGCTTCCAGTGCTCCTTAGGAAATTCATAAAATGTCACCATCCTGCCCCAATCCCTGTTCAATGCCTCACAAGCAGAGGGATACTCTTTGAAGCGTCTCTCAAACTGAGCCTTCAACCTCTCGCACCCTTCACCGCTCCACGCATATGGAATCTTCAAAAGATACTCCCTCGCCTTATCTTGAACCTTCTCAGGCAACTTGTCAAGGACATTCATTATATTTTGATTCCAGCACCTCTGCTCCCTCACTTCTGGTCAAACAATCCCAAAAGCAAGCCCCCCATATCCCTAAATTACCATCTCCTACAAATAGACAAGACGCTCAAAGCCCCCTTTCTCCAAGATCCCTCAAAACTTCACTCCAATGGTATATCCATATATAGAGATACAGAAGTTCTGGGAATGGGCTGGAGAATGGAGGTAGGAGATGCCGAAAGGGGTAGAATGCATAGAGGAGGAGTTAGAGGAGCTACTGAGCTTTTATGATTTTCCGAAGAGGCACTGGAGCAAGATAAGG
>CAZHEF010000035.1:0-26992 GCA_964531645.1 uncultured Clostridia bacterium
GAAACAACAAGAGCCATTACTGCAGAGAGGGAGTCGAACTGGAAGGAGAGATTTATTGAGAAAGGAGCAGAACTTCCATCTCTTAAAACTGCAATTGCGCCAGGAACCCATTCGAAAAGGACCGTCTTTACAAGCCTGTTACCTGCAGGGATTTTCAGAAGCTCAAAAGTCGATATTGTAGCAAGGAGGAAGGAAAGAAATGGAGTCCCTATTGCAAACAAATTTACCCATTTTTTCTTTTTGAAAAAACTTATCCCAAAAAGACCGTTTACAAGTGTTCCAATAGCTGGAAAAAAAGGAATTAGCCAGAAATACTTAAGCATTTTCTATCCCTTCATTAGAGTCATATCATCTATGTTGAAAGTATCTTTATTTCTCATAAAAGCAACAATTAGTCCAAAGGCAACAGCTGCCTCAGCAACCGCCACTGCAATAACAAATAAAGCAAATATCTGCCCCTTTACATCTCCGAGATAATCAGCAAAAGCAACAAAGTTTAAATTCACTCCATTGAGCATTAGCTCTATTGACATGAGAATAATTATTAAATTTCTCCTCAAAAGGACTCCAAGAATCCCGATCATAAAGAGAATAGAACCGACAATAATCATAAAATTTATATTCATGAGCTCCTCTTCCTTGCAAGATAAATTGTTGCTATCATTGCGCCAATCAAAAGCAAAGATGCGAGTTCAAATGGAATAACATAATTTTTTAAAAGAACATCAGAGAATGTTTTTAAATCAAGAATTTTGGTAGGCGGTGGAAATGGATATGAAGATTTTCTGATCAATAGATAGACAATTTCTCCCGCAACAAGCAGTAGGATCAGAGAAGAAACTATGTAAAGGAATGCATTTCTTCTTTTCCCACCGACCTCCTCAAGTCTTATAAGAAAAATTATAAAAAGGTAAATTACCATAATTCCGCCTGCGTAGACGAGAATCTGGACTGCTCCCAGAAACTCCGCATTTAACATAAACAAAATTCCTGCGATTGAAAGAATTGCAAAAATCAAAAATATTGCGCTGTGGACAGCGTTTTTGACAGATATTACACAAATTGCAAAAGCGATACTCATAAAGGAGAAGAGATAAAGAAAGAAGGAATATAAATCCATTATACCTCCGCAAGTTTTTCTATTATATTTGAATCAGAATAAAGATCTTCCTTATGGATGAATAGCTTTTTCTTGTCGAATGTAGCAAGTTCATAATCTTTAGTAAATCTTATAGCGTTTGTTGGACATGTCTCGACACATAAACCGCAGAACATGCATCGGGACATATTCCATGTAAAAGTTTTTGGATAAAGTTTTTTGTCAGGTCCTCTTTCACCTTCAATGGATATTAAGAAATCAGGGCAGGCTTTAACACACTGCATACATGCTACACATAAGTCCCTTCCATTTTCATCTTTAAAAAGCCTTATCATTCCGCGGAATCTTGGCTGGGGCTCTACCTTCTCTTCTGGATATTCAACTGTAACCTTTGGACTTAAAAGATATTTGAAGGTGACCACAAGTCCTATTATAAGGTCAACAAGAAGAACTCTTTTTAGTTTATCTAAAATCTTCATATTTACCTCACAAGAACAATAACGAAAGATGTTACTATCAGATTTGCAAGGGAAAGAGGAATTAACCCTTTCCAGCTCAGCTCCAGCAGCTGGTCATATCTATAACGAGGGAATGTTCCTCTAATCCATGTAAAAAGGAAAAGGAAGAAGCAAAGTTTTAATAGAAACCATAGGGGTCCTGGAATCAGATCCAAGAAAGAAAGGAATTTTATTGATGGAAAAGGTCTTAGCCATCCTCCAAAGAAAATAATTGTAACCATTGCAGAAATTAAAAAGATATGGACATACTCAGCAAGGAAGAAAAATGCAAACTTTATACCTGAATATTCTGTATGGAATCCGCCTACAAGTTCTGACTCAGCCTCAGGAAGATCAAAAGGAGTTCTATTAGTTTCAGCAACACCAGCTACAAAGAATATAAAAAATGCTATTGGCTGAAGAAAAAAGAACCAGATTCCCATTTCTCTTTGGGAGTTTACAATTTCTACAAGACTTAAAGATTTTGAAAAAAATAGGATTGGAACAATTGAAAGACCAAGAGCAACTTCGTAACTTATCATCTGGCACGCTGATCTTAAAGAGCCAAGCAAAGGATATTTACTGTTGGATGCCCATCCACCAAGGATGATACCAAAAACTGCAAGAGAGGAAAAAGCAATTACAAAAAGCAGAGCAACATTGATGTTTGAAAGATAAAATTTGAAATCTATTCCAAATATTTTTGTTCCCTCTCCGAAGGGAATTAGACCAAAAACCACAATAACAGGGACAATTACAATTATTGGAGCAATATTGAAAACAAAACGGTCTGCCCTATATGGAATAATGTCCTCTTTTATCAACAGTTTAACAGTGTCTGCTATTAACTGGAGCAACCCAAAGGGACCTACCCTGTTTGGTCCAAGCCTTGTCTGGATGAAGCCCCAGACTCTCCTCTCAAACCAGATGTAAAGGAGAACACCAACAATGATAAAAGCTAAGATTAAAATAATTTTTATCAATGGGATGATTAAGAATTCAACCATTAATATGCTCCGTTCCATTGAAAGAAGTTATAAATTTTAAACTTTGCATTTCAAATTTTACATTTTTCATTTTCATTTCTTCATCTGTCAATCTCCCCAAGAACTATATCAAGGGAACCAATCACTGCAACAACATCAGCGACAAGTTGACCCTCTATCATTTTTGAGATTCCTTGAAGATTTACAAAGGATGGTGGTCTTATCCTCACCCTGTATGGCATGGTTGAGCCATCAGAAACAATATAGTATCCAAGCTCACCTTTTGGAGCTTCAATGGAATGATAAACTTCACCTGCGGGAGGTTTAATTATTTTCGGAACCTTAGCACAAACTTCACCTGATGGAAGAGAGTTTATTGCTTGTTCTATAATCTTACAACTCTGCCGCATTTCTTCCATTCTGACCATGTATCGGTCATATACATCCCCAATTTCACCTGTTGGAATTATGAATTCGAAATTTGAGTAAACTGAATATGGATTTGACTTTCTTATATCCCATTTGACTCCAGAACCTCTTATACTTGGCCCAGAAAGACCGAGATCAATTGCATCCTTTGCTGTTATAATTCCAACATTTTTTGTTCTTTTCAGCCAAATTCTGTTATTTGTCAATAACTTATGATAGTCGTCAAGATATTTCGGAAAGACTTTTACAAACTCTTTTGCCTTTTCCACAAAGCCTTCAGGAACATCCTGGGGTAACCCTCCAATTCTGAAGGCATGACATGTTAACCTTCCTCCTGTGACCATCTCAAAAATGTCAAGAATGTGTTCCCTTTCCCTGAAGCAATAGAGAACAAGGCTCATAACCCCTATGTCAAGGGCATGGGTCCCGAGCCAGACAAGATGACTTGCAATTCTTGTAAGCTCAGTAAGGATTACCCTTATATATTCCGCCCTCTGAGGAACTTCAATACCCATAAGTTTTTCAACAGCTTCAACCCATCCAAGCTCATTGGATATCGCTGCTATATAGTCAAGCCTGTCGGTTATTGGAGTAAACTGAGCATAGGCTCTATGCTCGGCAAGTTTCTCAACCCCCCTATGTAAATATCCAATTATTGGCTCAGATTTTACAACAACTTCACTATCGAGCCACAACTTAATTCTAAAAACCCCATGGGTTGATGGATGCTGAGGCCCCATGTTAACAACTATCTCTCTTACCTGAACCATTTCACCACCTTACTTAATATGGCTGTTTTCCATCACCTATGAGAGGGTAATCCTTTCTTAAAGGATGCCCTTCCCATTCGTCTGATAGAAGAATTCTTTTAAGATTGGTGTGTCCTTCGAATTCAATTCCGAACATGTCGTAAACTTCCCTTTCAAGCCAATTGGCTGAACCCCAAATTCTTGTTAAGGTTGAGACTTTTTCGCCCTCTTTAATTTCAGTCTTCACTCTTAATCTTTTGTAATTTTTCAAGGAAAAAAAATGATAAACTATTTCAAATCTTTTCTCTTTATCAGGGTAATCTACTGCCGTAAGATCTGTTAGATAATCAAAATCAAGGTCTTCTTTTAAGAATTGCATTAAAGGAATTAAGAATTCGTGCCTTATTTTTATTGTGAATTCATTAAGAGCATATTTTGTTTCAACTATTGCTTGGGAGAAATTTTCTTGGATTTTATTCAGCAGATTTTGAAAAAAATCAGGTGGGCTTATCTTGCCTTCCATCATTTACTCCTGTCCTTCATAAAGCTTTTCTTCCTTATTTTCTTCTGCAATTTTATCAAAGCATCGAGAAGGGCTTCCGGTCTTGGAGGACAACCAGGCACATAAACATCAACAGGTATTATTTTATCCACTCCCATAACTGTGTGATAGGTAGGGAAAGGGCCACCTGCATTGGCACATTCACCCATGGAAATTACATATTTTGGCTCAGCCATCTGGTCATATAACCTCTTAATTATTGGAGCCATCTTTTTTGTCACAGTCCCTGAAACAATCATAAGATCGGCCTGTCTGGGAGAAGGTCTGAAAATCTCTGAACCAAATCTTGCGATATCAAATCTTGGCATTCCTACCGCCATCATTTCAATGGCACAGCAGGCAAGCCCGAATGTTATTGGCCAGAGGGAGTTGGATCTTCCCCAGTTAACTAAATAATCAATAGAAGTTATTAGAACTCCAGGAATATGAAATTCCTTATTCTGCTCCATATTTTATAACTCCCTTCTTCCAAACCCAGAAATAACCTGCAATCAATATTCCAAGGAATACAAGCATCTCTAGAAATCCAAATAAAGCAAGCTTATCGTATCTTAAAGCCCATGGAAAAAGCAATGCAGTTTCAATGTCAAAAATAATAAAGAGAAGGGCAATAAGATAATATTTTATCGAGTATCTTTCCCTTGCGTCAGAATCGGGATCAACACCACATTCGTAAGGAACATATTTATCGTGAACTTGCTTTCTTGGATGGATAAGGCGGGATAATAAGAAGGCTACAAGAACAAATATTATTCCAATTACTAATATTAGAAAAATTGCAAAATATTCATGCATCATAAATAAAGCACATTATCAAATTTTAACTTTTCTGTCAATATTCTTCTTCAAATTCATTTTCAAGTTCTTCTTCACCTTCTTCCTCTTCCTCCTCTTCTTTAATTTCTTTTCCCTCCTCTTCCTCTTCCTCAAGAATCTCCTCTTCCTCTCCAAGTTCCTCTCTCCTTTTCTTCATTGCAGCTCTAAATTCTTTTTCATTCTTATATCTTCTAATATGTGAGGAGTTGACATCATTGTAGTAAAGCTCAAGAAGGTCATCTTCAATTTTGCAAAAAACAGAAAGACCTACGCCTGATTCAATACTTCCAATTTTTTCAATTATTTTTGCTCTTTTTTTCAGAGCATCTAAGGTAGCGAAACTTGATACCTCAATCTGCTCCATTCAAACCTCCTAATTCAGCACTCTTATAAAATTGCATTAATATATTTTAAATCAACTGTCAAGTATTTCAAGCGATATGGGAAAATACCCTGTTCCGCCTCTGGCAATAGTAAAAACTTTGACTTCTCCAGCACCACTTCTGTAAAGAACCTTGCAACATTCAGATACTGTAGAACCTGATGTATAAATGTCATCCACAAGCAGAATCCTTTTCCCTTTTATAAGCTCTTCATTCTTTACCCCAAAACTTCCTAGAATGTTCTTTCTTCTTTCCTTCAGGGAAAGAAGTGATTGGGGAATTGTGTCAAATTTTTTTATGAGGACATTTTTGAGAACTCTTTTTCTGAGCAATCTTGAAAGTTCTCTGGCAATTTCTTCCGATTGATTAAAACCTCTCTCAGCTTTTCTTTTTTTGGAAATTGGAACAGGAATTATTAAATCACAATCGTAAATGGGATTATTATCTTTTAAATGCTCATAGGCAATCCGAGTTAGAATCTTTGCGAAAACTTTCATTTTCTTAAACTTAATCAATAAAATTAAATCTCTCAGAATCCCTTCATAGGAGGCAAAAGACTTGTGCATTGCAAATGGTGGAGGGGACTCAATACAGCTTATGCATATCTGGGATGGGGAATTAGAATTCATTGGTTTTCCGCATTTCTTGCACGTACTATTTTCCATTGGACTTATTTTTATCAAACAGTCTGAGCAGATCAACATCTCAGAATCGCTCAAGGGACAATGGCATATCTGGCAAAAAGAAGGGAATATTAAACTTTCAAAAGGATATATTAATTTTCTCAGAAAGATTTTAAAGCTTTCTCTTTTTCTGTTTTCTCTTGACATTCTTTGCAATACTTAGCCCACGGAATTGATGTTAACCTTTTTTCCCCGATTTCGCTACCGCAGATAAGACAGAAGCCATATTTACCTTTTTCAATTCTTTTCAGCGCTCCCTCGATCAGATTTAAAGTTTCCCTCTCTGTATCAGTGAGGCTATAGAAAAATTCTTTTGTATAGGCGGAAAGTGCCTTATCTGCCTGATCCTGTGTGCTGTCATAATCTGTTTCCTTTCCTGAATCTTCTGACACTGCAAGATTTCTCAGGATTTCTTCTCTTTTTTGAAGTAACATCTTCTTTAGCTCTTCTAATTTTTTCTTGGTCATTTTCCTCTCCTCATTTATGGTATTTTCTTCCCTTCTTGATGGAAAGAGCTCTGTATATCTGCTCAAAGAGCAGGACTCTTGTTATCTCATGGGGAAAAGTCATTGGAGAAAGTGAAAGTAAAAAGTGCGCTTTCACTTCCAGTTCTTTGGATACTCCCCATGGTCCACCAAGAATGAATGATATATTTTTATTCTTGCTGAATTTATCCATTAAAAATTCCGAAAATCTTTCAGAGTGCATCATTTGTCCTTTTTCAGAAAGGAGTATTAAGTAATCATCCTCGTTTAAGTTTTCCATAATTCTATCCATTTCTTTCCTCAGAAAGCGATCGCTATCCTTGCCAGTTCTTTTTTCCTCCTCAATTTCAATGATCTTCAATGGAATCATAGCTAAAATTCTTTTTTTATACTCATTTATCAAATTTTTCAAGTCCCTCTCTTTTGTTTTTCCAACCCATAAAATCTTTACCATTTATTCCTTTAGCCATTTTCTAAGGGTTTTACGGGTTATTCCTAAAAACCTTGCAGTTTTAGCTGTGTTCTTTCCCATCTTTTCCCATACATTCTTTACATAATGCTTTATCATTTCCCTGAGAGGAAGCATTCTATTATATCCTTTCTTTATTTCGATTTCATCATTTTTCAAAAAATTTAATTCAGAAGCCATTATAGGACCTTCATTCCCGTTCAGCCATACCCTCTTGACTGCCAGTTTTAATTCCCTTAGATTTCCATACCATTGATGTTCCTGAATAATTTTTTTTGCTTCTGGAGTCAAATCCCTTTTTATCCCTGTCTCTTTTTCTATCTCCTCTTTAAAGAGATTCCAGAATGGGATAATCTCTTTTCTTCTCTCCCTCAAGGGGGGAATTTTAATTGTAAAGCCATCGAGTCTGAAAAAAAGATCTTTTCTAAAATCACCTTTTTTGACAAGATCAACTATCTCCTCATCGCTGGATGCAACTACCCTCGCTCTTGTCTCTATCTTTTCACTCCCTCCAAGCCTGAAAATAAATCCATCTTCTAGAACTCTTAGAAGTTTTCCCTGGAGTAAAGGATTTAAAAGATTTATTCTATCAAAGTATATCGTTCCATCACTGGCAAGTTCAAACTTCCCTATTCTCAATCCTTCCGCTCCTGTAAATGCTCCCTTCTCATGCCCGAATAAATCTGAATCGGCAAGATTCTCCTGAAGAAGGGAACAATCAACTATTACAAAGGGTTTATCCTCTCCTTTCCCAAAAATATGAAGAAGATAGGCAAAGAAGTCCTTTCCAGTCCCTGTTTCTCCTATTAGAAGAACAGGAACATTTGTGGAGGCGATTTTCTTAACAGTCTCAATAATTCCTTTTATCTGCTCAGAAATAACTATAATCTTATGAAGTTTCAATTTCAACCCTCTTAGCATCTCCCCAGAGAGATTCAAGGTCATAATACTCCCTTACTCTTGGAGAGAAAATGTGTATTATAAAGCTTCCATAATCAAGGAGAATCCATTCTCCCCTTTCAACGCCTTCAACATGGAGGGGTTTTCTCTTCAGTTTCTTAAGAGATTCCATTATGGAATTATAAATTGCCTGATTTTGCCTTGTGGAATTGCCTGATAAGATCAAAAAATAATCAGCATAATCAACAATCTTTTTCACATTTAGAACGACTATATTTTCAGCTTTTTTATCCAGAGCTGCAGAAACAGCTGTTTTTATGGCTTTGTTCAATCTCATTTTTCATCTCCTATATATAATCCATTCTCTATTATATATCTTTCTATTTCAGGCAAAACAAGCCCTTTTATGGAAAGCCCTTTTTTGACTCTCTCTCTTATTTCTTTTGATGAGATGGGAAGGGAATCCATTTCAAAAAGATAAATTAATGGGTATTTCTCCTCGATTTTCTCCTTTTCAAAAAAACTTACTCTTTCGAATGTAAAGTCTTCCTCCCTCAATAAATTCTCCGCTTCCACCATTTTATAATCAGGTCTGCTTACAACAATAATTGAATATTCCTTCAACAAATTTTTCCATTCTTTCCAGGTTTTTACTTCAAGAAAAGCATCAACTCCAATTATGAGATAGATTTGCGAATTTTTGTATATTCTTTTTAACTCCCTCAATGTGTCAATTGTATAAGATGTGCCCTTCCTGCTTATTTCAATGGCAGAGGGTATGATCCCATCACTTCCCTTCAAAGCAATCTCCACCATTCTGAATCTTAATGGAGCTTCAGTAATTGATGAAGAATCTTTGTGGGGAGGTGAATAGGAGGGAATGTAAAAAATCTTTTCAAGAGAAAAGAATTCCTTAACCCTCTCACCAATTCTGATATGTCCTAAATGAATTGGGTCAAATGTTCCCCCTAAAACACCTATTTTCTTTCTCTCTTTGAATTCAGAAATTAAATCCCATATACCTTTTATCAATTTTTTCACTCCATGATTTTTTAAAGCAGATATGGAGAAAGTTTTCAAGCCTTTCTTTTCAAATTCAGCCCTGCTCTCATTAATTATTGATTCATCATCAAGAAGATCAATCTTATTAAGAGCTACAATTCTTGGTTTGTAAAGCAAAGATGTGCTATATTCAGCCATTTCATTGATTAAAATCTCATACTCCTTCAGGGCTCTTTTTTTTTCTCCGTGGGAAATGTCCAGTAAGACAAGGAGGACTTTTGTCCTTTCAATGTGTCCAAGAAACCTTATTCCTAAACCCTTTCCAAGATGGGCACCCTCAATCAAGCCTGGAATATCTGCCATAATGAAACTTTTCTCTTCATCAATATTTACAACTCCAAGATTTGGAATGAGGGTTGTAAAAGGATAATCCGCAATTAAAGGTTTCGCTGAGGAAACTTTTGAGAGGAGAGTTGATTTCCCAGCATTGGGAAAACCTACAATTCCAACATCAGCTATACTCTTAAGTTCAAGGATCAATTCTTTCTTCTCTCCCTCCTTTCCGAACTCTCTGATTCTTGGAGCTCTTCTTGTTGAGGATACAAAGGACGCATTACCCCTTCCTCCTCTTCCTCCAGCAACTGCAAGGTAAATCATAGAGGGGGAATGGAAATCAAAAAGGACTTCGCTTGTCTCCTTATCCTTTACCACTGTTCCCACAGGCACTCTTAAATAAATATCTTCTCCCCTCTTCCCATTTTTATTCGATCCCTTTCCATGCTCTCCTCTCTTTGCTTTTATTATAGGTCTGAACCTGAAATACACAAGGGAATCCACTCCTTCATCACTAATAAGATAAATACTACCCCCATCTCCACCATTTCCTCCATCAGGTCCTCCCTTTGGAACAAACTTTTCCCTTCTGAAGGAAATACAACCATTTCCTCCCTTCCCCCCTTCAAGGCGAACCATGACCCTGTCAATAAACATATTTATTTACTTTTCACCACAAAAATATTTTACCACTATTCAAAACTTTTCGAGGATTCATTTATTGAATTTTAAAAGAGCCCCTCACAAGCTTTTATTGATTGTAAGGAAGGACAGAGACATACTTTCTGTCACCTTTATTATGAAATTTCACAATTCCATCTATTAGAGCAAAGAGTGTGTGATCCTTTCCAATCCCAACATTTAGACCTGGCTTTATAACAGTCCCCCTCTGCCTCACTATTATAGAACCAGCACGAATAAACTGGTTAGAAAATGCTTTAACTCCAGGATATTTAGGGTTGCTGTCCCTTCCATTTCCAGCGGATTTTTTCCTTGCCATTACTCCTCCTTATAAATCTTCTCAACCTTAACAAGAGAATAAATCTGTCTATGCCCTGTCTTCTTTTTATAATGTTTTTTGCTTTTCTTCTTAAAAATAATTACTTTCTTTCCCTTCTTCTCATCAAGAATTGTCCCTTCAACCTTGTAATTCTCCACATAAGGAGTCCCAATAAGTATTTCCTCTCCCTCAACCAGAAGAGGCTTGAAATAAACCTTTTCTCCAGGGCTTCCCTCAATTCTTTCTATAAATATTTTGTCTCCTTCTTTTACAATATATTGCTTTCCGCCACTTTCAATTACAGCCATCATATTATCACCTCAGATTCAAAATTCTTTTTTACCATAAAATGCAGAATCTGTCAAACACAGCCTTACCTGAAAATTCCACATTTTACATCGATCAAATTTTCTATTTTCTCTAAAATTTCTTGATACTTATGGATATCCCGCTTCTGCTTGAACGATCTATTCTCGTTTCCATATTGGGAAGAGAGTATAAATAATCAAGAAAATTTCTTATTCCCCACATATATCTGTTGAGAACATTGTGAGCAGTAAGACACCCTCCAGCTTTCAGTTTTGGAATTAAGGCAACAGCATAGTTTTTATACCAATCCTTGTCAGCATCAATAAAGATAAAATCAAAAGGTCCTTCAAGCTTATAAACAAGTTCATGGGCATCGCCCAGCCTTGCATCAATAAACTTTAAAAGACCTGTTTTTTCAAAGTTGGAAAGAGCTTTCCTGTATCTTTGCTCATTTATCTCAATGGTGACAAGCTTACCCCCTGTCTTACTCATCGCCCATGCAATCCAGATAGCTGAGTGGCCTGTGGAAGTGCCAATCTCCAGAGCTGATTTATAGCCATTTCCAATAATGAGATTATATAAAATTTCACCATCTTCCCATCTTACATTTTCTTCTCTCCATTTATACCTGTTCTCCTCCAAGAATTTCCTCGCTTTTTCGTCCAGATTCTCCTGAGAAAGAACCCATGGAGACAAAACTAATGAAAAAAGACAAAAATATTTTGTGATTTTCATGCTTTACACCTTTTCCTTAAATATAAGATAAAAAGGGATTCCAGCAAAGACAGTAAAAGTTGCAATTAAAGATGGGTAAGGTCGCTCAAGAAACCCTAAAATTAGTATTAGAAGAGAAGAAATCAGGTAGAGGAGAGGAGGAATGGGAAATAAAGGAATTTTATAATTTTCTCTCTTTGAGCGAATTTTAAAAACCCCAAAAACTGCGATAATTGGAAATATACCAAGGGAAAAACTCATGTATGTTAGAATTTGTTCAAAAGTTCCTGAAATTAAAATTATAACTGAAATTGTGCTTTGAAGAAGAATAGATTTTGATGGAACTTTAAAGAGAGGATGAATTTCGGAAGCAAATCTAAAAAAGTATCCATCCTTTGCCATTGCATAGTAAACCCTTGGACCGAGAATTATAAAGGCCGAAAGAGATGAAAATAAAGCAAAAGAGATAAGAATGGAGGAAATAAATTCAAATCCACTTCCAAAAAGATTCTTTATGGCAAGGCCACCCACTGAGATAACACCTTTCATTTCCTCAGGGTTTATTGCGTAAACATATACAAAATTAATGAGAAAATAAAGGACAATAACGATTGAAGAGCCAAGGAAAAGTGAGAGAGGAATGTTTCTTGATGGATTCTTTATTTCAGCACCAATGTAAGCAGAAGCATTCCATCCACTATATGCAAACATTATCCACATAAGGGAAAGTCCAATAGCTTTCAGATTTTTAAAGTCAATGGAAAAAAGTTCAGATGTAGAAAAATGATCAAAATTACCTCTTTCGGAAAGAAAACCTGCTCCAATAAACAAAATGATTAGAGTTATTTTAAGGATCGTCAGTAAATTCTGAATCTTAGCACCAAAGGTAATCCCTCTCAGATGAATAAAGGTAAAGATCAAGATTACTAAAATTGAATAAAATTTTTTCAGGATCATTTTTTCAATGGGACCTTCAATAATTCCAGGATTGATTATCTGAGGAAATGCTCTTGAAAGATATTCAGTAACTCCAATTGCTGAAGCAGCAATTGGAGCTGAAAAACCCACAAAGAATGAAACCCATCCACTCAAGAAGCCGAAAATAGGATGAAACAATTTTGATAAGTACACATACTCACCTCCCGCCATTGGATATTTCACTCCGAGAGCACCATAGGAAAGTGCTCCGCATAGAGCGATTATTCCTCCAGCAATCCATAAGAAAATCATAATCTTTGGATCAGGGATATTTTTGAGCAAAAGTCCTGATGTGGTGAAAATTCCAGCACCAATCATATTTGCAATGACTATATTTGTGCTTGAAAAGAGTCCAAGTCTTCTTTCGAGCTCCTCTCTTTTCATATTCAATATTTTACCATCAAAACTTCTGAAAATTTCAAAAAATTTTCCACAAAAATTGTGGAAATCTATGGGCAATGATGATGGAGACAAAATCAGAAAGTAGGTTTGGGTTAAATGAACAGTATTTGGGCATTATAATTTTTTATAATTTTCGGATTTAGAATTATAGCTTCCCCTCTATAAGACCCTTGAAAAAGGCTTCGATAGTTTCTATGGCAATTTTTGGAATGGTGGTCAGATGTTCTTTAACTATAAACCTGAAGATAAACGCTACAACAAAAAGCGTAATTGTGAGAAGAAAAATGTATTCAATTATTGCCTGGCCTTTCTCCCTTATTTTCTCCATCATCATTTTCAATTTACCTCTCCGATTTTGCATTGTCAAGCAAAACATTTGCATTTTTGGGGACTTAATTGGTCATTTTATTGAAATTGCTCTCCTTTTGTGATAAAACTAGGGAGATGAAAGGAGGCTATATGAGAGAATTGTTTGCTTTTGTAGTTTCTTTGATGCTCATTTCCTCCCCTCTTTCCTCCCTTCAGAAGGAGGAAGATTTGCTCAAAGGTTCCTCAAAGATAGAGAGAGGGGGATGGATTTTTCTTCATTTAGAGGGAACACCCTACCAGGTTGGTTATCAACATGGCTTTTTCTTAGGAGTTTACATCGATGAAGCAATAAAAAACCTCTCTTTTTATTTAGAGAAGGAGACAGGTAAAAAATGGAAATTTTATAAAAGCACAGCAAAGAAATATTATTTGCCAAAAGTCCCTGAAGAGTATCTTGAAGAATTGAAGGGAATATTGGAGGGAGCAAAGGCAATAGGTGTGAAAGAACTGGATCTTGAAGATATTCTTGCTCTCAACAGCTGGATGGAAACTGCATGGTATTACATTCCTTATATTGAGCCAAAGAAAAAGGGAGCCCCGTCTCATTGCTCCGCCTTTATTGCAACAGGAAATGCTACAAAGGATGGACTTATTGTGATGGCTCATAACACATGGATTGATTATATTACCGGTAGATTCTTCAATATTTTTATAGATCTGAAGCCTGAAAAAGGGAACAGAATCCTAATGCAATCCTATCCAGGATTCATCCATAGTGGCTCTGACTGGTATATTTCATCTTCAGGACTTATGGTAACAGAAACAACAATAGTCGGCTTTAAAGGATTCAACCCCAATGGAACCCCTGAGTTTGTGAGGGCAAGGAAATCAATCCAGTATGCAAATTCAATTGATGAATGGGTAAAAATAATAATGGAAAATAATAATGGCGGATATGCTAACTCATGGCTTATTGGAGACAGAAAGACAGGAGAAATTGCATGTCTTGAACTTGGCTTGAAAAACCATAGCCTCCAGAGAACAAAGAATGGATATTTTGCAGGTTCAAATATTGCATTTGATGAAAAGGTAAGAGAAGAGACAGATGTAGACTATAAAGATGAAACAACAACAGCCCAGTCGAGATACAAAAGATGGAAGGAACTCCTTGATTCTAATTATGGAAAAATAGACTCAAATCTTGCAAAATCATTTATTTCAGATCATTTTGATGTTTTGTCTAAAAGTGACAATCCCTCTGCAAGGACTCTTTGCGGTCATATTGAACTTGATCCAAAGGGAGAATCTTCATGGGAAAGACCTCCTTATTATCCAGAAGGTGCAGTGGATGCAAAAGTGACAGATGGAACCCTTGCAGAAAGGATGATGTCATGGGCTATATTTGGCCATCCATGTGGGCTTGAGTTCAATGTTCAGAAATTCCTTGAAACAAAAAAGCAGTTTAAATGGATGAAAGATTGGTTGAAGGATTTACCAAAGAATGAATGGGTTCTGTTCGGAATAAAATAGCTAATAGCTATCAGCTGTTAGCTCAGCGCTATCTAAATTACCACTTAAAAATAGTAAATGCAAGGATAAATCTTGCAAAGACAATTGAAACTGTAGACATCAATTTTATTAAAATATTTAATGAAGGTCCTGCGGTATCTTTAAATGGATCTCCAACAGTGTCTCCAATTACTGCGGATTTATGAGCATCAGTTCCTTTCCCACCGAGATTTCCTTTCTCAATAAATTTCTTAGCATTATCCCATGCGCCACCTGAATTTGCCATCATGACTGCAACTATAAAACCAGATGCAAGAGCTCCAGCGAGAAGACCGATCACTCCACTCGGACCAAGAAGAATGCCAATAACAATTGGCATCAAAATAGCTGTTAAAGAGGGAACAACCATCTCTTTTTGGGCAGCTGATATACATATCTTTACTGCCCTTGCATAATCAGCCTTTCCAGTTCCCTCCATCAAACCTTTTATCTCTCTGAACTGCCTCCTTACTTCCTCAACAATCTTTCCTGCAGTTTGAGATACAGCCCTTAAAGTCATTGAGGAGAATGCAAAGGGCATACACGCTCCTATCATTATTCCGAGAAGAACAGGAGGATTTATAAGTTCTAACTTAAGCTTTCCCCCAAGAATTTCAATCTGGTCTTTATAAGCAGCAAGAAGAGCAAGGGCGGTTAAAGCTGCAGAACCTATTGCAAATCCCTTTCCTGTTGCAGCGGTGGTGTTACCGAGAGCGTCCAAGGCATCGGTTCTTTCTCTAACCCGAGGGTCTAAATGGCTCATCTGGGCATTCCCTCCCGCATTATCAGCAACAGGACCGTATGCATCTGTTGCAAGTGTAATGCCAAGGGTCGAAAGCATTCCAACAGCAGCTATTGAAACACCGTAAAGTCCAAGGTTGAAATTATGGAGTCCTCCTGAGATATAATAGGCAATAACAACTGCGATGACTACAATAACAACAGGCGGAACTGTAGATAACATCCCCACACCAATACCCTGCAGAAATACAATTGCAGGACCTGTTTTTGCAGAGTTTGCAATTGATCTTGTTGGCTTATATGTATCAGATGTAAAGAACTCTGTGGAAAATCCGATTAAGACTCCAGCCACAAGACCCGCAAAAAGGGAGAAGAAAATGTTCATATACTGGGGTAGCAAAAATTTAATGAGAAAAAATGAGAATATAGCTACAGCAATTGACGAAATCCATATTCCTCTTCTGAGAGCAGTGAGAAGGGCAAGCTGGCTAACTTCCTCCTTTGTCCTCACAAACCATGTCCCGACTACTGAAGATAAAATTCCAACTGTTGCCATTAGCATTGGAACAAGGGCTCCATTTATTCCAAGACCCGCTGCAACTGCAAGTGCCATTGTTGCAATAACCGAGCCAACATAGGATTCATAAAGGTCCGCTCCCATTCCTGCAACATCTCCAACATTGTCACCAACATTGTCAGCAATAACTGCTGGATTTCGAGGGTCATCCTCAGGGATTCCTGCTTCTACCTTTCCAACAAGGTCTGCTCCAACATCTGCTGCCTTTGTGAATATTCCTCCCCCTACCCTTGCAAATAGAGCCTGGGAGGATGCTCCCATTCCAAAACATATCATTGTTGATGTAATAGCTCTTATTTTCTCAACTGCAGGAAGGTTTTTGTAATACCAGTTCAGAATTATATACCAGATACTGAGGTCAAGGATTCCAAGCCCGACAACCACAAAACCCATAACAGCACCTGCGTTGAAAGCAACTCTCAAAGCAGAATTAAGAGAGTTTCTTGCTGCATTGGCAGTCCTTGCAGATGAATGGACAGCCTGTGTCATTCCGAGATAACCTGAAAGACCTGAAAAGAAACCTCCTGTAAGGAATGCGAAGGGAACAAAAATGGGAAGGAGCCCATTGAGAGCTATTATAAGCAGGATCAAAAAGACCACACCAAAGAATACAGAGACCCCTGCATACTGCCTTTTCAAATATGCGTAAGCTCCCTCTCTCACAGCCTCCGCAATTTTTTTCATTTCATCTGTCCCTTCGTCATACCTGTAAACAGATCTACCGAGAAAATAAGCGTAAATAAGGGCGATAATTGAGCCAATGGGAACAAACCAGAAAAGTTTTTCCATTACCTCCTCCTTGCAATCTCGGATTTTGATAATTGCATAATGAAAAGAGAATAAACTATTAATAATTCTGAAAATTCAAATCTCATCTTTATCTTCTATGGGAACGAATTTCCACTTTCCTTCAAACTGTTTAACCCTTCCAAAAACATGAATCGGGTCATGGTATAAAGCAAAAATCCATCCTTCCTCATTTGCAATTTTCAGAATTTTTTTCTTGTTTTCAAGAGTCTCGAGGGGGAAAAGGTCATAAGCCATTATGTAAGGAAGGGGGAAATGGGCAGATGTAGGAATTAAATCTCCAGGGAAAAACAATTTCCTTCCTTTTTCTTCTATGAGAACACATTGATGCCCTCTTGTATGCCCTGGAACATGCAAAATTTTTATTCCTTCCTCTATTTGAAAATCTCCCTCTATAAGCTCAAGATTTTCCTCTTCTTTTAAGGGAACCAATCTTTCTTTTATATAGCTTGCTGAGCTTCTCTCATCAGGATTTAAAGCAGATTCCCATTCTTTTCTCTGAATAAAATATTTTGCCATTGGGAATGTAGGCTTAAAAACTCCATTCTTTAGGCTTGTGTTCCAACCGCTATGGTCAAAGTGGAGATGGGTATTTATCACATAAGTAACATCTTCTAAGTCAAGCTCCAATTCCTTAATCTTTTCTAAAAGGTTTTTTCCCCTTTTTATTTCATAAATCTCCTGAAATTTCTGATTTTCAAATTCCCCAAGACCTGTCTCTAAAAGTATTACTGTTTTATTTTTAATCAAAATCAGAGAATTCAAGCCGAGGGTAATTCTGTTTTTTCCATCAGCAGGAGTTTTCTTTTGCCAGAGAGCTTTAGGAACGACCCCAAACATTGCACCACCATCGAGCAAGAATGTTCCATCAGAAATATAAGTCAGTTCATAATCTCCCAATTTCATAATAGATTTAAAATTTACCACACTTCAGCTTTTTAATCAAGACATATTCTTCCTGTGCAAGGTAAGCTTTTTAATCCTCTCCAAAAGGGGAGAAGTCTACATTGCAAATTGTAAATTTTAAATTGAAGATTTCAAATTGGTTAACATCCATTTTTATTTTGCATTTTAAAATTTTCAATCTTCAATTTTCAATTTTTAATGTCCTTGTCTTGCCTATTTATTCCTAAAGATAGTTCTTCATTAAAATGCAAACTTTATTTTACTGTGGCTAAGAATCCTATCTTTTTCCACCAAAAATTGTTCCGAGAACTCCGCGAAGTATCTGACGACCCAACTCCCTTCCTACAGAACGAGCAGCGGATTTAGCCATACTTTCAAGGACTGAATCAGTTTTTCTCGCTGGTTTTTGCTTAGGAGGAGCTGGAGCAGGAACTTTCGGGTATGGAACAGAAGGAACTTGAGGCTGAGAAGCTCTCATTGCACGAGCTTTAAGTAATTCATATGCAGACTCCCTATCAATAACTTTTTCATAAAGTCCGTAAAACATCGATTGACGGATCGACTTCATTCTCAGATCAGGAGTAATAGGGCCTATCTGGCTCTTAGGCGGAAGAATTAAAGCTCTATCAACAATCCCGGGTTGTCCATTTTCATCTAAAAATGAAACAAGGGCTTCTCCCACTTTTAATTCCGTGATTACTCTTTCAACATCAAGTTTTGGATTAGTTCTGAAAGTTTGAGCAACTGTCTTCACAACTTTTTGGTCACGAGGAGTAAATGCGCGGAGAGCATGCTGAACACGATTTCCAAGCTGGCCCAGAACTATATCAGGAATGTCAAGAGGTGTCTGGGTAACAAAATAAACACCCACCCCTTTTGACCTTATAAGTCGAACAACCTGCTCAATCTTTTCAAGGAGAATTTTTGGAACATCACTGAAGAGAAGATGAGCCTCGTCAAAGAAAAATATGAGTTTAGGTTTATCCTGGTCTCCGACCTCAGGCATATTTTCGAATAATTCAGAGAGAAGCCAGAGAAGAAGTGTAGCGTAAACTTTTGGCATTGTCAGCAATTTATCTGCCACAAGAATATTAATAATTCCTCTTCCCTGACTGTCTGTCTTCATCAGGTGTTCAAGCTCAAGAGCGGGTTCACCGAAAAATTTGTTCGCACCCTGTTCTTCGAGAGTGAGAAAGGCACGCTGAATAGCTCCTATGCTTGCTGTAGAAATTTTCCCGTATTCAGTTGTGAATTTTTCTGCATTATCACCAACAAATTGAAGCATGGCACGCAGGTCTTTGAGATCGAGCAAAAGAAGACCGTTATCATCAGCTATCTTGAAAACAAGAGAGAGAACGCCGCTCTGTATTTCATTAAGATTTAATAATCTGGAGAAAAGGAGTGGTCCCATGTCAGAAACTGTTGCCCTTAAGGGATGTCCCTGTTCTCCGAATACATCCCAGAAAACTACTGGACATCCTGAAAAATTAAAATCCTTAAGCCCTAACTTTTCTAATCTTTCAACAATCTTAGGCGCAGGAGTGCCTGGCTGACTAATCCCCGAGAGATCTCCTTTAACATCTGCCATAAAAACTGGAACCCCTATAGAGCTGAAGTTCTCAGCCATTACCTGAAGGGAAACTGTCTTTCCTGTTCCAGTGGCACCAGCAATTAACCCATGCCTGTTGGACATTTTTGAAAGGAGATGATGCTCTTTTTCACCTTTTGCTATCAATAAATGATATGTCATTTTTTTCTCCTCCTCTTTCATTGCAAAAAATATTATATCACTATTTCAGAAAAAATCACTATTGGGAATTTCCCAAACAGAATTTTAAATTCAAATGGTTCTGAGCATTCTCAATTGAATTATTTCTCTCCTTTTGATAATCTAATCTATGCAAATTTTAAGGAGGGTACAATGAAAAGAGTGATTTTAGCCTTTCTATTTTTATCTTCATCATTTATCTATTCTCAAGAAGTTCGTTTTAATGATGATTTCGTGGACAAAACCATGAGAATTGACTACTTCCACATCGGAAATGCTGAAGAGGAAATTATAACTATTGACAAAATTTACGTGGGCGGAGTATGGGCTGGAAGCAAGAAAAATTTGATAGATAATTTCAACAATGGAAGATACTATGTCAAGGTTTATGATTTAAACTCAAAAAAACTTATTTTCTCAAAAGGGTTTGATAGTTATTTCGGAGAATATAAAACTACAGACCCAGCAATTAAAGGAAAGAAAAGAACTTATCATGAAACCGTTCTGATTCCCTTTCCAAAGAATAAAATCAAAATTGAGTTTGAAGTGAGAGGAAAAGACTTTGAACTGAAGCCATTTTTCAGCGAAATCATTGACCCGCAGGACATTTTTATAATTAAAGAGAGTCCTATGAAGGATGTTGAAGTGATTGAAGTCTTAAGAAATGGAAAGCCTGAAAATATGTTAGACATAGTTATAGTTGCAGAAGGTTACACAAAGGGTGAAAGGGATAAACTAACAAAAGACTTGGAGAAATTCAAAAAAGCTTTCTTTTCTCAAGAACCATACAAATCTTTAATGAACAAATTTAATATAAATTGTGCTTTCAAACCCTCCGAGGAAAGTGGTTGTGATGAACCGAGTCACAGTATATTTAAAAACACTGCAATTGGAGCAACCTTTGATTCCCTTGCTCTTGAAAGGTATCTTCTCACTGAAGACAACAGAGCATTGAGGGATATTGCGGGTGTTGTTCCTTACGATACCATTGTTATAATGGTCAATCATAAAAGGTATGGTGGAGGTGGAATTTACAATCTATTCTGCACTTTTACTTCTGACAATCAGTGGTTTGAATATTTACTCCTTCATGAATTCGGTCATTCCTTTGCCGGGCTTGCTGACGAGTATTACACTTCAACTGTTGCTTACAACGAGTTTTATCCACAAGGAATTGAGCCAACAGAGCCAAATATTACAGCACTTCTTGATCCAAAAAATCCTAAATGGAAGGAACTTGTCACAAAAGACACTGAAATTCCGACCCAATGGGAAAAGGAGCAATTTGAAAAAATAGACCTTGAGCTTCAAAAAATAAGAAATGAGCTGAACTCGAGGATAGCAAAAATGAAAAGAGAAGGCGCACCTAAAACCGAGATAGAAAAGCTTGAAGCAGAAGCTGAAAAATTATCTTTTGAGCATGCAAAGAAGGTGGATGAGTTTCTCTCAAAAAGCAAATCTGTAGGAAAGGTTGGAGCTTTTCAGGGAGCTGGTTATTCCGCAAAGGGACTTTACAGACCAATGCTCGACTGCATAATGTTCTCAAAAGGGAAAAAACCCTACTGTAGAGTCTGTGAAAAGGCAATTAGGGAGGTAATCAACTATTTAACCTTATAAAAATTGCGTAAAAATAAATTACAAATTTACTCAATATCTTGCAGTAATTGCCGAGCGAAGAGATGAGCCTGCAATCACCTTTGACGAGCTTAAAGAGCGGTTAAGAAAAAATGGTTTTCTATAAAGTTCTATGGAAACATCCTGATGAACCTGATTTAAGAAAAATCGAGCGCCAACAAATCCCCCGAATTGTCAAGGCTGTAGAGAAACTTGCAGATAATCCATTTCCAAATCAATGTCGTAAGCTCAAAGGCACGGAACATGGTTTTAAATCACA
The DNA here is from genome assembly GCA_964531645.1 of uncultured Clostridia bacterium. GTDB lineage: Bacteria > Acidobacteriota > Aminicenantia > JBFLYD01 > JBBIMS01 > JBBIMS01. Next base: position 21,347 of record CAZHEF010000035.1, read on the forward strand.
AAGCCTTTTTTGAAGTTAAAAAATAAAAGGTCTTTTACTATGTTTGAGTTATCGTGGCTGAGTTACCTGAAATAATAGTAATAGCAAATCAGATGAGGGAAAAAATTAGAGGGAAGAAGTTTAAAGAAATAGAAATTTTTCAGAAAAAATGCTTGAATTGCTCTCCTGAAAAGTTTGGTTCATCAATTATGGGAGAAATCATTGATGATGTTTCATACAAAGGGAAATGGTTTGTTCTTCAATTGAAAAAAGGATTCCTTCTTATAAATCTCGGAATGGGCGGGGATATGGTTTATTTTGATGAATATTGCGACCTTCCTCCCAAATATCAATTCAAATTTCTATTTGAGGATAGAACAGGATTTACGATTAGATTCTGGTGGTTTGGATATGTTCATTTTGTTAAATCTCTTAAAGAGCACAAATGGACAAAGGAGCTCAGTCCTTCACCCCTTGACCCCTCTTTCACTTTTGAGAAATTCCTTGAACTTACAGAAAGGAAGAAAGGGAATGTAAAATCATGTCTTTTAAATCAAAAAAATATTTCTGGAATTGGAAATTTTTACATTCATGACATTCTTTTTGAGGCAAAAATTCATCCTTTAAGAAAGATAGAAGACCTAAAGGAGCAAGAGAAAAGAGCACTCTATGAAGCAATAAAGAACAGGCTTAATCTTAGTCTAAACCTTGGGGGTGCAAATTACGAACTGAATTTTTTTGGGGGAAGGGGAAATTTTACCTCAGAATATTATCTTGTTGGTTATAAAGAGGGGAAAGAGTGTCCTGAGTGTGGGAACAGCATTGCAAAAATAAAAACAGGCGGGAATTTTTCTTTTATCTGTCCGGTTTGTCAAAGATTAGGGTAAGACGAACAAGATAGACATAGAGACAGCAAAGAACTACAAAAAGATAATTACTGCAACTCTCAGCTTTTGAATTTCAGCTCTTCAGCGCTTCCGCTCTTCTGGTCTATTTTTAGCTCTACTCTGCCCTTATAACTAGATTGTCAAAAAGGACAGCACCTCCACCACCCGCTTTACCTTTTGTCCAGAGCCCAATTCTTCCTGATTTGTATGTTCCATCGGAAATTTTAGCTACGAGAGTTCCGTTTATGTAGAATGTTAAATTTTCTCCTTTTGCCTCAACAGTTATTTTGTTCCATTTTTCAAATCCAACTTTCACGAGATTTGAATTTTGCCAGTGGGAAAGTGCCTGAAACTCTCCATTTACAATCTTCCAGACGGAATACATTCCAGGTCTTCCTGAATAAATCTGAAATAGATAACCATTTTTGAAACTGTTGTCAGCACGAAAGATTACTCCCTGAGAGGAGTATGGTCCAGAGACTCTTGCAGTATCAACTGAAATAGAGAAATTAGAAAAATCCCTTTGAATAAATGCAATGGCATCCCCTAATTTATCACCGCCGTCAAAATTAAGAACGCCCTGTTCAACTGTCCATTTGCCATTTTCAGTAAAATTAAGGTTTTTTGAAGCTGAGCCTTCAAATCTTTCTTCAAGGGAAAAAGCGGGCTTACCAATTACAATATCTGAGGTTTTTCCTGGTTTTTCAGTCAGCTTTTGTGTTGGAGGAGTTTTTGTGAACTCCTTTCTCACTGATTCAAAAAGAAGAACGAATCGGGGCGAGTAAAAATCAGGGTCAATTGAGTGATTGGGATTCAATTCAAAGACTCTTCTTATTTCCTTCTTGCAATTCTCTGTCTGATTTACCGTGAAATATGTAAAGGCAAGGGAGAGATGAGCTTCAATAAGTTCTGCCTTATTTCTTATAAGATTAACTGCCTGTGTGAAAAACTCTATTGCTTTCTCATAATCTCCATTCATATAAGCTTTCTTTCCTTCTTCAAGAATTTTGTCAACATCAGTTTGGGAGAAGAGAAGTGTGTTGAAGAGAAGTATAGTGATAACAATTAATAAAGAATTGTATTTCATCTTATCACCTTTTTAAACGTCTCTTCAGGAGAAACAAGAATTGGAACAGCTGTCTCACCAGAAAAAGAACCGGCTGTGCTCAGGGATACATTTACATTATCAACATCAACATCTGCAAAATCACGAGTGTAAACACCTATTTTCCCTTTCGAATATGATGCATCAGATATAGAGCCCACTCTTGTTCCATTAATATAGAATGTAAAATTTGTTCCAGAAACAACCACTTTTAAATTGTTCCAATTGGGATATCCTTTTATAGCTGTATTAAACTCATACCATTTCAGAGAAGAGAGGCTGCCTCCTTCAATTTTAAAAACTGCCCATTCCTGAGATGTTTGCCAAACATAAAATAAATACCATTTTTTTGCTAGTGGGTCACCTCTGAATGCAATGCATTGATCAGCTATGCTTAATATATCCAGTTGATATGTGAAATCTTTGAAATTTCCCACATCATACCATGTAAAAGAATCATTACCAGTCCTAGAAGAAGTAAAGCGATAAAGAGTTCCTGCAACTCTCCATGAACCAGCTCCAGATTTTGGACTCCAATCCCAGTAATTAGCTACACCGTCATTAAAATCTTCGGTAAAAGGAGCTGCAAAAAGCTCTGCATTTACATAGGAAGTCTGACCCTTTGAGACTGTTACCGAGGTGCTATAATCCTGAAAAAGGGCTTTCTTCAAGGTCATTGAATGTGTCCCCGCCTTAACATTTGTCAAAACAGCATTTGTCACTTTTCCCGTGTCGGCACCGTCAAGATAAATTTTTGCTCCTGTTGGGTCGGATTTTACATCAATATTTCCTTTACCTTCTTCCTTCTTTTTTCCAAGGAGTAAAGCAAGAGCAACTCCTGCAACTGCAAGACCTCCGAGAATGTATAAAGCAGTATAACTCTTTTTCTTTTCAGGCTTCTCTTCCTTTTCCTTTGCTACTGGAATTTCTTCGACTGGTTTCTCTTCCTCAGGTTTTACTTCTTCTTTCTTTTCAACTGGCTTTTCAACAGGTTTCTCCTCAACGGGTTTTTCAGTGGGAACAACTGGAAAAAGGCGAAATTCAAAGACATTTTCTTTTAGTCTCTCAACACTTATTTCTCTTTCGAGGAGTTCAAATCCTTCCTTGACAATTCTAATTTTATGTTTGCCAGCATAGAGGACTCCTTTAAATGGTGTAAATCCTTTGTTCTCATCATTAATGAAAATTGTAGCTCCTTCAGGAACTGATGTTATCAAAGCTTCCCTTGTGTTCTCCTTTCTTACTTCATCAAAAAGCTTTGTAAATTTGGGTGAATAAAACTCAGGGTCAGGTTTAAAAGCGGGATTGAGCTTTAAAATGTTTTTTACCTGTTCTTTGCAATTATCAATCTGATTAACAGTAAAATAAGTAAGGGCAAGGGAGAGGTGAGCATCAATAAGAGTGGATTTGTTCTTAATCAGAAGTATTGCTTGATTGAGGAGTTGAATTGCTTTTTCGTAATCGCCGTCAAGATAAGCCTTTTTTCCTTCCTCAAGCAGTTTATCTATGTCAGTCTGCTGAGAATATAAAGGTGAACTAAAAGTGCTGAGAACAACAAATACAAAGAAAAATGCTATAAGAAGTAAAAATGCAAAAGCTTTAAAGCCTTCGCTTCTTCTTAGTTTAATCATTTTCCCTCCTAACTTTATTTTTTTTCTAATTTAAAGCTTAAAGTTTCAGCTCTACCTGAAACAATTTTAACAACCTGCTTTATCGTCTTGTATCCCTCCCTTTCAACAATTACTACATGTTCTCCTTCAGAAAGCCTTGCTTCTACTGGTACTTCTCCATAATCCTTTCCATCTATTTTAACATTCCCATACGGAACCGAATTTACTAAGATTTTCCCGTAAGGGGTAAATTTTTGATGGAGGGTATAGGGCTCTCCACCAGTTATTTCGATATCGTAGGAATAAGATTCATATCCTTCAATTACAAATTTTACATTATGTTTTCCAACTGATAACTCAAGGGCCCTTCTGGGAGGAACATCATACCGATACTGTCCATCAATAATAACAATGCATGGATGAGATGATGTAAGAACAAGTGCTCCCTTTGAAGGAAGAACAGAGGGTTCTTTTTTTGGGGGTTCTGTTACAGGTGGTTCACTTTTAGAAGGAAGTTCCTTTTTTGGAGGCTCTTTTATAGGAGGCTCTTCTTTGGAAGGTTCGGCTTTAGGTGGTTCAGTTTTGGAAATCTTTTCTGAAGGTTTTTCCTTTACAGGCTCGCTCTCTTTTCCTTTCATTGAAGATTCTAAATTTGACATTTTGTTCTCAATTTTTTCCACCTCTCCAGCCGAAACAGGGGTTTTCTCACGGAAGAAAATACTCTTAAGGGATGTTCTCAAAGAAGGTATCGCAAATAATGAGATGAGAATAGCGCCTATCAATATTACTGGTAATAAAATAGACAGGGGGATTCCCTTTTTCTGAGGAATTGATTCAGCATAAGAAGGAACAGTTTTGAATTTTTTAAATTCAAGAGATTCCTCTTTTTTAGGTGTAACTTTTTTAAGAATTTCCTCTTCAGGAATTGAGATTGTTTCAAGGGGTTCAGGCTGAACCACTTTTTTAGGCTCAACATGAATGTTAAACAAAGCCTCTTTCATCTCCTCTGCGCAGGAAAATCTCTTTCCAGGCTCTTTCTCAAGGGCTTTTAAAATTATTGCTTCCATCCCCGTTGAAATTTTTGGATTAAACTTTGACGGAAGAGGAGGAAGCTCATTTACATGCTGGTATAAAACCATAAGAGTGTTTTCACCTTTAAATGGTAATTCTCCTGTAACCATTTCGTAGAGAGTAATGCCCACAGAGTAAATATCAACTCTATGGTCAATGGGAAGTCCCTTAGCTTGTTCAGGAGAGAGATAGTAAGCGGTTCCAAGAATTGCCCCTGATTTTGTAAAGCTTGTTGACTCAAGGGTTCGAGCAATTCCAAAGTCAGCGAGTATTGTTCTTTCATTTTTGTCAATCATTATGTTGTGAGGCTTTATATCTCTATGAATTACTCCTTTTTTATGAATGTAGGCAAGAGCATCAAGAAGCTCAGAAATTATCTTAACAGCTCTTTTTTCATATAGCTTACCTTCCCTTCTTATTATTTTGCTTAAAGTCTCCCCTTCGATAAATTTCATAATGAAGAAAACAATTCCTTCAACTATACCGATATCGTAAATAGGGACTATATTCGGATGCTCAAGATTTGCGTATATTTTTGCTTCCCTTCTGAACCTTTCAATTGTCTCTTCATCCTTCGAATACTCCTTGTAAAGAATTTTTATTGCACCAAGTCTTTCAAGATATAGATCTCGAACTTTGTAAACAAGAGCAAAACCACCTTTTCCAATAAGCTCAAGAAATTCATACTTTCCTGAGAAATGCTTTTTTAAAATTTCAACTTCTTCATAAATCTTTTCGGGCATATTAAACCTTCTAAAAGAGTATATTTAAAAATAACAGAAGAGTCAAATTTTTAATAGCTAAGTAAAGGGCGGAAGAACGGAAGAGCTGAAGCGCTAAAGACCTAGCTTTAAAAAGCTTTATTCCTTTCCCTTTAGCACCTCTGTTCTTCCGCTCTATTTACTGAAGTTTCCTGAATTTCAATTGGTCTATCTTAATAAGATATAGAAATAATCGACAAACTGAGACCAGAAGATCTTGAATAACCAATACC
>CAZHEF010000036.1:0-24370 GCA_964531645.1 uncultured Clostridia bacterium
CGTAGGAGTCTGGGCCGTGTCTCAGTCCCAGTGTGGCCGACCACCCTCTCAGGCCGGCTACCCATCGTAGCCTTGGTAGGCCGTTACCCTACCAACTAGCTAATAGGACGCAGACCCGTCCTCAGGCGGAAGCTTCCTTGCGGAGCGCCTCCTTTGATCAAAGGGACCGCAGTCCTTTTGATGTTATGCGGTATTAGCCCACCTTTCGGTAGGTTATCCCCCACCCGAGGGTAGGTTATCCACGCGTTACTCACCCGTTCGCCACTGACCAAGAGGGTTTCCCCTCTTGATCCGTTCGACTTGCATGTGTTAGGTGCACCGCCAATGTTCGCTCTGAGCCAGGATCAAACTCTCCAGTTTATATGAAGCTTTACAGCTTCATATTCTATCTTTTCGCTTTACCCAGTTTTCAAAGATCTTTTTTTCTGTGCCCTCTAACCCGAGAGGGCAATTATATTTTTTATCAAACTTTTCATTTTTTGTCAAGATATCTTTAAGTGCCTCTACTTTAAGACATTTATATAATAGGTAATTTATCTGAATTTGTCAATACCTTATAATCCTTTTTCTAAAGCCACTTTAAAAATATTATTTTTCTATACCTTTTCTTGCTCCAATACCCTTCTGATAGTAATGCTTTACTTCCTTCATTTCAGTCACAAGATCTGCCCTGTCAATTATTGATTGAGGAGCATATCTCCCTGTAAGAACAACTTCTACATCATCAGGTTTTTCATCGAGAAATGCATGAATTTCTTCTTCGGAAATAAGATTGAAATAGATGGCAATATTAATTTCGTCAAGAACTATTACTCTGAATTTTCTTGATTTCATTTCTAATATACATTTTTCTAAACCTGCTTTAGCAAGTCTTATATCTTCTTCATCAGGACCTTTTTCTATATGGATAAATCCTTTTTTACCGAATTGTTCTATCACAATTAAATCGCTAAATTTTTTTATTGAGTGAAGCTCGCCATAATCCTGACCCTTCAGAAATTGCCCGATATAACTTCTGTAGCCCCAGCCGGCAGCTCTCAGGCAGAGCCCGAGAGCTGCTGTGGTTTTACCCTTTCCATTTCCTGTATAAACCTGAATCAGACCTTTGGACTTCTTAGGCACTTTCCTTTTCCCTAGTTACAAGGCTATAAATTACAGGAACTACAAAAAGGGTCAGCAATGTTGCTGCGAGAAGCCCTGAAAAGAGAGTTAAACCAAGAGCGACTCTCATTTCCGAGCCTTCTGAGCGTGAGAATATCATTGGGGTAACACCAATAATTGTTGTAAGAGAAGTGATCACAACAGGTCTCAATCTTATTGAAGCACCCTTTACTATTGCTTCTAATTTTGATACCCCCTCTCTTCTCAATCTGTTAATAAAATCTATCATAACAATTCCATTGTTAACTGCTATTCCGCTCAACATGACAAAACCCATTAGAGCGGGAAGGCTTATGTTAACTCTTCCAATCCAGAATCCAAATGCAACTCCTATAAAGGAAAGGGGGACAGTAAACATTATTACAAAGGGGTGAAGCAGGTTTTCAAATAGTGATGCCATGACCATGTAGGAGAGCAGGGATGACAGAAGTAGAACCCAGGCAATTGTCTTGAAGGATTCTATCATATCTTTGTATTGTCCACCAAGTTCAATGAAATATCCAAAGGGAAGATTCTTCTGAATAGTTTCTATTCTTTTTTTAATGTCTGCAGTTATTGCTCCGAGGTCCCTACCAAAATAATTCGCAAAAACAGATACCTTTCTTACCTGTCCATCCCTTTCTATCCTGACCGGGCCTGTTTCTTCAACAATATCGACAACATCCCTCAGATAAATCTTTTTCCCTGCAGGAGTCATAATAGGGATGGATAAAAGATCATCAATGGTTCTCTGATCATCGGGATGGAGTCTGACTCGAACATCGAGCTCCTCTCCACCTGTTTTAAAACGAGTTGATACCCTGCCAAGAGTGTAGGATTCAAGTGCAGAACCTATCTGGACAACTTTAAGCCCAAACCTCGAAGCTCGCTCTCTATCTATTGAAATATGATATTCTGGCTTTCCCTTTTCAAGGGACAATCTTAAATCCCTTATTCCCTGAACATCTCTTATAGATTCTATTATTTTCCGTCCTGTCTCCCTGAGAAAGTCAAGATTATCCCCAAAAATCTTTATCTCTATCGGAGAAGTGCTACCACCAAAACTCATTGTAGACATATCAATCACTTCTATTTTTACATTTTCAAAGGGAGGAACCTCTCTTCTCAATCTCTCAAGAATTTCATTGGTGGTCTCTTTTCTTTGGCTCCTTCTAACAAGGGAACCCATAAAGAAACCTTCGTGAGGTCCTGCTGCAGAAAATTCTGAGGGTCCTTGCTCTTCAGACTCAGTCCCTGCAAAGGTGATGATACTATCTATTGATTTTTCAAGGAGTGCTCTATCCTCTATGATCTTCAATACCCTGTCTGTCTCGTTGAGGGGGGTTCCTACAGGAAGCTGAACTTTCATCATAAAAAAGCTTCGGTCCGATGATGGGAAAAACTCTTTACCTGCCAGAAATACAACTATCAAAACTGAAACTATAAAAAGAGCAATTATTGAGAGGAGAAAAACTGTTCTTGTCTTTAAAACCTTTGTTAGAGCTTTTTGATACCACTCTTTGATTTTATCAAAGTAGTGAGCCTTCCTTTCCTTCTCTTCTCTGTATATAACAGAAGCTAACATAGGAACAATTGTTATTGCAACAAAGAGAGAGGCAAGCAAACCAAAAGAGATTGTAAGAGCAAAAGGACGGGAAAGCTTCCCAACCAGGGATTTGGCAAATAGCATAGGGAAGAAAACAGCAATTGTTGTGAATGTGGATGTTGTGATGGCAAGAGTTACCTCTTCAGCTCCAAAGGACGAAGCTTTTCCCTTGGGCATCCCACTCTGCATGTGTCTATAAATGTTCTCTATAACAACAACAGCATTGTCAACCATCATCCCAACTCCAAGGGCAAGACCTACAAGGGTTATGAAATTAAAGGTGTAACCTGCTGCGTAAAGGGCAATAAAGGTTGTAATAATTGAAAGAGGAATTGCAAGCCCAATTGTAAGAGTGGGTCTCCAGTTACCAATAAAAAGGAATAGAACCGCTATTGCGAGAAGACCTCCAAGGATTGCATTTTGGGAGGTCCTTGAAGCCATAAGTTCAATGAACTGGGAAAAGTCAAGCGTTAAATAAAAACTGGTTCCTTCTGGAAGGGTCTTTGAAATTTCTTCAATCTCTTTCCTTGCCTTTCTCGCCACATCTACTGTATTAGCCCCCGAAGTTTTCTGAATATAGAAAAGAACCCCTTCTTCTCTTTGAATCCTTGCAAGATTCCTTATATCTTTATATCCATCAATTACTTCTCCTAAGTCTTTGAGATATATTGGCTTTGCCGTAGGAGAAATGCCAATAACAATGTTAGCAATGTCATCAAGGCTCTTAAACTCTCCAATAGTTCTTATTATATATTCCTTATGCCCTCTTGTAATATATCCAGCGGGTAAATTAATATTCTCAAGTCTTAAGGCATTTATAACAGAGTCTATTGTTATTCCTCTCGATTCAAGGGCTGATTTTCTCAAATATATCTCTATTTCCCTGACTTTTGTGGAAAAAACCATTGTTGAGGCAACTCCATCAATCCTTTCAAGTCTTTCCGCCACATTTTTCTCAATGAGAGTTTTTAAATCTCTCTCATCAATTGATGGATTTGTAACTCCATACATGAGTATCGGAAAATCGGTAAGACTGAACTTGTAAATTAAAGGATCAGAGATCCCTTCTGGAAGCATAAACTTATAGAGAGCAACCCTATCCCTTACATCCTGAGCGGCGAAATCAAGATTAGTTCCCCACTCCAATTCAACAACGATCAATGAGAGGCCTTCCTGGCTAAAAGACCTTACTTTCTTTACTTTATTTACTGTACTTATCCAGCTCTCAAGGGGTTTTGTTATCATTGATTCAATATCTTCTGAGGAGGCTCCTCTGTATGCGGCAACGACTGTTAGCTGAGGGTACTCAATATCAGGAAAAAGTTCAAGCCCTAACTGATTATAAGCAATTATCCCAACAACCACAATTATCAAAATTAACATTGTGGTTGTTACTTTGTGGCTAACTGAAAATTTCGGAATGCTCATTTTTCCCCTCCTTACTCAATAATTCTTACTTTGGACCCATCTTTCAAGCCAAGAACTCCCTCAGAAACATATATATCTTCTTCTCTCAGCCCTTCTATAATTTCAATATGGGTATTATTCTCTATACCAGTTTTAACATTCCTTTTAGAAACTTTACCGTTTTCTACTACAAAGACTGTATTTTCAATTAGTCCTCGCTTTTTTATGGTAAGGACATCTTTTTTGGCCTGGGTTACTATTGTAACTGTTCCAAATGTTCCTGGTTTAAGGAGCAAATCAGGGTTTTCAAACTCGGTCCTGACTTTGAAAGTTTTTGTCATTGAATCTGCTGCAAGATTAACAATGGTAACCTCTCCTTTAAATCTTCTATCTGGAATTGAAAAGACTTCAAGATATGCTTTCTGTCCTTTCTTTATGCTGGCTATATCCCTCTCTGAAACATCAAGGTCAACTCTAATCTTTGAAAAATTCATCAGAACAAGAACACCACCTCTGCTTCCAAAACTACCCATCATTGGATTTATTACATCTCCTTCTTCAGCAAGTCTTTCAACTATAACCCCATCAAAGGGAGCCTTCATTATCGAAACCTCCTGTTGGTACTGAGCAAGATTCAAAGCTGCCTGAGCCTGATGAAACTGGGATTGTGCAGCCTCATATGCAAGCTTTACCTTCTCAAATTGCTGAGAAGATATTGCATTTTCCTTGTAAAGTTTTTCCATTCTTATATAGTTAGTTTTTGCATCTTCAAGATTGGCCTTTGCCACTTCAAACCCTGCTTTTGCCTGTTCAAGCTGTAAATCTATGTGACGATGGTCAAGCTCGGCGAGAATCTGCCCCTTTCTTACCCTCTCTCCTACATCAACATAGATCTTCCAAAGTTTTCCTGAGATATCAGGAACAATTGTAGCCTTATCCATTGACTCAAGATTGCCAACAAAGGATAAAGTCCTTTCGATTTCCCTTTTTTCTACCTTTTCCACAGAAACTGGGAATAATATTTCCAGTGCTGAAGAACTTTCAGCGGTGGATCTTCTTCCTTTACAAGAAAATAGGAAAATAGCGAATATTACAATTAGGATTGTAACAATCTCTCTATTTCTCATCTTAAACTCCTTCAGAGAAAATTTAAAATTCAAAAGTAAAAAGTCAAAAGTTAAAATTTTAAATTTTGCCTTTTTTATTTTACCTTTTAACTTTCCCATCATTCTTTTATCAACTCCTCCAATGGAATTGAAACTGCTCTTTCGATCTTGGCAAGAGCAACATTGTAATTGTAAAGAGCCTGCGCAAGATTTGTCCTTGCTTCAGTAAGCGCCATATGGGCAGAGAGAACATCAAGATAGGTTGCAAGTCCTTCTTCATAGTTTAGCTCCGCAACCCTAACAGCTTCCTCAGCTTGAGCCACATTGGTCTTTTGTGACTCATAAGACTCCTGAGCCTCTTTAAAACTTAAAAATGCATTTTTCACATCAAGGGAGATGCTCTGCTCAACACCTTTCAAAATATAATCAATTCTTTCAAGCTCTGCTTTGCTCTGGGAAATCCTTGATTCCCTTGAAAACCCATCAAAGATTGGAAGGGTTACGACAAGGTTAACAGTATAGTAGTTTTCAAGGGCACCCTTGGCAAAAGAGAATCTATCAGCCCTCCAGTTGAACTCCCCTGCGATGGCTACATTGGGGATATATGATGCCCATGCAAGCCTTAACATTTCCCGGGACATTTTTCTCTGAATTTTAAGCTGATTTATTTCAGGCCTTCTCTCAAGGGCAAAGGACAGAAGTTTATCATGGTCTATTTCTGCAGACTTGTAGCTTAAATTCTCTTTTAAAATTATCTCATCCTCGGGCTTCAATCCAAGAAGAGTCTTCAACCCTTCCTGTGCCAGTTCTGAAGTATTCTTTGCTCCTATAACCTTAGGTTTTAAATTGGCAACCTGAACCTCAGCTCTTAGCAAATCAAGCCTGGAAGCAACACCTGCTTCAAGGAGTTTCTTTGTCCTATCAAGATGTTTCTCAGCAAGGGAGAGAGCATCCTGGGAAACTTTAAGAATCTCTTTTGTCAGAAGAACTCCATAATAAGCTTTTTTAACTTCAAATATCAAATCCTGCCTTGTCTGGGTGTCCACTTCTTCTGTAAGGTCTAAATTCAATTTTGCCTGATTATAGGCTGAAATAAGTTTCCCACCTGTAAAAACAGGTTGAGTCATTCTAAGGGAATACTGGTAATCTTTAGTAAAATCGAACTTTGCTACAGTGGGAGGTTGTCCTGGAATGAAGGATGGAATTTCAATGGTAAACAGCCTCTCCTCAACTGTCTTCATGGCAGAAAGGTCCAGCTTTGGAAGAAAATTGGAAAGAGCACCCTGTTCCTGACTCTTTGCTGACTCTATTCTTTTTTTCATTGCAAGGATATTGGGATTTTTCTCCAGCGCTAATTTGACACTTTCATCCATTGTCAGCTCAAATTTCTCTGCAAATGAGATACTTAAAAGAAAAGCCATCATAATTATTCCCACTTTTAAATACTTCATATCGTCCTCCTAATGAATTTAAAAAGGTCTTTTCTATTCCGTTTATTTCTCATCTTCTGAATTTTTAAAGCAAACTCCATTGAAAAAATAATAAAGTATTTTTTTGTTGGCGGAATTCCAATCGATACTAAAATTAAGGGTATAAAGTTCTTTCATCAATGGAAGCATTATTGCCAGCCTTAAATGGCTCAAAAAAAGAAGGGCAATCACTACAGGATCAATGTTTTCTAATTTCCCCTCTACAATGCACTCTTCCACTATTTTTGCGATAGTCTCTATAAATCTTTTTACTTTAGGAATAACCCGACTTTTCAACCTGTTGACAACTTTCATAAGTGTTTGAATATTCTCAATGGATATGAACGAGTGAAGTTTATGGGTTTTATCTACATATTCACACAACTGAAAATAAATTTTTTCAAGTTTTTCAGTGCAGGAAATTCTTTCCTTGCTGATACTCTCAATTAAGCTATCTACCTCTTTAAGTTTTTTCTCTATCAATGAGATGTAAATACTTTCCTTATCTTTAAAGTATATGTAAACAGTCCCTTTTGCAATTCCCGCGTTCTGAGCAATTTCTTCAATTTTTGCAGGATAAAATCCTTTTTCAAGAAAAACTTTCTCAGCTGATTCGAGTATTAAATCTTTTTTGCTTACTGACTGACTGGTCATTCACTATTATAAACTCAAAATTCAAGAAAGTCAAGCAAACGAATTGCATCACTAATTTTCTATATGAAATCCGTTCGTTGCATCATGAGAAATTCTATTCCAAATTTTTACTGCCTCCTGATAAATTATCTGTCAGAGAGGTATATATATGGCTCTGGATATGAGAACTAAAAAAGTATAACAAAGGAGTTAGCGAAAAGGTATCAAAAGGCAGAGAAGATGAAGATCATCGAAGAGTTCATCAATCTCACAGGCTACAACCGTTTCTATGCCTCGTGGCTTCTTAGAAACTGCAGAAGAAAAGTTGTGATGTGGAGAAAGGGCAAAGAGAGCATAATTTTTGTTGGAGAGATTGTAAAGATAAAGAAGGTGAAGAAGGCATTGGAGGCGATAGGGAAGATGAAGACGGAGGAGAAAGAATTTCATGTAGAATCTAAGGTGATGCAATGAATATAATTTCATATACATCTTTATATGATGCAATTAGGGCATAATTATTCTGGAGTTTCCTGAGTTTCTGAAGGATATGAAAGGAGTGACAGACATGAGCTCTATCACCTCAAAGGTTAAAAATCACCAAACACCAAAGATAACTTTTAGCTAACAGCTCACAGCAAGTAGCAAGAAAAGAGTATTAGAAATTTAAAATTTAAAAATGCAACTCTTTGAAAGGATGGTTCAGCTGTAGGCTGTGAGCTTGAAGCATTAGTTATTGGAATTTGGGTATTGGTAATTCAAAATCCCCTGGTCTCAGTTTTTCGATTATTTCTTTATCTTCTTAAGATAGACCTATTAAAATTCAGGAAACTTCAGATAATTATTGAATAAATCAGATATCCTGTGAGTCCTGCGATTAGAGTGTTCAAGAAGTTTGTTATTTCATTGGTTATGAATCCTTTATTTTCAAGAAAGATTGAAATGTAAGATTCCATGATATTTGCAAGGAGTGAAGAGATTATCAGGGTAAAAAAGAATAATTTAAAGGGAAAATATGGATTCAGAAGAAAGCAGATTATAGTAAAAATAAAGGAAGAGATAAAACCAAAAATTAATCCTTCAATGGATATTCCGCCTGGTTCGCCTTTTTTTATCTCTTTTAAATTAAGAGGAGAAATTGTTCTCTTTCCGAAGGTTTTACCCAGTTCAGAGGAAACTGTGTCAAAGGTTCCAGCGCATAGGGAGGAGTAGAAGGCAATTGAGAATAAAAGATGGTTTTTTGATAAAAGGGAGAGGGCAGAAAATAGAAGAGGGGATAGACCTTTACCAAGAACATTTTTGTAAGACCTTGCACCTTCACCTTTTTCCTCAATTCCCAATAATTTTTTCCTGGAGTATCCAATTTTTGTTGAGATTGTTCCTAAAAGGAAGAATAAAAGCAATGATAGAAAACCCTTATAATCAGAGAAAACCCATATTCCCGCTCCAATCAAAATCCCTGATATAAATCCTGAAATATTTACCCCCTTTATCAAATATCCTGCAATGGCAAAGGCTATGCTGAATATTAGAGCAAGGGGAAGCCGTGATATAATTAATAAAATATTTTCTTTTAAAAGAACAGGCTCAATCAAATAAAGATAATAGAGGAAAATCCCTGAGAAAAGGGGAATGGTGAGGTTGTCATCCAGCCCAATTTCCATTGTTTCTATAAAGGAGGCAAAAATGGCAACTATTGCGGGAGCAACAAAGAGAAGATAGCTGTTTAGAGAGCCATACCTTGTTCCCACCCACCAAATGAGAAAAACCATTGAGAGATAGCCGAAAATTAGAGATGAAAAAAGCCCAACCCAGCTTTTCTCTTTGTTCCAGGGAAGTTTTTTCTTCCCAAAATGAATTCCTGTTAATGTGGCAATTCCATCTCCAAACGCCATCATTCCCCATCCAGCAGACGCAATGTGAAGGGAATTTCTAAAAATCAGTATCAAAAGGAAGACTGATATGGGGTAAAATATTATTCCACCTACTCCTTTTTTCTCCTTTTCTCTGAATAAGGTTTTCTCTCCAACCCATCTTAGAAGGGTAAGATTATTAATTAATGCTGCAAGAGCACAGAGTAGAGCAATCTGCCAGGGAAGCCATCTCAGAAGTAGTGCGAAAAGCCCCATCAAAATATGGAGTATCTTCCTTTTATCCTCTGAAAATTTTTCCATATACCCTTTCTTTTAGCCAGTCGAGGGTCAATTTCATTCCCTCCTCAAGGCTCTTCCATTTATAACCCAATTCACTCTCTGCTTTTTTTGAGCTATATGCCCAGTTCCTCTTGAAGATAAGAACATCATTGTGGACAAATTTTGGAGGTATATTAGAAATTTCAGCAATAAGATACTGGGTTAATCCTAATCCATAGCCAATCCAGTAGGGGATGTTTAGCATGAGAGTTTTAGCTCCCGTGTAAGAACGAGCAATTTCGAAAACTTTTCTATTTTCTGCATTTTCTCCACCGATAATGTATGATTCTCCAATTCTTCCCCTTTCCCATGCAAGAAGAATTCCATTGACACAATCCTTAACATGGACAAAGTTCCAGATAGATTTGCCCTTTCCTAAAATTCCTGGCAGAGAACCATTTAGATGATCAACTACATTTTTTATTATTATGTTCGAATCCCTTAAATCTCCTTCTCCATATATTACTCCAGGGAAGACAATTGTTACAGGTGTTCCCCATTTTATATATTCCTTTGCAAGCAAAAATGCAAAATATTTTGATCTCTCGTAGTGATTGTAGAATTTTTTTCTTTCTTTAAAGCCATTTTCCTCAAAAATTCTGTCCCCTGTGGGACCTGATACTATAAACGATGACACATAAAGGGTTCTAATGTCTCTTTTCCTGGATATTTCCATTATATTTCTTGTTCCTTCAACATTTATCTCGTAATAATCGGGAACTCTTTTCACCCAGCTTTTGACAAGAGCTGAGAGATGAAATATTCCTTCAACATTTTTCGATTCTTTGAAAAGTTTTTCTCTATCTCTTATGTCTCCGATTACTACTTCAACATCCTTTGGTAATTCTCCCTTTTTATTTTCATCCCTTACAAGAGCTTTAATAGAGAAACCTTTTTCAAGAAGTGATTTAAGAAGATTTTTACCTAAGAAACCAGTTCCTCCTGTTAAAAGGACTTTCATAACTTCTCCCTCCACCATTTTATTATGTCTTGTAAGGTCTTTTCAATTGGGATAGTTGGCTTCCATCCGAGTCTTTCTATTTTTGAATAATCACCATAAATATCAGGAACATCTGCTTTTCTAAATCTCTTTTTATCTTTTATAATTTCAATTTTCTTTTCAGTAAATCCTAAAAAAGTCTGAAGAATTTCTTCAATTGAACAACTTTTTCCAGAACAGATATTGTAAGGTAAGCCCTTTTCTCCCTTATCAATTATAATTCGAAAAGCTCTCACCGCATCCCTCACATCTGTAAAGTCCCTTCTAACAGTTAAATTCCCTACTCTTATCTCTGGTTTTGATTTCCCCTTTTCAATCATAGCTATCTGATATGCAAAATCAGAGCAGACAAATTTGGGGTTCTGTCCTGGTCCAGTATAATTGAATGGACGAACAATCAAAATTTCCATTCCAAGGGTGTTATAAAAGGAGGAAAGGGTTTCTCCGAGGAGTTTTGATAGAGCATAAGGATTTAATGGATTTGCAGGATGACTTTCCTTTACTGGTAAATCTTTCTCCAAAACAGAGCCGTAGACCTCAGCAGAACTAACATAAAGAATTTTTGGAGGCTCAGGAAGATTATACGCAATTTCAAGTATGTTTAGGGTTGAGGTAAAATTAGTTAGAATTGTCTCCTTTATTTTTCCCCACGATTCACCTACATGGGAGAGGGCTGCGAGATGGAATATCCATGCTGGATTTATATTTTTAAGTATTTTACTCAGTTTCCTGCCATGCCTTAAATCAAGCCAGAAAATTCTTTCATTTTCAACCTTTTGAGGCCATGAAGTTCCAAAAACTTCAAACCCTTCTTTTTCAAGATATTCAGATAAATGAGTTCCCGCAAATCCAGTCGATCCAGTAATAAAAACTCTTTTTTTCACCTCTATCTATTCCCCTTTTTACCTTTGCAGTTTACAATTTTCATTTTAACCTTTTACTTTTAACTTTTTACTTTTTATATCCTCTCTCCACCAGTCCAGAAGGTCTTTTAAAGTTTTCTCAAAGGGTATAATTGGTTTCCATCCTGTTCTTTCCTGAAATTTTGTGCTATCACCAATCAAAAGGAGAACATCAGAGGGTCTCATCCTTTCAGGATCCTGGATAATTTTCACATTGACTTTACTGTAGGAAAGAAGTATATCAAGGACTTCCTTTATTTGATATGCTCTTCCTGAACTTATATTGTAAACCTCCCCGGGATCACCTTTTTCAAGGGAAAGCCAGTATCCTCTTACAATATCCCTGACATCAGAAAAATCCCTTTTCGCTGTAAGATCCCCAACATGAATCTCGGGAGGCTGTTTCCCTTTCTCAATCATTGCAATTTGCATGGCAAAATTGGAAGTGACAAAAACATGCCCCCTTCTTGGACCTGAATGGTTAAAAGCCCTTGTCCTTACTGTTTTAAGTTTGTAACTGTGGAAATACTGGAAGGCAAGCATGTCTTGAGCAACTTTTGAAACTCCATAAGGGCTTAACGGTCTCAAAGGGTTTGTCTCTTTTATTGGAACCTCATTTTCGTAAACAAGACCATACTCCTCTGATGAACCCGCTATATGTATTAATGGATCGAGTTTTAACTCTCTTATTGCCTCAAAAAAATTTATTTCTCCAATTGCATTTATGGAGAAAGTTTCTGCAGGAAGTTTCCAGGATGTGGGAACAAAGCTCTGGGCAGCAAGATGGAATATTCTGTCAGGTTTTGAAATTTTCAGTGCCTCCCTTAAAGAGACATGATCTTTCAGATCACCTTCTACAAGATGCAATTTTTCTTTTATGTGAATTATGTTGTTGAGGGGGCTCCTCCAGCGGACAAGCCCCCAGACCTCTACATCAGGGAACTCCTTTAAAATATATTCAGCAAGATGACTCCCCGCAAATCCTGTTATTCCTGTTATAAGAACTCTCATATCTATCCTCCAGATATAATTATCTTCAATCTATCCGTAATAAGATTTATAAAACTTTTTGAATCCCTCCGATTCTTCCTTTATTTTTTTCCACCAGGAATAGTTCTCCTTATACCATTTAACAGTTATTTCCAGTCCTTCTTTAATGCCAATTTTAGGATACCATCCTAAATTCTTCATTTTTGACCAGTCAAGGGAATATCTTCTATCATGGGCGGGTCTGTCTTTTACAAATTTTATAAGGTTTTCTGATTTCCCTGTGAGCTCAAGAATCTTTTTTGCAATTTCAATATTTTTAGCTTCCTGTCCCGCACCAATATTATAAACTTCTCCAATTTTTCCATTGTTCAAAACAAAATCTATTGCCCTACCGCAATCACTTACAAAAAGCCAGTCTCTCACATTCTGTCCATCTCCGTAAAGAGGGAGTTCCCTATCCTCGAGAGCATTGGTAATAAAAAGGGGAATAAATTTTTCGGGGAACTGAAATGGACCATAGTTGTTGCATGGTCTTACAATGATTACAGGAACAGAGAAAGTTTTGAAATAAGAATAGGCGAGACGATCTGCTCCTGCCTTAGATGCTGAATATGGAGAAGAGGGATTTAGAGGAGAATTTTCGGTAAAGGACCCTTTCTCAATACTTCCGTATACCTCATCAGTTGAAACATGAAGGAAAATTTTAATTTTCGACTTTTTCGCTTCATCAAGAAGAACATAGGTTCCTACAATATCCGTGTATATGAAATCTTCAGGATAGAGAATAGAACGATCAACATGGGTCTCAGCAGCAAGATGAATGACCCCATCTACTCCCTTCAATAGCTCCCTTACAAGCTCTCTGTCCTTTATATCGCCCTTGACAAATTTGTGCCTTTTTTCATTGGATAAATCCTTTAAATTTTCAATATTTCCAGCATATGTGAGTTTGTCGAGATTTACAATTTCAATATCTCTGTAATTTTCAAGGAGATAATGGACAAAATTTGAACCTATAAACCCTGCCCCTCCAGTAACCAAGAATCTACTCATTATATTTTAACCATCTTTTCTTGTCCAATTGTATGGGATTTCAGGAGCATCGGGCGGGAGTCTGTATTCATCAGGTTCTTTGTAATTGTAAAGCTCAGTTGGAATATTTATCACAAGAGCTTCCTCCTCAGATATGCATTTCCATCCATGATAAAGAACAGGAGGAATCTGGACAAGCTTTGGATTATGAATTCCTATGAAGAACTCATTTATCTCTCCGTAAGTCGGAGAACCTTCCCTTCCATCATATATTACAAGTTTTATCATTCCAGAGATACAACAAACATTGTCCCACTGTTTTTTGTGCATGTGCCATCCTTTTACAACGCCTGGATATGTTGTAGAAAGATAGACCTGCCCAAATTTAATGAAGAGCTCATCGTCAGAACGAAGGATCTCCGTTAATCTTCCCCTTTCATCAGGGATAACCCTTAAATTTTTAACTTTCACTCCATCTATCATTCCAGACCTATCTCAGAATTTTCTCCGAGCATGAGCCTGTATCCCTTTGGTTTTAGGAAATCTCTTCTTATCCTGCAATTTCTTCCTATAAGGCTTCTCTCAATTCTTCCATTTATCTGGTCAATTATTGTTCCTGAAAGAATTATGCTATTTTCTATTTCGACTTTCTGAATAAAGCAATTATTCTCAATGGATGTGAAAGGACCTATGTAGGAGTCAAAAAGCTCACAGTTATCTCCTATAATTGCAGGTCCTCTTATATAAGAATCTTTTATTTTACAGTTCTTTCCTATTCTCACCCCCCCTTCAATTCTATTACCCTCCTCTAAATTAGATTCCATCAAAGTTTCAATATCTTCGAGGATGAGCCTGTTTGCTTCAAGAATATCATCAAGTTTACCGGTATCCTTCCACCAACCCTTTACTATATGGGGAAGGACATTAAATCCCTTGTCCACAAGATACTGAATTGCATCAGTTATTTCAAGTTCATTTCTCCAGGAAGGCTTTATATTTCTTACTGCTGTAAATACATTTTTGTCAAAGATATAAACTCCGACAAGGGCTAAATTGCTGGGCGGGACCTTTGGCTTTTCAATAAGTCTTTTTATCTTCCCATCTTCGATCTCTGCCACTCCGAATTGTTCAGGATTTTTTACTTCTGAAAGGAGAATCAAAGAATTTGGCTTATCTTTTTCAAACTCCTCAACAAATTTTTTAATTCCACTCTTCAAAATGTTATCCCCAAGATATATTACAAAGGGTTCGTCCTTAATAAAATCCTCTGAAATCAGGACTGCATGAGCAAGACCAAGGGGTTCAGGCTGATAGATGTATGTGATTTTTATATCCCAGTAAGAGCCATCTCCAACAGCTTGCATAATTTCATTCTTTGTGTTTCCAACAACTATTCCAATATCTTTGATTCCTGCAGAGGAGAGGGCTTCAATCCCATAGAATAATACAGGTTTATTGGCAACAGGAATAAGCTGTTTTGCCTGGGTGTGGGTTATAGGTCTTAGTCTTGTTCCATGCCCTCCACTCAGAATCAATCCTTTCACTAGAACCCTCTTCCTCCAAAAATATCCTGAACAACGCCAATATTGGCAAAGCTTACATTGAATCTTAAATCTGAATCTTTTTTCCTGTCAGCCCTTATCAGATACCTGTATTCAAAAGAAAAATTTATGCATTGATAATTATAACCAATGCGAAAAGAATAATTTAACATCTTTTTTGATTTAAAATCATAACTTGTGTCACCAGCAAAGTCAACAGGGATGGAGGGAATTTTCAGAGATGTAAAGAATCTTGCCTGATTTATAGTGGTTTTCAGGATTCCTTCTTCAACCCTTCTTTCCCTGCTCCATGAAACCCTGAAGAGGTTCCCATTCGAAGAGATATAATTTAAAGAAAACAGGGAACCTTTTAAACCTTTGAACTCAGGATCATAGGATGTTCTGAATTCTGCAAAAGAGGTTGGAGAAAGCACAAGTCTTAAATTGCCATTAATGTCAGAATATTTTCTTTCCAGAGAGGGATCAAAATAAAAACTCTGGTTAATTTCAAAGGAAAGAAGCTCTGAAGGACTTTTTTTCCCAAGCTTTTTTATTAATCTATTGGCTAAACTGAAAGATAACTCGTTGTTTTGAGGAGGGATTCCTCTTTCAAAAGGAGATGTTAGAGAGGATTCTTTATACTTTGTGGACACTGAATAGATTATTCTTGGCTCAATGACATGCTTTATTTTTAACTCATTTGATTGGAAAATTCTGTAAAATGAAGGACCAACAATTGCAAACCTTGAAATAAGAAAATTCCTTGATATTGAATCATCGGAATATTTTTCTTCTTCAATATTATAAGATTTTCCATAATAGTCAAATTTGTAAGTTGTTTCGTTGCTTAATGAGAGCCATGGAAAAGGAGAAAAACTAAATGAAATAGAAGGTAAAAAGTAAAGGGAAGGGAAAGAGATAGAAGTTTTTGAATCCTTTTTTGAAAAATTTTCAATGGATGAGTCAAAGAAGAAAAATACGGGAAGTGAGAAGACCCTTGTGGTAAAACGGGAAAATTTCATCTGGGGCGTCCTTGAAGCAATTGATGATGTTCCGAGAAAATGGCTTTCACTTCTGTCAACTCTCAGATGGAAAGAGTAAAGACCAAAGGCTCTTGAGATGTTTAGAGATGAAAAAGCGAAACTCTGGGACATTCTATTGAAATCATTCATAAATTGGTTGAAAAAGTTGAATGTGCTCTGTCTGTTAACTTCCGCTGTAAGTAAAAACCTTTGTGGTAGCTCTTCTCTCAAATTTAGATTTATATGATAATCTCTTTTTCCATCATTGTAGAAGAAATTGTAAAGGGTTGCATTCCCAAACCCATTATAAGTTCGCCACCTGAATTCAGCTCCAATACCCTTCCCCCACTGGGAGAAATAGTCTCCCTGAATTGTTAAATCTGTGCTCCTGCTGATTGCCCAGAAAAAAGCTTCTGATAAAACATATCCTTTAAGGTCTGAATATCCCAACTGAGGCATTAAAAAACCTGTTTTTCTCCCTTCTTTTGGCAGGGGATACCTTAAATAGGGAATATACAGAACAGGAATGCTCTTAATTTTGAAATTTGCTCCCCATATGTCAACATAATCGTCCTTCTTCAATTTAATATTCTTTGAATTTATACTCCATCTTGGATTTGGCTGTGCGCATGATGTTAGGGAAGAGTTTTTTAATCTGTAAATATTCTCCCCTTCCTTTTTTACAAGATCAGCTTTTATGAATAACCCCTGCTCATTTAGTATAAAGACATCCTTCATTTCTCCAGTTTTTTCATCGAGGTTCAGATGAATTTCCTTCGCAGCTATGCTCTGACCTGGCATGTCAAGAATAACATTCCCTCTCGCGGTCAAGGTTTTATTTTCAAAATTGTATTCAAGCTCATCCGAATGGATTCTTACATCTCCAATTTCCATAGATACCTCACCTCTTGCTATGTGTCGGTCTTTTAAAGTCTCTTGATATAGTGCCTTTATAACAGGAATATCCTCAGAGAAAGAAAAAGCAGAAATGAGGAAAAACAAAAGAATCCTTTTTTTCATTTTATAAAAGATACCACAATTCTGAATTATTATCAAGGAAAAGATTAATCAATGCTATTCTATTGGCAATTGAGTCCTATGTGAATTTCTTCAAATCTGTTTCTCGGGTAGTTACTTTACCGCCTTACCAATGATTTCTATCTTTTTTACAATAGCGCTGAAGTTTTATCATCTTTAGCAAGTTCCACCGGTTAGATAAAAAAAATGTGCATCAGGGATATTTCCAAAGGAAGATAAGATTTCCTTTTGGAGTGGTGTGAGGATACCTTTACCTTTCAGAATATTCAAAAAAATCCGCCCACAATCTTCTCACCCTTTTAGGAATATTAAGCTCTGGAAGTAATTTATTTATTTAATCCCAGTCCAATTCTGCGATATCCTCAGCCCTTCAATGAGATAAAACTTCTTCAATATACCATTTCCTTTGAATAGGGTCATTTAGTTCAATCTCTTTATCTGTTGACCAAACAATGTATTTCTTCGGTTTTATTCTCATATTATTCCTCTTCTGTTTACATCTATAAGATGGCAACCTCCCTATTCCCTGTCAATTTACTCAATTCTTCAATTGATCAATTTGAACTTAACTTTCCATAATACTCAGAGAATTCAATTCAAGCCTTCAATTGAATTTTAGAGCTATTTGTGGTAAACAGAAATTTAATTATGGAGAATGGAATGGAGAGAAATCCTGGAGGAAAGAGCGAGAAAGCTCTTCACAAAAGAGTGAAGGTTCTTGGTTTTACTTCATTCTTTAATGATTCTGCCTCTGAGATGATTTATCCCTTTCTTCCTGTTTTTATTACAAAGTATCTTGAAGTTGGTCCTGCATTTGTTGGTATTATTGAGGGGATTGCAGAGAGTGTAAGCAGTTTCTTGAAACTATTTTCAGGATGGTTCTCCGATAGAATCAGAGGTAGAAAAGCCCTCGTTTCAATAGGTTATTCTCTTCCATCAGTTGCAAGACCTCTAATTAGTATTGTAAAAGCCTGGTTACCTCTTTTAGCTCTCCGCATAATTGACAGACTCGGAAAGGGGATAAGAACATCTCCGAGGGATGCAATTATTGCAGATTCTGTTGATGAGGGTAGCAGGGGGAGAGCTTTCGGTTTTCAGAGGGCAATGGATAATCTTGGCGCAGTTGCTGGACCCCTTTTCTCTTTTCTTATTCTTAAATTCATTGTGAATGACTTAAGAACAGTTTTCTTACTTTCCGCAATCCCAGCTGTTTTCGTTTTAATCCTTGTTATTTTTGTTCTTGAAGATGTAAAAGGTAGAGAGTTGGAGAGAACCAAAATTACTTTGAAAACAAAAGGTCTTTCCTCATCCTTTAAACTTTATCTCCTTTCCCTTTTTTTCTTTACACTTGGTAATTCATCGGACTCTTTTCTTTTCTTAAAAGCATCTGAAACAAGAATCCCTCTGGAGTTCCTTCCTCTTCTATGGGTAGGTCACAATGCTGTTAAAGCAAGCCTATCCTATCCCCTTGGAAGATTATCCGATAGAATAGGGAGAAGAAAGGTAATTTTAATGGGCTGGATAATATATGCATTGATTTATACAGGATTCGCCTATACGAATAATCCTTTTATGATTCTTTTCCTTTTTGTAATTTACGGTTCTGTATTTGGGATAACAGAAGGTGCTGAAAGAGCATATGTTGCAGATATGGCTCCTCCTGAACATAAAGGAACTTCTTACGGTCTTTTCCATTTCATCCAGGGGATTGCCCTTTTCCCTGCAAGTTTTGTAACAGGTATGATATGGCAGATGGTTGGTTCAAAATATGCTTTTCTTTATGGAGCTTTTATGGCAATGATTGCATCAATTATAATTATAAATGTTAGAGAAGATAGTCATATAAGGAGTTAAGAATGCAAAGGATAGCAATAATTGGAACCGGGTATGTAGGACTTGTGACTGCAGTGGGTTTTGCTGAGCTCGGAAATAATGTTATAGGTGTTGAGAAGGATAAAGAGAAGCTTGATTTATTGAAGAAAGGTTTCCCTCCCTTTTATGAGCCAAGACTTGAAGAGCTGTTAAAAAAGAATTTCGAAAATGGAAGAATAAAGTTCTCCGATAGCGTAAAGGAAGGAGTTGAGAAATCAGACATAATTTTTATATGCGTTGGAACTCCTCCCCTTGAAGATGGGAGTGCCGACCTCTCCCAGATATCAGTTGTTTCTAAGGAAATTGCTGAGCATCTGAATGGATGGAAATTAATAGTGGAGAAGAGCACTGTTCCTGTAATGACCTCTCAGTGGATAAAAAGGACAATAAAACTTTATTCAAAAAAGGAGGAGAATTTTGAGATTGCATCAAATCCTGAGTTTTTAAGGGAGGGTTCAGCCCTTAAGGACTTTTTCCATCCCGACAGAATAGTAATTGGTGTTGAATCTGATAGGGCAAAGGATATACTACTTAATCTTTACAAAGATTTTGACTGTCCAATTGTTGTTACAGATATAAATACTGCAGAGATAATAAAACATGCATCCAATTCATTTCTTGCCATGAAGATTTCTTTTATAAACATGATTTCTGACCTTTGCGAGAAAACAGGTGCTGACATTGAAAAAGTTGCTTACGGCGTAGGACTTGACAAAAGGATAGGCATTCAATTTTTAAAAGCGGGTCTCGGTTATGGAGGCAGTTGTTTTCCCAAGGATGTAAGAGCATTCTTTAAAATAGGGGAGATACACGGGCTTCATTTCGGGCTTTTGAAAGAAACTCATAAAATTAATGAGCAAAGAATTGAGAGATTAATGGAGAAGGTAAAATCAGCCCTTTGGCTTCCCAAAGGGAAGGTTATAGGAATTCTCGGTGTTGCCTTCAAGCCAAATACTGATGATGTAAGGGAAGCACCAAGCTTAAAAGTTATTGAAACTCTTAGAAGGGAAGGAGCAATTCTTAAAATTCATGACCCTAAAGCGATTCCCAATGTAAAAAAGATAATAGAAGAGGATAAAAATTTGAAATATGTTAATTCTCCTTATGAGGCTTGTGAAGGAGCGGAGGCGTTAATTATTGTTACAGAATGGGACGAGTACAGGGGCCTGGATTTGAAGAAGGTAAAGGAGTTAATGAAAACACCAATAATTATCGATGGAAGAAACATATTCAATCCTGAAGAAGTTACAAGTCTTGGATTTGAGTATTATTGCATGGGAAGAGGAAATTATTTAAAAAGGAAAGATTGATGCCAAGGGTCTTAATTACAGGGGTCGCTGGTTTCTTAGGTTCCCATCTTGCTGAAAAATTTTTGAGAGAAGGATGGAAAGTTCTTGGAATGGACAATTTTCTTACTGGTTGTGAGGAGAATATTGCTCATTTGTTTTCCAATCCAGATTTTTCATTTTACAAATACGATGTAACAAACTTTATCTATGTTGACGGAGAACTTGATCTTATCCTTCATTTTGCCTGTCCCGCTTCTCCAAAGGACTATGAGGAACATCCAATCCACACAATGAAAGTCGATTCTCTTGGAACCCTCCATACCCTTGGACTTGCAAAGAATAAGAAGGCAAGATATTTGTTTGCATCAACATCTGAAGTTTACGGAGATCCTGAAGTTCATCCCCAGAGCGAGGATTACTGGGGAAGAGTTAATCCTATAGGTCCTCGTTCGGTATACGATGAGGCAAAGAGGTTTTCAGAAGCTCTTTGCATGGCTTACCACAGGGAACATAAAATAGATGTTAGAATAGCAAGGATTTTCAATACTTATGGACCAAGAATGAAAAAATATGATGGAAGGGTGATCCCAACATTTATAGTGAATGCTTTGAAAGGGTGTCCTATCCCCATATATGGGAGTGGGAAACAAACAAGGAGTTTCTGTTTTGTGGATGATATGGTAGAGGGGATATATAGATTGTCAGTAAAGGATGGTATTGATGGAGCAGTGATTAACTTAGGGAATCCGGAGGAGTTTACAATTATTGAGCTGGCAGAAAAGATAAAAGAGCTCACTTCATCCCCTTCATCTTTTGAATTTTACCCTCTTCCCCAGGATGACCCCCTCAGAAGGAATCCTGATATAACCAGGGCAAAGAAGATTCTCGGATGGTCACCTAAAATAAAACTCGAAGAAGGACTCAAAATAACAATTGAGTGGTTTAGAGCAAGAATTTAAGAGTTCAAAATGCAAAAAGAAAAATTCGGAATTTAAAGTTCAAGAGAATTTTTGCTAAAAGCAGACAGCTGTGAGCGTCAGGATTTAAAGGTTTAGTATGCTTTGCATTTTTTTAATAATTTATTCGGTTATTATCATTTCGATAGGGCTTTTCGTTGGAAAGGAAAGTTCTGAATTTAAGAATTATTTCCTTGCGGGAAAATCTCTTTCATGGAAGTCTTTCGGTCTCACAATGTCAGCTACCTGGTTTGGAGCCTCATCAATATTAGTTCTGACAGATGAATCCTTTGAAAATGGAGTTAGTTCCATATGGATTATGACAATACCAACCCTTTTAACCCTTTCCCTTTTCTATTTTTTCTCAGATAAAATAAGAAAATTAAATATCTTTTCAATTCCAGAAATTTTAAGGGACAGCTATGGAAAAATTTTCCAGTTTATCACCTCAATTACAATTTTCTTCTATCTTCTTCTTCTATCATCATCCCAGGCAGTTGCTCTTGGCAAAATAATAAAAGGTTTTATAAGTTTAGACTACAAAGTTTCACTCTTAGCAGGGATTATATTTGTTTTTCTATATTCATTCAGAGGAGGGCTTATTTCTGTTGTCAGGACAGATTTTTTTCAACTTTTCATGGTATTCCTCGGACTTTTCTTGATAATTATATCTCTTACTACGATTGCAGAAAAAAGTGTTGTTCCTCTCGATTTTAAAAGACTTCCCCAAGATTTTTTCAATCCTTTTAAAGATTTGAATTCAAATTTTTTCATCACCTTTTCTTTCACCATTGCGTGGTTTATATCACCTGTAGTCTGGCAAAGAATAGTTGCTTCAAAATCGGATGAGGATGCAAAAAAAGGTCTCATTTTAACTTCTTTCCTTCTTTTCTTACTTTTTTCTCTCCCCGCTTCAATTGGAATTTTTGAAAGGTTTATTCTTATAGATAAACCTTCTGGTGAGCTGATAACCTTTATTTTAAATAATCAATTGAACCCGATTTTACGTGTGATTGCTTTTCTAACAATTTTTTCAGCAATTGTCTCTACCCTTGATTCAATCTTGAATGTTTCTGCAATGACTTTATCCAGTGATATTGGAAAAGTAATATTTAAAGGTAAAATTATAGACGGAAGATCCTCTCTTGCAATTTCTTCTTTCCTCACCCTCCTTTTCTCTCTGCCTCTGAAAGATATTCTCATTGCTCTTGGGCTTTCATCCCAGATTCTTGCTTGCGGATTGTTTGTCCCTTTAATTTTTTCAATGGTTTTAAAAAACCCTCCTGCAATTTCAGGAATTTTATCTCTTTTTGCTGGTTTTCTTTATTCAATGGCATCTTATTTTAAAAGCGGATTGGGGTTTGGGATACCTATTCCTTCCTGGCCCCAATCAGTTCCTTTGGGAATAATAGTTTCATATATTTTCTTCTTTTCAGGTATGATAATAGATAGAATTAAAAAAAAAGCGAAGGAGTTAAACCCTCGCTCCTATAATAAGTTTTTAGTTTAGTTCACCTTCTTTAGAACCTTATTCCTCCTCCGAATAAGACAACACCCCTGTCTGACTTTTCATCAAAATTTACATAAGGGAGTCTTCCTTCAAAGAAAAGATAAACGCCAAGATTCTCGGTATAGTAGACTTCATATCCAGTTTTGACAATAAAATCAAGATTGGATTCATTCTTTACAAGCCACAAGCCTGTTCCTGCTCCGATGAAGAATCTTTCAGGCTGATAGAAGAAGAGAACATCTGCCGTGAAAGGATTTCCATATTCATCATCATCACTATTCCCCTTGATTTTAATATTGTATCCGAGAATCCCTGCAATCCTGTAGGTTTCATTTAGTCTATACTGATAGCCGAATCTTAATGGAAGGAACAAACGGGGATCTCCCTGAGCCATGATTCCACTTTCGACGAGGAAGAATCCTCTTCTGATAGCAGTGTAGCTTCCTTCGCATGTGGAAGAATTTACATTGTGGTCATCAATTGCTACAAGTTCGACTTTGTAATTTCCAGCTTTTGCAGGTTTGAATTTGTAGACATATGGAGGCTCGGATATTGTTTTTTCCTCGACCATTCCGTCAGACTTGATAGTGAACTTGACCCCTGTAAGCTTTCCTTCCGGATCTGAGGAACCGGAAGCATCAAGGGTTATTTCTTGCCCTGTGAAAACCTTCTCAGGAGAAACCTTTAGGTCACACTGAGGTGGAAGATTCTTCCAATATCCAACACTTGCAAAACAAGGATTTGTAGAGGCAACACCATGCTCTTCATAAACTGTGGCTTCAAATTTATAATTTCCAGGTTCACCTGATGTAAAGGTTTTTTTGCAATCTTCCTTTGTTGCCTCCATAGTAGAAATTTCTTTCCCATCCAAAGTTACCTTGATTACGCCTTTTACCCAGTTTCTGGATTTGCAAAGATCAAGAATTACAGGATTTCCAACTTCAATTCTTGCGGGTGAGACCTCAAGGAAGCATTCAGGAGCAGGATGTTCTGTAACTGACATTAAGGAAATATTTCCACAAATGGAAGGAATTACAAAATCATAGGTTTTAAGATCCTTATAGAATGTTACCCTGTAGGCCTTTATGGGTTTCTTGATCGCAATCAAACCATCAGTTACAACTTTCACTTTACCCCTTTCTTTAAAAAGCATCCATTTTAAAGTATCTCCCGCCTTTAACTCTGTATCCCAGATTCTTCCTGCTTTCAGTTCCTCTATAAATGGACTCAGAAGTTCAGGAGAACCCGCCATTCCAAACCCTGCTTTCAGATCAGCTTCATATTTCTCAACATTCCTTAAATCCTGGGGGGTAATTACCCTTTTCTTCATAAAGGGATGAACTCCAAGCCTTTCAACCTTTGTTACAGAGTAAAGTGGAATCACTATGAAGATTGAAAGAAGCACTACCAAACACTTAATACGCATTTAAACCCTCCTATTTATAAATTTTTTTCTATTCTATCCATTTTATTCTTTTTAATTTTACTAACTTAATTTCCTATTTTCAAGTTTTCGAAAATTAAAAATATATTTAAATAAAAAAACAAAGAGAATGAAGCTAAAAGGAGGGAATAATAGATTTGAAGGGAAGGGTTAAGAGGTTGATTCGTCTTGAGGAGGAATTTTGAAAATATAAAAAAGATGGCAGACTCCGATGAGCCAGCCCT
>CAZHEF010000037.1:0-22878 GCA_964531645.1 uncultured Clostridia bacterium
TCTAAGGTGATGCAATGAATATAATTTCATATACATCTTTATATGATGCAATTAGATTCTTGTATTTTGTATTAGTCAAATATATTTGCGAAACAGATTCGTTTTCAATTAGACACCCAACAGGCATCCTGTTCCCCAGTTAAATATGAGAGAAAGGAGACAAGTGACGATTTATAGGTCTCAGCAGACAGCTCGCAGCATACAGAGTTTCTAAATCCCGACTCTGAAAATTGTCTTTTAACTATTTAGCGGTTTAATACGCACCTCCTGCAACCCGTTCCTTTATCCCTGAAGGGTAAGGAGAAAGCTTTAAGCCGTAAAATTGATTTCAATAAAGCTGTGAGCTGTACCTTTAATTTTGCATTTTTGATCCTGCAATCAAGTTCACTCTTAAAAAATGACCTCTTTAGGAGAAAAGGACAAGACTTCTTAATTTTTTTTGGCTTTTATAATATTATATTTTAAAAAAATATCTTTTGCCTTATCAAGGGGGAGTGCGGGAACAAAATGTCCTTCGAATCCTCTTATTGATTCTGCTTTTGTCAGGGAATTGTAAATAGCCTCTTCAACTGCCTCAATAACTGCAAGGAATAGAGGTGTGATGGAATCATCATTTAAAATGGGGACTTTTCTTACATGCTCTGATAGATTAAAAGGGATTCTAACATCTTTATTTGTAGAGAAAGCAATTATATAATCACCAGAACCATGGGATGAAATTCCACCAGTTTTTGCGAGTCCGAGCATTCCTCTTTTTGCCAGTCTCTTTAACTGGCGAGAATCAAGGGGTGCATCTGTTGCAATAATAATCATACACGAGCCTCCCTGTTCATAGTTAATTCTTCCTTTAAGATAAAACTCGCCCAGCTCAATCCCTACAGGAGCACCTGCAATCTGCAAAATCCCCCCAAAATTTGTCTGGACCAAAACCCCGACTGTGTATCCACCAAGATTTTTGGGAAGAACCCTTGAGGATGTCCCAATCCCTCCTTTGAACCCGAAACATACAGTCCCTGTTCCTGCTCCTACATTTCCTTCTTCCACAGGATCACTTTTTGCGTTTTTGATTGCTTCAAAAACATGCTCTTTTTTAATGTGCATTCCTCTTATGTCATTTAAAAATCCATCATTGCATTCTCCCACGACAGGATTTACCGACCTTACATTTTCATTCCCCTTGATTGAAATTGTATATTCAATTAGAGCTTCTCCAGCAACTGGGACTGAAAGGGTGTTTGTGAGAATTATAGGGGTTTCAATACAGCCAAGCTCCTCAACCTGTGTAAATCCCATTAGCTTTCCAAACCCATTTCCCACATGAATCCCTGCAGGAACTTTCTCCAGGAATATATTCCCATCATGGGGCAAAATTGCAGTTACTCCTGTTCTTACATTTTCTCCCTTGACCAATGTAAAATGACCTACCTTAACACCTTTCACATCTGTAATTGCATTGAATTTCCCTGGTTTCAGGATCCACGGGTTTACTCCAAGCTCCCTGATCCTTGCTCTTTCTTCAGAATAAGAAAAAAATGAAATTACAAATATTAACAAAATTCTTAAAATCCATCTCATGTTTTCCTCCTTAATTCACTTTTAATTTACTATACAATCACGAGTTTCTTTACAACATTTTCCCATTTAATATCTTTTATTGATTCAAAACCTCTCTCCCCCATTTCCTCTGCAAGTTTTTGATTTTCTGAGAAAGCATCTATTTTCTCTGCTATTTTTTCAGGTTCAGGTTCAACCACAAAGCCAGAAAATCCGCCTTTCACAATTTCTGCAGGACCGCCGCTATCTATACAGGTTATAACTGGCTTCCTTGAGGAAAAAGCTTCCATTGTGACAAATCCAAAATCTTCCTTATATGGGGCAAAGAAAACAGCCCTTGCCCTGGAATAGTAATCTACGAGTTCATCTTCGTTTAATCTTCCAATTAAAAAGACCCTATCTTGAAGATTTAATTCATTTATCATTTTTTTTATTCTATCCCCGTCCATACCTTCTCCCGCAACAAATGCTTTGACTTCTTTATTTTTAACGAATTTGAAAGCTCGGACAAGAAGATCGATTCTTTTCAATGGATACATGCGGGAGACAGTAAAAATAAAATTTTCATATTTTTCTGTTTTGTAGTTTCTTTCTGGAGCGGGAGGGTAAAGAACCTCAGAATCAATTCCACCCCATTTTATCAATCTCTCTCTTATTGTTTCTGACTGACAAAAAATCTTTTTTACATTGTGGGTTAGAAGATAGTGATCTATCCTGCTTATAATTGCTTTTCTTATTCCTTCTTTTATCTTCCCTTTCCATGAAAATTGAGTCTTAAATTCATTCCAGAGGTCGTCATACTCCCTCATTCTGTGGTTCAACCATAAAACATGCTCTGGATGCCTTACTGCATAGCTTGGGAAACGGAGAGAAATTATCTGGTCTATCTTCCTTCCAAGTCCATCCTCTGTTAAGTCAGTTAAGAAATTGGCGAGATAAGCCTGGAGCTGTTTTCCAAATTTGTTCTGAGGGGTAAAAAATATATCGGCTTCATAGCCTTGTTCTCTCAGGGCTTTTAGAAGATTCTCAACAATTACAAGATGTCCACCGTAAACAAAAGGAACATTGGAAGTAACAACAACTATTCTTTTCATTATGATGATTATATTTTGAAGGTTTCTTCTTTGTCAAATTAAATAGTCAAAAAAAGAAACCATGATACAGTTTATTTCAGAGGCATTGAACAGCTATGAATGATGAAAAGGAGAGAAAGGTTAAAATTCAGAAGAAGGAGAGAGAAAAGATTATCTCTATAATTTCAAGGGTTTTAAATACTGAAGAAAGAGTAATTTTTGCATATTTATCAGGCTCCTTTATAAATGAAGATTTTTTCAAAGATATTGATGTTTTTATATATACAAATGATGATTAAAAGAAAACGATAAAAAAATATTAATTTGAAGCAAACTTTAATGTTAAATATAATTTTCTATCATGAAAAAAGTTATTTTTGTTTTCGGAACAAGACCTGAGGCAATTAAGTTAGCCCCTGTCATTTTAAAGTTAAAGAAGTTTGAAGATGAATTTGAAATTAAAGTCTGTATAACTTCCCAACATAGAGAAATGTTAGATCAGGTCCTGAAAATTTTTGATTTAAAACCTGATTATGACTTGAATATAATGAAAGAGAATCAGTCTCTTTTTTATATCACTTCTGAAGCATTAAAAAAACTTGAAAAAATTCTTAAAAAGGAAAAACCCGATTTAGTTATAGTTCAGGGTGACACAACGACCACATTGGTGGCAAGCCTTTCTGCATATTATCAAAAAATCAAAGTCGCTCATGTTGAAGCGGGTTTGAGAACCGAAGATAAGTTCAATCCCTTTCCAGAGGAAATAAATAGAAGGTTAACAGATTGCATTGCGGATATCTATTTTGCTCCGACTTTAAAGGCAAAGGATAACCTTTTAAAGGAAGGAATTAGAGAGGATAAGATATTTGTCACAGGAAATACGGTTATTGATGCTCTTTTCATTATACTTGGTAAGCAGAAAAATCCCGAAGTTGAGAAAAAGATTGAAAATAGATTTTTAAGGAAATATGGAATTTCTTTTGAAATAATAACAATTCTTGTCACTGGGCACAGAAGAGAAAGTTTTGGGAAAGATTTTGAAGAGATTTGCCACGGATTAAAAATGATCGCAGAAAATTCCGATGTTCAAATTATATACCCTGTCCATCTCAATCCTAATGTTCAGAGGCCTGTGAAAAATATCCTTAGTGGTTTAAAAAATGTTTATCTTATAGAACCTCTTGATTACTATCATTTTGTCTGGCTTATGAATAAATCCTATTTAATTCTCACAGACTCTGGAGGAATTCAGGAAGAAGCTCCATCTCTTGGTAAACCTGTTCTTGTAATGAGGAAAAAAACAGAAAGACCCGAAGGAATATCCGCTGGTGTAGCAAAGCTTATAGGAGTTGAAAGAGAGAAGATTTATTCAGAAACAAAAAAATTGCTTGAGGACATAGAGGCTTATAAGAGAATGGCTCAGGCAAAAAATCCATATGGTGATGGATTAGCTTCAGAAAGGATTTTTGAGATTCTAAAAGAAAAATTAAATTTTTAAAAGATTTCAAAGAATGCAAAGATATGAATTTTGAGACCTGAATGAGTTTAAATAAGAGAGCTAAGAGGCGTTTAAGTTTTCCAATAATCTTTAGACTTATTTTTATGGTATGGCTAATCATCAATCTTTTTATCTTTTTTATGCCCGTTTCTTTCGAGCAATCAATATTCAAAAACTCTGACAAAATTTATCATATCTTCTTCTCCCTTGTCACAGCTTTTCTCTTCTATTTTTCCTTTAAAAATTGGAAGGTTGCCCTCCTTGGAAGTTTTCTATTCCCTGTTCTTTATGGTTTTTTCATAGAAACTTTGCAGAACTTCTTACCCTATAGAGAATTTTCAATCCTTGATCTTCTCTGCAACGCAACAGGAGGAGCAATTTTTATTGTATGTTTCTTTTTATTTAAAAAACTAAGCTTTATAAGAGTTTCTTTTTTCTTCTGAAGGCTTCAAATCTTCCAAACAATTACATCTTTTTTTTCTTTCATTACACTTGATAAATCCTTTTCTCCCGCTTTGGAGCAGTCATACCAATCCCAAAATTCCACTTACGAAGTGGAATAAAATGGGATTGCAAAAGGCTCGCCAATTTAACAACTTTTCAATCCCCTTACTATTTTGGGTTCTTACTCTATTCATAAAATTTCCTAATTATTTTTCTTCAGAAACACTTTTTTAAGCAACTCTTTTAAAACAAGCCATATAAAAACCGTATTCCCAATCAAATACTTCTTCCATAGCCTCTTCGGCTCATGAATCAGTCTCCACAACCACTCAAGTCCTGACTTTTGCTTCCATCCTTGTAGTGTTTTTTCTCCAAAAATTACCACCCCTTAATTTCCCCTTTTCCTTTTTCCGTCACCATTTTTCTATAAGCATTTCTGATATTTCTTTCATATTATTGCCTAAATCAACAATCAAGTCTCTATTCTCGATTAATCCCTCAAGGTCATATTTTATACTCTGGTAATCTAAATTCTCTATAATTTTAATCAGCTCATTTTTTAACTTTTCTTTGCTATTTATTTTTTCTATACAATAAAAATTAGGAACCACACCTTTCTGAAGATACCACATCAAATCAAAATAATCCCTACCTTTTACCCTCGCAATAACTATACCATTTTTTGCTGTTTTTTCCCATTTCCTAAACAATATGGCACGAATCTTGACAGTCTCTCCAAACTTAAAAACTGGAACTATCTCCATTTTATACTCTTTGCAAAATTCAAATTCCTTATATATCTCTAACTTCAAAAAAAGGGAATTTGATTCTGGAACCTTTGCTAAGCCAAGTTCGTAAAGGATAGGAAATCTTAAGGTAATCCTAAATTTTTGGATCTTATAGTCACATTTTAGCTTATACTTTTTTTGTAAAAAACTTTTAAACTATTAGCTATTTTATTAATATCTACTTTTTTTTCGACATCAACAAAATCAAGATCTTCTGAAAGCCTTTCCAGACCAAAACAATGTCTAAGACAAAAACCACCATAAAATATTAAACCATTATATTCAGGATTTGAGTATATAAAAGAAAGGACAACAACCTGAAGATACTCTTTCACTATATTCCTTTTAAATAAAGAAGGTGTGTCCCTTTTTTCTGCTATAATCTTTTTTAATGTTTCAATCATAATCCAAAAATATATTTGTAAATCTCGGACATTTTCTTACTTCCTTCTTTTTCAACATATTCTTTAAATCGTCTTATATCATTTTTACTAAAAACCTCAATATTTAATCTCAACTCTTCAACTCCTTTTTCATTCATTAGAAATTTTTTCCTGAAGTATAAAAAATCGAAAAGTGCTTTTGCTTTTTCGGCTTTATAGATTAAAAAATCTCCAACTTTCTTAACATAATACCC
The DNA here is from genome assembly GCA_964531645.1 of uncultured Clostridia bacterium. Taxonomy (GTDB): domain Bacteria; phylum Acidobacteriota; class Aminicenantia; order JBFLYD01; family JBBIMS01; genus JBBIMS01. Next base: position 5,995 of record CAZHEF010000037.1, read on the forward strand.
TTTAAAAAAGTCATCCTTTATCTTGTGATAAATAAATACTCCCAATTTGTTCCTGTAAACATAGGGTTTGTTTATACTCACAAAAGTAAAATTTCGTATTGTGTTCATATAATACATAATCCATACTTAAATATGATGGATAACAAATTTTTGTTCCAATAAACTCGACATAATAAGAAAAATTACCATCTATTTTTACTTTGTCAAGAAAATCACTTAAAACATACATCCCCTTTTTTAACCTAATAATTTTCCCGCTCTTTATCATTCGAGAAAGAACAATTTTAAGATGGTAATCTTTGACTTGTAAAATTTTAAGATTGTCAATAGTGAAATAGGGGAGATCTTTCACGCAATGAACAATCCTGTTACTAATACTTTCCCTTTCTCTGTTCTTCATAATATACAAAAATTGTATATTATTAGAAATGAATTTTCAATATAAAACCTGAAACCCAACCAAAAAGCAAGCGACTTCTGCATCCAATTTTCGTATAGATTTTCACTATGGTCTTTTATAGGTTTCCTTAACAAATTTCTTACCATTTTACCCGTTATTGTAAAATTGATTTTTTGTAAAGCTTAACTACCATGTCTTCTTAAAATCTTAACTTTGATTAACTCTCTTATTAATAGCCACATAAAAACTGTGTTTCCAATCAAATACCTCTTCCATAGTCTCCTCGGCTCATGAATCAACCTCCAAAACCACTCAAGTCCCGATCTCTGCATCCATTTTGGTGCTCTTTTTACTCTTCCAGCGACAAAATCAAAAACTGCGCCAATTCCAATGGCAACCTTAACATCAAGTTTATCAAGGTTTCGATAAATCCATTTCTCCTGTTTTGGAGCGGTCATTCCTACCCAGAGAATGTCGGGTCTTGCATCGTTTATTTTATTTATAATTTCAAGATTTTCTTCTTCATTAAATTCATTCTTAAATGGAGGCGAATGTGCTCCTACAATCTTTAAAGAAGGAAATCTTTCTTTTAAATTAGAAAAAATTTTTGCCAAGGTCTCTTCAGTGGAGCCCAAAAAGAAGAATTTGTAACCCTTATCTGAGGAAATCCTACACATCTCCTCAAACAAATCTGCTCCAGCAATTCTTTCAGGAATAGGTTTTTTGAATAATTTCGAAATCCAGACAAGGGGCATACCATCTGCAATTGAAATACTTGAATTATTTGCATTTCTAAATTCAATGTCCCTCTGCATTAAAACGAGAGCATAGACAGGTGTCGCGCATATCTGTAATTTCTCTTTATTTTCAATATGTTCCTCAATAAGACTCATCAAATTTGCCTTCTTTATTCTACAAATTTTCACCCCTGAAAATTCAAAAGAATCTTTTGTAATAATGCTTTTCACAGACTACCCCCCACAAATTCCTTTTTTAGCAATGCATTTAAAAATAAATTCACCTGTAAATGAAAAAAATAACTTCCTAAGCCATTGTAAGTTTCCAGTAGCATATCTACCAATAATTTCAAAGTTATAACTTTCTAAAAGTTCCCTTAAATCCTTAGGTGTAAAATAAAGTAAATGACCTCCGTCCCAGCCAGCATCAAAAGAAGTTCTTGGTCTTCTTCCCACTATAATCCTGAGTCTATTTGATAAAGAGGCAACATTTGGAACTCCTATAATAAATACCCCATTATCTTTTATTACTCTTTTCACTTCATCTATAATATGATATGGCTCCACAAGGTGCTCAATTACAGCAAGCATGGTTATGGAATCAAAATAATTCTCAGGAAAGGGTAATTTATCGGAATTCAGGTCAATGCATGAAACTTTTATATTCTTTTTTGATGCCTCTTTAAGAGCATTTTCAGAAATATCTACTCCATAAACCTCTTTAAATTTTTCAAATGCTCCATATAAAAGGGTTGAATCTCCATTCCAGCAACCTATATCCAAAATACGCTCACCAGATAGTAGAATCTCTTTAACTATTTCATGTCGCGTATTTTCATATGGATTCAAAAAAAATAAGATATATTTATGTAAAAAGTCCTTTCTCCTTTTCTCATATTCTTCCTTATATTGAGACCTACTTTTTTCTACGAACAATTCGTCATAAAACTTTTTTATTCTCTTCACCAAATTCGTCCTCCTTTTTCAAACTATGCTTAACCGCATCTAAAAAGCCCTTTGCCTGCCTTTGGCATGTCCATTTTTTTATCTCTTCTTTTGCATTCTTAGAGAGCTTTTCTCTTAAATCTCTCTGTAAGAGGATTTTTCTAATAGCCTCTGCAAGAGCAAAGGAATCTTTCTCTGGCACAACAAATCCATTCTCTCCATCTATTATCAAGCCTCCGACTCCTGCTCCTACTGCATCTGTTACAACAACAGGACATCCTTGATTAAATGCTTCATTTACCACTAAGCCCCAGGGTTCTTTAAAGGTTTTGGTGGTAATAGATGGAAGAACAAGCAAAGTCGAGAGCTTATAAAACGGTGGTAATTCTTCAGGAGGAATAATTCCAGTAAAAACAGAATTGATTCCATTTTCATTAAAGGATTTCGCCATCTCTCCCCTCAAATTACCGTCTCCAATACATAAAAATTGAAACGGAATACCTTTTCCTTTTATAATTTTCAAGGCTTCCATCAAATATTCCAACCCTTTTAAACTTTCTAATCTTCCAACATATAAAATAATATTCTTATTTTCTATCCCATGTTTCAATCTCAGAGCATTTATCTCATCCTCAGGAATCTCCCTTCCGTAAAGCTCATTGTCAATAGTCTGCCATGCTATAAAAATCTTTTCAGGATTAATTCCTTTCACAGTCAAAAATCTCTTACCATGCTCGCCATAAACAACTATTGAATCTGTGAAATATTTCATAGCCCAGACAAATAGGAAAGAAAAAAACTTATACTGAAAAGTTCGTGGGAAATACCATAGTGTGTTCCACACTATAAATTTAGAGCCTATAAGCTTTGATGCTAAAAAACTTCCAAAAAATGTCCACTTATTGTTGGTGCATTTGATTATAACATCATATTTGTTCTTGATAAGACGAGTAAATATTTTTGGAAAAGGCAAATAGAAGAATCTATCAGTATCTTTATAAATCTTTAGATGTTTTACATCCTCCTTTGTCTTTTCAGGATTATCAAAGAAATATATATTAAAACCATATTCTTCAGCCAGAAGCTTGAAAAGCTTATATCTGTAATGAGCACAAAGATTTGTTATTAGAGCCACTTTCATAAGCTTTAATTCTACTTTTTTGCAGCTTTCTTTTCAATTACCATATTGTATATCTTCATCAGTTCTTTATAATGGGATTCTGCGGTATAATTGGACTCATAGACTTTTCTTCCAGCCATTCCCATTTCCACTGCAAGGTCAGGTTTGTTCCACAAAATCTTTAACTTGTCCTTGAGGTCATCTTTATCGTTCAGATTAAAGAGAAAGCCATTTTTACCATGTTCCACAATGTAATGCAAACTTCCTATATTTGATGCAATAACAGGGACTCCAACAGACATAGCTTCAATAGTTGCAAGGGGAAATGCCTCATAACATTGGGATGGAATTATCGCTCCTAAGGCTTTACCTAAAATTTCCCATTTTCTCTCTCCTTCCAAAAACTCTATGTATTCAATATTTTTGATTTCTTTATCCTTAATATACTCAACAATTGTGGAAGCAAGAGGACCATCCCCTGCAATTTTAAGATTTATCTCGGGCGACTCTTCCACTGCTTTTATTAAAGTCCAAAGCCCTTTTTCTTCAGAAAGTCTTCCCATGTAGAGGAAATATGGTTCTTTTCTCTCTAAAAATAGCCTTGTTTCTTGCTTCTCTGAAATAAAATTTGGCAAAATAGATATTTTATCAGATAATATAAGCCCGCTTTCTATGTATTTACCAGCTACAAAGGGAGTGGGCGCAATAAAATGGTCAATATTTTTAAAGGTTCCGATAGCCCTATGAATGCCTATGGTTAAAGCATATAGGGCGCTTAGGATATAACTTCTTCGGAAACATCTCTTGAAAACAGCATAAATAGTATTCCCTGCCTTACACCTTTCACATATTTTGCCATTTGTATAAAGAAGTCCATTGGGACACAGGAAACGAAAATTGTGAAGGGTCTGAACTGTTAGAATCCCTGAATCTTTCAGAGCCTTATAAACTGATGGAGAAATTAAAGGAAAGACATTATGGATGTGGGCAATATCAGACTTTTCCTTCATCGCTATTGCCTTTATATCTTTATAGATTTCCCATGAATAAATAGTAGTTAAAATAAATTTTATTTTCTTAAAAGTATCAAAATTGTAAATGGAAGAAGTATTTTTAACATAATGAATTACATGATGACCATACTTCGTTAAAAGAGCGGAATAATTCTCCATCATTTCATCCTCTCCGCCCCGTTTCAAGTAAAAATTATGAATTAATAGAATTCGCATTGGAAGAAACAGCTACTCCAAAAAGATTTTCCTTCCCTATTCTCTCCATGACAGCCCAGAAAACAGGGTTATTACTTCTTGCCTATTCTAAAAAAGCTCCGTTCTCCTGAACATCATCTGCAATTAAAACGCTTTGATTGGCAAGATAAGGAGTGATTATTTTAACTAAATTTAATATCATCTTAACTTGTTGCCAAACCTTGTAACATTAAATTGCAACAATTTCTATCCAGTCAATTTCTATTTTATAATCCTTTTGCGTTTCTTTATCCGAAGGCTCTCCTATACTAAAAGAAAAAGCATTTAATGTGCCTCCAATTGGAATAGATAGCTCTTCCCAATCACCCGTTCCTTTGTAATAATTAATTGTTCTTGGAGAAACCAATTGCCCATTGACAGTGACATCCACTGTAAAATAGGTTCCAGGCTGAATCCTGACTTTGAAAAGAAGAGTTTTAACATCGGGTTTATTAACAGGTATATAGAAAGCAAAAATATCCCTCTTTTTCAAATCATTTAGATAATACAATTCAAGAACATCGTTAGAAATATATACCTTTCCTTCAACATTGTTGGTTTTGTGTGGGATCATCTGAAGTTCGCCAGGAGCTTTAAAATCTGCTATTATCTCTTTCTTTGGAACCACAGGAGCAACTTCTGCCTTTTCTGCTGGTTTTTCTACTTTGGGTCTTGTAAAGAAGTAAATCCCAAGCACAATCAAGACCACTAACACGATTAAAAATCCTATAAATGTTAGCTTTTTCATGCTTCCCTCCATCATTAAATTTTAAAAATAAATTGTCTGTCAAAAATTCAGTTTTGTCAATTACAAATCTTCTCTTCAGTAGATTTATATATGCCAAGAAAAGCTACAAAAAGCAAAAAGAATAGTGTCCTGAGATTAATATCCTGCAAGGGAACCTCTGTTAAACCTAAAATGAAAAACCCCATGATAAGAGAAGTAAAAATACCACCTAACAGTGGATTTATTTTAGTTATGCCCATTCTAAAAGTCTTCAGGATGGAAACAATAGTTTTAAAAAAAGCAAATAAAAGTAGAGTCAACCCAGCTATTCCATAGTTAAGCAAAAAGTAAAAATAGAGATTGTGAGGGTTAGGGTAAAAAGCTCTTAAAGAATATAGTCTTGCTCCATTACCCATAATGAATATAAGGGGATTTTCTAAAATAATTTCCAGAACTGTTTTGAAAAGCTTATATCTGACGAATAGATTCGTGAAAACAGTTTCAGGGAGATTTATGAATATTAGCAAATAAAGAAATACAATAATAATGCCAATAGTGGAAATTAAAAGAACTAAATCTTCAATTGATGAAGACCGATAAAGAAACAAGAATATTACTATTCCGATAGGAAGCAGTGCAATGGAGGCTTTTGAATAGGTCAATATCAGCGCTCCTGTAACAATCGAAAGAATAATTATCCATCTCAGCTTCTTTCTCGATTGTGCTAAAAACCCTAAGCCTATTATAAAACTACACAATAAATAATTTGCAAATTGATTTGGATGGGGAAAGAAAGCTATTGCTGAACAAACTATCTCAGGTTTTCTTTGCTCATCAATGGTGAATCCACTTTTCATCATGGCTCTTTCTGTGGCGAAGGGATAGAAAGATTTAGTAAAATGCTGATATAGACCAACCCCGGCAAACAGCAAGGAACAGATGATAAAAATAGTTAGAATTTTTTCCCATCTTAAATTTTTAAAAGAAAAAACAAAGATACTGACCAGTAAAGGAATCATCCAATCCCTTATGTCAGACAGGCTTCTTTTTAAATCAGGTGAAAGGGGTAGAATAATTGCAAGAAGAATAACAAAAAGAAACCATATCCGAAAAAACCATGATGTAGAGATGATAAATTTTCCTTTTGTTAGAAAATAAATCACCGAGACTATAATAAAGACAATAGCAAATGGCTCTATAAGAGCAAAACTTACAACTCCGAATTCAAATCTATAATAAATGCCAATGAGTATAAAAAATAAAGAGGTAAAAAATTCATAAAATTTCATTTTCTCAATCTACTGATGATATAATCAATATCACCCTGATTTATGTAGAAAAATAGCCTTTTCACTCTAACTAAATTTTTCAATAGAAATCTACAAATTCCCTTTTGAATAACATATGGGTTTCTTACTTCTTCACTTTCTTTCTTAAAAATTTCCTTCAGGTTGGAAGTCTTGGAGTCCTTATGTATTCTAAAGCATGCGAGAAACTCCCTTAAAAATTTAAACTTTGCCATATTGATAGTAAATTTTACAAAAAGGTCATCATCCATACAGCATTTATATTGGAATGACAATCCATTTACTTTAAAGTAAATATCTCGTCTCCAAAAAACAGAGACCTGATAAAATCCGAATCCTCCATATAAAAGCCCCAATCTTGAGAAAGGTGTCTGCCTATCCTCTCCAATAATATCATCTTTTTCATTTATCCTATATCTGTTGCCATAAACAATATCAGCATAGGGATATTTCCTGAAGGCTTTCGTCACTTTTAGAAGTGCATCAGGCAAATAGATATCGTCAGAATTTAGCCACGCTAATATCTGACCCGTTGATTTAAGAAAGCCTTTATTTATCGCATCAGCCTGTCCTTTATCTTTTTCGCTTATCCAGTAGGTTAGATACTTTTCATATTTTTTAATTATTTCTACACTATTATCATTAGAACCACCGTCAATTATTATGTATTCAAGATTTGGATAGTTTTGGTTAAGAATACTTAAAATGGTTTTTTCTAAAAATTCTCCCTGATTATAGGAGGGAGTAACTATAGAGATCTTCGGATATGATAAATCTATATTCAAAAGAATTTTTTCGTCGAAATGAGGTTTTGAAATAAATTCTTTAATTTCCTGTGTTGTAAATTTTTTCATTATTCCTCCACCCTATATAATACACTTTTGAGCCATCCCATAAGGATTTTCCTCATTGGATGAAACCATAAAGAGATAAAAACTATTGGAGAAAATAGGAGAAAAGCGAGGATATTTATCCAGCTGAAATTAAAAATATATCCGAAATTATTATTAATTAGAAATACAGAGATTATACCAATCAAGAATATAACAATAAAGAGTCTGCTCGGCTGAGGCAGTAATTCTATTAATGGGATTTCATTTTTTATGTGATACGAGATATAAATGATACAACTCCCCAAAGCAAGAGAGACTATCCATGCAACAATTACTCCCACTCCATCAAAAAATGTTCCTAATAGGATTCCCAAGCTTAAATTTAGTAATGCATTCGCAAAATGGCCTACTACATTAAAGCGAAGATTGCCAATTCCTAAATAGGCATAATAGGAAGGGACATTTAAAATATTTAGAAACCAGCCAATGGAAAGTAATATTGAAAAAATGACAAAATTCATCTCTATATGTCCTATCCACAAAGCAGAGATAATGGGTGTAGCGACAATAATAAAGGAAAAAAGAGGTAATGCGAGATAAAAGAGAAGTTGATAGGAAGTTAGATAGACAGATTTTATTTTTTCTGGTAATTTTTCCTGCAACTCTGCAATAGCTGGCACAAGAACTTGATAGGTAGATACAATGAGCGCCCTGAATTGCAAAACCATTTTGCTTGCCATTTCATAGAACCCAACCATAGAGAGCCCGCCAAATTTACTGAGAAGTGCTTTTGTGATAGGGTCATAAAACATCTGGGTGATTGAAATTATCTGGAAATTTATTCCGTAGCCGATTGTTTCTTTAAATATACCTTTATCCCACTTCACAGGAATGAGAGGAAGCCCAGGAAGATGTTTTTTCAAAAAGACCCATGCCAGAAATAAAATGACCAATTTTTGTATTATTTGTGCATAGGCAACTCCAATAAGTCTGTATTGAGGTACAAGAACATAGCATAATAATAAATATAAAATAGCTCCCATCATAAGAAGAACATTTCTTAAATCAATTCGCTGGCATCCATCAAGACCCGATTGAAATATTCCAGTAATTGAGGTTATCCATAAAGAAAATAAAGCATATGACAAGACTGAATAAGCCAGGTCAAGATTCTGAGGCGGAACTACCATACCGAGAATCCACTTTATAATAGGAAAAGCAATAATTAATATAAGTCCAATAAATAATCCTACAGAAGCAAATGCTGTCTGAATTACTTTTGATGCATTTTCCTTCTCATCTCTTGCAACATACTTTGCTACAAACTTAACCACACTTCCCGATAGTCCCAAATTAGCCACAGCTGTAACTGATGTTGTAGCCAGAATAAGTGCCCATATCCCCAATTGTTCAGCTCCAAGAGTATTTAATAAAAACCTGTATAATAAAAATAATACAGCACTGTTAACTATAACCTGGATAACTGACATAAACGCGTTCTTAAGAACTTGTCGTTTTTGCATAGTTATACCTTCTCAAAAATTATCAGTATATGATTTTTCACAGTGCCCCACCAAGGCGGATAATTATTTTTACTTAATTGGTATTTAGACAGATACTGTTTAATTTTCCTCAACATGAGAAAAATTGATGGAGAAATCAAATAAATCAGATTCTTCATTGTTTCAAATAATATTTTTTTAAGATTAGAAGAAGTATGAGAAAATTTTTCAAAATAAATAATTTTAAGATTAAGTCTTTTTGCTACAAATTCACACCAATTCTTATTTATAAAAGATATATGCTCCGGAAGAGCACAATAATAGTATTTACTTCTACTTATTTTCCAACTTATTGTATTCGTGTTCCCCGAGGAAATAACAATGAAACCATTGGGCTCTGTAATCTTAGTAAGAAGAGAAATAAATTTAAATGGATTATCTATATGTTCAATAACATCAAATGCAGTAATTACATCAAATTGATAAGGAAAGGATAAATTCTCTATCTCATAAATATCTTTAGCTATTATCTCTATTCCTTTTCCCTTAGCTTTTTCAGAAGCTATCGGATTAATTTCGATTCCATACCGTTTGCAATTTTCAACTTTTTCTAAAAATTTACCATCCCAGCAGCCAACATCCAATATTTTTAGTGCCTCTTTTTTTAATTTTTTTATCCATTTAATTGTATATCCCCAATCTTTTCTATCTTTTAGTTCATATTGCCAGTTATTTGGATTGGCACATTGATAAAGGACACATAATTCTTCTTTGTCTGGTCTTGGATAGTTGAAAAATAAATAACAATTTCTACATTTTAATAGCTCCCGTTTTGGAAATTTGTCATAAAAAATATTTCCAGCAAATTCATTTATAATTAAGGGAACTTCACCAATAGAAATTACTTGATCACCCTGGCATGAAGGACACAAAATATTTCTATCCTTTCCCATCTTATTCTTTTAAAAATACAGCATCAATATATATAACATGCCCGTATTCAGAATAAGTCTGGTTCAGGTTTCCTGTGTAATGATAGCCAAGATTGTTTAATAGAAAAACAATATTTTCAAAATTAGCCTGCTCTTCATACAATTTGTCAAGGCAAACTTCTAACAAACATGCCTTAGCTAATTTAAATGTTTTCATGCCTCCTCTTATAACTCTATCTTCATAACCCTGCACATCTAATTTTATTAAAATTTCTGAAGTAAGCGGGGCAGGCAAATCATTCAACCATTGGTCAAGCGTTGTCATTTTTACTTTAACTATTTTTTGGGGTTTTACAAATGGATATATTTTCTCATTAAGTTCTGTTGTTTTAAGGATAGAAGAAGAAGGGCTATGTCCAACATGAAAAAACATCTCTACTCCCCCTTCTTTTTCTCCCAATGCTACATTATAGATATTGATTTTGTTATTTTCCTTTTTCTCAGCCCAGAGTTTTAACTTTTTAAGAGGTTCAGAAAGAGGTTCAAAACAATACAGATTGGCTTCAGGAAAGAAACTTAAAATAAATTCTGCAAATTGTCCTTCATTTGCTCCGATATCTAAGATTGTTTTTATTGGAATATTTTTTAACCCGAGAAGGGTCTTCTGAGGGTTCTTTTCTATGCGAATTACATCGTACCCAAAAAGGTTAAAACTTTTTCTAATTATCTTTTTGAAAATTCCAGCAAAACCCATATCCCCAATCATTGCTCTTTATTGCTCATCTCTTCTCTAATTTACTCTTTCTCACTTGCTCCTCAATCCATTTGTAAGTTATTGCGAGCCCTTCTTTTATTGTATATTTTGGTTTCCAGTCGAGGGAACGGATTTTTTCGTGGCTGAAGTTTCTTGATTGGACTCCTACAGGTCCAGGAACCCATTTTATTTTTAGATTTTTCTCTGCAATTTCGCATACCATATCAACAAGCTCTTTCACTGAGATATATTCTTCTGTTCCAATGTTTACAGGTTCTTGAATATCAGAATGCATAAGCATATAAACGGCATTTACAAGGTCATCCACATAAATATAATTTCTTATTGCTGTTCCATCTCCCCATACCTCTATCTCATCAAGACCATTTAGCTTTGCCTCTGCAACCTTTCTGCATATTGCTGCAGGAGCTTTCTCTCTCCCCCCTTGCCATGTTCCTTCCGGGCCAAAACAGTTCTGAAACCTTGCTATTCTTACATTCATTCCATATCTTTTTCCATAGGCAAGGGCAACTCTTTCGGAGTAAAGTTTTTCCCATCCATATTCATTGTCAGGAAATGCGGGGTATGCATTCTCCTCAGATAATGGTGACTCACCTGGTTTCATATCCCTGTAAATACAAACTGATGAAGAAAAGAAATATCTCGGGATTTCCATCTTTGCGGATATTTTTGTCATATTGATATTTATAAGAACATTGTTTGTTAGAACCTCGCACTCAGCCCACGAGATGAATCCCATACCTCCCATATCTGCTGCAAGTTGATACACTTCATCAAATTTTCCATCAGGTAGCGTGAGGGCTTTCCTGCAGTTCTCATAATCTCTCAAATCAAGAATCAGGAATTCATCAGCTTGAGTAGGAGAGAATTCAGGGTATTTTAAATCAACCCCCCTAACCCAGTATCCTTCCTTTTTTAGCCTTTTTACCAAATGATGCCCGATAAATCCTCCCGCACCACAAACTAAAGCTTTTTTCATTCTCTTTCCTCCGCATTAGTTCTAATTTATTCCTATATATCTTAATAGTGGCTTTTTGTCAAATTCTTGAAAGATTCTACATCTAACATTCCTGTTGACTTGTTTTCTCCTCTAATCTTGATACCTTGCCACTTCCAGAAAAGAATAATACAGCCATATCACAAGAATCCTACATGCCTTAAAACCTCTTCTACCTTAGGGTCTTTTTTGGCAAGTTCTCTTAATGCATTCTCTATCATCTCTTCCCTCTTCTCTATCTCTCTGCTCTTGTTCATTACTGGTGTGAGGGCAGTCCTCCTATCCCCTATGGCAAATCCTATTGTGACAGCTACTATCACTGCAAGAAGTTCTATATTGTTACAACGCTCTTTGTCTGAAGGATTATATTCAGTTCGTCCTGCTGGATAAGTTTCCGCATGGATGCATTTAAAAATTCAATACTAACTGGTTCGCGATCTTCACCATAGCTAACAATTACTCCTCCAGGTTCTTCAATGGCATCCACAGGAGGTTCATCGCGAAGAATTAAAATGAGAACATCGGCGTCAGGATCATACCTTATCTTCATTTATTTATCCTCCTTCCAATATTTTTCTATCTTACTTGTCCAATAAACCGTTAAAATTTTCTTTCCTTCTCCTGTATCCTTGAAGGGAATCCTCAATAGACCATCTTGGTACTTTGATTGAGCTATAAGGGAATCCATGTCACCGGGAACAATTTGATCTGGATTTTTTAGACAGTTTTCCACTTCCTTTCTTGTTATCCCCTTTTTCCTTTCCCATTCCTTCTGTCTTTGTTCAGCATGTTTAGTCCAGATGATTTTCAACTTCTACCTCTTTCAAAATAGAATTCATATGAAACTATCATACCATCAATATCAAAATCATTGGTAGCATTTTTACATTAATCACTCTCAAAAATTAATAGTGCTAAAACTGCATAGAACATGGCATAGTAAATGCAATTAATAATCGAACGAGGGCTCTTTTTACCTGAAAATAAGTATATAGCTTCATCAATAGATTCGTCAGCTTGCTTTAATCGATATTTTGCTAACTGAATCTGTTTTTCTTTAATCATCATATTCAAACGCCTTCCTTTAAGATAGTCTTATAAATGAGCGACTCGGACATCGGTCCTTCTTCTATCTCTTCCTTTCGAAAAATTGTTGTGGTTATGAATGTATCATATTCAAGATTTATTCTGAATACAATTTCATCAATCTGTGATTCTATGTCTGGCTCTGTATCATCGAGCTCAATAAAAATATCTATATCGGATTCAAGAGTATTCTCTCCTCGAGCCTTTGAGCCAAAGACTCGCATATCAATAACATTGAATCTTCTGGACAACTCTTCTTTTAAAGCTTTAACATCTCTTTCTTCATTCTTTTTCAGTATTAATTTTTTCACTTTATGCTCACCTCTTAAATTCTTAGTTTATACTCTATTTTAACTTCACTGATTAAAATTTGCAAAATACGAAAACTGCAAAATCTCATAACTCTATTCGTCTCCTTCAATTTTGAAATATCTCTATTATGATGACCGATAAATCCACCTGTACCACAAACCAAAGCTCTTTTCCTATAGCTACTTGTCAAATTTTTGCTCGTGTCCCTCCTGTCCGAATACTGAATATTTCTTGATTATAGTTTTCATTTTTCATCCTTCTTAGAAAACCAATCTTGAAAAAATCTTTTTGCCACAGACAATACTTTCCCTGACTTTCCCATTGCCTCTCCAGCATCCTCCTCGGTGTATTCTTCAAAGGGAAGCCAAAGAGAGTCGCCAATTATGCCAGGATATTTACTCAGGCTTATATCAGGTTCTATACCCTCAGATATTTCAGCAATCTCGAGTAAATCCGTCTTCCATTTTTTCAAAAGTTCATTCTCTGATACAACTTTTTTAAGAATCCCACCAACAAAATGTGTCTTTTGAAAGATACCCATTGCAATCAAGATAGATTTTATCGACTTTTCTATTGATTGCTGAAAGTGATAGACAGCTTTATCATAAAAAGCATCCATGGTCAATCTTTCACCAATTTTAAAGTCCCTTTCTCCATCCTTTAACATTGCTTCAGAAAAGTCTTTGTTGCTAATCGGAGATAAATATGTAGGTATTCCCCTTTGAACAGGAAATATCCAACCATCCCCAAACTTCATTATTCTTTTTCCTTTTATATATTCCTTTGTCTCTGCAATCAGGTTTTGAAGAAAATCTTCCTTATCTAAAATGATTATACCTTCATCAGCTATATCAAGAAAAAGGGGATTATGATTTCTAAAATTGGACATCACTTCTTCCTTCGTAAGGAGGAGGATATCAAAAGGAAGGAGCGGAAGACAATTTTTGATATGAACTATCTCTGATGAGCGCCTGTGCCTCTTTGGGTTTATCCCATCAGCAACTACTAAAAGGTCTATATCTGAATCAGGTGTCTCAGTCCCCTTTGCCCATGAGCCGAATAGCAATATTGCCACTATCTCAAAGGGAATGAACTCCCTTCTCCTTAAAATCGCTTCATTAATATCCTTCATCAATTTCTCTATTTGTCGAGCAGACATTTAAATACCCTCTTTAATCATTATTTAATTCTTTTATGGTCCCATTTGATTTTTTTTCCTAAATGATACCTATAAAGCCACTCGTCCCACTAACCAAAGCCGTTTTCATTTTCCTATATCCTCTGTTTTAACTCTTACTATTCTGGTTCCTATTTTTTTCAAGATATTCAAGGAAGAAGGCAAGGAAGGAGAAGATCATACAGCTTAGAATTCCTGTAACAGCCACATTAAGACTTTTCTTTGGAAAAACGGGATATATGGAAGGGGTCGGAGATTTTATTATTTTTGTGTAATCGATTCTTCCTTTTCTATCTTTAAGATTCTTGATAATTACATCAATTTGCTTTAAAGACTCCTCTCTCTGACGAATAGCCAAATCTATATTTTCCTTTTCCAATCTTTTAGAGCTGAGCAGTTCTTCCAAAGAATTGTAATATCTCAAGTTCTGCTGAATTTCATTGGAGTAAAGGAGCATTCCAAGACCTTCTGCTTCATTTCTTTTGGGATTTTTTAATGTTTCTAATTGCTCTTTTTCGAGAAATTTAATTCTCTCTAACACCCCACCCATTTCCCTTTGAAGCTCATTTTCTCTTTTTTCGATTATTTCATATCTTTTCTTTAAATTTTCAATCTCCTTTGTCAGTTTAATTTTTTCTATCTCATTATGCAATATTCCATTTTCAATATTCTTAATCTCAACATCTACTTTTTCATCAATATCTTTTCTAATTAATTCTAAAATTTTTTTAAGGACCGCTTTTCCCCTTTCTATATCGTGATTTTTAGTCCAAATTCTGACTAAGAATGTGTCTTCTATATTTTTAGCTTCTATTTCAGGAAGCTCATCAAGTTTTATTTTCGACTCTTCTGCAATGATATGCTCATAAGTTTTTTCATTTATCCTGTTGGCTAGCTGGTGAGGTTTTTCAATAACGACTTCTTCAAAACGACCATATTCATCCTGAACAAGAAGTTTTCCTGGTTGAACAAGAGCTGAAATCTCATAAACTGGCTTCAGGAGAAAACTTATAATCCCAACAATTATCATACAGCTCAAAGTTCCAATTATTATAAGCCATTTTCTTTTCCACAGGACATTTATTATGTCCATCAGTTCAATTTCTTCCTCATTCATCCTTTCTTCCTTAAGCAAACATTATATATATCATAAGTTGCAATTTCAAATTTCCCGATGGTTGATTTTTTAAAAAATTATTTCCTCTTATCTTCCATCAAAAAGCACCTTCTCCTTTTGAGACAATTTTTATTGTTTCAATGAGAATTACAAAGTCCTGCCATAGAGACCAGTTTCTTATGTAGAATTCGTCAAGTCTTACTCTATCTTCAAAGGTTAGAAGATTCCTCCCACGAATCTGCCAGAGGCCGGTTACTCCTGGTTTTACCCGTGTTATTATTCTTAAAGACTGATTTTTATCCAATTCATCGGGTATGTAAGGTCTTGGTCCTACAAGACTCATTTCCCCCTTCAAAACATGAAGGAACTGGGGAATTTCATCAAGACTCCATTTTCTCAAAAATTTTCCAAAATGGGTAACTCTTGGGTCATCCCTCCTTATTTTTTTAAATTTTTCCCATTCTTCCTTTGCTTCAGGGTTTAAAGCAAGAAAATTCCTGAGAATCTCATCGGAATTTTTATACATCGTCCTGAATTTTATCAGTTTAAATTTTTTCCCTTCTTTTCCTAATCTTTCCTGGGAAAAGAAAACAGGACCTGGAGAGTCAATTTTTATTAACAGGGCAATTATTAAAGAGAAAAGAAATAATATGGGTGAGATCAAAAGAACAAAAATCCTTTCATATATATCCTTAACAGTTCTAACCCATGAGCTTAGAAGCCTTCCTCTCATTGAAATAAGAAGGAAACTATTTATTGTTTCTGTCCTCAGATTGTAAAGGGAGAAAAGTCCGAATTTGCTTACAAAACTTATATTTTTTGAAATTGGCTCACATTTCTCGACAAAGGATTTTAGTTTTTCCTCGCTTATTGAAGGTATAGCAACTATTACATCTTCCGATGCAGTTCTCTTTAGCCACTTTTCAACTTCTGAGAGCTTTCCTAAAACTTCTATCCCTTCTATTTTTTTTCCAATTTTTTCTTTGTCATCGTCAAGAAATCCAGCCACTTCGTAGCCAATATATGGAGTCATTATAATTTCCTTCGCTACTTCGATACCTGTTGAACCCGCTCCAGCTATCAGAACATTCCTTTTCCAGAACCCTGATTTAGAGAGAAAATTCTTGGTTATAAATCTAAACAGGGGGATTAAAATCAAAGTAAAAAGCCATAAAAGAACGAATATAGCCCTTGAAAAAACTCTTTCCTTTCTGAGGATAAATGTTAAAAGCATAACAATGACAATAGAAATGGTTGTATTTTTGAAAATCAATCTTGTCTCTTCCCAGAAAGCAACTCTTCTTGTATATAACCAGTCGTGGAAGAAAAGAAGAATCCAGATTCCAAAGATGTAGAATAAAGATAAAAAGTTGGATAGTGGGACTGGTTTGACTTTAAAAGCTGAAAAAATATAAGGAAGCACATAGGCTCTCACTGCATAAGCTATCAAAAGAGAAATTAATATTGAGAGAATGTCTGTTAGGAAAAGAAAAATAATAGAAAGAATATTTTTATATCTTCTCCTCTCAATTCCTTTCATTTATCGCCTCTAACTCTTCAATACCAAAAATTTCTCCTCTCATCTTCCCTTTCTTATTTACTTGTAAATATAATTTAATTTATTAAAAAAAAGATGTCAAGAAATCTTGACAAAAATCAAAAATTTTCAG
>CAZHEF010000038.1:0-22766 GCA_964531645.1 uncultured Clostridia bacterium
TAAATTCTCAATGAGCTTTCTTGCCTTCTGGGAGTTCATCTCCCCGTAATATTCGTCATCAACAACAACTATTGGTCCTATCGCACAACAACCAAGGCAATTAACCGTTTCAAGAGTGAATAGTTTGTCTTTGGTAGTATTTCCAGCCTTTATTTTTAAATCTCTCTCCAAATTATCCACTATATTCTGGGCACCTCTAACATGACAAGCAGTCCCAAGACAAACTGTAATATTGTGCTTCCCCCTTGGAACAAGACTGAACGCTTTGAAGAAAGTAGCCATGTGATAGACCCGGCTTTTGGGAATATCGAGCTTATCACAAACATATTTTAGAGCATCCTCTGGAAGATATCTTTCTCTTACCTGAATCTCATAAAGAATACCAATTATCCCTGACTCATCATACCTGTACTTTTCAATGATTTCGTCAAGCTTTGACAATTCCATAAAAACCTCCTCATGAAAAATTTAAAAGTTAAAAGGAAGTCTCATTTAATTGCAACTTTCAGTCCAGATGGATAACTCTCGAAACCAGCAATGTCATCGATGTCTTCTAATTCTAACTGCTCAGCTCTATCCAGTATCATCTGGTCAAACTCACAGGTCTTGCAGTCGAAATCTTTAGTGCAGACTCTATAGGAGACAACACCTCTAATAGCCCATACGCACTCTTTTTTTCCATTCTTTGTAATCGTAACCGCATCCTGAAATGTAGGACATTGGAAAAACTCGCTAATGCAAGCACTTTCTGGAGAAAGGGAGGTAGAAGGGATTAACTTTTTGACAGGGAACGCCTTACAGTACCTTACCTTTACCTCTTCAAGAAATGGACATGTCATCTTACACCTCCACAAATTTTGTATCAAGAAGCATGCCAGATTATGGTAGGCTGTAAAGCCTTATTTATAAACGAGATTCAAAAGACAGGGCTTAAGGAGTGTTTAATTTTGCGATTTTATGTTGCACTTTTCAACAGTTTTATGTTATATTTTTTAATCTTCCTATAAAGGGTGGCTCTATCAATTCCAAGAACTTCTGAGCTTTTCTGAATATTAAACTTATACTTTGTTAAAATTTTTTCAATGTGTATCCTCTCGAGCTCTTCAAGACTCATATCTTCTTTGTAAGTGGGTGACACAGGAACCCTTATATAATCAGGTAGATCAGCAGGCTTTATGAGATTTCCTTTACAAATCACAACAGCTCTTTCAATACAATTTTCAAGCTCCCTTACATTACCTGGCCAGTGATAGGAGAGAAGCAATTCCATAGCTTCTTCTGAAACCCTTTCAATAGATTTCTTATTTTCTATGGTGTATTTTTCAAGGAAGTGAGCCACAAGAAGAGATATATCCTCTTTCCTTTCCCTCAATGGAGGGACATCTATTGTTATTACATTGAGTCTATAAAAGAGGTCCTCCCTGAACTTACCCTGCTCCACAAGGTTCTTCAGATTCTTATTTGTTGCAGCTACCACCCTCACATCCACTTTAATATTCTCCTCACCACCAAGCCTTCTGAACTCCTTTTCTTGGAGGAATCTTAGAAGATCAACCTGTGTTTTTGGGGAAATATCACCAATCTCATCAAGAAATAGAGTCCCTCCATGGGCAAGTTCAAGCTTACCCCTCTTTGTAGTCTTAGCATCGGTAAAAGCCCCTTTCTCATAGCCAAAAAGTTCAGCTTCGAGAAGGGATGCAGGTAAAGCAGCACAGGAAAGTGTTACAAAAGGTCCCTTCTTTCGCGGAGATGTATTATGGATAGCCCTTGCAATCAGCTCCTTTCCTGTCCCTGTCTCTCCCTGAATAAGAATTGTGGATTTTGAATCTGCAACTGTTTTAATTAGCTCGAAAATCTCCTGAATCTTTTTATTTTTTCCAACAATGTCCTCAAACTGATAGGTTCGCATCAACTGTTTTCTCAAATAAATGTTTTCAAGAAGGAGAGATTGCCTCTCAACAAGTTTATGAAGCATCATACTTATCTCTTCTGGATTGAAAGGCTTTACAATATAATCGTATGCTCCCTCCTTCATTGCTGTAACTGCTGTATCAACTGTTGCATATGCAGTGATAATGATTATAGGGAGTTCCTTGTCAAGCTTCCTTATCTCTCTCATTGTTTCAATGCCGTCTATACCGGGCATCTTCAAATCCACGAGGGCTGCAGTCCATTTTGATTTCTTCACTTTTTCAATGGCTTGCTCTCCACTTTCAACACTCTCAACTTCATAACCATCCTCCCTTAACCATTCAGAAAGGGAATCCCTCATGGATTCTTCATCGTCAACTACTAAAATCCTTATTTTTCTTTTCATTTTAACTCTCTCATTTTAGATTTTAATTTATCTAAACAAGCTTCACAATATTCATCACCTTTCAAATCTATCTGTCTGACATTAGCTGAAAAGTTCATAACACAATTTTTTAAACTACAATGGGTAAGTCCAAAGAGATGCCCGAATTCATGAAGAACTTCTTTGTAAAATCTTTCAAAAACAATTTCCGGATCTCCATAACTTCCCTCTCTCAATCTGTAAATAGAAACAACACCCGCTTTGCCATCGAGTTGAGCTTCGCCAAAAACATAGGTAAGGACAGGTGTGCAGAGATCGAGATCGACAACCCCAAGAATTTTTTCAAAGGAACTCTCGTCATTAATTTTCTTTATAATCTCCCCTGAAAGATATTGCCCTCTTGCCTTGTTATAAGCATATTCTGGGTTTTCCTTTTTGAGTCCTATCCTTATTTTTATTCCCAGTAGATTCTCCATTTTCTTCACCACCTTCTCAACCATTTCCGTGTCAACATCTCCTATAACTAAAATTTCAATTTCTTCCAATTTAGCCCTGAACAGAAAAGAGGGGGAGTCTTATTGTAAATGTCGTTCCTACACCTAAAACAGAAGAGACTTTAATCTCTCCTTTATGTCTTGTTATAATTCCATAAACAACAGAAAGCCCCAAACCTGTTCCTTTCTCTTTTGTTGTAAAGAATGGTTCAAAAATCTTATGGATGTGCTCCTCGGAAATTCCAATACCCGTGTCAGAAAATCTTATTTCTATGACCTTTTCCGAGGGAATGAATGAACTCTCAATCCTGAGAACGCCTCCTTCCTTCATTGCTTCTAATGCATTAACAATTAGATTTATAAATGCTTGCTGTAGCTGTGAGAAATCAGCAAAGGTTAGAGGTAATGGTTTGAGACTCTTTTCCAACCGTATCTTTTTCAAAAATATCTGCTTTGACACAATTGTCAAAGCTTCATTTATCACAGAGTTTATATCAATCTCCCTGAAAGCAGGCTCCCTCTGTCTTGCAAAATCAAGCAAATTACTGACTATATTTGCACATCTTGAAATTTCCCTTTCAACCACATCAAGATAATGGTCAAATTTTTCCATCTCTTTCTTTCCAAGATTTTTTTTCTCAATTTTCCTCTGCATCAATTTAACATAGTTCATAACTCCCGCAAGAGGGTTATTGATTTCGTGGGCAACAGAAGCTGCAAGTCTTCCCATTGAAGCAAGTTTTTCCGATTGAATCAACTGCTTTTGAGTCTGTTCAAGCTCATAAATAACTTTTTGAAGTTGCAAATTTGAACTCTCAAGTTCTTTATATAGCTTTATTATTCTGTCAGGAGATTCTCCGAACTCTATATAAATCTTTTCCAGTTGCTGAAGCAGGTAGGGAAGGCACATTTCAACTTCTGCCAATCCCTGATAAACTGCGATAGCCTTCTCTCTACAACTCTCATAACCGCATGCTCCGCAATTCAGCTCATCTTCAGGTTTTGTCTTATTGATCTGAGTAAGGATGTTTCGAATATCCTCCTCCGAAGGATAAGGTAGAACCTCACTCCTGTTTAAAAAATTTCTTCTAAGATTCACATCACTATAAAATTCAAGATCTTTCCTGTTTTTTTCCCTTGTTTTCTCTGTATCCCTTTCTTTTATGTAATTTATTATTCTATCCTTTCTAACAAAAACTGACTCCTTCTGTTCGAGGAAGGGTCCATTTATGCAACCTTCACAAAATAAAATGTCTACAAATTTTCTTGAAAGGAGCACATTTCTCAACTGGGATATTATATCAAGACATCTATCCTTTCCTTCCGTCACAATTATGTCCTTTTCCATAATGTCAGTATTTAGAGCTGCTGTTTTAAGAAGACCGCCAGAAATTGGGAAACTTCTTCCAATGTTTGGTGTTGGTCCATCAAAATCTGATTCTTTTTCCTTTGACGGATCTATCCTTTTTTTCGAAAACATTTGAAGAAGCTCGGGAAATGTGAGGGCTGCATCTATAACCCCAGCTACATTGGGATCATCAACTTCGTGCTTTTTTGCAAGACATGGACCAATAAAGACAGCTCTTGCCTCTGGATCATACTTTTTTATAGCTCTTCCAAGGGCGATCATTGGAGAGACTATCGGAGCAAGAAAAGGCAAAAGGGAAGGTTCATGAATTTCAATATAACTAACTATTGCAGGACAAGGAGTTGAAATTATTGTATCCGAGTTCATACTCAAAAATAGTTTATAGTACTCCCTTGAGATAAGCTCTGCTCCAAAGGCAATTTCCCAGACCTCTGAAAAACCAAGTTTCATTACCGATGTGACAATCTGACCTGGCTTTATATCTCTATAAGCAGAGACAAAGGATGGGGCAAGACATGCAATGACTTTTTTCCCTTCAGATAAAAGTTTTTCAACTCTTGGAATATGGGATTCAATCTCTTTTGCACTCTGGGCACAAACTCTAATGCAACTTCCGCACTGGATACATCTCTCTTCTACCACATAAGCCTGGCCTTGCTTAACCATTATAGCCTTTGCAGGACAATTCCTCACACAGGAATAACATCTTTTACACTTTCCTTGTATTGTAGAAACTATTGCCATCTCAAATTATTTGAGATTTAAATGGTCCAAGAGCCCTTTCAAGAATACCAGAATCCATTGCGAAAATCATTCCATAATTTGCTACTGGAATACCTTTCTCCTTTGCTTTTCCTATTCGTGATAGAACTTCCCTTCTGCTGATCATACATCCTCCACAATGGATTATAACTTTGAATTTCTCAATATCGCCAGGAAAATCTCTACCCCTTGAATATTCAATCTGAATGTTTTCGCAAATCTTTTTCAGAATTTTTGGAATTTTTACTGTTGCAACATCATCTTCTATTGGGTGATGGGTGCAACTCTCAGCAATTAGAACTCTGTCGCCATCCTTAAGTTTTCTCACCGCATCAATTCCATCAACAAATGTCTTCAAATCTCCTTTGTACCTTGCATATAGTATTGAAAAAGATGTTAACTTTATATCCTCTGGAACTATATTTTTTATTTTATTGAAGAGCTGAGAATCAGTAATAACTATTGCTGGTTTTTTTGAAAGGGACAAAAGAGCTTTTTCAAGTTCAGAATCCCTGACAACAAGGGTGTAAGCATGACTATCAAGACATTCCCTTATCGCCTGAACCTGAGGAAGTTTTATTCTTCCGACCGGTGTTTCGGGATCTATTGAAATAACAAAGATAGCAAGGTCATCCTCTCTGACAACACCGTCAAGGAGTTTTGAAGTTGAGCGAATCTCCTTTGCCTTTTCTGAAATTTTCCCCCTCAGCTCTTCTATGCCAGTTCTTTCAAAGGCTGAAACTTCTGAAAAATCTATATTTTTTCTTCTTAAAATCTCTTTTAAAGAACTGTTGCTACCATTCAGGTCTATTTTGTTGATCACTGTCAAGAATGGAATATTTCTCTTTTTAAATTCTTCAACAATTTCTTCTTCATATCTATCCCATCCATTTTCCAAATCAAGAACCAGAAGGGCTACATCAGTCCTTTCTATAACTTTTTCAGTTTTTTTCTTGGCAATCTCTCCAAGCTCAGATGGGTCATCAAGACCAGCGGTATCCCATATGACACATGGTCCGAGGGAATGAATCTCCATAGCTTTCTGAACAGGGTCTCTTGTCGTTCCTGGAACTGGTGAGACAATTGCTATGTCCTGCATTGTTAGAGAATTTATCAGGGATGATTTCCCTACATTTCTTTTCCCAAAAATACCTATGTTTATTCTCTCAAGAGAATTGTTCCCCATAAAACCTCCTGTAAAAAGTTAAAAGTAAAAAGGCAAAAAGAGAACAGCTGAAAGCTATTTCAGAAGGATTGTCATTTGGCCATTTTGCCATTTTGCTTTTTAACCTCTTCATTTTATCCCATCCAACTTCAAATATTCAACCTCAGTCTTGCCTTTCTCCCCTTGACCTTTTACTTTTAAATTTTGATTTTTAACTTTCCTACTGTGTCCAAACCCTTTGGAAACTTCCAAGCCCATGGAGCTAATCATTGTCTCAAGGCATCTTTTACATGAGAGAATATCTTCCCTCAAACATCTCTTATTGAGATAAATCTCATAGTGGACTCTGTAATGAATTGGTGTCAAATTGGGCATTATAACATTTGCGCCCGCAAGAAGGCCCTTCTCTCTACCTTTTGGGTCAACAGTGGCGAGAGCTGTTGTGGCGGGAAGAAGTATTGTTTTCATTACCAGTCTTAAAATTGCAAGGGTTTTAAGGACAATATTAACGCTTCCAGGTTTTCTCACATATGAAAGAGGAGTATTGGGATGGGGGATAAAAGGACCTATACCCGCCATATCAACATCCATTTCTTTCATAAATAAAATATCCTCCGCTATGCTTTCCAGCGTTTGGCCAGGGAGTCCAATCATATTTCCCGCACCAATCTGATAACCAAGTTCCTTCAAAATTCTAAGGTTCTCTATTCTTCTTTCAAGAGTCATTTCAGGGTCGGGTTGGAGCTTTCTGTATAATGAGGAATCTACTGTTTCATGTTTGAGTAAATATCTGTCCGCACCACACTCCTTCCAAAAAGCATACTCCCATTCTTCCCTCTCACCAAGGCAAAGAGTTACAGCGACATTATAACTCTTCTTGATCCTCCTTATAATTTCTCCCACTTTTTTCCCATCAAACCATGGATCTTCCCCGGATTGAAGAACAATTGTTTTGAATCCTAATTCATAAGCCTCTCCCGCAACATCTAAAATTTCATCAATGGACATTCTGTATCTTTTTAAATTCCTATTATCTCTTCTCAAACCACAGTAATAACAATTCCTCTTACAATAGTTTGAAAATTCTATAAGCGCCCTAAGATTAACCTCCTTTCCATCAAATTTATCCCTTATCTTCCTTGCTCTCTCAAATAAATATGATGTTTTATCTTCTGGAAGGGTAAGGAGTTTTAAAATATCACTTTTAAGGATAACTCCTTCATCAATTCTCTGAAATATCTCATTAATTTCAGAGATAAAGGTCTCTTTCTCCATTCTCAACCCTTTTTAAAAGTTTAAAAAATTTATTCTTTATAGAATCAGGAGAGCCATTCATAAATGATTCCATTAAATTTTCACCAATTTTTCTTGTCCATTCCTTTGCGTAATCAATAAGATATTCTTTTAATGTCAAAAGGGCATTGGGTGTGCAAAGATAATTTATCTCTCCAGGTTTTGCAAGACTCATGAATCTCTCCCCTGTTCTCCCTGACCGGTAGCATGCTGTGCAGAAAGAGGGAATGAAACCAGAACTTAGAAGATCACGCACAACCTCATCAAGACCCCTTCTATCCTCAATACTGAATTGCCCTTCTCCATCTTCCTTTTTATAACCACCAACTTCTGTTGATGAGCCTGCAGAAATCTGGGATATTCCAAGGTTGAAAAGTTCATCCCTTAGCTCAGGGCTTTCCCTTGTGGATAGAATCATCCCTGTATATGGAAGGGATAGTCTTACAATTGCAACTGCTTTTTTGAAATCAAGGTCATCAACGGGATAAGGAGGAGTGTAAGAAAGCACCGCTCCTTTAGCAGGCTTTATCCTCGGAAATGAAATTGTGTGAGGTCCGACATTGAATTCTCTATCAAGATAATTGGCATGCTGAATGAGGGCAAGAATATCAAATTTCCAGTTGTAAAGCCCGAATAAGAATCCGAGACCAACATCATCAATTCCTGCAGCCATAGCTCTATCAAAGGCTGTTATTCTCCAGTCATAATCAGATTTAGGACCAGAAGGATGATAACATCTGTAACTTTCCCTGTGATATGTCTCCTGAAAAAGCTGATATGTTCCAATTCCTGCTGATTTTAAGATTTTAAATCCCTCAACATCAAGGGGAGCACAATTTATATTCACTCTCCTTATTTCTCCTTTCCCATTTTTGGTTTCGTAAACTTTCCTTATTATTTCATACAATTTATCAGGAGTAATCGAAGGGTCTTCTCCAAAAACAAGGAGAAGTCTTTTGTGCCCCATTCCCTCAAGAATACTTACCTGTTCCTCTATTTCTTGAAGAGAAAGGGTCTTTCTTTTTGTTTCTTTATTGTCTCTTCTAAAACTACAATAAAGACAGTTGTTTACACATTTATTCGCAATATAGAGGGGAGCAAACAAAACAATTCTGTCTCCATAAATTTCCTTCTTTACTTCCCTTGCTGTATGAAAGATCTCCTGAATTAGCTCAGGCTCATAGGTGTTTGCAAGTAAAGATATCTCTTCAAGTTCAAGTCCCTTTTTTAACTTTGCCTTCTCAAGGATCTCACTTACTCTTTGGGAGAATGGGTTTTTTGTCCTCTCAAGGATTTCGAAAATTTCTCTCTCGTTGATAATCTGGGAATTTCCTTTTTTGTTTAATCTCATATTTCCCCCTATTTTATTTTTTACTCCTTTATCCAGCCCTTCAATATTTCCTCAGCCTTTCTTACATAATCGGGAAAAGAAGAAGAAACTTTGTCTGTCAAACCCTCTTCCAGAGTATAAGGGTCTTCAACCTCCATTGCAAGAATTATTATTTGTTCTGGAAGAGTGAATCCCAGTCTTTTTCCAATCTGAAGGGACATGGGTAGCCCTACATAGTGGGGTGAAGGAGAAGGATTACTCTCCAGTTCTTCAACTTTAATCTCAACTATTTTTCCTGGCTCCCTTCCCTCCCTTTTTATTGAATCGAGAATTAGAACTTTTTTGTACCCTACAATATGGTCGAGTAAAGCAAGCCCTGATTCTGCAGATTCAACAATATCTATTTTTCCATTAAATTTCTTCTTTATCTCTCTTCCCGCAAAAAGCCCTACTCCATCGTCTCTTAGCAAGTCGTTACCAAGAGTAAGGAGCAGTATATCTTTTTCCATAAAATTCAAAAACCTCTAATTCAATTTTAATATAAAATTCAGTTCTTTATTTCCTTTATCTTCTCTCCTTTATGGTTGTAAATGTTTACAATTATTGTAACATGGCCTGGAAGAGAATGGGTTCCGCAGGCATGGCATGGGTCGTAGGCTCTGTATGTCATCTCTATCATGTTCAAAATTCCCTCTTCAACATTTCCACCCTTAATTAGAGTTTTTGCTGCTTTCTGAATTCCAAGGTTCATTGCAGCGGAGTTGTGCTGGGTTGCAACAATTATGTTTGCCTTCTCTATTATTCCATTCTTATCTGTTTTGTAATGGTGAATTAGAGCTCCTCTTGGAGCCTCAACGATTCCTACCCCCTCGTCAGGAGTATTTGTAGGAATAGTCCTGACTTTTGGATCAATAATATCAGGGTCACTGGCAAGATTGTGCATGTTCTCAGCAGCATACAGAGCCTCAATTAACCTTGCCCAGTGATAGGCTAAAGTGAAGTGAGCTGGTTTCCCGCCAATAGTCTCATACATTCTCTCATATTCTTTTTGGGCGAGAGGAGTTGCCATTCCATCCGCAGCATTTAAACGAGCAAGTGGAGCAACCCTGTAAACACCGCTATCCTCTCCATCGGAAAATCCTTTCCATCCAACATTCTTGAGAAAAGGAAATTTTATGTAGCTCCATGGCTCAACATGTTCACCAATGTGATTCAGATAATCCTGAATCTTAAATCTTGCATATTCTTTTCCGCTGGGGGTTACAAATCTCAACCATCCATCGTAGAAGTTAACTTTATTTTTATCGTCCACAAGCCCACCGTAATAGGTGGTATTGTAATAAATATCACCTGTTATAAGATCAACATACTCTTTATTTTTCAAAACCACTTCATTAAATATTGAAAGGGAGAACTGGGCAAATTCAACTCCAGCTTTTGAAACTTCCTTAATCCTTTCAGCCTCATCCTTCTTTATCGGCTTTGCAACTCCACCTGGAAGACCGAGAACAGGATGGACAGCTTTCCCTCCAATCATTGTCATCAGTTCTCTCAATTCTCTCCTTATCTTTATTACCTTTCCTCCAATTTCAAGACCAACTTTTGCAAGAACGCCAAGGATATTCCTTTCAGCTTTGGGAGCCCTGGGACCCACAACAAAGTCAGGCCCTCCCAGGTAGTAGAAGTGAAGAGTATGGTCTTCAAGCATGAATATTGAATAGAAAAGCTCTCTTATTTTCTTAGCAGAAACAGGCGGGTCAACTTTCCATAAATCATCCAATGCTTTTGTAGATGCCATGTGATGTGCGGTAGGGCAGACACCGCATATTCTCTGTGTTATTCTCGGCATCTCCTCCGCAGGTCTTCCAACACAGAATCTCTCAAAGCCTCTCAGCTCTGGAACCTGAAGATATGCGTTCTTTACATTCCCTGATTCATCAAGGAAAATCTCAATTTTACCATGTCCTTCAAGCCTTGTTATGGGATCTATAGTTATTCTTTTTTCCATATTTACCTCCTATTCTTTCTTTAAACTTCTCTCTTTTAAAGCAGCCTTTGATAGGGAGAAGCGATAAAATGTTCCTGCAGGGTCAGCAATTGTATTAACAATTCTTTCAATTTCATTCTCATCATAAGAATCAATTATTGACGCAATAGCTGATACAAATTTTGCTCCCTGGTCATAGACCTGGTCTACAGGACCCATGCAACCTCTGCAGGGCATATTCCCTTTAATGCATCTCTCGTCGCATCCACCTCTTGTTACAGGTCCAAGACATATAACACCCTGGGCAAGAAAACACTTATCAAGGTCAAGCTCAATCTCATAAGGTCTATAAAATCTATCTATCTTAATCTTCTCTGGCTTTGTCTTGTTCCTCTCGCATGTATCGCAATTTGTTTTGTTTGGTGCAAGAACCGACCCCTTAGGTGGAAGATTACCCGTTAGAATTGCATTTATTGCCTCAAGGATAAGCTTTGTGGGAACAGAGCAACCTGGAAGATAGTAATCCACATCAATTACCTGGTCAAGGGCATAGACATGGTCAAATAACTCAGGTAATGTGAGAGTCCCTTCTGAAACCTCAGTTTTGACCTGAGGAATAACTTTTTCTGGATTCAGAGTTGAAAATGTCTCAAGATAAGCAGTTTTTAATATCTCATCTTTTGTTGTAAAATTTGCAAGAGCTGGAATTCCGCCAAGATGTGCACAGCTTCCAAAGGCAACAATCAACTGGGACTTTTTCCTTAAAAGTTTAACCATCTCTTCCTGTTCAGAAAGTCTTATGGCTCCATTTATAAAAGTAACAGCGATAGAACCGTCCTCCATTTCCTCAACATCCTTCTTCTTTATGTCAAGAGCAACTGGCCAGAAAACAACATCCACTGCTTCAATAACCTTCAGGATATCCTCTGCAAGGTCAACAACTGCCTCTTCACAGCCTCCACAGGATGCACACCAGTAAAAGGCAACCTTTGGTTTACTCATTGGAAACCTCCTCCTTCTTTAAATTCATGGGAGCAAGTTTTCTAATTTGTTCGGTGAATTCGTTACAAACATGCTGGAACTTATCACCCTCTGCCGCTGATATCCATTCTAATCTGAATCTTTCAGGTTCAATTCCCAACTGGGGAAGAAGTCTCTTCAGAAGTTTTGCTCTTCTGAGAGCCTTGAAATTTCCTTCCTGATAGTGGCAGTCAGAGGGGATGTGACAGCCTGATATTAAAACTCCATCTGCTCCTTCTGCAAAAGCTTTTATTACAAACTGACTATCCACTCTTCCTGAACACATAACCCTTATGGGTCTTACATTTGGCAAATATTTCATCCTTGATGTTCCCGCAAGATCAGCTCCAGTGTATGAACACCAGTTGCATAGAAATGCCACTATCCTTGGTTCAAAATTCTCTCTTTTTTCACTCATTATAAGACCTCCTGTTTATCAAATTGAAAGAATCCCTTCAATTTCAGCAAATATTTGCTGGTCGGTGAAATGTTTCTGATATGAGGCTCCAGATGGACATGCTGCAACGCATGTTCCACAACCTTTACAAAGAGCCTCATTGATCTCTGCCCTGTTCTCTTCCTTAATGTAACTTATTGCATTATATGGACAAAGAGGTATACATATCTGACAACCAGAGCAAAGCTCCTGAACAATTGTTGCTGTTACAGCCTCTGTTTCAACCTCACCTTTCTGAATCAGACTCAAAACCTGAGAAGCAGCTGCACCAGCCTGGGCGACTGTATCTGGAATGTCCTTTGGACTCTGACATGCACCAGCTATAAATATTCCATCAGCGGCTGTTGAAACAGGTGCAAGTTTTGGATGCTTTTCAATAAAAAATCCATCCCTTCCGAGACTACATGTGAATAGTCTTGAGAGTTCCTTTGCATCGGGCTGGGACTCAATGGCAAGGCAGAGAATAACCATATCCACAGGAACCCTTCTCACAACTCCTATCATTGTGTCCTCTGCTCTCAAAATCAGTTTTCCTTCCTCTGATGGATCAAGGGCTGCATCACTTATTTCTGCAATCTTTCCTCTAATAAAGTTAACACCTTCTTTAAGTAATCTATTGTAGAATTCCTCATATCCCTTTCCAAAACATCTCATATCAATGTAGAAGTTGTAAACCTCGCAATCGTGAATCTTCTCCTTTATAAGATGTGCGAATTTCAAAGCATACATACAGCAAACTCTTGAGCAATACTCGTGATATTTCTTGTCTCTGCTTCCAACACAATGAATAATTCCAATGCTCTTGGGAACCCTTCCATCTCTTGTAAGAATCTTTCCACCTGTGGGTCCTGAGGCATTGTTGAGAATTTCAAATTCAAGGGAGGTAAAGACATTAGAATATTTTCCGTATCCATACTCTCTCAGCTCAAGGGGATTCATCAATTTAAATCCAGTGGCAAGAATTATGGAACCAACCTCTATTTCAACGATCTCATCCATCATATCATGATTAATTGCTTTTCTCTGGCATGCCTTCACACATTCAAGACATTCTGAACATATTCCACATTCAAGACATCTAAGAGCTTCCTGAACGGCGAGCTCCTGAGTATATCCTAAGTTAACTTCATCAAAATTCTTTATTCTTTCCTTTGGATCCTTCTGAATAATTTTAGTCCTCTTCCTCTTCTCAACTTTATCGAGATCATCTGGTTGAGCAATCTTCTTCTCAGTTCCTGTTAGGGTTCTACCTTCTTCCATATCCAATCCTCTCAAGAACCTGTGGATTGACTCAGCTGCTCTATGACCTGCAGCGATGGCTTCAACAACTGAGGCTGGACCTGAGACAATATCACCTCCTGCAAAAATTCCAGGTGCTGAGGTTTCAAGAGTTATTGGATTAACTTTTATTGTTGACCAGGATGTGAGCTCAAGTTTTCCTCTTATGAAATCAGTCGCTGGAACCTGACCGATTGCAGAAATCACATTATCGCATTCAAGTTTGAACTCAGAGCCCTGAATTGGAATTGGTCTCCTTCTTCCAGTATCATCAGGTGGACCGAGTTCCATCTTGGTACATTCAATGGCACCAACTGTTTTTCCATCCTTAGGAAGAATTTTAACTGGCGCTGAAAGATACATAAACTTAATCCCTTCAGCTTCAGCTTCTTCTATCTCTTCAGCACTTGCGGGCATTTCTACCCTTGACCTTCTGTAGAGGATAAACACTTCTTTTGCACCAAGTCTTATGGCTGTTCTCGCTGAATCCATTGCAACATTACCACCTCCCACTACAACGACTCTGTTCCCCAATCTTGGAGGATTTCCTTTTGCAACATCAATAAGAAATTCAAGCCCTGAAAGAACTCCTGCAAGGTCTTCACCAGGAACATTCATCTTCTGAGTCCTCCAGCAACCAATTCCAAGGAATATAGCTTTGTATCCTTTCTTCTTTAATTCATCAAAATCTGTAACTGGAGAGTTTGTTATTATCTCAACCCCTGCTTTTTTAATGAGCTCAAGCTCCATTTCAACCACATCTTTTGGTAATCTGTGGTCGGGAACTCCATAGGTAAGAATTCCTCCTGGTTTTGCCTCCTTTTCAAATACTGTTACTTTGTAACCCATCCTTGCAAGGTCATATGCAACTGTTAATCCTGCGGGACCCGCACCAACAACCGCAATCTTTTCATCTTGTGGCTCGCCAAGTTTTTCTATCTCAATCTCCTCAGGATGTTGAAGTTCATATTCTGCAGCAAATCTCTTCAAATACTGTATTGCGATAGGTTCATCCACTTCTCCTCTTTTACACTGACCCTCGCAGGGATGAACACATATTCTACCGCATATTGCAGGGAATGGATTTGTCTTTCTTATAAGTTGAATTGCCTCCTTTATCCTTCCCTGTGCAATCAGAGCAACATATCCCTGCACATCCTGGGAGATGGGGCATGCGTTTTTACAAGCTGCAATTCCTCGTTTTTCAATCAGATAAGCGTTGGGGACTGCCTGAGGGAAAGGTTTGTAGATAGCTTTCCTTTCAGTCATTTCCTCAAAGAATGTATTCTTTCTAACTATCGGACAAACTTTTTCACAATCACCGCAGGCGGTGCAATTGTCAAGGTCAACATACCTTGCCTTCTTTTCAATTTTAACCTTGAAGTTTCCTACATAACCATCCACCTCTTTTATTGTAGATAGGGTCATAAGTTCTATATTTTTATTCTGAGAAATAGAGACTGTCTTCGGGGTTAATATACACGCTGCACAGTCAAGAGTGGGAAAGGTCTTATCAAATTTCGACATATGCCCGCCAATGTATGCTTCTTTTTCGACAAGATAAACTTTATTCCCTGCCTCAGCTATGTCCAGAGCAGCCTGAATTCCTGCTATTCCCGCTCCAACAATCAAAACATTTGGATTTATCTTAACTTTTTTCTTCTCAAGGGGTTGATGATATGCAATCCTTCTTATTGCTGCAAGGACAAGGGCTTTTGCCTTCTCAGTGGCATCTTCCTCATCTTCTGTCACCCATGAACACTGTTCACGGATATTTGCCATCTGGAAATAGAAAGGATTTAACCCCCCTTCCTCTGTCGCCCTTCTGAATGTGTTCTCATGCATCAAGGGAGAACAGGAGGCAACAACAATTCTGTTTAGATTGAATTCTTTTATGTCTTTTCTTATCAGCTCTTGACCCGGATCAGAGCACATATACT
Source organism: uncultured Clostridia bacterium (assembly GCA_964531645.1). GTDB lineage: Bacteria > Acidobacteriota > Aminicenantia > JBFLYD01 > JBBIMS01 > JBBIMS01. The sequence goes on from CAZHEF010000038.1 coordinate 15,392, forward strand.
TATAATCTTTTGCAACAACAACATTAAACCCATTCTTTTTTGCAAACTCAGCAACTTCCTCAACTCTTACCTTCCCCGCAATATTTGAACCACAATGGCAGACATAAACACCTATCCTAATATTCCCGTTGGATTTTGCATCCATATGAATCCTCCTATACCCTTAATATTCTTGATGGTGAAACCATCAAACTATCAAAACCTAATTTTTTCTTATCTATTCCAAAGGCATAACCAATTACCTGAGTGAAGTGCAAAATAGGAATATCCAGTTTTTCACCAAATTTCGATGAGACTTTCTTTTGATATACATCAAGATTGAAGTGACAGAGAGGGCAAGCAGTTACTATTGCATTGGCTCCTCTATTCTTTATTTCTTTTAAAAGTATATAAACAAGGCGAAGTCCAACATCTTCAACAGTTCCTGTTAATGAGCCTCCGCAGCATCTTGTTTTGTAGGGATAGTCAATCGCCTCTGCCTGAAGGGCATTCATCATCAGGTCAAGACTCTGGGGGTCATAAGGGTCATCAAACTCTCTATACGGTCTTACAATCTGACATCCATAATAACTTGCGATCTTCCATCCCCTCAGAGGAATTTTAACATTCTTTGCAACTTCGGAAAGATCAATATCCCTGAAAAATAGTTCAAGGGGGTGAAGAACCTCAACATTTCCATTGTAATCGAGCCCTGCTTTTCCCATTGCATTTTTTATTTTCTCTGCTGGATTCTCTTTGAGGAATTTATTACTCTTTTTCAAAGTTAGATAGCATCCAGCGCATGGAGCAACGATTTCTTTGAAACCACCTTTTTCTGCAATGGAAAGATTCCTTGCTGAGACTGCAATAGCCATGTCTTTGTCAACTCCAAAATATGCAGTGGCACCACAACAATTCCAGTCATTTAACTCTTTAAGTTCAATATTAAGAATCTTTAAAACCCAAAGAAGTGAATCCTCATAAGCCTTTGAACTCCCTTTAAGGGAGCAACCAGGATAATAGCCATATTCTTTCATGATGCCTCCTTCATTGCTTTATAAAGAGATTTCAGCTCTTCTTTCTTTTCAATAGATTCCTTTTTCAGTCCCATCCTTCCTTTTATGAAGAGAGAAAGACCAATGGAAGCCATGGAAAGGAGTTTGAAGGGATTTGTCTTGAGAAGCATTTTTAGAATTACCCATAGCTCTGAATTCCTTCCTTCGTTAGTGATAATATTTGTCATCTCCTTTGCAAGAACAGGAGTTGGGAATCTTTTGGGAAAAACACCTTCCTTAATAGCCATTCTTTTCAATGAATACAAAACATCTGTAATTTTTATATCTGCAGGGCACATAACTGTGCATGAATAACAGGAAGAACATATCCATATTGTTACACTTTTAAGAGCATCATCTTTGAAACCAGCTTTTATCATTGCCATTAGTTTTCGAGGAGTGTAATCCATGTAGAGGGAGACAGGGCATGTTGAGGAGCATGTTCCACATTGAATACATTCAAAAATTTTTTCACATCCTGAAAGTTCTGCCACAGCCTGCGAAAAACCTTTATCCAGTTCCCTTTCATACTTTACATGTCTTGTTATCTCCATAATTCCTCCAAAATTTTTTAAATGGATTTATAAGAAACGGAGGGCGGGGTTTTAGGTTTTTCCATCTGCCAAATCTGAATTAGAAAATGGGGATTGAGGGGAATGGGTGTCAATAATTATTGCGGTTTTCAAATTTATAAAAATTTTAACCCCCTGCCCTCTCATTCCTTGAAATCCATTATTATTCATTTTAAATTAAATAGAATTAAATATAAGCAAAAAAAACACCCTTGTCAAGTCTAATGATAAATTTTGCAAAAGCGTTGCAAAATTCATCATTTATAAAGTTTTTTATATCCAGTATTGCGTAAAAAAATTTAACATTTGCAGATTTCATCATAATTAAATGCAATCAAGGTAAGAGCAGAACGGTCTTTAGCTGTGGGCTGAAAGCTTACACCATAAAGCAGAATGTAAAAACACAGGCAGGGGACAACAGGAGAAAAACTATCGGTAAAATTATTTCATACAAAAACTAAACTTTCACTTCTTTTTTTGCTAAAATTTTTGCTTGGAGGTTTATATGAGGGTAAAAATAATAATTTTTATCATCTTACTGATTCTTGCAATATTTTTCGCTTTTTCTCAGGAAAAACCCCAGAAAAGGGTTATGACCCATGAAGACATGATAGCAATGAAAAGAGTTGGCGTACCTTCAGTAAATCCTGACGGAAAGTGGATAGTTTTCCCTGTGGAAAAAGTTGATTACGACGAAAAAAAGAGCGATTCAGATTTATGGATTTCTAAAATCGACTGTAAGGAACTCCGTCAGCTCACAACTCATAAAGGCGCAGAAAGAACTCCTTCATGGAGCCCTTGCGGGAAAAAAATTGCCTTTTCTGCAAAAAGAGGTGATGATGAGTCCAACCAGATTTATATTCTTGATTTAGAAAAGGGAGGAGAGGCATACAGAATAACAAATATTTATACTGGTGCTTCTTCTCCAAAATCCAGCCCCGACGGAAAATGGATCGCATTTGTCTCTTCTGTTTATCCCGATTGCCCTGACCAGAATTGCAACAAAGAAAGAGATAAGAAGATAAAGGAGAAAAAATCATCTGAAAAAGCATATGAAACTTATCCCTTCAGAACATGGATTGAATGGGATTCAGGAAAAAGAGCCCACATTTTCATAGTTCCTTCAAAAGGGGGAGAGGAAAAAGACCTTTTAATAAATTCTTCCATTGTAAAACTACCAGGATGGGGAGGAGTTACTCAATGGGAATGGACACCTGATAGCAAAGGTATAGTTTTCTCTGCTACTGTGGAGAGGGATAAGGCAGTTAATAAGTATCCTTCTACTGACCTTTATTTAATAAGTGTCGAAGGCGGAGATGTGAAAAAACTTACAACAAATCCCTATAATGATTTTTCTCCAAAGTTTTCTCCTGATGGGAAATGGCTTCTATATCTTGCAACAGAAACTGATAAATACACATATAGCACATCTCGCTTAACCCTTATGGAATGGGAGACTGGTAAAATTCAAAAGATATGCTCTACATTGGATGCATCACCTTCCAATCCTGTATGGTCACTGGATGGAAAAACAATTTACTTCAATGCGGAAGATGGCGGTGCAAATAAAATATGGAAGATATCTCTTGCAGATGCAATTTCAGGAAAGAATCCAAAAGAGTTAGCAGGAAAACCTGGGACATGGGAAGGGATTTTCCCTGCTGAAAATGGAGCTGTTTCCTTGAGGGAGAGAACAACAATGCCTCCCGAGATCTTTCTCATTAAGGAGAATAGTGAGACTCTTCAAATTACAGATTTCAATAAAGAGATAATAGAGAAAATTCTCTGGAATGAAGCAGAAGAAATTTACTTTCCTTATGGTGGAAGAAAAATTCAGGCTTGGATGGTAAAGCCTCCTGATTTCAATCCTGAAAAGAAATATCCACTCCTTTATATAATCCACGGAGGTCCATACTCTCCTTGGCACGACGGATTTCATTACAGATGGAATATGCAACTTTTTGCATCAAAAGGTTATGTGGTAGTGGCTCCGAATCCTACTGGTTCACCAGGCTTTGGAGAAAAATTTGCAATGGATATTCAGGGTGACTGGGGCGGAAGGGTCTATAAAGAATTAATGGCTGGATTAGATTATCTTTTAAAAACTTTTCCATTTATTGATAAAGGAAAAATTGCATGTGCTGGTGCAAGCTATGGAGGATATATGGCGAACTGGATTTTAGGGCAAACTGACAGGTTCAAATGCATAATCACCCATGCAAGCCTTTTCAACTTAACTTCAATGATGGGTTCTTCTGATGTCGGATATTTCATCCAGACTGATGCAGGAGGTTACCTGCCATGGAGAGAGCCAGATAAATTTGAAAAATTCAGCCCCCACAGACTCGTGGATAACTTCAAAACTCCTACCCTTGTGATCCACGGAGAACTCGATTACAGAGTTCCTGTTTCCCAAGCATTTGAACTTTTCTATGCTTTAAAAAAGAAAGATGTTCCTGCAAGGCTCCTCTATTTTCTCGATGAAGGTCACTGGATTCTCAAACCAGAAAACAGCAGAAAGTGGTATGAGGAAGTCTTTGGCTGGCTTGAAAGATGGCTTAAGTAAATTAAGGAGATTTATATGAAAGAACAGGATTTGAATCACATTGTTGAGGTTCTAAATTTGCTTTCTGAAGCAGAATCAAATGTTGCAGATTTATACAAAACATGTAAGGAAACTTTCGGTGACCCTTCTGAATTCTGGACAGAATTAATCAAAGATGAGCTGAGTCATGAAAGAAATGTTAAAAAAATTAAAGAAATTATTGTAAAAAAAACTGGTTATTTCTCTGCAAAAAGACCAATTAAGAGAGAAGCTGTGAAAACATTCCTAAATTATGTAAATCAACAGAAAAATAGAGTGCAAAATAGAGAGCTTGATGAACTGCGATTATTATACATTGCCAGAGATATTGAACAGTCAATAATTGAGAACAAGTTTTTTGAAATAGTTTCATCAAATGACATTGAATTTATTACCCTTACGAATAATTTGATTCAAGATACAAAGTTTCACAAAGAAAAAATAGAAAAAAGGATTAAGCTATTGGAGGGAAGATAAAAACTCGCTTAATAGCCATAAGCTAACAGTTATTCTGAATGAAGGAGTGATATTTTAAAATAATATTATCTATGAGAAAGAAACTGTTAGTAAAAATTTTCAATTTCTTAATTTGTTTTGTTACTTTGTCTATTCCCACATTTTCAGAAGAAATAACTGTCGGTGCTTTTTACTATCCATGGTGGAGACCTAATTATTTTACTCACACAGTTCCTAAACCAGCAATATGGACATTCTGGGAAAAGGAAATAACATTGGATTTTAGAAGATTTCCCCTTGAACTTGAAAAAATTATTTTAATTTTTGGGAAATACAATACTTCAATCCCTCAGGTTGTAAAAATTCATATTGAACAAGCTCAAAAAGGAGGGATTGACCTTTTTGCCCTTGAGTGGACTGGACCACATCCAACAACTGTTCCAGGTGTAACTTTTACAGAATTTGATATTGAAAAAGGATTTTTACCAGCTATTAAAGATTTTTCTGATTTCAGGTTTTGTATTTTTTATGACCAGACAATAAGGATGTTCTGGAAGCACTGGCTACCAGAAAATGAGGCTTATAATTTTGATAACCCGAATGTAAGAAATACTTTTTTGACTGACATACTTTATATATCGAAAAAATACTTCAGCCATCCCAATTATTTCAAGATTGATGGGAAACCTGTTCTGTGGCTTTATCTTACAAGGCTTTATAAAGGAGACTATGAAAGGATTTTCACAGAAATCAGAAGACTTTTGAATGGGAATGTTTTTATAATTGCTGACGAGATTTTCAGCACTCACCCAATCAATGAAGAAAAGCTTAAAATTTTCAATGCTGTTGGATGTTATGGAATTGGAATTGATAGTTCTTCCTACCACGATGGGGCGAATTCAAAAGAGGTTATTGATATGGCAATTCCAGTTTATGAAATCTGGAGAAGGAAAGTTGAGAATATAAAAAATGTAGATGGAGATTTAACTAAATTTATATATCCCGTCCAGCCTCAATTTGACGATGACCATTTATCAGGAAGACCTTCTTTTGGAGACTATTACAGTGACTTTCCAGAAGACTTTCAATATGTATGTGAAAGGATTAAAAAAATGATTCCCTCAGCTGGAGGAATTGTATTTGTAACAAGTTTTAATGAATGGTATGAGACCACTGCTGTTGAGGAGTGCAATACACCTTCAATGCCCTTCAGATATAACTGGGGAGATAGTTTCCTTAAGATTCTAAAAAAGGTTTTTAAAAAGGAGTAAAATTTTATTATGCCTTTAAAGGAGGAGTTTATGAAGAAAAAGCTTTTATTTTATTTTTTCCTTTTTGTTTTTTTAATATCGCCTTCAAAAGAACTTGCAGAAACCAAAAATAATGAAACACCTCGTCCAGAGTACCCTCGACCTCAATTTGTAAGAGATAGATGGATCAATCTCAATGGAAAATGGACCTTCACCTTTGATTTTGGCGATTCAGGTAAGGAGAAAGGATTTGCAGAAAGCAAAGGGTTTGATAGGGAGATAATAGTTCCCTTCTGTCCTGAAAGTCAACTTTCAGGTGTGAATTACAAGGATTTTATTAATGTTATCTGGTATCAGAGATATTTTAAAGTTCCTGAAGAGTGGTGCGAGAAAAATATATTTCTTCACTTTGGAGGTGTAGATTATGAATGCGAGGTCTATGTGGATGGTAAATTTGTTGGAAGACACTCAGGAGGGAGTTCCTCTTTTAAATTCAATATCACTCCCTATGTTAAATTTGGAGAAAGCCAGAGCCTTGTTGTAAGGGTAAAGGACGATGTTCGTTCTGGTGTCCAGCCTTCTGGAAAGCAGTTGCCAAAACTCAAATCCTATGGATGCATGTATACTCGAACAACTGGAATATGGCAGACAGTCTGGGTGGAGCCTGTCTCAAAATATGGGATTGAATCCTGCTATATAATCCCTGACCTTGACCATAAAAAATTTTACATAAAGCCTCATTTTTATTCTCTAAAGAAAGGTCTAAAATTCAGTGTTAAGGTTAAAGAAGAGAAAAAGGAAGTGAGCAGATCTGAAGGTATTGCCAGCGAAAATCTCATCTGTGTTTTACCTTTAAAAAATCCAATCCCATGGTCACCTGAAAATCCTTTTATATACGACATTCTCTTTGAGGTTATTGATGAAAATGGGAAAGTAATTGATAGAGTTGAAAGTTATGCAGGGCTGAGGAAAATTCACATTGAAGGAAACAGGCTTTATCTCAACAATAAACCTTACTATTTAAGATTTGTTCTTGACTAGGGATTCTATCCTGAAGGAATATGGACAGCTCCGAGCGATTCTGCTCTTAAAAGAGATATTGAACTGGCAAAAAAAGCAGGATTTAATGGAGCTCGTTTACATCAAAAAGTTTTTGAAGAAAGATTTCATTACTGGGCTGATCGCTTGGGTTATCTTACTTGGGCAGAATTTCCAAGCTGGGGGATTGACTCTGAAAAAAGTGAATCTCAGAGAAATTTTCTTAAAGAATGGAGCGAAGTTGTTGTAAGAGACAGAGATCACCCATCAAATAATTGCATGGACACTGTTTAACGAAGTTTGGGAGAAAAGGGAATCATCATCAAGATCGATAATGGATGTTTACGATTTAACAAAGGGTCTTGACCCCACCCGACCAATTAATGATTCAAGCGGTGGAAAGCATGTAAAAACAGACTTATGGACTGAGCATACCTACGA
>CAZHEF010000039.1:0-20935 GCA_964531645.1 uncultured Clostridia bacterium
GGGAAGGAGGGAGGACAATAGGAGCAGGTTCAGTTACTGATATTCTGGAGTGATTTGATATGGATGGAAAGGAAAATATGCAGAGGCTCAAGATAAGATTGATGGCATATGATTACAGAATCCTTGATAAGTCCGCCATGGAAATTGTGACAAAGGCAAAGAGATCAGGGGCAAGGGTCTCTGGTCCAATACCTTTACCTACAAAGGTAGAAAGATTCTGTGTTCTCCGTTCTCCCAATGTGGACAAAAGATCAAGAGAGCATTTTGAAATTAGGACTCATAAGAGGCTCATCTACATCCTTGATTATAACGAAGCTACTATTGATGAGCTTAAGACCCTTGAGCTTCCTGCAGGAGTTCATGTGGATGTTATGTCAGAATAGGAGAATGATATGGTAGAAGGAATTATAGGTAAAAAGATCGGGATGACTCAGGGATGGGATGAGAATGGAGAGGTTATACCTGTAACAGTTATAAAAGCTGGACCATGCGTTGTTGTTCAGAAAAAGACTGTTGAGAAGGACGGATACAACTCGGTTCAGCTTGGTCTTGTGGAGGGAAAATCTTTAAAGAATGTAAACAAGCCCCTTGAGGGGCATTTCAAAAAGGTAAATATTCCTCCGACAAGAATTTTGAAAGAATTTACTGTCCTTGAAAATTTTGAAGGTATAAATGTAGGAGACATAATAAAGGTTGATATTTTTGAAAAGGATAAAAAGGTAGATTGCACGGGAATAAGTAAAGGAAGAGGGTTTCAGGGAGTTGTTAAAAGGCATGGTTTTAAAGGTGGAGCGGATTCCCACGGCTCGATGTTTCACAGAAGACCCGGTTCCATAGGAGCTTCATCATTTCCATCGAGGGTTCTTAAAGGGCAGAGGCTACCCGGTAGAATGGGAGGAGAAAGGTTCACTGTCAGGAATCTCGAGATTTTTAAGATAGATAGTGAAAATAATATTTTAATGGTCAAAGGTGCAATTCCAGGTTATAAAGGAAGTTACTGTTTTATAAGAAAAACTGTAAATATAAGGAGTAAAAAGAGGTGAGCACACTAACCATTATAAATACTGAAAAGGAAAGGATAAAAGAAAGAGAAGTTCCTGATGGCATTTTTTCATACAAATTGAATAAGCACCTTGTCTGGGAAGAGGTTAAGAGCCTGCGTGCTTCCAGGAGACAGGGAACACATTGCACAAAGACTCGTGGCGAGGTATCTGGAAGTGGAAGAAAACTATGGCGACAGAAGAAGACTGGTAGAGCAAGGGTCGGAAGTATTAGAACTCCTTTGTGGAGAAAGGGTGGGACAGTTTTTGGTCCGAAGCCAAGAGATTACTCTTATGAAATTCCTAAAAAGGCGAAAAGAAATGCACTGAAAAGCGCTATTTCCTTTAAACTTAAAGAGAATTTACTGATGGTTGTTGACAGTCTTGAGATTCCATCGTTTAAAACAAAGGATGGGTTTCATTTGGTGCAGAAATTGGGTGTTGAGAATGCTCTATTTGTTGATTCTCATGAGAACAGAAATCTTGCTCTTGCATTGAGGAATATTCCATCAGCAGGTTTTATGGATGCTATGGATTTGAATACATATGACTTACTTAAATATAAGTGGGTTGTAATTTCTGAGAGGGCTCTCGATAAATTAATTGAGAGGCTGGCATGATAAAGGATCTTCATAACATAATTTTAGGACCTGTAATCTCTGAAAAGACAACCAAACTGAAAGAAAAAGGCGAGGTTGTTTTTAGAGTTGTTCCTTCCGCAAATAAAATAGAAATAAAGAGAGCTGTTGAGGAACTATTCAAGGTTAAGGTTGAGAGAGTCAGAACTTCCAATTTTCAGGGAAAGTTGAAAAGATGGGGAAGGTTTGAAGGAAGGAGAAGAGATTGGAAGAAGGCTTATGTAAAACTGAAAGAAGGCGAAAAAATGATAGATTTTGTTGAAGGTTGAGGTAAAAAATGGGAGTAAAGACTTACAGACCTGTCACACCTGCTCTGAGAGGGAGGACAGGGTATACCTTTGAGGAGATTACAAGGAAAGAACCTTTCAAGCCCCTTGTCCTGCCTCTTAAAAAGTCAGGAGGAAGAAATAGCAAGGGGAGAATATGCATAAGGTTTAGAGGAGGAGGGCATAAAAGGGCTTACAGGATTATTGATTTCAAGAGGGATAAAATTGGGATAGAAGGAGTTGTAGAGAGCATTGAATATGACCCCAACAGATCAGCAAGAATTGCTCTCATAAAATACTTTGATGGAGAAAGAAGGTATATTCTCTGTCCTGTTGGATTGAAAGTCGGAGATAAGATTATATCTTCAGATAAAGAAGCTGATATTCTTCCTGGCAACTCACTTCCGCTCAGATACATTCCTGTTGGAACAATTGTCCATAATATTGAGCTTAAAAAAGGTAAGGGTGGACAGATGGTCAGATCTGCTGGCGCAGGAGCGCAGATTCTTGCTAAAGAAGGAGATTATGCCCATATAAAGTTGCCTTCCTCTGAGGTTAGACTCATTAACCTTGACTGTAGAGCTACTGTAGGCCAAGTTGGAAATCTTGAGCATGAGAATATTTCAGTTGGTAAAGCTGGAAGAACAAGATGGTTTGGAAGAAGGCCCCATGTCCGAGGAACTGCCATGAATCCCATTGATCATCCCCATGGTGGAGGAGAAGGAAAGACCAAAGGTGGAAGAATTCCTGTTACACCATGGGGTCAATATACAAAAGGATACAAGACAAGGAAAAATAAAAGAACATCAAAATTTATTGTTAGAAGAAGGGAGAAGTAAATGGGAAGATCCCTTAAAAAAGGAGTTTTTGTTGATTCTCATCTTCTCGATAAAGTTCGCAAGGTTCAGGCTCAGGCTGTTACAAAGAGAGAAGTTATAAAAACTTGGTCAAGAAGGTCAACAGTTATTCCAGAAATGGTAGGACTTACTATTGCTGTTCACAATGGGAGAAAGTTTATTCCAGTTTATGTTACAGAGAATATGGTCGGGCACAAACTTGGAGAATTTTCTCCTACAAGAACTTTCAAAGGGCACACATCAAAGAGTGAAAAAGCTACAAAAATAAAGGATTAAGGAGGTAAAGTGGAAAATACGACATATATTGCAAAAGCCGAAGCAAAATTTGTTAGAATTTCACCTCAAAAATGCAGGCTTGTTATGGACATGATTAGAGGTAAGAATGTTGGAGAAGCTTTGACTATTCTCCATTTTTCCAGGAGAAAAAAGGCTGCGAATTTAATCGCTTCTGTCCTTAACTCAGCAATTGCAAATGCTCAACAGAAATTTCCATCCTTAGATGTGGATTCATTATATATTTCAAAATGCTTTATAAATCAGGGCCCGTCCCTGAAGAGAATAAGACCTGCTCCCATGGGAAGGGCTTACAGAATTCTCAAAAGCGCTAGTCATATCTCCATATATCTTAATGAAAGGATTAAAAGGAGGTAGTAAAGTGGGGCAAAAGACTCATCCTATAGGTTTTAGACTCGGATACAATAAGGATTGGCTTTCAAAATGGTTTGGAAAAGGTAAGGATTACATTCAGAGTCTTCATGAAGACTTACAGATAAGAAAAGTTATAATTGAGAAATATTCCCACGCTTCTATCTCCCAGGTTGTTGTTGAAAGAATAGAGACCATTTTAAGGGTCTTGATATATTGTGTTAGACCAGGAACGCTAATAGGAAGGGGTGGTAAGGAGAGGGATAAGATAAAGGAGATGGTTAAGAAGATTACAAAGGATAAGGAAGTTTACATAGATATAATGGAAGTTCAAAAACCTGAACTTGAGGCAAAACTTGTGGCAGAAAATATTGCCTTGCAATTGGAGAAAAGAGTTGCTTATAGAAGAGCAATGAGAAGGGCTGTTGATATGGTTCTTAAGGCAGGAGCTAAAGGAGTGAAGATAATGTGTTCTGGAAGATTGGGTGGAGCAGAAATAGCCCGTTCGGAATGGTATCTTTTTGGAAGACTTCCCCTTCAGACATTAAAAGCTGATATAGATTATTCATTTCTTGAGGCATTCACTACCTATGGACAGATTGGAATAAAAGTGTGGATATACAGAGGAGATTCACCCAAACAAAAATCGATTCAGCAAAGCCCTGCGGAGGTGAAGTAAGATGTTGATGCCGAAGAAAGTAAAATACAGAAAGATTCAGAGAAGAAGGATGAAAGGAAAGGCATGGAGAGGGAATGAACTTGCCTTCGGAGATATGGGTTTGCAGGTCTTAGAGCCTTGCTGGTTGACTGCAAGACAAATAGAAGCAGGCAGGATTGCAATAGCAAGATTTATTAAAAAAGGTGGCAAACTCTGGATTAGAGTTTTCCCTTGGAAGTCTTATACAAAGAAGCCTGTTGAAAGCAGAATGGGAAAAGGAAAAGGTGATATAGAAGGATGGGTTGATGTGATAAGACCTGGAAGGATCATTTATGAGATTGAGGGACTTCCGAAGGAAGTTGCGATGGAAGCATTGAGAATTGCCTCCCATAAACTTCCAATCAAGACAAAAATTGTAATGAGGGAAGATTGAAATGAAAGTATCTGAGATTAGAGAATTATCAACGGAAGAACTCCAACACAAACTTTCAGAATTGAAAGCTCAGCTTTTTACTTTGAAAATGAAAAAATTCATTTCTCTCGAGAACCCTTTGAAAATCAGACATCTTAAAAAGGATATTGCGAGAATCCTGACAATACTTAAGGAAAGAGAGAGAAAGGAGAGTAGATGATGGAGAGGAAAAGAAAGACCACAAAGGCTGGGATAGTTATATCAAAAGGTGGAGACAAAACTGTTAGTGTCTTGGTGGAAAGATTTGTAAGACACCCCTTTTATAAAAAAGTCGTGAAGAAGAGGAAAAAGTTTCTCGCCCACGACGAGCATAACGCATGTAAAGTGGGAGACAAAGTTAAAATTGTAGAAAGCAGACCTTTGAGTAGAAGAAAAAGATGGAGAGTAATTGAAATTTATTCAAGTAGAGATGAAAGAGGGAGGACCATATGATTCAGATGAGGGCCATCCTTACTGTTGCTGACAATTCTGGTGCAAAAAAGATAATGTGTATCCATCCAATAGGAGGTGGAGCTGGAAGGATTGCTACTATAGGAGATGTTATAACCGCATCTGTAAAAGAGGCGGAACCAAACACAAAAATCAAAAAAGGAGATGTTGTGAGAGCAGTAATAGTAAGGACAAAAAAGGAGATAAGAAGAAAGGATGGTTCTTATATTAGATTTGATGATAACGCTGCGGTTTTAATAGATAAAGCGGGAGAACCAATTGGAACAAGAGTTTTTGGTCCAGTCGCAAGGGAGTTAAGGGAGAAAAAGTTTATGAAGATAATTTCTCTTTCCCCTGAGGTCTTGTAGGAGGAGAAAATGGAGCTAAAGATAAAAAAGAACGATGTGGTAGTTGTGATAGCAGGAAAGGATAAGGGGAAAAAAGGAAAAGTTTTGAAGGTTTTTAAAAATAGGAATATGGCACTTGTCGAAAAAGTTAGACTTATGAAGGAGTTTGTAAGACCAAATCCATCAAGAAATATTCAGGGAGGAATAGTGGAGAAGGAAGCACCCGTTCACATATCCAATCTCATGCTCTACTGCCCTGAGTGTGATAGAGGTGCGAGAGCAGGAATTAAAATTCTTGGAGATGGCTCAAAGGTTAGAACATGTAAAAAATGTGGAGCAATTTTTGATTAGGAGTGATGAAATGTTGAGCAGACTTCATGAGAAATATTTAAAAGAAGTTGTTCCAGCATTGATGAAGGAATTTAATTACAGGAATATTCATGAGGTTCCCAAATTGAGGAAGATTGTTATAAATGTTGGTGTTGGAGAGGCAACTCAGAATATAAAACTTCTCGATACTGCCATGAAGGAGCTGAGTTTGATTGTAGGGCAATGGCCTGCAATAAAGAGAGCAAAAAAATCAATTTCAGCGTTCAAAGTAAAAAAGGGACAACCAATTGCATGCACAGTAACTTTGAGAAGGGAAAGGATGTATGAATTCATGGATAAATTTGTAAACATTGTTCTTCCAAGAGCTAGAGATTTTAAAGGAGTTTCTCCCAAATCCTTTGACGAATTTGGCAATTACACGATCGGGATGAGGGACCAGATAGTTTTTCCTGAACTTGACCCTTCAAAGATTGATAAGACAAGAGGACTGAACATAACCTTTGTAACTACTGCTAAGAATAATGAAGAAGCAACGGCACTTTTGAAATATCTTGGAATGCCTTTTAGATAAGGAGAAGAATATGGCCACTATAGCATGGATGGCTAAAACAAGAAAAAAGTCAAAATTTAAGACAAGAAAGAGAAACAGATGTCGTTTATGTGGGAGATCAAGGGCGTTTATTAGAAAATTTGAGCTTTGCAGGCTGTGCTTCAGAGAGCTTGCCCTTAAGGGAGAAATTCCTGGGGTCGTAAAGGCTACATGGTAGGAGGGAAGATATGACCATGACAGATCCTATTGCTGATATGCTCGCAAGGATGAGAAATGCGATAATGGTGAGAAAGAAAGAGGCTGTGGTTCCATCTTCAAAATTAAAATTGGAGATCGCAAAAATTTTAAAGGAAGAGGGGTTTATTGAAAATTTCAAATTTGAAGATGATGGAAAACAGGGCATTTTGAAAATATACCTCAAGTGGACGCCTGACAAGCAGAGTGTTATAAGAGGTCTTGAGAGAGTTTCAAAGCCGGGATGTAGAATTTATTGCACAAAGGATGATATCCCCCTTGTTATGAATGGATTGGGGATAGCTATAATCTCAACTTCCAGAGGAATTTTTACAGATCAAAAATGTAGAGAACTGGGAGTTGGAGGAGAAGTTTTATGCTATATTTGGTAGGTGATGGAAAATGTCAAGAGTAGGAAAAAAACCAATTTTTTTGCCACCAAAGGTTAAGGTGAGTGTTAGGGAAAGTGAAATAATTGTTGAGGGACCAAAGGGTTCTATAAATGTTCCTATTCCCTATGGGATCCAGGCAAAGGTTGAGGATGGGAAAATATTTTTTGACAGGGCAAATGACTCAAAGAATTTGAGAGCCCTTCACGGAACAACAAGAGCTCTCACACAGAATGCGATAATAGGCGTAACTGAAGGATTTATCAAGAAACTTGAGATGGAAGGTGTTGGTTATAAGGCGCAGGTAGAAGGTAAGAAATTAATTCTTTCTATCGGCTACTCTCATCCTATTGAATTTGTCCCCCCTGAAGGGATAGAAATATCTGCTGGAATGACGCCTGAGAGGAAGTTTCAGATTGTCGTTTCAGGAATGGACAAGGAGAAGGTCGGGCTTGTTGCAGCCAAGATTAAGTCCTTCAGATCTCCAGATTCATATAAATTAAAGGGAATAAGATATTTTGGTGAAAGACTAAGGAAAAAAGAAAGAAGGACAGGAGTGAAATAATGGAAAAGACTCTCTCAAGAAATGAATTAAGATTAAAGAGAAAGAAGAGGATAAGAAAAGAGATATTTGGAACCTCTGATAAACCGAGAGTCTGTGTCTATAAGAGTGTCAGATATTTGTATATTCAAGCTATAGATGATATAAATGGAATGACATTGGCTTCTGCATCGACTCTGGAGAAGGATTTCAGAGAAAAATTCGGGAATAATTTCTACAATATAAAAAATCTAAAAACTGCAAGGCTTCTGGGTAATATTCTTGGAGAGAGACTGAAAGAAAAAAATATAGGGAAGATAGTTTTTGATAGAAGTGGTTATCCGTATCATGGAAGAGTAAAGGAAATTGCAGATGGAATAAGAGAGAAAGGAATTCTCTTTTGAGGAGGATGAATGGAAGAGATTGAAATTGAAAAGAAAGAATTTAGAGAAAGGGTTATTTCTATAAGAAGAGTAACTAAAGTTGTAAAGGGAGGTAAAAACCTTAATTTCTCGGCTCTTATAGCTATAGGAGACGAATCTGGAAGGGTTGCTATTGGAAAAGGGAAGGCAAGAGAGGTCCCAATAGCGATAAAAAAGGCAATTGAAGATGCCAAGAAACACCTGATAAAGGTTCCAATAGTTGATGGTAGTATACCTCATCTTGCAAAGGGAGAATTTGGTGCAGGTCTTGTCATTCTAAGACCTGCTTCAAAAGGGACTGGAGTAATTGCAGGAGGAGCGGTAAGAGCAATAATTGAGCTTGCGGGTATTAAGGATATTCTTACAAAATGTGTTGGGAGCAAGAATCCATTTTCTTCCGCTCGCGCTACCATTGAAGCCCTTAAATCTCTCAGGGACCATCAAACTGCATGTATTTTAAGAGGAAAGTTAAAGGAGGAAGGTAATAGTGGTGAAAAGGAGTAAGGCAAAGAAATTGAAAATTAGACTTGTTAAAAGTGTAATAGGTTATCCTCAGAAACAGAGAGAAGTTGTGAGAGGACTTGGTCTGAGAAGGCTTCATCATGTGGTTATAAGACCCGACACTCCAGCCATAAGAGGGATGATAGAAAAAGTTAAGCATCTTGTAGAAATGGAGGAGATATAGGATGAATCTCTATAATTTGAGTCCTTCAAGAGGTGCAACAAAAAAGAGGAAAAGAGTTGGAAGAGGCCCTGGCTCAGGGCACGGTAAGACTTCTACAAGGGGAATGAAAGGACAGAACTCAATAACTGGATTCTCGCAGAAAAAAGGTTTTGAAGGTGGACAGATGCCCCTCCATAGAAGAATACCCAAGAGGGGTTTCACAAACATATTTAAGAAAGAGTGGCAAATAGTGAACCTTAAAGATTTAACAAAATTAAAATATAAGGAAATAACACCGGAAATTCTTGAGAAGGAAGGATTAATAAAGGATAAAAATGGATTGGTTAAAATTCTCGGAGAGGGTGAAGTCGCAAAAGCAATTTCAGTTCAAGCCCATGGTTTCAGTAAAAATGCAAAGGGAAAAATAGAGAAAGCAGGCGGTAAGGTGGTAATCCTGCAATGAAGATAGTAGAAAGTATAAGGAATATTTTTGCTATACCAGAATTAAGAAAGAGGGTTATTTTCACCCTCGCTCTTCTTGCAGTTTACAGAATTGGAGCTCAGATACCAACTCCGGGAATAAACTCCGATGCACTGGTTGAACTTTTTGAGCAGATGAAAGGGACATTTCTCGGATTTGTAGACCTCTTCTCAGGTAGAACACTTTCGAGAATGGCAATATTTGCCCTTGGAATTATGCCTTATATTAGCGCCTCAATTATTCTACAACTTTTAACCGTCATATGGCCTTACCTTGAAAGGCTTTCCAAGGAAGGGGAGTTAGGAAGAAAGAAAATAACCCAGTATACAAGATACGGAACTGTTTTAATAAGTATAATTCAGGCTGCAGGTATTGCAGTTTCTCTTCAAGCAACAACTTCTCCTTCAGGGATGAGGATTGTTAGTAACCCTGGGATGGGTTTTATCCTTATGACAATTCTTACCCTGACAACTGGGACAATATTTATAATGTGGCTTGGGGAACAGATTTCAGAGAGAGGGATAGGTAATGGAATTTCTTTGATTATATTTGCAGGAATTGTTGTCGGATTACCTGGTGGGCTTCAGGCAGTAATAGAAGGTATGAGGACAGGGGGAATGGGACCAATCAAGATAATTCTTCTTTCCCTCTTGATGCTTGCAGTCGTTGCTGTGATTGTTTATGTTGAGAGAGCTCAGAGGAGAATCCCTATTCAATATGCAAGGAGGGTTGTTGGAAGAAAAGTTTACGGTGGACAGAGCACACACCTTCCATTAAGAGTAAATACAGGAGGAGTTATACCAATAATTTTTGCATCTTCCATTATTACTTTCCCTGCTGGAATTGCAAGTCTAATTAAGCATCCTATTGCTCAGGAGCTTGCAAGACAGTTGGGATGGGGGATGCCCCTTTATACAATACTTTACATTGCATCGATAATTTTCTTCACATACTTTTATGTTTCAATAATCTTTAACCCCACTGATGTTGCTGAAAACATTCAGAAATATGGTGGATTTATTCCTGGGATAAGACCGGGGAAACTTACAGCGGACTACATAGATAAGGTTCTTTCAAGGATTACCCTTGTAGGAGCCATTTATCTTTCTGCCATTGCTATTCTTCCAGAATTTCTAATGACAGGCTTCAAGGTTGGAGCAATACCATGGATTGGTGAAGCCCTTGAAGCATACCTTCCAAGGTGGTTTACAGAGGGTCTGGGCGTTCCATTTTATTTCGGTGGAACATCTATCCTTATAGTTGTTGGAGTTGCAATGGACACTCTTCAGCAGGTAGAGGCTCAGCTAATAATGAGACATTACGAGGGATTTCTTGGAAAGACAAGAATAAGGGGTAGAAGAGGATGAGGATAATATTCCTTGGTCCACCCGGTTCTGGAAAAGGAACGCAGGCGGATTTGATTTCAAGGGAGTTTTCAATCCCAAAGATTTCCACAGGGGACATTTTAAGAGATGCAGTTGCCAATAAAACACCTCTTGGGAAAAAAGCAGAGGAAAAAATGAAAAAAGGGGAGCTTGTTGACGATGAGATAATTGTTGGAATTATAAAGGAAAGGGTTGAAAAGGAAGATTGTAAAAAAGGATATATCCTTGATGGATTTCCAAGAAATCTTCCTCAGGCTCAAGCTCTTGATTCAATTCCAGCAGACAAAGAAATTGTTTTTCTTTTTGAAATAAGTAAAGAGGAACTTATAAAAAGACTTACTTCAAGACTTGTTTGTCCGAAGTGTAAGGCTGTTTATAACAAGATATCCCTTCCACCGCAGACAGAAGGAATTTGCGATATATGTTTTACTCCTCTTGTTCAGAGAAGCGACGACAACGAGGAAACAATTGAAAAGAGATATAAAGTATGGGAAGGGGAAGAGAAGGATCTTGTAGATTATTACACAGAAAAAGGGAATCTTTATTTTCTGGACGCATCCCTTGGCTCACAGGTGATATTTGAAGAGATTTGTAGTAAAATAAGAAAAATAGATGATTGAAATAAAAACAAAAGAGGAATTGAAAAAGATGAAAAAAGCAGGCGAGATTGTGGCTACTGTTCTTGCTGAGCTGGAGAAATACATAAAGCCAGGTGTCACGACTTATAGACTTAATGAGATCGCTGAAGATCTTGTGAGAAAGATGGGTGGTATCCCTGCTTTCAAAGGTTATAAACCACACTTCTACTTCCCGAGAGAATTTCCAGCAACAATATGCACATCAATAAACGAAGAGATTGTTCACGGAATTCCTTCAAAAAGAGTTTTAAAAGAGGGTGACATTATAAGTATTGACATAGGAGTTAGAATTGACGGATTTCATGGTGATGCGGCATACACCTATCCTGTGGGAGAAATATCAGAAAGGGCTAAGAAACTACTGGATATAACAAAAAACGCTCTGTCAAAGGCAATTGCAGTAGTAAAGGATGGAATAAGGGTAGGGGATATTTCCTATGAAATTCAGAGTTACGCAGAATCCAATGGATTTTCTGTAATAAGGGATTTTGTTGGGCATGGAATAGGAAGAAACCTCCATGAGGAGCCCCAGATACCAAATTTTGGTGTTCGCGGGAAAGGATCTGAGCTAAGAGAAGGGGCAGTTATAGCAATAGAGCCGATGATTTCTGCTGGTTCCCATGAGGTTGAGATTCTTCCTGATACATGGACAGCGGTTACAAAGGACAGGAGTCTTTCTGCCCATTTTGAGCATACTGTTACTGTTACTTCTGATTCCGCAATAGTTCTTACCTCTCTCGAGGAAAGAGATGCCTAAAGAAGAGCCTATTGAGGTTGTTGGAACTGTGATTGAAGCAAGACCAAATGCCATGTTTTTGGTTGAACTTGAGAACAAACATAAGGTATTAGCTCATGTTTCAGGAAAAATGAGAAAGCATTTTGTGAGAATACTTCCTGGTGACAAGGTTGTTGTAGAACTTTCTCCATATGATCTTACAAGGGGTAGAATTGTTTACAGATATAAGTGAGGTGGAAAATGAAAGTTAGAGCATCTGTTAAGAAAATTTGTTCAAAATGTAAGATTATTAAGAGAAAAGGAACTGTTAGAGTTATTTGTGAAAATCCAAAGCATAAACAGAGACAAGGATGAGGAGGTAAAAGGTGGCAAGAATTGCTGGTGTTAATCTTCCTTCCAACAAAAGAGTTGAGATAGGGTTAACCTATATTTTTGGAATTGGAAGATCAAAATCCAACAAAATTCTAGAGAAAGCTAAGGTTGACAGGGATAAGAAAGTAAAAGATTTGACAGAAGAGGAAATAGCAAGGATAAGGAATATTATTGAAAAGGAAGAAAAAGTTGAGGGTGATCTTAGAAAGGAAATTACTTCTAACATCAAAAGGCTTGAGGAGATTGGTTGTTACAGAGGTCTTAGACACAGGAGGAGACTTCCTGTGAGGGGGCAAAGGACAAGGTCAAATGCAAGGACGAGAAAGGGTCCAAAAGGAGCTCTCATAAAGAAAAAGAAAACAACAGCTTAAGGAGATAGATAAATGGCTGAGAAAAAGGAAGTAAAAAAATCAAAGAAAGAAAAAAGCGAAATTCATGCGATAGCTCATATTCTGGCTACTTTTAATAACACAATTATAACCATAACAGACCAACGGGGCAACACTCTTTGTTTTGCTTCTGGAGGAACTGTTGGATTTAAAGGAGCAAGGAAGGGGACGCCCTTCGCTGCTCAGCTTGCTGCTCAGAAGGTCGGAAGTGATGCACGGGAATTGGGCGTGAAATATATTGATGTAATGATTAAGGGGCCTGGAGCAGGCAGAGAAGCTGCAATAAGAGCTCTGCAGGCAACGGGACTGGTTATAAAATCCATTAGGGATGTTACTCCAATTCCCCACAATGGATGCAGACCGCCGAGAAGGAGAAGGGTGTGAGGTATAAGCGAGAAAAGCGAGAAAGGCGAGACGAGCGAGAAATGAATTGCGGATTGATTATTACGGATTACGAATCAATAAGAAGAGAATTAAAGGGAGAATTGGCTAAAAAGCCGTATAGCAAAATCTTTGAGGAGGTTTAAAAATTGGGTAGAGAAATAGGTCCTAATTGTAGGTTGTGTAGGAGAGAAGGGGTAAAACTTTTCTTGAAGGGGAGTAAATGTTTGAGTCCGAAGTGTCCTCTTACAAAAAGACCATACACCCCTGGTCAGCATACAAAATCAGTATCTCAAAAACCATTTGGTTATGGTTTGCAGTTCAGGGAAAAGCAGAAAGTTAGAAGATACTATGGACTCTCGGAGAAGCAGTTTAGATTATTCTTTGAAAGAGCAGAAAGAATGAGAGGGGTTACAGGAAGCAATTTTCTGACTCTACTTGAAAGAAGGCTAGATAATGTAGTTTGCAAGATAGGGTTCGCTTCATCGAGAAAGGAAGCTCGTCAGCTTATTTCTCATGGACATATAGCTGTTAATCAGAGAAGAACAAATGTCCCCTCTTACATAGTCAAAGTGGGTGATGAAATAGGGTTAACTTCAAAGAGTCTTTCCAACGAAAGCATTAAAAATAGAATAATTTCCCTTAAGGATTCAATCTCGGTTCCTGGCTGGCTTTCTGTGGATTTCGAAAACTTTAAAGGCAAGATTCTTCAACTTCCAAAAAGGGAGGATGTTGGCATTCCTGTGGAGGAACACTTGATCGTAGAGTTCTATTCAAGATAAGGAGGTGTCTATGTTTGAATTTAATTTTCAGAGGCCGAAAAGACTTGAATGTGATTATGATAAATCAACGGATACTTATGGTATCTTTTTTTCTTATCCTCTTGAAAGAGGGTTTGGAACCTCGATAGGCAATGTCCTCCGAAGAACTCTTCTTTCCTCAATCCCTGGAGCAGCAATAACAGCACTTAGGATTGAAGGAGTTTATCATGAATTTTCTTCTATACCTGGTGTCTACGAAGATGTGATGGATATAATTCTGAATCTCAAAAAAATTCCTCTCCTACTTAAAGGGAATGAGCCGAAAAATTTCAAGATAAAATTTGAAGGGGCAGGTGAATTTAAATCTGGAGACATCTCCCTCCCATCTGATTTAAAGATAGTTGACAAAGAAATATACATTGCAACCCTTGAGGAAGGAGCAAAGCTTGATATGGAAATAAGGGTTAAGAAGGGGATCGGGTATGTAACAGCTGATAGAAATTTTGATCCCGACCTTCCAATTGGATTCATTCCAGTGGATTCTGTTCATTCTCCAATAGTTAAAGTCAATTTCAATGTGGAGCCAATGAGACTTGGCGGAAGAGGAGATTATGAAAAGCTTGTTCTCGAAATCTGGACAAATGGAACAATTAAACCTCGAGAAGCTCTCTCCATGGCTTCAAAGATAGTGAGGGAGCACCTTGCAATCTTCCTTACTGTTCCAGATAGAGTTGAGATAAAAGAAGAAACACCAGCTGAGGAGATACCGTATCTTGAACAACTGGAACTCCTGGCAAAGAGCATTGAAGATCTTGATGATCTGCAGCAGAGGACAATAAATGCTCTAAAACAGGCAAAATTCAACTGGGTTTATGAACTTGTGGAGAG
The DNA here is from genome assembly GCA_964531645.1 of uncultured Clostridia bacterium. GTDB lineage: Bacteria > Acidobacteriota > Aminicenantia > JBFLYD01 > JBBIMS01 > JBBIMS01. Next base: position 14,514 of record CAZHEF010000039.1, read on the forward strand.
GGATTACGATGACCTTTTAAAGAATAAAGTTGTTGGGCAGAAAGCTCTTAATGAAGTAAAGGATGTCCTCGAAAGAAATAATTTATCCTTCGGTCTCGCACTCAATCCAGAGCTGAAAGAAATGATACTGAAAAAGATAGAGGAAGAAAAGGAGGAAGAAGAAAAAGATGAGACACGCGATTGATACAAGAAAACTTGGTAGAACATCGGAGCATAGATTGGCGGTTTTGAGAAATCTTGCAACATCTCTATTTGAGAAAGAGAGGATAACAACAACCGTTGCCAAAGCAAAGGAACTGAAAAGGTTTGCTGAAAAGGCAGTCACCCTTGCAAAGGATGGGACTCTTCATTCGAGAAGACTCGCTCTAAAATATGTTTGGAAAAAGGAAACTCTGAAAAAGCTTTTTGATGAGATTGGTCCGAGATTTGAAGGAAGGAATGGAGGTTATGTAAGGATAGTAAGACTTGGAGAGAGGAAAGGGGACGGAGCTCCAATGGCAATGGTTGAACTTGTTGGGAGCGAGTTCAAAAAGAAGGAAAAGAAGAAAAAAGAAAAGAAGCCATAATTAAAATTTCTTGAATAAAGAAGTTTTAAATCTCTTTGTCATCTCGAGGGAAGAAAATCACCAAGCACCAATAACCACACTCCAAATAGAGCTTTCAGCTTACAGCTCGCAGCAAATAGCAGAACAGAAGAGGAGGAGAGAGTTATGGGTAGTAAGCGGTTTGCTATTTACTGTTTGTAATTCGAGGTTTGAGATTTGCTTGGGATTTAGAATTTTTTTAGATTATTTAAGTGTGGTCCGAAGTCTGAGATTATTTATATTTAGCTTGTAGCATGAAGCCACTGACTATTGGAATTTGGACATTGGTTATTCAGAACCTTTGGTTAAACAATATTGAAAAATTCAGTTAAATGGCATATAAATAAAATAGAATGGAACATATTGGATTACTATACAGAGATATTTACAAAAAGAGAAGATCAGGAGAACTCTTAGTCTTTGACAAAAGAGTGAAAAGAACTCTTCTCTTTTCCAATGGTTATCTATGTGCGGGTTGGTCTACACTCGCAGATGAAAAAATAGGCCAGATTCTTTTGAAGCTGAAACTAATAGATTACATTCATCTTTCTGCTCTTCATAAAATTTCTGAAAAGAAAATTAAATTTGGAGAATATCTTGTTTCTCAGGGATTGGTCAGCAGAAAAAATCTGAACATTGCTCTTCTCCACCAGATTCAGAGAATTTTTTTAATGACCTTTCAGATGGAAGGCGCCCAGATAAAATTCGAGGAAAAACTTCCCGAGCTTCCCAAGGAAGTTTTTCAACTATTTTTACCTCCGTTAATTGCAAAAGGAATAAGGAGCTTCTTCAGCCCCTCTGCTCATAGCTTCATTAAGGATAAAGATCATCCTTTTAAAAGAAGTGAGAATATTCCTGTCCAGCTCGAGCCTGAGGAGGAGAAGATATTCAAAGAAATTGATGGGAAAAAAAGTGTGGATGATATATCCCTGATAACAGGAAAGGAGAGAAGATATGTTTTAAAGACTCTTTTCCTTCTTTATTGCACAGATTCTATCGATTTCAAGGGGGAGGAACTTAAAAAAGAAAGGGAGGAAGGAGAGCCACTTAAAGAAGAGATAGAGAAATTCTATTCTTCTCTCAATGGGAAAACCTCTCTAAAATTGATGGAACTCGAAAATAATTACACAGAAGATGAACTTAGAGAAAGGTATTTCTTCCTTGTTAAAAAGTTTCATCCTGATAGAGTCAGAACTTTATCCAATCCAGAACTTATAAAGAAGTGTGAGGAAATATTTATAAGATTGACTCAGGCTTATAAAATTCTTTCAAGCCCATCTTCAAAAACTGAAGAAAAATTGTTGATAATCGAAGATAAACCCTCTCCTGAATTAGCCGAGAAGAAATTCTCTGAAGCGAAAGGGCTTCTTGCTTCAGGCTTGATATGGGATGCGATTCTTCTTTTAAAAGAAGCAGTGAGAATAAATAGTGGCAACCCACAGTATTATCTTTATCTGGGGAAGGCTCAGGTTAAAATTCCTTCCATGAGGAGGGAAGCAGAAGTTTCTTTTTTGAAATCCATTGAGATAGAAAAATGGAATCCAGATGCTTTCCTTGAACTGGGGAAACTTTATCTTTCAGAAGGAATGAAAATGAGAGCTAAATCGATGCTCGAGAAGGTTTTAACTCTAGAACCTCAAAATGATGAAGCTCGTGAGCTTTTGGACAGTATAAAATTTAGCTGAAACTGTAATGGTAAGTAATTCCTGCATTTCAAAAATCTTTGACGAAATTGCTTTCTTTCTTAAATTAAAATCCGAAAATATTTATAAAATAAGGTCTTACGAAAAAGTTAGAGATGTAATTATAGACTTGGAGACAAGTGTTGAAGATTACTGGAGAAAGGGTGGAGACCTCAAAGAAATTGAAGGGGTTGGAGAGGCTATAGAGAAAAAGATTATTGATATTATTGAGACAGGAGATTGCAATCTCCACAGAAGATTAACAACTGAATTTCCCGTTTCCCTTTTTGAGCTGAAAGGGATAAAGGGTCTGACAATAAAAATGATAAAAAAACTTTATGAAGAATTTGGAATAAAAAGCCTCTCAGAGTTAAAAGACTTTCTTCAAGCTGATGAGGGGAGAAATTTGAAAGAACTTCAAAAAATAAAAGATGAGATAGCAAGGTCAAGAAAATGAAGGAATTGATTCTTGCATCAAGCTCGCCAAGGAGGGCATTTCTTCTTAGCAATATGTCGATTAAATTTATTCAGAAAAAAGCAGAGATTGACGAAACTCCAAAAACTGGGGAAAAGCCCGAGGATTATGTCCTGAGAATTTCAAAGGAAAAGGTGATGAAAGTAGCAAAAGAAATGAATGGAGTTATTCTGGGTGCAGACACAATTGTTGTTCTTGACTCAGAAATTCTACAAAAACCATCCAGTAGAGAAGAAGCCTTTGAGATGCTATTAAAACTTCAGGGAAGAGACCATATAGTTTATACAGGAATTCATCTTTTGAATAAGCACAATGGGAAAGAAGCCTCTGGGTATACAAAATCAAAGGTTTGGTTCGCACCTCTCACTTCCGATGAAATCTGGAGATATATTGATTCCGGCGAACCAATGGACAAAGCTGGTGCATATGGAATCCAGGCTATGGGTGCCTTCTTTATTGAGAAAATTGAGGGGGATTTCTTTTCTGTTATGGGCCTTCCTTTAAATCTTCTATGGAGACTTTCCAAAGAGATAGATTTTGAACTTTTCAGTTGAATTTAAAAAATGACTAAAGAAGAGAGACTGAGAAAAATAAGAAATGTTTTGAGTTTTAGACAACCTGATTTAAGGATTGTAATTGAATGCATAGAAAATCAGTACAACGCAAGTGCAATCCTGAGGACATGCGATGCAATGGGAGTAATAGATGTAGATATTATACTTCCGGAATCAGGCTCATTTCCAATATCTCCATCAGTAACAACTGGAGCTGAGAAATGGTTAAGACTGAATTATTATAACTCAACAGAAGAGTGCCTTAAAAAATTAAAAAATGAAGGATTTAAAATTGCATGCACCTATTCAGATAAAGATTCTTTGAAACCCTGGGAGATAGATTTTTCGCAGAAAATTGCTGTGATTTTCGGGAATGAAAAAGAAGGGGTATCAGAAACTGCCCTTTCATTTTCAGATTTTAAAATATGGATTCCTATGTTCGGAATGGTTAGAAGTTTGAATGTATCTGTCTCAGCGGGTATGATATTATATGAAGCTCTGAAACAGAGATATTTCAAAGAAGCTTATGGGAAATCGAAATTTAGCAAAGAACAATTCGAACAAATTCTCAAGCTCTGGTGCGGTGAAATTTAGAATTTTTCTTCTTATCTTATTATTTCTTGGCTCATCCCTTTTTTCAGGAGAAAAATATGTTCTCTGGTATATAATGAAGGGGAAAGCCTCTGGAAAACTCCTTTTTATAATTCCATTCAGGGTTTATTATGAAAATTTTGCCTCTGTAATTTTAAAAGCAGAGAAGGAGGAAGATGGAGTAAAGTTCCATTTTTCAAATATAGGTTTTCCCGGTTATCTTCTCAGAACCATTGATTTTATGGGACACGAAATTCACATAAGAATATCCTCACCATCAATAAAAGAATCCCTCGAACTGGGAGGTATTGTCCTTAAAGAATGGGTTGAAGAGTATCCTGAATTTAGCAAACACATAAAAAAAGAGAAAAGGAAAGTTCTTCCCTTTGGCTTCAGAAAAAATGATGAAGAGAGTTTCTCATTTTTAATCAGAAGTGACGGAAGAGTCGATATTTCCTCCCTTAATTGCAATCTTGGACCATACTATCTCTGGCCATCTGAAGAGGAGATTCCCCTTGCATCCTACGATGCACTTGTTCAGGCTCTAAGGCTTTTTTCAAGACCTATTTTGCCTTTAGAAAATGAAAAATCTGAATTTTTCTGGGTAGATAAGGGAATTGATCTCACTTACGAGTTCAATCTAATAGGCAGAATCCTTGAACAGGTAATAAGGGATTTTGTTGTATTCAAACAGGAAAGAAAATTTGATGTCCCTTACAGAGGCATTGAAAACAATGGAATAATTTACATAAAGGGAGAAGCATACCCGAATGTTGAAATATGGTCAGGCTATAAAATAACGAAATATATCAGAGTCGTTGAATGGGATAAAAATAAAAAGAAAATTTTAAGGGAATGGATGAGAATGGAGATGTGGGGAAAAAAGGATAGAGGAGGCTACGGAGAAATGGAACTGAGAAGAATCGAAACATATGAATAGAAGATGTTTTAAGTAAAAATTTCTGTTCAGCTCTTCTTTCTCAATCTATAAAATTTCCTTTTCCCCACCTTTAAAATATATCCTTCCTTCTTTCTGAAATCTATTGTAAAGCTAATGTCTTCGATTCTTTCACTGTCTAAATACAATCCTCCTCCCTTTATCAGTCTTTTAACTTCTCCCTTTGAAGGTAAAATTCCTTTTCGGAATAAGAGCTCAACAATGTTTATAGATTCATTTTCAACAGGTATTTCTCCTATTTCTTCTGGAACTTCTCCCTTTGAGAAGACCCTTTCAAACTCCTCTTTTGCCTCCCTTGCCTTCTCCTCTCCCCAGAAATCTCTTACTATTAAATGGCCAAGATTCTCCTTTAAATCCTTAGGATTTACTCTGCCTGAAACTGCATCTTCTCTCATTTTCTTAATTTCCTTCATAGAAATGTCTGTGAGTAGTTCATAATATCTAAACATCAATTCATCGGAAATTGACATGATTTTCCCGAAAATCTCCTTTGGATTTTCATTGATTCCAATGTAATTTCCAAGACTCTTGGACATCTTTTCTTTCCCATCTATCCCTTCAAGAAGGGGTAAAGTGATTATCACCTGGGGCTCCTGACCATACTCCTTCTGTATTTCTCTACCCACAAGAAGATTGAATTTCTGGTCTGTCCCTCCCATCTCAACATCAGCTTCAAGGGCAACCGAGTCATAACCCTGAAAAAGAGGGTAAATTATTTCATGCATGAATACAGGAACTCCATTTTTCATTCTATTTTCAAAATCGTCCCTTTCAAGGATTCTTGCAACTGTATATTTTGAGAGAAGCGTTATAAATTCAAAGGGAGTTAATTTTGAATGCCATCTTGAATTAAAGTCAATCACTGTTTTCTCAGGGTCAAGGATTTTAAAAATCTGAGATTTGTAAGTTTCAGCGTTGGCAAGAATTTCTTCCTGAGTCATTGATTTCCTTATTGAAGACCTTCCTGATGGGTCACCAATCAATCCTGTAAAATCTCCAATTAAGAAAATAACAGTATGACCAAGGTCCTGAAAATGCTTCATTTTTCTTAGAATAACTGTATGTCCGAGATGAATATCAGGAGCGGTTGGGTCAAAACCAACTTTCACTTTTAGGGGCTTTTTTGTTTTGTATGACTTTTCAAGCTTTTGAAGGAGTTCTTCCTCTCTGACTATCTCAACGCATCCCTTTTTTAAATATTCAAGTTGTTCCTCAGGCTTCATCATTTTATTATTTTATCCCATCGGAAAGGCTAAATGCAATTATTGTTTTTCAGGCATTCTAAAATTTCTAAATTCTATATACACTTTGATTTTTTTATCATTGTAAGTAGAGTACATGAGTCACTTTTAAATGGGAGTTTGAGTTCTAATTTAATCCTTATCCTTGCAAATTTATCAGAATTTATCCAAAACCAACTCAAATCTAATTTTGCGTAGTGTTTATCATTGGCAAAATTTAACTCTCTTTATTTGAATTTTGAAAAATACTCATCTATTTCTGGTCTCAACTCTATTCCCACTCTTTCAAAACAATTCAGCAGTTCTAAATAAGCCCCTTTCCCTCCCAGAAAGTCCC
>CAZHEF010000040.1:0-20915 GCA_964531645.1 uncultured Clostridia bacterium
AGAGGAGGTGCAGGATTTCCAACGGGAAGGAAATGGGAAATTGTAAGGAAACAGAGAGAGGAATTGAAATTCATTATTTGCAATGCAGATGAGGGAGACCCTGGAGCTTACATGGATAGAGGCGTTCTCGAAGGTAACCCCCACCTTGTCATAGAAGGGATGTTAATTGGAGCATACGCAATAGGAGCAAGCATGGGTTATGTTTATGTCAGAAATGAATATCCCCTTGCTGTAAAAAATCTTACTGAAGCTATCAGAGAGGCACATGAACATGGATTCCTTGGGAAAAATATTCTCGGAACAGATTTCAACTTTGTAATAAAGATAAATCGTGGGGGAGGAGCTTTTGTGTGTGGTGAAGAAACCGCACTCATGCAATCTGTTGAGGGAAGACCTGGTGATCCAAGACCCAGACCACCATATCCTGCTGAGAAGGGCCTCTGGGAATATCCTACTGTAATAAACAATGTTGAGACATGGGCAAATGTTGCAAAAATTATAGAAAAAGGCGCGGATTGGTTCGCTTCTTACGGAACTAAAGGTTCAAAGGGGACAAAAATTTTCTCTCTCGTTGGAAAAGTTAAGAACACAGGTCTTGTGGAAGTTCCAATGGGTATGAGTATAGGAGACCTCGTTTATAAAGTTGGAGGAGGTGCTCTTGATGGAAAAGAGATAAAAGCGGTTCAAATTGGAGGTCCCTCTGGAGGTTGTATTCCAAAAGAACTCTTCCACCTCCCCATTGATTTTGAATCCCTTACAAATGCAGGAGCTATGATGGGTTCAGGAGGTCTAATAGTGATGGATGAAGAAACATGCATGGTGGATGTGGCAAAGTACTTTCTAAAATTTCTTAAAGAGGAATCATGTGGCAAATGCACACCCTGCAGGGAAGGTGTGGAGAGAATGCATCAAATTCTAACAAATCTCACAGAAGGAAAAGGTAAGCCTGAAGATATTCAGTTACTTGAAGAACTGGCAGAAGTTGTAAAGGATGCTTCTCTTTGCGGACTTGGAAAGACTGCTCCTAACCCTGTTCTTACAACTCTCAGGTATTTCAGAAAGGAGTATGAAGCTCACATAAAAGATAAAAAGTGCCCAGCTCTTGTATGTAATGAGCTCGTGAACTACTACATCGATCCTGATAAATGCGTTGGCTGTTTACTCTGTCTTAAAAATTGTCCCTCAGAAGCGATTCTTGGTGAAAACAAAAAGATTCATGTTATTTTACAGGATAAATGCACCAAATGCGGAACATGTCTTGAGGTATGTCCAACAAAAGTTTCTGCAGTTGTTAAGCTTTCAGGAGAGAAGATTGAGAGTCCAGAAAAACCAGTCCCCGTTCAGGAATGGAAGAAAAGGAAAGAACTAATCAGTTAAAAAGGGAGGTTGCCAATGGCAAATATAAGAATTAATGATCTTGGGATGAAGGTGCAAGAGGGTAAGACAATCCTTGAAGTGGCAAAGGAGAAGGGTATCTACATACCCACCCTTTGCCACCACGAGGCATTAAAACCCTATGGAGCGTGCAGACTCTGTGTTGTTGAAGCTGAAAACAATGGAAGAAAGGATGTTGTTGCTTCTTGTACAACGCTTGTTAAAGATGGAATGAAAATTCTCACAAATTCAGAGAAAATTTGGAGGATAAGGAAATTCATAGTTGAGCTCCTTCTTGCAAGAGTTCCAGCATCAAAGAAATTGCAGGAACTCGCATCTTATTATGGTATTGAAACACCCCGTTTCTCTACCAAAAATAAGGATTGTATACTTTGTGGTATCTGTGTGAGAGTGTGTGATGAAAGAGTTGGAAGAGCGGCGATTGGCTTTGGAAAAAGAGGGACTGAAAGGGAGATAGGGATTCCTTTTGGAAAAGAGTTTTCCGATAATTGTGTTGCCTGTGGTGCCTGCACCTTTGTTTGTCCTACAGGAGCAATTCAAATGGAAGCTAAAACTCTTGAAAGATTCAGGAAGTTCAGAGCAGAATACAGGAAATGTAGGTACATGATGATGGGAGTTGTGGACTACAAACTCTGCCCCAACAACTACCAGTGCTGGCATTGTGAAGTTGATCAGAGAATGGAGGAGCTTTTTGGAACTCATCCTGCTCTTGTTTTCAGGAAAAAGGAAGAAGATGAACCTGTTCAGGTCTACGAATTTATTATCTTTCCCGAGTATCTATACTCAAGAGGACACATATGGGCAAGAAGATTTAATGGAAGGATAAGGATTGGAGTTGACGACTTTGCAAGAAAGCTTGTAGGAAAAATCTCTGATTTGAAAACTCACGGAAGAAATGATAAGGTGAATTCAGGAAATGAACTCTGGGAGCTGAAAATTGGAGATAAGAAAGCAACAATGCTTGCTCCCTTTGACCTTAGGGTTCTTGATGTTAACACTGACATTGTTGATAATCCTCCTATTGCATATCTTGACCCTTACAGGAAAGGGTGGATTCTAGACCTGGAACCCTATGACCCGAAGGAGATAAGAGAAAAAATGGTCTGGGCGAATAGAGCAAAACTTCTTTTCAAAGAAGATGCAGAAAGTCTCCACACAAGATTTGAGAGGGAGCTGGGTGTAACAATAACAGACGGAGGAGAAATAGCACCCACTCTCCACAAAACTCTCATTTCCAGTGCCTGGAATTCACTGATATCTGAATTTCTTCACAGAGTCTGATTTTTTCTTCTTGAAGGGCGGTAGTATTTCAACTACCGCTCTTCTCTTTCATCAATTCAAATCTATCCTTTGATTTTTTTATTTAAAAATGGTAAATAAGGCGTGATGGATACATTTTTAGGAGGGAACATGAAAAGATTAATCATTTCAATTCTTTTCTTTGCCCTTACAACTTTTCTTTCCTCCTCAGATGTTAGGGAGCTCATTTCAAAGGGTGATGAAATGTATAGAGAGAGAGAAGACCTTGAAAAAGCCAAGGAAGCCCAAAAACTCTATGAGGAAGCGATTAAGTTAGACCCGAAAAATTACGAAGCCCACTGCAAACTGGCAAAGACAATTTACTTCATCGGACAGAGGTCTCCTGAAGAAAAAAGGGTTTCTATTTTTGAAAAAGGGGTTGAAATTGCAAAGAAAGCTGTTGCTCTTGAGCCCAACAAACCTGAAGGACATTTCTGGCTCGGTGTTCTTTACGGTGTCTATGGAGAGGCAAGGGGTGTTATGAAAAGCCTTTTCCTTGTTGATGATATAAAGGAAGAGATGAATATAACTCTAAAGTTAGACCCTAATATTGAAGGGGGTGGTCCTTACAGACTTCTTGGAAGAATGTATTACAAACTACCAGGGATTGCGGGAGGTTCAAAGGATAAAAGTCTTGAATATCTTCTGAAAGCAAAAGAGATATGTCCTACCAATGCTTTAACAAGAATTTATCTTGCAGACACATATCTTGCAAAGAAGATGAAAGAAGAAGCAAAAAAGGAACTTAAAGAAGTGATTGAGATGGAACCAGACCAGAGATGGATTCCTGAAACAAAGGAGCTGAAGAAAGAGGCAAAAGAAAAGCTTGATAAAATAAAATAACGTTTACTTTTTATAATCCAATCTTCTCTTTGGTTTCTTCTCTTCAGGAGAAGGTTGAGGTGAAGGATAAAAAGGCAAAAGGGCAATCCTCTGAAATACCTATAAGCTATTGGCAATTCGCTTTGAAGCGAGGATCCTGGAAATAGTTCCCTTGAACAAAGTCTCTTCTCCATTTGCTTTTATTCTTTTTTAATTTCTAATCCTTGTGATAAAATAACCTATTGAAAAATTAGGAGGCTTCTATGAAAAGAAGAATTTTTAAGGTTTTATTGGCTGTTCTATTATTAATAGCTTTTATTCCGATTTATGCTGATGAGGGCTTATGGCCATTTAACTTGGTTCCTAAGGATTATCTAAAGAAAAAGTACAATTTTGAAGTAACCTCCGACTGGCTCAATCACCTTATGCTTTCTTCAGTCAGATTAGGAGCATCTGCTTCCTTTGTCTCTCCTGATGGTCTCGTCCTCACAAATCATCATGTGGGTGCTGGTGCAATTCAGAACCTTAGCACAAAAGAAAGGGATTTGATGAAAACTGGTTTTTACGCAAAGACAAAGGAAGAGGAGTTAAAATGTCCCGGTCTGGAGGTTAGAATTCTTCAAGAAATTGAAGATGTTACTGCAAGAGTAAAAGAAGCTGAGAAGGAAGGTAAGACTCCTTCAGAGCAGGCAGAGGCAAGGATGAAATTTATTGCAAATCTTGAAAAGGAATATTCAGAAAAAACAGGACTTCGATGTTCAGTTGTGACTTTATATTCTGGGGGGATGTATCATCTCTACAAATATAAAGCATACAATGATATTCGCCTTGTTTTTGCTCCTGAATATGCAATAGCATTTTTTGGTGGAGACCCTGATAATTTCACATATCCAAGATATGACCTTGATATATGCTTTTTCAGGATTTACGAGGATGGGAAACCTTTAAAGACCCCACACTACTTAAAATGGAATACAACGGGAGTTAAGGAAGGAGAGCTTGTATTTGCATCTGGGAATCCTGGTTCAACAGGAAGGCTTTTAACCGTTGCCCAGCTTGAATTTTTAAGAGATGTAAGTTATCCAATTACAATTGCAAACTACCAGAGAAGAAGGGCACTCCTTCAGGAATACAGCAAAAGGAGTGAAGAAGAAGCAAGAATAGCTTTGAGAACTTTATTTGGAATAGAAAACAGTCTGAAAGCAATCACAGGTTATCAATCAGGTCTTCTCGATAAAAAAATGATGGAGAAGAAAGCAAGAGAGGAAGCCATGATAAGAGAACTCATTAAAAAAGACCCTGAGATGGAAAAGGAATTTGGAAAAACTTGGGATGAAATAGCATCTGCTCAGAAAAGATACGCATCAATTTACAAACCACTTCTTTATTTTGAGAGAGCCTACGCTTTCAACACAGTTTATTTCAATATTGCAAGAAATCTCGTAAGACTTGCGATTGAAAAGGAAAAACCCAATGAGAAAAGATTAAGAGAATTCACTGATGCAAATTTACCTTCAGTGAAGAGATCACTTCTTTCCCCCGCTCCAATTTACGATGAATTTGAAATTTTAAAACTCACAGACTCACTTTTCCAGCTTAAGGAGGAGATAGGAGATGTCTGGGAAGTCAAGCTCCTCTTTGGCAATAAAACACCTGCTGAACTTGCAGAGGAACTCGTGAAAGGAACAAAATTAAAGGATATTGAGGAAAGAAAGAAATACATGGATGGAACAGTTGAGGATATTTACAATTCAAGAGACCCAATGATTAAACTCGCCCTCCTTTTTGACCCAATTTCAAGGGGATTGAGGGTAATATATGAAAAAGAGGTTGATGCAGTTGTAATTAAAAATGGTGCTATGATTGCCCAGGCTCTTTTTGAATTAAAGGGAACATCAATTCCTCCTGATGCTACTGGAACTTTAAGATTAAGTTTCGGAGTTGTAAAAGGTTATGTGGAAAATGGTAAAAAGATTCCCTATTACACAACTTTCAAAGGACTTTACGAAAGAGCAAACAAATTTGGAAACAAGCCACCCTACGAGCTTCCACCATCTTTCCTTCAGAAAAAATCTGCACTCAATTTAAATACTCCTCTAAATTTCGTTGCCACATGCGACTCAATTGGAGGAAATTCTGGCTCACCTGTTGTAAACAGAAAAGGAGAACTTGTAGGAGTTCTATTTGACGGAAACATTCAATCCTTGCCTACAAACTTTTTCTACACAGAAGAGCAATCACGCTCTGTAATGGTTCATTCTCAGGGAATAATAGAAGCCCTTTTAAAAGTTTACAATGCAAAACCTCTTGTTGATGAGATTCTTGGAAGGAAATGAAATTCTTCACAGAATATTTGTGGTTTAACACAAAAAATAAAAGAGAGTTTATAAACTTAACTGATAAAGTCCAGGAAATTGTTCAGAAAAGCGGAGTAAAGGAAGGACTCTGTCTTGTAAATGCAATGCATATAACAGCTTCTGTCTTTATAAATGATGACGAATCGGGTTTGCTCTATGACTTTAAGCAGTGGCTTGAAAAACTTGCTCCATCAGAGGTTTCGAAATACAGGCACAATCTAACAGGTGAGACTAACGCTGATGCTCACTTAAAAAGGACAATAATGGGAAGAGAAGTTGTTGTAGCCATAACAAACGGAAAACTCGACCTTGGACCGTGGGAACAGATTTTCTATGGCGAATTTGATGGACAGAGAAGAAAGAGAGTTCTTGTGAAAGTCATAGGAGAATAATTCTCAAGGGAAAAAGAAAAAATTGAAATTAAAAATTGAATTAATCACTCTTTTTATTTTCCTTCAACTTCTTTTTCTTTCATGCTCTTCTCCTCGCTTTGAATTTAAATCTTGCGATATTTCCATAAATAATCTATCAGAAATGGAACTATCAGAAGCTCAAATTGAATCTGTCTGGTTCGCCCAGAGAAAAAGCTTTCTCGGAACATATATTCAGGAGGCATCAAAGAATTATGAGCCAGTAAAAGGTGGCAAAGGAAAAATTCCTTATATAAACCTGCCATACTCTGATGTTATGGTTGGAGTTTTCCTGAAAAGTAATAATGGAAGCTTCCCTCTTGGTTTCTTCTCTGACAGAATAAAGAGGAGCGGGATACTTCCCATGAGTCTCCTCCAATCCAGTTTGACCCTTAACATCGAAGAAGTAGGAGAAATTGAAGGAAAAATATTTTTAATTGCTGAAAAAAGAGCAGAAGATATTGGACTTGAAGTAAGGATAGCTGACTCCATGAATCCTCCAGCTGAGGTTATCTGGTGGTTTCCCCTTGAAAGAGAAAAATGGAATAAATTAATTTTAGAGAAAAATTTCTTCCCTTATTTTTTATTTCCAGATAAGCTCTTTAAAGTCTCAATAAAAATAAAATTCTGCAGAACAAGATACAGGATGTGGATAATGGAAGAAAAGAAAATTCTTGAAAAAGATTTTCCTTCCCTTTCCGAAGCACAGGAGGAGCTAAAAAAAGAGCTCAAAGAGATAAAGTTCAATCTGAAAATTTAGTCTGCTCATGAGGAAAAAGGTCTGAAAAAACTTAATTTGTCAATCTTCAGTCTATTGCAATGACCCGTCAGATCTTATATATATGCCTTTCAAAAATTGCAATAAAGCTTTATTTCTCTTATTCCAGAGAATTAAAAAATTCCCATATCTCATCACAACAATTGATGTCCCTTGAAGTCCTTCCCACAATTCTTGGATTTAAGTATTGCAATCCGCCGGGCCATGTGTGTCCTCCATTCACTATCTTGAGTAGAACTACTTTATATTTTGAATTTTTCCACTCATAACGAATTACTCTTGTGCCATCAAGAGGGTCTTTATCTTCTAGCTCTTTTACCTCAGGCTTATCTTTACAATTATTACGTTTCAGGTAAATTTTGATTGTCTCGTCCGTAGAAAGAATCTTACCCCTCTTACTTCCAAAAAGTTCTACATATCCACCATTATAAGGCACCAGAGGGTCAGAGGTTCCATTTACAATCATCACATTAATTGGTTTTCCAGAAAGATGAGCATCTCTTGCATCAAAAGGAATGCTGGCGCACACCGGAGCTACCCCTTTAACTATACCCGCAAGTTCCCTTGATATACGGATACTCATGAAGCCTCCATTGGAAATACCTGTTACGAATACTCGCCTGTGATCTGCTTTATATTCATTAAATATTTTTTTTATTAACTTGGAAATGAAACCTACATCGTCAATGTTATTTTTGTGGGCAAAGGAAATCTTTTCCAATCTTTCATCATTCCAGCTCTTTCCGAGCCCTTCCGGATAAGCAACGATAAAACTATATCTGTCAGCAATTTCGTTAAATCTTCCATCTGTCAATCTAATCATATTTGCTGGAGTTCCACCGCCTCCATGGAGGACAATTAAAAGAGGATATGTCTTAGATTTGCTGAATTGTTTTGGCAGATGAAGGATAAAGTTCCTTTTAAAACCATCATGGTCAATTCTCAGATTCAGGTCTTGCTCGGTTAATTTTTCACTTAGCGCCCATGCCAAGGTTAGATAAATTACAGTCAGAAAAAATAAACTAATTATACCAGCTGACATAAATTTCATTTTATACTTGAGCATTTTCTCTCCTTCACACTATTTAATTTATTCTTCAAATGTTCTTTCTCTACATATAAATCATTTTACCGAACCTTTAATCAATTTTACTTCTTCATGCAAAAATATAATTGTAACAATAAAGATTTTATAGAGCAACGGAATATTTTATAAATGAAGCTCTCAAAAAAAGACCTTATTTAAATTTAGAGATTTGCATGAAGGTTATAAAGAACCCTTACATGAAGGAGGAGATTCAGTTAGATGTCGCATTAGATACTGGGCGAAGGTGGAGGAATTAAGTGGAAAATATTTAAAAGTTATTACCCTTAAGGAAGGGGCAACGATTCATAATGCATTTATAGATAGAGGATTTAATACGTGAGGAGGTTAGGTTATGAAAATGAGATATTATAAAAATACTGATTCTCTTTATATAGACCTTAGCGAAAAGACAAGTGTAGAGTCTTTGGAGGTAGCGCCGGGAGTAGTATTGGATTTTGACGAATATAACAATATAGTAGGCATAGATATAGATAGAGTAAGTCAGATACTCAATCTTTCTGAATTGGAGATCTTTAGTATCCCTACAAAAATATTGTCCTCTTAGAATGAGATTGAAATGTTAAAGGATTTTTCCATCTTTATCTGAATCTGAGGGGTTCCTTCCTCTTGTAGTTTGAATTTGAACCTCATTTTTTACTCATCCTCTTTTTAGTTTTTTTCTCTAAGAATTTGTCAATGTATTCAATTATTTCCATTCCAAAGAAGGTATCGGGTAGACCTTTTTTTAGCTCCTGAAGTTCATATCTGTTCATTATAGAGAAAATCTTCTCTGCTTTCTTCTTCCAGTTAGGGTTTTTCTCCATTCTCTCCATGAAAAATTCTACATTTTCAAGAATAAAGTCATTAAAGCTTTCCTTTCCCATAACCTCGAGCAAATCACCTTCTGCTTTCATAAAAAGCCTCTCATAAGAGTCGTAATAAGCTTCTGGCTCCTCCTCCAGCCTTGAAAGGAAACCATTTATCAGATTTCCAATTGAGAATTTCTGAAACTTTTCATCTTCATATGAAAGCTTTTCAAGGAATTCAAAATACTCTGTTGGATTCTCAAGCTCAGAAATCTTCTTTAAATTCTCCGATGAAAATCGATTCTCAGAGATGAGGAGAGAAAGAGTTTCAAAGGGATGGGTCTCAAGGAATTCTTTTACAAAGTCATTCTCTTCTGAAAGCCTCATTAGCCGCTTCCTGTAATCCTCCAAATTTAAAACTTTTTTCCTTTTGAATAGAAAAGTTCGGAAAGGTTTATCAATTGGCCATGGTTCATAAAGCATAAGGATTCTGTCCCACTCCTTAAATGTGCTTAACAATGATCTTACTATACATACTGCGCCAACCAAAATCCAGTTAAGAAAATATTGTCAAAATTGCTACTACAGTATCTTCAACCCAGGGTTCTGATAAAGGAGGTTTTACAATACCCGAGAGTTTATATAGCCATAAAATCACTTTTGTAAATAGGAATGTCCCTATCACATTTTCAATTACAGTTTTTGTCCCATGCTCCTTTTTTATATATGAGAGAACCTTTCGTTCCTCCTCGCTTAGCTCACTGGGCTCAAGATCTCTGTGATGATATGTGCTATATGAAACAAAAAAAGGATGGGGAGGGTTAAAAGAGAAGTAAATGATACTCCAAATAGAGCTAACGGTCAATGAGAGTATAACATAATAAAACGGGAGAAGTGGAAAAAAAAAGAAACAACATCACGAGAAAGATTATATACCCACTATGATTTGAAAATAGAGGAACCCTATATATTCTTCTATAAACTTTTTCTTACTTATTTTCTTCTTTAATTTTACCTCTTCTGGGAAGGAGGAACTGGATTTGCTCTTCCATAAGAGAGCATTTTATCCCAATAATATTCCCACTCAACTGTGACTTTAGGACGAGGAGGTTTTTTCATGGCTTGCCATGTCCTCACATGCCAGAGAAATCTATTCCAATCCCTATGCAACTCATCTTTGTATGGTAAAGAAGTCAAAAAAATTTCGAATCCTACTTTTCTCAGGTGAAGTCTTGCGCCCGGTTTTTGCGTGAATTCAAAAAGTTCTTTTGTATTCCTGAATTTTCTGGGTTTAAATACATCTATTGGTCTACCAGGAGCTCTTGGACCAACTGTCTTAACTATTTTTCCAGCAAGAAGTCCTGAAATTATCTCCTCAATAATTTTTTGCACATTTACAGTTCCTTCCTCTATACCCTGAGTAACCGCAGATTGAAAACCTTGTCCAACAGGCACTGCAATCATTGGATTTTTTACCCATGCCTCAACTGCTAAGCCAACCAATGTTCCTACCGCTCCTCCTGCAAATCCAACACCAAATGCCTTAGCCAAATCTCCAAAAGATGCATTGGGATTTGCAGTATATTCATACAGTGCTTCTGCTGTCCCGTTTATTAGTCCTCCTAACCTTGCTCCTATTGCAGCTGCAACAATAACTACTCCCTCACCATCCCTGTCTATGTAGACTAATGGATTGTCGGCAGCATAAATGTACGGATTTAAAGTTCTTGTATCAGCGATAAAGCCAGGAGCAGGGTCTACAATCAAGAATCTACAAAGATAAGGAGTAATACCTTGCTCCGAGGGAGGTAGTGAAGTAGCTGTCTGATAGATGGGGTCAGGAGTTGGGCTAAGGAAGTAAGAATTTACAAATTCGTAAATTTCAAAACTGCTTTCAATGCTTGGACATGAATTTCGTCTCCCTTCCCATACTCTATTATCTCCTAAATATCCAAAAGAATCTTCCTTCACCTCCTCTTTCTCCAAAGCCTTCCTTTTTATCTTTACACCTCCATAATGACAATGATGCTCCATTGCGGATGATGGTATCTTAGGTCTTCCAGTTAAGGCTATCTTTCCATTTTCAATTTCTCTGTCTTTTATCTCTATAAATGATGCACCCTCAACTTTTACCTCTATATTCTCTCCCTCCAAAATTATTTCTATATCAATAAAATGAGAATTCCCTTTGTAGTTCTTCTTGCAAGTTCCTTCCCATAGAATCTCCCCTTTCTCTTTCACCCTTTTTTCAAAAATCATCTTACACAGAAATTCTCCTCGCTCTCCTACCTTTACATCCTTCCTTTCAGGCTCTACCCATAAATAATATCCACTCTTATCTTCAGGATTAAACCTAACTGCTATTTCTGGGATACTTTCTTCCCTTTCAAAATCATAGTAAAACGCTGGAAAACCTATCTTTACTGAGTAATCCTTCCATTCAAACTCTCCAATAGGGATTATCTCTTCTTCAATGTTGGAGTTAATAGTTTGAGTATTTATAGAGTCTGTATGTTGGAAGTCTTCATAGGTATTTTCTGAATTTGGTCCTTTTCCACTGTAGCCGTTTAGCCCTTTAGCCTCTTGGCTGTTTGGCAAGAATGAGCAAGAAAGGCGAGACAGGTTAAAGAGTTCTTGCTGATAGTTGTAAGCTCTGAGCTTTAAGCTTTTAGCTGTTGACTGTGAGCTTGAATTCTAAAGCTTGTAGCCTGTGACTCGGAGCTTTATTAAGTCATCTCTTGGAGGCTTCCAATACTGTAATTCCTACTATTTCAGTATCCCTATATCTTAAAATAATGCCCTCTTCGAGCATTTCTGAAACGGTGGCTTTCTGGAGTCTCTGAAAACTTATATAAAGCACATCTGCCTCTTTGTCGTAGTCTATCCACATTTTTGTGTGAGGAAATCTGAGTATATGGGGTGTAGCTTCAAAAATTTCTTTGGAGAACATCTTCTCTCTTTATTTCCTTTGCCATATTATTTCTTCCTTTTCAAGATATATTTTTCTTGTAAAATATGCGGTGATTATAAATCTATCTTTCTCGCTAACTTCTTTGTATATTACTGCCGAAAACTTCTCTTTGTGTTGCCTTAATGCTATAAAAGCTCCTATAACCTCTGATTATAAAATCTGGCTCTTCAACCGTGTTGAGGATTTCATCGTAGTATCCTGCGAGGTTATCATGGTTTTCAACTATATGAAACCATCTTTCTTCTTTCATCCTTATTGGAACTCCATTCTTTATATATTCTAAATCTTTTCGTTCTATTATTAAAAAAATATTCAGATATTTCTAATTTGTCAATGATCTGTTTGATTTAATTCGTCATCTTTAACAGAGGAAAGATTTATAATATAATTTCTTTATGTTTGAGATTGGATGGTTGAGGCAAAATATTGAGATAGTTAGAGAGTCCCTTGAAAGAAGAGGTTATGATAGCAGAATCATTGAGAATTTTATTGAAATTGACAGAGCAAGAAGAGAACTTATTGCAGAGGTTGGGTCTTTAAGGGCAAGAAGAAATCATATTACAAAAGAAATTGAGCAATTAAAGAGAAAGGGGGGGAGTGTTGATAATCTGGTGGAAGAGGTCAAGACAATAAAAGAGAAGATTAAAGAACTTGAAGATTCTTTAAAGGAAAAGGAGCGTGAAACAAATAGGATTCTCCTTGAGATTCCAAATATCCCTCACGATTCTGTTCCTCCTGGCAAAGACTCTTCTTTCAACCAAGTCGTCAGAGTATGGAGTGAGCCGAGAAAGTTCAGTTTTCAGCCAAAGCCCCACTGGGAGATTGGAGAAAATCTGAAAATTCTTGATTTTGAGAGGGCGAGTAAGCTTGCGGGTTCAAGATTTACTGTCTATTATGGGTTGGGTGCAAAGCTTGAACGAACTCTTATTAATTTTATGCTGGATATTCATACAAAGGAAAAAAGTTATGAGGAGGTTCTTCCTCCCTTTATTTCCAATGAGGAATCATTGATTGGAACAGGAAATCTTCCAAAATTTGAGGAGGACCTTTTTAAGATTAAAGATAGACCGTGGTATTTAATTCCAACCGCTGAAGTCCCCCTTACCAATCTTTTCAGGGATGAGGTTTTAAAAGCAAACGACCTTCCTAAGAGATTTGTTGCATACACACCCTGTTTTAGAGCCGAAGCAGGTTCATGGGGAAGAGATGTTAGAGGTCTTATCAGACAGCACCAGTTTAATAAGGTTGAATTAATGATATTTTCCCATCCAGATAATTCTTATGAGGAGCTGGAAAAAATAACATCTGATGCAGAGGATATTTTGAAAAAATTGAACCTTCCCTACAGAGTAGTAGCCCTTTGCGCAGGAGACCTCGGATTTGCCTCAGCAAAAACATATGATATAGAAGTTTGGATGCCAAGCAAGAATGAGTATATGGAAATTTCTTCCTGCAGTAATTTTGAACCCTTTCAGGCGAGAAGGGCAAATATTAGATTCAAAAGAGATGAGAAGTCAAAGCCTGAATATGTCCACACTTTAAATGGCTCAGGGCTTGCAATCGGTAGAACAGTTGCTGCAATCCTCGAGAATTATCAGAACGAGGATGGTTCAGTGACTGTTCCTGATGTTCTTGTTCCTTATATGGATGGAGTGAAGATAATAAAGTGAAAAAGTCACCCAGCGCTCATCTGACAAAGGAATAAAGATGAGGATATTAATCTTCAGAACACCTGTTTCTGACGGGTTCAAAGTGACCTCAATGAATGCTGGGTCAAAATTCAAAAGTCAAAAATCAAAATTAGGGGTTTTCAAAACTAAACTGATTCATATGAATTGTATTTTTGGTAAAACTAAACTTTCCCTTTCAATTTTAAATCCCATTTTTCACTTTTACCTTTTGACTTTATTAAAGGATGGAATTTATGAATAAGATTGAAGAGCTTGAAAAGGTTTTAATTGAGAAGTTCGAGAAAAAAAATCCTAAAAGTAAAGAGATTGTTGAGAAGGCAAGAAATTACATGGTTCAGGGCGGAAGCCATAATTTGAGATTGTGGAGTCCCTTCAGTTTTGTTGTTTTTTCAGCAAAGGGAGCAATTATTAGAGATATTGATGGGAATGAATACATTGATTACTGGCAGGGACATTACGCAAATATTTTGGGGCATAATCCTTATATTTTAAACAAAGCCTCAATTTCAGCCCACAAAAATGGTTGTCTCCACACTGGTTTTGAAGATGAGTGGGAGATAAAATTAGGAGAACTGATTTTGAATACTCTCGGTCACAAAAACTGGAGAATAAGATTTACAACAAGTGGAACTCTTGCCAACACTTATGCCTGTATGCTTGCTTTTTCCTGGACAAAGAAGGATATGATTTTGAAAGTTGGTGGAGGATGGCACGGCTCAACACCTTATCTTTTAAAAGGTGTGAAATTTTACAAAGATAAAGGTTTTGAAATGTTTGAGTCTCAGGGGATAACCGAGGATTTTAGAGATAAGATAATTATTACAAAATTCAATGACCCTGAAGACCTTGAAAATAAAATAAAAAAATTTGGTGAAAGAATTGCATGTTTCATAATTGAGCCTTTTATTGGAGCGGGTGGATTTATACCTGGAGATTTAGAATATCTAAAATTAGCAAGAAAACTAACTGAGGAGAAGGGAATTATACTTATTTTTGATGAAATTATTTCAGGGTTCAGATTTTGTGCCAATGCTCTTCACAGTTATCTCGGTATAGAGCCTGACCTTGCGACATTCGGAAAGATCATTGGAGGTGGACATGCTGTATCAGCGGTGTCTGGAAAAAATGCAATTATGGAACTTTGTGGAGATGGTGTTCCATCTGAGAAAAGAGTAAAGTTTGAGGGAGGAACTTACTCTTCCCATCCTGAGTATATGATGTCAGGATATACTCTCTTGAATTATCTGATAAAAAATGAAAAGAAAATTTATCCCAAAATTGGAAGACTTGGAAAGATTTTGAGGAATGGAATTGAAAAAGCTTTTGAAAGGGTTAACATTCCTGTTAAATGTTCGGGAGGCAGTGGAGATGAGATTTTCCCAGGTTCTTTCTTCATGCCCAATTTCTTTAAAAAGGGAATAAGAGAAATAAAATCTCCTGAGGATATTCAGGATGAGGATATTGTTGATCTTAATTTGAAAGAGAAGATTTTGAAAATTTTTCTTTTAAACAAAGGCATTCATGTGATTCATGGAGGGGGAGCAATCTCCTATGCCCATAATGATAGACATATTGAAAAGACAATTTCTGCCTTTGAAGAGTTCGCTGATTTTCTGAGAAAACATATGTGATTTATGAAAAGTAAAAATTTAAAAAGCAAAAGTCACAATTAAGTAGATGAAATCAATATAAAAATGGGAAAAAATTTATAGGCAAATGAAAATATTTGGTGAATCCTGTTTCTTAATTTTCAATTATTATTTTAACTTTTTACTTTTAATTTTTTACTTTTTTCAAGGAGGTAGGGGATGACAAAAAAAATTTTTCTTTTGTTTTTAATGGTTTCTATTTTATTTCCTTCTTCACTTATTTTCTCTCAGACACAAGAAGAGAAACCATGGCAATGGAGTATTGAAAAGATAAACTCCATCGTATCAAAAGTCAGAGCGGGAAAAGATTTGACTCCCAAGATATGGCCTCAGGATGCAAAAGTTGCAGTGGGTCTTTCCTTTGATTTTGATGCAGAGACCAATGCTTTGAGGGACTCCAATTTTTCTCCAGGGGTTCTCTCCCAGGGCGAATACGCAGCAAGAGTCGGGATACCAAGAATTCTTGCTCTCCTTGATAAATACAGAATTCCTGCCACATTTTTTGTCCCTGCTGTGACTGCCCTTCTCCATCAGGATTCTATAAAGTTGATTCTTTCAAAGGGAAGGCATGAAATAGGAATTCATGGATGGATACATGAGAGAAACTCTCTTCTTTCTGAGGATGAAGAGAGGGAGCTAATGAAAATGTCTTTTGAAACTTTGAAGAATTTAACAGGTAAAACTCCTGTTGGCATCAGGACCCCTTCCTGGGATTTCAGCCCATCAACTCTAAAAATAATTAAAGAGCTCGGACTGATTTATGACTCAAGCCTTATGGCTGATGATAGAGCTTACGAAATTCTTGATGAAGGGAAGCCTTCTGGAATTGTTGAGCTTCCAGTGGAATGGATTATGGATGACTACCCCTATTTTGGTTTTGAAAGATTCAGCCCCATCAGACCATTGATTTCTCCTGATGATGTTCTCGCCATATGGTCTGCAGAGTTTGATAAAGCTTACGAGGAAGGAACCATGTTCATACTCACAATGCATCCCAAAATCATAGGTCACAGAAGCAGAATTTTGATGCTGGAGAAGCTGATACAGCACATTCTTTCAAGGAAAAATGTCTGGTTTGCAACCCATGAAGAGATTGCAAGGTATGTTTTAAAAGAGACGAAATAATGAAAAGTCAAAATTCAAAAGTTTAAGAAAGGGAGGGAATGCATTTTGTGATTTCAGCCTTTTAACTTTTTACTTTTAAGTTTTTTATGGAGGAAATATGGAAAAAAAAGTCGACATGAAAGTAGATGAATCTATTGCCACAGGACAATACTCAAACATTGCAGCAATTAGACATTCAAGGGAAGAGTTTATATTTGATTTTGCTTTTCTTTTTCCTGATGCACCTCCTGATGCTCCTGCGGGTAAACTTGTGGCGCGAATAATTCTTTCCCCTGCTCATGCAAAGAGATTTCTTCTTGCTCTTGAAGATAATATCAGGAAATATGAGAAGGACTTTGGAAATATTCCTATTCCTGAAGTTCCACCTCTTCCAGGCCTGCACTGAAAATTTTTGTAATCCGCTAAATACAAAAGGCAAGACACCTTTACAGTTGAATTTTGAAAGATTTGACACAATGATTTTATATGTTAGGATTCCTATATTTTAATTTTTCCGTTTTTAGGAGGAAAGATGGCAAAGAAACTTTTAATGTTGTTTTCAGTAATGGTTTTAGGATTGGTGTCATTATGGGCACAAGCCCCTACTTCCCTTGATTTAATTATTGTTTACAAAGGTGAAACTCCAGGAACAGGCCCTGGAGTAAGTGTTTTAAGACTTGCAGTTGGTGAAGAAGTTATTCTTGTTGCCAAAGGTGTTGATTCTGAAGGAAAAGAAGTTTTAATTGCTCCAACATGGAAAGCTGACAAGGAGATTTCTCTTATCACTGTCGAGGGAAAAGGAAGATGCACAAAGGTAAGATTGAAGGAAGCTCCTGCAGGTTTAGCTTTTGTGACAGTTGTTGTTATTAGAGATGATGGAAAGAAAGTCTCTACAGATATAGCAGTTGAGTTAAAGAAATAGTTAATAAAGCAAGATATTTTAATTACTTTAACCCCTGTTCACTGTCGAAAAATTAAAACTTAATTTTAAAGAATTTTCATTACCTGAGTTTTTATCGAATTTATTCCCTGGTAAGTTTTGAGGAGTTTATCTCAATAAAGCGAGCCTGGACGTCTTCCCTCTCCCGATTGTTGAGGCGAAGCTCCGGCCCCTCCCAGCTAAAGGCTGGGCTGAGATGATCCGCAAGGTTTATGAAATCGACCCGCTCCTCTGCCCTCAATGCGGCGGAAAGATGCGCCTCATAGCCTTCCTCACCGGCTATGCTGTGGTAGATCGCATCATCGACCACCTGAGGCTGACATTTGTCGCCGATTTGCCTCGTAATACTACACGCCTCTTGACATCCTCTCTCTCTCTCCGCACCTGGCTTATCAGGAAGTCCTGATCCCCGCTGAGTCCTCGACTGAATATCTTTCATGATCTTCTTCCCCAGCAGGAGAAGTACGGCTGATTTCGGACGCTTATGATCCTGTCCACGGCTCATTGGCTCATCCATACCCCCTTCGAGTTCGATTTGACATCCGCCAGCCTAAGTTTTATCATTTTCATGATAGGTCAAGGCAAAAGATGATCAGTATCGTGACACTCACTAGGCAAGCGCAGCAGAAAAACGGATTTCTTTTCTATAAAGGGAAAGAGAGCGAAAGCCTTAAACTTCATCTGGGCTGCTTTGACCAAGTTATTCCTGGCTGGATCAACACCGACATTACTCCGCATATTTTTGTCGCCCGTGTTCCCGGCCTGGCTTGGCTTCTCTATCGGTTGGGTAGGATAACTAGGCAGCGATATGAGCAACACAGGTCAGGGTTATTCCGTAACGTTTGCTATCTTGATGTTACAAAACGATTTCCATACCCTGACAACACATTCCATTTTGTTTACACTTCCCACTTGCTTGAGCATCTTTTGCCTCTTCAGGCAAGATTTTGCGTTTCTGAAATATATCGTGTGTTGAAGTCAGGTGGAGTAGTGCGGATTGCCGTACCGGATTTGGATCAAATAATAGCGAGTTATGACCCGAAGAATCCGGAGCCTTTTCTTGAAGCTTTCTTTGAGGCAAGCCAAAAAATCCCGAAAAATCAGCATCACTGGCATTACAATGCAATATCGCTCAGGAGGTTACTGGAGAATGCCGGTTTTCGGGAGATCTATCGGTGTGAATTCCGTCAGGGTAGATGTGTTGATGTGGCTATCCTCGATACCAGGCCCAAATCGTTGTTTATGGAAGCAGTGAGGTGATGAGCATCCATCGCCTGTATCGCCCTTTCTTGCAGTACTTTCGCACCCGGCGGATGCGGGATTTCTACCGCCGATTCGGAATGACGGCGAGCACTCGGGTTCTGGATGTGGGCGGCACGGGGCTGAACTGGTCACTGTGTCCGTTTCAGGCCAAATGTAATCTTTTTGAACTTGCGTCCGCCGCAAGGAGAGGTAGATGCAGGAAAATGGATAATCGCCGATGCCCGGCATTTGCCCTTCAAGGATTTTGCCTTTGAGGTCGTGTTTAGTAATTTCGTCGTTGAACATCTGGGAGATTGGGCCAGCCAGCAAAGATTTGCGCAGGAAATCGCTCGGGTTGGGATCAAGTATTTTGTACAAACGCCCAATAAATGGTTTCCGGTAGAGCCGCATTTGCTCACGCCGTTCATCCACTATTTTCCCAAGTCTTTACAGCGGTGCTTGTTGCGAAATTTTACGGTCTGGGGCCTGGTAACTCGCCCAACGGTCTGGGAATGTGTCACCTTTAAACAACCAAACTCTTCATCTTAAAATAAAAAGAAGATGGGACTCTTCGAGCTTCTGGTCTTCCGCACTTCCGTTCCCATTCAATAGGATTTTATCTTTTGCTACTTTTACTTTCCCATTTCAGGAAAAGACAAATATCATGTCCACAGGCTGACCACCCGCTCATTATCCTGGGCATCTCTCTTGTTTTGAGAGTCTGGATGGGATGGCGGCGAAGCAGGAAACTCAAGCACCAGGAAATATCCACTTTGGGCTTAGCCCAGCGATTCTTTTTATTTTCCTTCTCTTTGGCCTGGCTCTTGGCACTCGGCCCGACGATCCGTCTCTATGACAAGCCTATCCTCGCCGGATTTTATCTTCTCTTATATGAGTGGATTCCTTTCTTAAGAAGTTTGCGCGCGCCCAGCCGATTCTCTTTGTTCGTGATAATGTCCCTGGCTCTTTTTTCGGGCTGGGCGGTCGAGAGAATTCCGGAAAAATAGAAAACCCGGTGGGCAATAAAGGTCATCCCTTTGGTCGTATGTCTTCTCGTTCTGATGGATTACGCCTCGCTTCCGATGCCCACAGCAAAGCTTCCTTGGGCAAAGAAAATTCCACCCATCTATGATCACATCCGGAAGCTCTCTCCTCAAATGGTCTTGCTGGAGCTTCCCATGCCCGTCGAGTAGCTGGAAAGGGGTCGGGAGGCTCTGCAATATCATAGAATAAATCACCTATTCACTCGCCAAATATATATGCCTCCGCAATCAATCTCGTCATGGGAAGAAAGCTTGACAAACGCAAAATTTAGTGTGTTAATCCCCTCAACAAGGAGGCAATCCGAGAGAAAAAAGTCTAAAGGGTATCTTGGGTTTGGCCTTTGTTGCGATTGTCTCTCTGCCGGCTTCAGTTTACGATACTTCGCCTTTTCACAATGTTTTCCTTCCCAAGGTAATCTGGGTGAAGGTGCCTATGGAGGAACCTAGACAGCCTCCGTCTACATTTATGAGATCCTGAGGAATTCTCAAATTTATTGTCGCATTTATCTTCCCGGAGGTAGTAAGATGAGCGACTTTCATATTTTGGACAACACAGGTACAGTCTTGCTAAAGGGTTGAATCTTCTGTATGTCGGTCAGGCCGCTGACGATCGGGGTTTAGATTTTATCCTCCAAGTCCACTACCGCTTCCATTTTACCCTCTGGTGTTAAAGGTTGTTTCCTTTTTCTCCCTCGATTGTCAACGCCAGTTGCCGCAATAGGCTTGGGCAGTTTGAGTCCTTCCTCCTTTTTCCAGGCTAGAATGTCTATCTCCCCAGAGTTGGTCCATTTCTTGATCTATGGCTCCTGCGATGCCAGGAGTCTATCGTCCCCGTCATCCTGAGCGCACCGTCCTCTACCGCGTGCTCTTCCACTATTTTGACAGCTTCCTGGTGGACTATGAGAGCCGTTTTGAGAAAGAGTACGGCTTCTTCTGGCAGATTATTAAGCAAGTCGTCGAGCGCTACCTTGACTGTGGGGAGGAGAGGCTTTTGATGTTATCCTGTCGTACGCGGGGTTTTGTCCCTCCTGTCATGCCAAGCGCCTTGAGGAGTAGGGCAAGTGGATGAGAGAGGAGCTTCTCCTGGATGTCCCCCATCGCCAGGTCGTCTTCACCATTTCCAAGATATTGCGGATCTTCTTCAAGTATAACCGCAAGCTGTTGGGAGAACTCTGCCGCTCGGCCCTTCGGTCTCTGATCAGCTATTTTGAGGCTATTACCAGGAGCAACCTTATGCCTGGAGTGATTGCCGTCATCCAGACCTTTGGCGACCGGATTAACCTCCACCCGCACCTCCATTTCCTGGTGACCGAGGGTGGAG
>CAZHEF010000041.1:0-17834 GCA_964531645.1 uncultured Clostridia bacterium
TATGGATTTATAAAGAAAGTTCTTAACCTGAAAATCTAATTTGCGGAATTTCTGCTCTTTTGACTCTTTTAGGTTGACCTTCTTTTTATAGATTTGTAGTATTGCTGAATCAGAGCAAGACCTGATGCAATGAATCCAAAAATAATTGAGATATTTAGAGTATTTTGAAGTATCCATATCTTAAGGACTTTTGCTATGGTTTGTAATTTCTTGGATTATCCCCTTGTTCCTCTAAGTATTATCCTTGCATCAACAACAAGAGCACCTTTCCCTTTTTCAAGAACCATTAGAGGATTTATATCAAGCTCATCTATTTCAGGGAAATCACATACAAGCTGGGATAGTCTCATAAGACATTCTTCTACTGCTTCTATATCAGAAGGAGGTTCTCCTCTGTATCCCTCGAGGATTTTGAATCCCTTTATTTCTCTTATCATTTTCTTGGCTGTTAGCTCCCTTAAAGGTGCTATCCTGAAAGAAACATCTTTCATCGCCTCAACATAAACTCCACCAATACCAAACATTAAAACAGGTCCAAATAGGGGATCTCTCTTCATTCCGATTATTGTTTCCTTTCCTCCCTTGATCATTTTCTGAACAAGGACACCCCATATCTTTGCATCAGGACGATTGCTCTTAACCCTCTCCATCATCTCTTTATATGCTTTCTCAAGATGTTCTTTATCCTCTATGTTCAGTTTAACCCCTTCTACATCGACTTTGTGGAGAATTTCAGGAGAAACAATTTTTAATACAACTGGAAAACCAATTTTATCAGCCCCGTTCAGGCATTCGTCGAGGTTCTTCGCAAATAAATAAGGT
The DNA here is from genome assembly GCA_964531645.1 of uncultured Clostridia bacterium. Lineage (GTDB taxonomy): Bacteria > Acidobacteriota > Aminicenantia > JBFLYD01 > JBBIMS01 > JBBIMS01. The sequence goes on from CAZHEF010000041.1 coordinate 823, forward strand.
GGAAGGGAAAATCCATAGGCAGTGAGAGCTTCATCTGATTCGGGCTCTGGAAGGAAGCTCCTTCCCTCTTTCTTTGCCCTTTCTATAACCTTTTTAACTTTATCTCTGTCAACATCCTCAAATTTCCTCACACCCATAAGGGGTCTTCTTATCCACCATCCGTACTCACAAAGCTTTACCATTACTTTTGCTGAAATTTCAGGAAAGAGATAATTGGGGATTCCTGCTTCCTCAAGGATTTTTGAGGCTTTCTCAATATCCTCTGTTCCCATAAAACTAACAGTGACAGGCTTTCCATATCTTGGAACCGTATCTCTTATTGTTTTTGCTATAGTCTCGAGATCAGTAAATACAGTAGGAGTGCAGATTATTACAGCTCCATCTACAGATGGGTCTTCAAGAACATATTTTATGGCTGATTCGTATCTATCTTCTTTTGCATCTCCTATTATGTCAACGGGATTCTCAACAGAAGCAGTTTGAGGGAGAGCCTTTGAGAGTTTCTCCTTTGTCTTTTCCTCAAGGTTTGCAAGGACCGCTCCACTTTTAACGACTGCATCTGTTGCAATAATTCCAGGACCACCCGCATTTGTTATTATTGCCACCCTGTTGGACCTTGGAGGGGGCTGGGTTGAAAAAGCAACTCCGCAATCGAAGAGTTCCTCTAAACTATCCACCCTTATCACTCCAGCCTGCATGAAAAAGGCATTATAGATTTCGTCTGAGCCAGCAAGGGCTCCTGTGTGAGATGATGCAGCTCTTGCTCCCGCAAGGGTTCTTCCAGATTTTATCACAAGAATGGGTTTCTTCTCAGAAATTTCTCTTGAAAGCTCCATAAATTCAGAGGGATTTGCAAGGTCTTCAAGATAGAAAAGAATGACCTTTGTCCTTTCATCATCTTTCAAAACAAGAAGAAGGTCATTCTCATTTACATCAGCTTTGTTACCAACTGATATAAATTTTGAAATTGATATTTCCCTTTTTCTTGCGTATTCGAGAGCAGCTACACCAAAGGCACCGCTCTGGGATACAAAGGCAATATTTCCAGTCTTTGGAACAAAGGGTCGAGCAAATGTAGCATTTAAAGAGAACTCAGGATCAGTATTTATAATCCCAACACAATTTGGACCTATAACTGAAATTCCATATTTTTTTGCCACATCAACAAGTTCCTTTTCAAGTTTCAAGCCCTCCTCTCCTATCTCTTTAAATCCAGCTGTTATGACCACAACTCCCTTAACTTTTTTCTCACCGCACTCTGCAACAACTTTGCTAACCATAGTATTCGGAACAATTATCACTGCAAGGTCAACCTCATCGGGAATTTCAAGGATTGAGGGATATGCTCTTACTCCGAGAATACTTTTCGTCTTTGGATTTACAGGGTAGACAATCCCTTTATATCCACTGAAAAGGATATTTCTGAAGACAGCCATTCCAACGCTATCAGGACGGGATGAAGCACCTATAACAGCCACTGCCTTCGGTGATACCATTTTTTTCAAATTTGTCGCATCCATTTTCTTACTCCTAATTAATTAAGATTATTGCAAAGTTTACAATTCGTAACCCGAGCTTTTTTGTATTTTAAATCCATTTCTTTCTTCTCTTGCAAGTCTCGCCCATTTATCCATACAGATTAGGTCTCCATTGCAAATTGAAAATTTTAAATTGTAAATTTTAAATTGTAAATTTTCAAATTTAATAAACATTTATTTTTTAATTTTTCATTTTTAAATTTCCAATCTTCATTTTTCAATTTTTAATGTTCTCGTCTTGCTCATCTCGCTTTTCGCGCCTTTCTCGCTTAAAATATCTACCATCTCAAAATCACAGCTCCCCATGTAAAACCTGCTCCGAAGGCATTCATCAAAATTAAATCACCTTTCTTCAGCTTTCCCTCCCTGTTCAGCTCATCAAGGGCGATGGGAATAGTTGCAGCAGACATATTCCCATATCTCTCAATATTCGTGTAAACCTTTGATGGGGCGATTTTTGCTCTCTCTGCTGTTGCATCTATTATTCTAATGTTTGCTTGATGAGGAATAAAATACTTTATATCTTCACCCGAGATTCCCGCTTTCTTCAAAACTTTAATTGCAGAATCACCCATATTCTTGACAGCATGTTTGAAAACATCATTCCCTTTCATGTGGATAGAATGTAGCTTTGCAGAGACAGTTTCAAGGGTTGCGGGCATTCTGCTACCCCCTGCTGGTTGATAGAGGAGCTCAGCAAGAGATCCATCGGCTGACCAGTAGCTTGAAATTATTCCCGAATCATCATTGCTTTCTTCAAGAATGGCAACTCCCGCACCATCTCCAAAAAGGACGCATGTTGATCTATCCTCCCAGTTCACAATCTTGGTGAGAGTCTCTGCGCCTGCAAGAAGAATCCTTCTGCAAACTTTATTCTTTATCAATGATTCTGAAATTATCAACCCATAGATGAATCCAGTGCATGCTGCAGAAATGTCTAATGCAGGAATACTATTTATTCCAAGAGCTTTCTGAACCCAGCAGGCTGTTGAAGGGAAAAGAGTGTCAGGAGTTGCGGTGGCAACGATTATCGTATCTATATCCGATGGTTTAAGTTTTGCCATCTCAAGAGCTTTGTGAGTAGCTTTTATAACAAAGTCTGAAGTCGCTTCCTTTTCGTCTGCAATTCTCCTCTCCCTAATTCCTGTTCTTGTCCTGATCCACTCATCAGAGGTGTCAACTATTTTTTCCAGGTCAAAATTTGTCAGAACCTTCTTCGGTAAATAAGAACCAGTTGCTATAATTTTTACCTTTGCCATTTATAACTCCAAAGATTCAAATTTTACAATAAAAAAGGATTTCAGGCAAAGGAGGACTTTCATTCAGACAATCTCAACATGGAGCCATTTTTTCTTGCTATATCCATGGAAGCCTTCATGAGAAGGAATCCAAAGAAAAGATAAATAGCACTCATTATTAAAACTTTAATTTCAGAATGTGAAAATCCAGAACTGAAGCCGTAATAAACCCTGAAGTCATCAAGGGTGTAGGTTAGAGGGAACAGAAAAGCAATTGTTTTCACTCCCTTTGGAAGCTCGCTAACAGGATAGTAAATTCCTGAAATAAGCATAAGAATTGTGGCGAGGGACCATGCTGTTATCTCAGCCCTCTGGCCGAAAAAAACAACGAGAATACAAACTATAAGACCTATTATAAGTCCATTTATTCCAAGTCCTAAAAAAAACCAGAAAGTGGGGAGAAGCCCTGGTAGATAGAAAGGGAAGAATAGGATTGAGCAGATATAAAGAACCACAAAACAGATAGCCCCTCGGAGCATACCCACAATCCATGGACCGAGAATGTATTCATAAATTCCAGTAGGGGTAATAAATGTCTGTTTTAGGCTCTTCCCCCATATGTCATAGAGAAGAGCGTAAGCCACATCAAGCTGTATAACCTGAAGAACACCCATTGCGATAGCACCTGATAGAACAAATCCAAGCTCCTCAGGATTGAACTGGAAGTATTTAGCCATAAGCCCTATGGAAACAACCCCAATAACTGGCCAGAAAAGTAGTTCTGCAAATCCAAACCCGTTCCTTATGCTAAAAACCCAGCTTCTGTAGGCGAATGCCAGTGTTCTATTTAACCAGTTCAAGAAAGACCTCCTCAAGATTTTGAGCTTTTACCTGGTGTTTAAGTTCTTCAATTGTTCCAAGGACAATCACCTTACCCTTATTTATAAAAGCAATTCTCTCACACATCATTTCAGCCTCTTGCATATAATGGGTTGTCAAGATTAATGTCATTCCTTTCTCTTTATGAAGAGTTTTTATAAAATTTCTTATTCTGTAAGCTATGTCTGGATCAAGCCCCACTGTAGGTTCATCAAGGAAAAGAATTTCAGGGTCATTGAGAAGACTCTTGGCGAGGGAAAGCTTCTGCTTTGTCCCTGTTGAAAGTTCGTCAAATCTCTTCCTTTTAAAATCCTCAAGACCGAACCAATTTATACAATCTTCAACTTTTTTCTTTAGTGCATTCCCTCTGAGCCCGTAAAGCATTCCATAAAAGCATAATATCTCCTCAACTGTAAAGGACCATGGGAAATTTGGATTCCCAGAGCTCATATTGAGCCTTGTCCTTATATTGTCATGGGAATGAAAAATGTCCTTCCCAAGGATTTTGACTATTCCTTCATCGGGAAATAAAAGGGTGGAAAGTATATTAAGGAGAGTGGTTTTTCCTGCTCCATTTGGTCCGAGAATCCCAAATAGTTCCCCTTTTTTTATCTCAAGAGAGACTTTATCAAGGGCTTTTGTTCTCTTTTTCTTAAGAAGTCCTCTGTAAAAGGTCTTCGAAACACCCTTCACTTCAATGGCAATGCTGTCGCCATTCATTTCAACCCTCCAGAATCCTCTTCAGAATAAGGAGTCTGGATGCATTTTCAAGAAGAAGAGTATTGAAAAATGCCTCCTCAAGGGAATCACCAACAGAAAATGTTCCATGGGCTTCAACAACAACTATTTTTGAATTGGAAAGAAAGAGGGGTCCTCTCTCCGCAACCTCTTCAGAAGAGACCTTTTTCTTTACCTTCAGGACAGAAATATCCCCAAGGATTATCCTTGCCTCCTCATCGAGAGGAGTTATTTTATCAGTTAAAGTTGAAAGAAGAATTGTGTAGGGAGGATGGGAATGTATAATGGCTCTAACAGATGTTTTTCTGTAAATCGACTGGTGGGTTGGATGCTCCATAGATGCTTCTTTGTAAAAACCTTCCAGCCCAATTTCAACTATATCCCTCCTCTTCAGCTCTGACATTACTGCCCCATGCCTTGTTATGAAAATTATTTCTCCTTCACGAATACTCATATTTCCTCCATGGGCAATGACCAAACCTTTATCTTCCAGAGCTCTCCCTATCTTTAAAAAATGCTTGAATTTCATTATAATTTTATAATACAATTTTGTTTGATTGTCAATATGAATTTTCTAATTAAAATAAATGTTTTGACAAAATATTTATATGATGGGCAAAAATGAAGACAGTTGAACTTTTGCCAAAAAAAGAACTGAGAATAATAAAAGGAGATCCATGGGCATGGAAAGCTGATATTAAAACCCCTCTTGAGGGCTTTGAGCCAGGAGAGATAGTGAGAGTCATTGATTCAAAAGGAAGGTTTGTAGGAATAGGTTATATAAATCCAGAATCTCTAATAACTGTTAGACTTTTAAGTTATGAGGACCGAGAGATCGACTATGAGTTTTTTGAGGAAAGGATTGAAGAAGCTTTAAGGCTGAGGAGAGAGCTTTATCCCGGGGAGGAGAACTTCAGACTTATATTTTCTGAAGGCGATTTCCTTCCAGGACTAGTGGTGGACAAATTTGAAAATCTTGTTGTCCTTCAGATAACTACCATTGGAATGGAAATAAGAAAGGACTTGATTGTTAAAGCTATTGATAAAGTCTTAAATCCTGAAGTTATTATAGAAAGATCCGACTCTCCTGTGAGAAAGAAGGAAGGGCTTGAGCCTTTAAAAGGCTTATTAAAGGGGAAAATTGAAGGAGAGATTGTGATAAAGATTAATGGATTAAATTTTGCAATTAACCCCTTTGAAGGCCAGAAGACCGGATTTTTCCTTGACCAGAGGGAAAATTACCTTCTTTTAAAGTACATTTCAAGAGGGAAGAGAGTTCTTGATGCATTCTGCAACAATGGTGCCTTTGGGATTCATGCCTTCAAATATGGAGCAGAGGAGGTTGTATTTCTTGATGCATCTGAAAAAGCACTGGAGCTGGTCAGTAAAAATTTAGGTTTGAATGGTTTTTCAGGTAATTACATCTTCCTGAGGGCTGATGCCCTAAAGTTTTTAAAGGTTATGGAGAGGAATGGAGAAAAATTTGACCTGATTATCCTTGATCCTCCTGCTTTTATGAAGGGCAGAAGCAAGTTGAAGGAGGGGATGAGGGGTTATAAAGAGATAAATTTAAGGGCGATGAAAATGCTTGCAAACAAAGGATTTCTTCTCACCTGTTCCTGCTCTCATTTACTCTCAAGGGAAAACTTTTTAAAAGTTCTCGAAGAATCAGCCTTTGACTCAGGAAAAATTATAAAAATTCTTGAATTTAGATCCCAGCCAAAAGACCACCCGTACCTTCTCTGTCTTCCTGAGTCAAATTATCTTAAATGCGCTCTCCTGCAGGTTATTCAGAGGTGACATCTTTTTTTCCAATTAAATACTCGATTTGAGTTTCGTTAAACCCTCTGTCCACTATTTTCTCCTCTTTGAAAATTGCCCATGAGGGAAGGGACTGGTATCTCTTTGTCATCTGATAAAGCTCCAGAGCTGAATTTGCCAGGAAAATATACCATACTCTGTCCTTATTAAGGGGGTTTGAAATAGAAATAAAAAGTCCATCCTCAGGAGAAGAGTAAACTTTTCCTTTCCATTCAAAAAATCCTCTTCCGAGCCTGACAGGTAATTTATCTTTAAACCTTTCCAGGAAAGAATTATCCTCAGCACTTCCAATTATTAAAAGATCATGGGAAGCAATATCCTCTACTGAAATTTCACTATCTTTCTTTAAAGGAAAGAGTATCTCAGTAAAAGCATCTGCTATTACATTCTGAAACCTCATGGCGAGGGTGCGATTGGTATCAGTATATTTAGATGTTCCATAAACAATAAAAATGTTTTTAAAGTCATCAGCAATGTTAGAAAAGGTGTAAAATTCGTCCAATTTTAAAGGTATATCATTACACGCATTGAAGCCTAAAGAAACGGGCTTCAAAGGAAGCTCAAAGATAAATTCATTTTTATCTTTGTTTTGCACTTCTATCAATTTTGTCACACTTTTTTCACCCAGATTGATGGAAACTGTTGTCAGAAAATGATAGAAGGGCTCTTTCTGAAGAACTCTTAAAACAAGTTTCCAGCTGTCTTCAGATTTTTCAACTTTCGCATCTAAAGTAAAATCTAAAAAACCTTTCCTCTGAATCCATTGTCTTATAAAAGCTTCCAGCTTCTTACAGGACTCCTCCTCAAAAATCCTTATTATATTGGAATTAGAAATCTCCTTCTCACGATACTCATTATGGATTCTTTTCATAGCCTTTGAAAATTCTTTATTTCCAAGCAGAAGCCTTAACTGATGAAGAAGGAATGTCCCTTTTATTCTAGGAATGTCATACTTTTTATATCCGCTGTAAATTCTCTCTCCATCAATTGCTTCTCCATCTCCCTCCCTTGAGATTATATAAAGAAGTCTGTGATTCAACTCCTGAAGCTGATTTTTAAAATGTTGAAAAGCCTTATCCAAGCCCTCAGGAGTATCGTTGAGAATATTCCAGTAAGCGGATGACCCACTTATAAACCAGTTCTCTGAATCGGATGCGGGATAAACTGTGTTAATCCATAAATCCTTCTTATCAAAATTTAAAATCCCTTTGAGCTCAGAATAGTCACTGGAAGTGAGAGAAAGTTTATTAACATCTTTTTTAAACTTTTCCCTTGCTTCTTTCAATTTTTCGGTTATGTAAATCGGAGAAAAAGTTGTATAGCCAAGGGTAAAATGCGGGGTTGCTCCCGTCAAATCAGGTATAAGCCTACTCCCTTTTTCAGGGAATTTCTCCCTTAATGTAGTCTTCCCGAAATGGGCAAGGAACACAAGCTTTTCAGCCATCTCAGAGGTAGTAATTTTCCCATCGCATGCGTGGGGTCTGTTTATAGGAGAGCTTGCCCATAAATTTGACAGAGATATTGAGTCAATTTTCCCGAAATAATTTTTATAAAAATTGTAGAATTCAATATCTCTGTTGGATGGTCTGTAGATAATGTCAAAGGGAGAATTGGAAGGATTTGAGACATATTCCTTTCTTACTTCAATATCCTTTGCATTGTTATCGCTCCAGTAAAATCCAGTTGTTCCACCGGGAAAATCATTCTTTTTGCTTCTCCATAGCTTGAATTTGTTTGTTCCGAGGAGAAGAATTGATATCTCATCTGTTTTTGTGTCCCCAATAAGCCAGTCATTGGTATAAAGCCCGTTGTTTTTATCTATTAGGATTGAAACTACATCATCTATGCTTTTTGAATACTGGATTGCCTTTCTTATTCTGCTGGATTGAGGAGTTCCATCGGGATTGAAAGGAGTTTGCATTACAGTTGTTTCACCGATCATAATTCCCGCTGAATTTATATAGAAATCAGCTCCTGAATGGATTCCTCCAGGAAAAGTCTCATAGACAAACCTGAATCCACTGGAAGGAACGAGATCACATATCACATTCCAGTGAACCCCTGTATATCCACTCCACATAAAAAGCTGACCGAAAACAATTCTCCCATCAGCGGAAGCGGGTTTTGTAGCAAGGAGGGATGAGCATTTGTGAAGAATCTCAGAGACTTTTAGCTCATCCTCTGCTTTTAGAGAATCTATTTTGGAAAGAGGATGAGGAGTTCGGAATAGAGCTGAAGAAAGCTGACCAAGGTCAACCGCTGAGTTTACAGTTACAATATCCAGCAGGTCAAGGGGCCTTCCGAATATCTTTGCTCCTGCCTTCACTGCCCCATCAGCAATCCCTTTCATTTCCTCAAGGAATTCAGGGTCAAACTTTCGGAACATCAGGGAGTCTGCGATAAGTCTCATATCATTCCAGCCATTGGAGGGATTTTCCTGGTTTGCCCTTAAAGCAAGCTTTTCAATATAAGAGACTATTTCCTGGGAAAGGAGAAATCCGTGTTGATAGCCCCTCTCATAGGGTTTCCCCTCAATGTGAAGAAAAATCCATCCATTCTCATCATATCTGTAAGCCTCTCCAAGCCATCTGACCCTTTCCAATGTAATAAACTCAGTTATATCATCTACCTTCTCAACAGTTATATCATCAAACCAAGCTTTCCCTATTGCTTTCCCATTCATTCCAAGATTAATCTTTACACAATCTTTGCTATTTGTGGCTATGAAGAGGGTCTCAACTTTTGTCCAATCAGAGTTTCCTCCAACAGTTGGAGAATGATTAGTGAAAGGAAAAGATAGCATTGAAAGACAGGCGGGAAGAGATGTGGGATATCTGCTTTCCAAATCAGAATATACCCTTTCTGTTTTTATCCATCCACTTAACTTATAAATATGGCCTATTTCAAGAGAAATATTTTCAAGGCAAAGACTTGAAAAAGAAAAATCTGAATTTTCTACAAGGATGCTTTTCTTGCCCGAATGGGCTGTTGTAGAATCGATAAAGATCTTTGTTTTTGATGCATCGGAAAAGAGCTGAACCCATTTATCAGGAATTTTATCTATTCTCTCGAAGTCCTCTTTAAAAATAAGGTTGTCCTTTGGCACTGCAATTATAAAGCCTGAAAAAAAGAGAAATAAAATTACGAAAAATTCTATTTTCCGCATTGTCTCCTCCTCACAATTTTAACTTTTTGAATTTCTCATAAAAATATTTTTAAAAATTATTTTTATTGATATCGTGCTAAAAATCAAGTTTAACTGCAAATATTTCTAAGATAAAAAAAATTGAACGGTTTCTGCTTAAGAAAGCTCTTATAAGCTTTTGGAGTCTTTATCTTTTAGAATTCTGGATATTTGCTCGATTTGATTTCTGGTATCTTTCTATAACTAAATTCTCGAATGATAAGCTGGACTAAATTTATCGGTGTTGGTTTCTAATCTTCATTTTCCATCTCCAGATGTTAAAATAATAATTGATGAAGAGATTTGTTCTACATTCAACATTTACTCCAAAGGGAGATCAGGAGAAGGCTATAGAGAAACTTACAGAGGGTGTTAGGAAGGAGAAAAAATCTCAGGTTCTCCTTGGAGTAACAGGCTCTGGAAAGACATTTACCATTGCCAATGTGATAGAAAGAGTTCAGAAGCCGGTTCTTGTGATCTCCCATAACAAGACCCTCGCAGCACAACTCTATCAGGAATTCAGGAGATTCTTTCCTAAAAATGCTGTAGAGTACTTTGTCAGTTATTACGACTACTACCAACCCGAGGCATATATTCCAGCAACTGACACATATATTGCTAAGGAAGCATTTATAAATGATGAGTTGGACAGGATGAGGCTTTCTGCAACCCGCTCCCTTTATGAAAGAAGGGATGTAATTGTTGTTGCCTCTGTCTCATCTATTTATGGAATTGGCTCTCCAGAAACATACTTTTCAATGTTTCTTCCCCTTGAAATTGGGAAAAGAATGGGAAGAAAAGAGCTCATCCAGAAACTTGTTGAATCTCAATATGAAAGAACAGAAACAGAGCTAAAAAGAGGAAGTTTCAGAGTGAGGGGGGATATGATTGAAGTTTTTCCAACATACGAAGATTATGCTTATAGAATTGAGCTTTTTGGAGATGAGATTGATGGGTTGTATATGATTGACAATTTAACAGGGAAGATTCTTGAAAGAATGGAGAGACTTGCCATCTACCCAAAATCATACTTTGTGACTCCAAGACCAATGTTGGAGCAGGCAATTAGAGCAATTGAAGAAGAATTAGAAGAAAGACTTGAATTTTTCAGGTCTCAGGGGAAACTCCTTGAAGCCCAGAGGCTTGAGGAAAGGACAAGATTTGATATTGAAATGATAAGGGAATTCGGTTATTGCCATGGAATAGAGAATTATTCAAGGCATCTGAGTGGAAGAAGGGAAGGAGAGCCACCTTTCACAATAATTGATTATTTTCCAGGGGATTCTTTGTTTATAATTGACGAAAGCCATCAGACAGTTCCTCAGCTAAGGGGAATGTTCGAGGGTGATAGGTCAAGAAAACTGACTCTTGTTGAGCATGGTTTCAGGCTTCCCTCTGCCCTTGATAATAGACCTTTGAAATTTGAGGAATTTGAGGAAAGGATTCCACAGGTAATTTTTGTTTCAGCAACACCAGGACCCTATGAGCTTGAAAGGGTGGAGGGAGAAGTGGTCGAGCAAATAATAAGACCGACTGGACTTACTGACCCGAAGGTTGAAGTTAGAAAAACCAAAGGGCAGATGGACGACCTTATTGGAGAATTAAAAAGAGTTTCGGAGAGGAAGGAAAGGGCTCTTGTCACAACTCTTACAAAAAGAATGGCTGAAAGGCTAACAGAGTTTCTTGCAGATAGAGGTTTGAAAGTGAGATACCTTCACTCTGATATTGACACCCTTGACAGGGTTAAGATTTTAAAAGATTTGAGGAAAGGGGTTTTTGATGTTCTTGTTGGAATAAATCTTTTGCGAGAAGGCCTTGACCTTCCTGAGGTTTCTCTTGTTGCAATCCTCGATGCGGACAAGGAAGGCTTTCTTCGTTCAACGACCTCTCTTATCCAGACCTTTGGAAGGGCTGCAAGGAATTTGCATGGAAAAGTAATCCTTTACGCAGACAATATGACGGAATCAATGAAATCAGCAATTGAAGAAACTGAGAGAAGAAGAAGGATTCAGGAAGAGTGGAATAGAATTCATGGAATTGTTCCGAGAACAATTGAGAAAGAAATAGATGAATTTTTTGTTTACGAAAGAGACTATGTTGACCTTACAAGAGTTTCTGATGATAAGGAGAAATATCTTTCTGAAAAGGAAAGGAAGGAGTTAATAGAGAAACTTGAGAAAGAAATGAAGGAAGCGGTGGAGAAGCTGGAATTTGAAAGAGCTGCTATTATCAGGGATGAGCTCAAGAAAATAAAAGGATACCATCTTGAGATAATGGAAGGATGAAAGAATCTTTAAAAATTAGAATTAAGAATCTACCTGATACTCCGGGGGTTTATATCTTTAAGAATTCTGAAGGAGAAATCATCTATGTAGGAAAAGCACGCTCACTGAAAGACCGTTTATCCTCTTATATTTCCCCTGCAATAATGGATGAGAAAACATCTCATTTAATAGAAGAAATTGATGATTTTGAGATTATAGTTACAAAGACTGAAAAGGATGCCTTCTTCCTTGAAAACAATTTAATAAGAGAGCATCAGCCTAAGTTCAATGTCAAATTAAAGGATGACAAGGCATATCCAATAATAAAGATTAGTCTCCAGGATGATTTTCCCGGAGCATATTATGTAAGAAGGGTTGAAAATGATGGAGCAAGATATTTTGGTCCCTTTGCTCCCGCCTCCTCTGCAAGGAATACAATGAGGATTCTCTCAAGATGCTTCAAAATAAGGCAGTGTAGTGAAAATATAGATGGGAAGAAGACAAGACCATGTCTTGATTTCTACATAAATCAGTGCACAGCTCCTTGCACCGGGAATGTTTCAAAAGAAGAATACAGAAAACAGGTAGCAGATGCAATAATGTTCCTTGAAGGTAGAACTGAGGAACTTGCTAAAAAGCTTGAAAAAAGAATGATGGAAATGGCAAAAAAAGAGAACTTCGAAAGGGCAGCAGAGATAAGAGACCTTATAAAAGCTATTCAGTCTCTTAAAGAAACACCTGTTTTTACATCCGTTGGTCTTGAAGAGCTCGATATTATAGGGTTTTCAAGGGAGGGGGAAGAGATAACAATTTCACTCTTTCTTATGAGAAAAGGGAAAATTGCTGAGAAGAGGGACTTCTTCTTTACCGGAATATTTGAAAGTGATGATGATTTCCTTTCATCTTTTGTAATTCAGTATTATCTTGAGAGCAGAGTGATACCCGCAAAAATAATAATTCCTTTTCCAATTCCCAGTTCATCTTTCATCGATTCTTACATCCAGAATGAGACGGGAATAAAAACAAAGATAATTTATCCAGAAGAAGGAAGACTTCTCAATCTGTTGAGAGTTGCAAATCAGAATACAAAGCTTTCAATGGAGACGAGAAGAAATTTAATCACTGAAAAAGAAATACTTGAAAGCCTTGGCCTCAAAGACATTCCAAATCACATTGAAGGATTTGATGTATCCCATCTTTTCGGGACCGAAAAAGTCGGCTCCATGGTTACATTCATAAATGGAAAACCTTTTAAAAATGGTTACAGGAGATTTATAATAAGGGAAGTTGGAGGGATTGACGACCCAGCATGCATAAAAGAAATTGTCAAAAGAAGGTTCAGAAGAGCAATCGAGGAAAAGGAGAAGCTTCCTGAGCTTGTTCTTATTGATGGTGGGAAGGGACAGCTCAATTCTGCTTTAAAAGCCATTGATGAGCTTGGGATATATGGAGTCCCTATCATTGCTATTGCAAAAGAAGAAGAGCTTTTATATCTAAAAGGAAAAGATGGCGTTCGACTTGAAAGAACATCTCCATTTTTAAAGCTTCTTCAAAGGGTAAGGGATGGAGCCCACAGATTTGCTATCTCCTTCCACAGAAAGAGGAAGGAAAAAAGAGATTTTGAGACAATTCTTGATGGAATTAAAGGAATTGGAGAAAAGAAAAGGGGAAAGTTTTTCTCAAAGTTTCAATCAATTGATGATATTTTGAAAGCTCCCGGAGAGGAGATTGAAAAAATTATTGGAAAAGAACCAACAAAAATTCTCATTGAAAGGATAAAAAATGATAGTTGGAATCGGGATTGATTTGATTGAGATTGAAAGGATAAAAAAGGCCTGCGAAGAGAACCCTCGGTTTATTGAGAGAATTTTCACAGAAAAAGAAAGGGAATACTGTTTTAAATTCAATGAGCCTTACGAGCATCTTGCAGTTAGATTTGCTGGAAAGGAAGCAACTTTCAAAGCTATTGGACACAGAATTGGCTGGAAGGATGTTGAAATTATAAATGAAATTTCAGGTAAGCCAAATTTATTTATAAAAAATCTCGATAAAGAAATCTCCGCTCACATATCCCTCTCCCACAACAGAACCATTGCAGGAGCAGTGGTGATTTTAGAGAGAGGGTGAATTTTTATCCTGCTTAATTTTTTCAAGCTCTTTCATTTGCTCCTTGATATACTCAAGAAAACTCAATCCCTTTTGCTTTGCTTCTTCTGAAAGAATTTTTCTTGCTATATGAACTTGTTGAAGGGCAAAATCCCCCGGGAACTCCCTTTCAACTTCTTTTTTTATTTCTTCTATCCTTTCTTTCCTTGTCATTTTTTATCCTCCTTATAATAATTCAGCAGGAGTAATGATTTCCACCTGTTTTAACTCTTTTAAGCTGTTTACCATTCTTACTACATCATTTGTTTTCTTCCTTATAACATGGCGAAAATTTCAAATCAAAAGATAATCCATCTCATTAATTGTTGCGATAGCAATATGATAATCCTCTTCAGAATATGCCTCTGGAATTGCCTTGTATTTGATATATTCATTAGCTAATTCCTCTATTTCTTTCGTTGTTTTCAAAACAGAAAAAGCTTCTATTGCCATCCTCATTTTTTCCTTTAAATTTTCATCTAGGGTTCTTTCAACTTCTATAATTATAATCTCTGAAATGTAAATAGTATAGCTACCGATTTTTGAAAAAACTCTTATGTAAGTGATTTCCTTTCGGGACTTCTCTCATCAAATAATGCTGATATTACAGATGTATCTAATAGACTCTCATCTCAACACTTTATTCTTTATATTCTTTTTCATAATTCTCAAGCTCTTTATATTATATATCAAATTTTTTCTTTTAAAAACAGGGGAGTAATTTTCTTGTTACAGTTTATAAATAATAAAATTCAGAAAACTGAAAATAAAATTCTCGTGGTAAAACCAAGGATGGTTGCGATTAATGTGCTCAGAATAATGGATAAAACACTTACCTTCCAGCCCATCTCCTTCCAGATGGTTGAGATGACTGAGATGCAGGGAATATAAAAGGCTATAAAAACTGTAAATGTCATTATCTGGGAGGGAGAAAGATAAAATGGAATCTGTGAGTAAGATATTCCAAGGGCTTGAAGGAGCATAATAAGAGTTAGTTCTTTCCTCAAAATACCAAAAATAAGAGTTGTTCCAAGCTCTTCAGGCAATCCTAAGACATGTTTCATAAATGGATAGATGGCAGAGTTGAAAAGATTACTTGCTCCATAATAATCAAGGACAGAAAGAACAGCAGAGCCCACAATTAAAATAGGTATAGCAAAGAAAAGAAATGATTTCATGTAGAAATAAGTTTTTATAAAAACCATCTTGAGGGAAGGAAGTTTATAGGATGGAATTTCAAGAAGAAAACCTTCTGAGGGTCTCTTAGTAAGGAGAAAGGATATTTTCCCCACTGTGGCAATTACAAGGATTGAAAGAAAATAAATCAAAAATGCGTAAAGAGGACCAAGAAAGGCAGCAGTTAGAGCTGT
Source organism: uncultured Clostridia bacterium (assembly GCA_964531645.1). GTDB lineage: Bacteria > Acidobacteriota > Aminicenantia > JBFLYD01 > JBBIMS01 > JBBIMS01. Next base: position 16,000 of record CAZHEF010000041.1, read on the forward strand.
TATAACAGTTATCCTTGCGGAGCACGGAATAAACGGTATAAGAAGTGATGTTAAAACTCTGTCCCTGTAGGACTCAATTATTCTTGTTGAAAGAATTGCAGGAACATTACAACCATAGCCCAGGATAAATGGAGGAACTGATTTTCCGTGTAGCCCAATCCTGTGCATAAAAGAGTCGAGAAGGAATGCAGACCTTGCAAGATAACCAATGTCTTCAAGAATAGTTATAAAAAAGGAAAGAGGAAGAAGAAAAGGAAATGCTATTGCAAATCCGCCTGCAAGTCCCTGGAAAATTCCATCAATGAGTACTTTCAAAATACTATCTGGTAAAAGACCGGCGACATTTCCACGAGCCATCTCAAATGGCTTCAGGAGAAGATTTTCAAGAGGCGTCCCAGCTTTGAAAATTAACCAGAAAAAGAGAAAAAAGACAAAAGCCATCACAATATATCCGAAGAATGGATGCATAACCCATTTATCTATGGCATCGTCAAGAACAAATACTCTTCCATGTTTTAGTTCAGCAACCTCCTCAGCTATTTTCATGCAACTGCTATGCCTGAAATCCATTATGGAATCTATCGGAGCAACACCATATTTATTCTGAAATTCCTCCCTTTTCTTCTTCAAAATACCTTCTAATTCTGGATTCAATTTGATTATTTCCTTTTCAATTCTTGGATTACCTTCAAGAAGCTCTATTAAAAGAAACTTTCTATCAAGATTTATACCATCTGTTTTAATCTCTATTTCCTGAAGCTTATCAAACTCATTCATCACAAATGCGGGAAGATAATCGAATCTTGCCTTATAATCTCCAAGCATAATAACTTCAATTACCCTTTGAATAAGCTCATCTATACCCCTTCCGTATAAAGCTATTGTTGAAACTACAGGAACTCCGAGAATCTTCTCCAGTTTTTCTCTGTCAATCTTTATCCCTTTCCTTTCAGCTTCGTCAATCTGATTTAAAACGACAATTAAGGGTATTCCTGTCTCAAGGAGTTCCAGGGTTAACTCAAGTCCTCTTGCAAGAATTGATGCATCTATGACATTTATAATCAGATCGACCTTTTCCTTTAAGAGAAACTCGGTTGTTACTTCCCCCGCAGGTTCAAAGGGATGAAGCGAATAACTTCCTGGAAGATCGATGAGTTCAAATATTCTACCTCCAACTCTTATGGTTGACTCGGTTAATTTTATGGAAGTCCCAGGAAAGTTGGATGTTTTTGCTTTAACTCCTGAAATTGAGTTGAAAAGGGTACTCTTACCCGAATTGGGCTGACCGATGAGAACTATTCTTGGTCTTTCATCTCTCATTGGTAGTTTCTAAAGGCTCAACCAAAACTTTCATTGCCATTCCTTTTCCGATAGCAATCTTTGTATTAAGAGACAGATTCTTTATTAGCAAAGGCCCTCCAAAACCTTTAGAAAGTTTCTCCACCAGATCTCCCACATGAAGTCCTATTGTTTTAAGCCTTATCCTTAAACCTCTCCCACCAAGAATTTCTTTTATTCTATATATTTTTCCGTTTTCTGCCTCAAGTAGGGTCATTTTGATACTTAATCTCACTTTCAATTTTATAGGAATTAAATTAATTAGTCAAATTAACAAAACTTTTTATATTCTTTGCTTTAAAAAGTATACCTTAAAGTATAATACTTTTGAGCATACTTTTTTGAGGTGGACATGTTTATTGACAGAGAAAGAAACCCGGATTTCTAAACATATATCTTGCTATTTGAAGGTTGAAGGAACTTTTAAGAAACAATTTCGTTTGATAAAATGTAAGATAAAATGTAAGATAAAATGTAAGATAAAATGAAATATAATT
>CAZHEF010000041.1:17934-20609 GCA_964531645.1 uncultured Clostridia bacterium
GATAAAATGTAAGATAAAATGTAAGATAAAATGTAAGATAAAATGAAATATAATTAACTCTGAGAGGTAAAATGAGGTTAAAGTTGATCTTACTTGCTATTTTGGTTCTTGTAACGGCTGGTAACAGCATCGAGCTAACAGGTTTTTACGGATGGGACACGGGTGATAAAACAAAATTCAGAGGGATTTCAGGGGCATGGGGCATTTCAGGAAATTTTTCTCTCGAGGTCGAGGGTACATTCTTTGGAAAAGATGAAAAATCAATTCTCGGCGGTATAGTTGCAGGCACAAAAATTTCAGATATTTTTCCATACCTTATCCTTGGAACAGGATGGAAGGATGTAAAAGAAGAGGAAAATGAAAAGATGGAGAGGTTCTGGAGCTACGGTGGAGGAGTTAAACTCAGAATATTTGAAAAATTATGGGTCAGATTTGATTATAGGAACATGAAATTCAGCTCTGAAAAAAGATACAGATTGTATGGAGGAGTGACATATATCTTCTAAGCGAGAAGGGCGAGAAAGAACACTGGAAATTGAAGATTTGAAATTTTAAAATGCAAAATGAAAGAATAACTATCAATCAATTTAAAATCTTCAATTTAAAATTTGCATTTTGCAATTCTGCACTTTATGCCTATTGAATTGCGGATTAAGAACTTCGGATTGCAGATTGGAGAAGTGTAAGAATAGCTAAAATGCAAAATGGCAAATCTGTTAGCTTTTTATCTCTGGATTCTTTTTTGGTATAAAATAATTGTATGAGACTATTTGCTATAAAGACTTTTGGTTGTCAGATGAATGAATATGATTCAGAGAGAATTGCAGGGATACTCGCATCTCTATCAATGAAAAGGGCTGAAAATGGGGAAATTCCCGATGTCTATATTGTTAACACATGCGCAGTTAGAAAGAAATCTGTTGAAAAGCTTTTCTCATTCCTCGGAAGGATAAAGGAGTTGAGAAAGAAAAAAAGAGTGATTATTGGTATTACAGGATGTGTATCGCAAGTTGCAAGGGAGAAAATTTTTGAAAGGGTGCCATATGTCGATTTTGTTCTTGGGCCGCACGCATATAGCGAAATCCCGAAAATTCTTGAAGAAATTGAGAAAAAAGAAAGGATAATAGATGTTAATTGGAGAAAGGAATACCAAGAGCTTGAAAAGGGACCACTTAGAGAATCTCCCTTCTCCGCATATATCACTGTAATGGAAGGTTGCAATAAATTCTGTTCCTTCTGTATAGTTCCCTTTGCAAGGGGTAGAGAGATTTCAAGAAGCATGAAAAATATAATTAAAGAGGCTAAAGAGCTCGCAGAAAAAGGTTATAAAGAAATCCAATTTTTGGGTCAGAATATAGATGCATACAAAGACCCTGATTCAGGAGAAAGACTTATAGACCTTCTCAGAAAAGCGAATGAAATTGAGGGTATAGAATGGATAAGATTTATAACTTCTCATCCAAAGGATATAGAAGAGAATTTTATAATTTCTTTGAAGGGACTAAAAAAAGTAACAAAATATATCCATCTCCCTGCCCAGGCCGGTTCAAACTCTGTTCTTGAAAGAATGAGAAGGGGGTATACAAGAGAAGAATTCATTTATAAAGTAAACATGATTAGGTCCTATATCCCTGATATTGCAATAGGAACAGACATAATTGTTGGTTTTCCTGGAGAAACAGAAGAAGAATTTGAGGAAACAATGAGACTCCTGGAAGAAGTAAAGTTTGACAATCTATACTCATTCAAATATTCTCCAAGAAAGGGGACATTAGCTTCAAGAATGGAAGATGATGTTCCCCAAAAAGTAAAAATAGAAAGATTGATAAAGGTTCAGACTCTTCAGAAGAAAATCCAACTGGAAAAGAACAGAAATTTTGTTGGAAAAATAATCAAGGTTCTTGTAACAGGAAAATCAAAAAAGGACCTCTCAATTTATGCGGGTAGAGATGAAAGAAACAGGGTTGTTAATTTCAGAGCAAGTAAAAATCTTTTAGGTGAATTTGTAAATATTTTAATTGAGGAACCCACCCCTCACTCTTTGAAGGGCATATGGGTGGAAGATAAAGTCTAAGGTTCAACCTATATTTTCCACTCATTTTTAACTGAATTAATTTTGGAAAAGAATCAGAACCTATCTATCAGTTATCTTCTTCCTCCCCTTCCAAAACCTGACCTGCGGAAATCTCCCCTTTTCTGTTCTCTTCGAGGATTTTCCTTTTTGGGTCTTGCTTCATCAACAACAATGGTTCTTCCATTAAGGTTATAACCATTGAACATCTCGATGGCTTTTTTTGCTTCTTCCTCAGTTGCCATCTCAACGAAACCAAAACCTCTGCCCTGACCTGAATATCGGTCAGTAATTACGTTGGCTGACTCTACCTTTCCAGCCTGAGAAAATAATTCCTCAAGCTGAGCGTTTGTTACATTGTAGGAAAGGCTTCCTACATAAAGCTTCTTAGACACTATCTTAACTCCTTCCTCGACCTTGAAGATTATTTCTTCAATGGTCGATAAAATCTAAGACCTTATCATCTCATCTTTTTAAGCCAAAGTCAAATTTTCAGATGCCTTGGTAGTGTCAAGATTTTTGTGTAAATTCATGTAAAGGTTTATCCTCCCATTTCTTGTTATTGTATATAACCAATGCATATATTATCCTCTCAGACATTCTT
>CAZHEF010000042.1:0-19356 GCA_964531645.1 uncultured Clostridia bacterium
ATCACCTCAAAGGTTAAAAATCACCAAGCACCAATAACCAAGCTCCAAATAAGCTTCAATTCCCCAATATCCAAATTTAAAGAAAGAACTTCACTTCTCACTAATGGAAGTTACATACTCTCAACTCAAAGAGATTGTTTGAATATTGGTTATTGGAATTTTGGTATTGGTTATTCAAGATCTTCTGGTCTCAGTTTGTCGATTATTTCTATATCTTCTTAAGATAGACCAATTGAAATTCAGGAAACTTCAGTGAAAGCAATTTTGACTTTTCCGATATGTCAATTTATCATATATGCTATTATAAGGAGGAGTAAATGGTACTTAAACCAAAAGATAATATAAAAGCAATAATACCCTATAAACCTGGAAAACCAATTGAGGAGGTTGCAAAGGAATTAGGATTAAAAGGCGAAATAATAAAACTTGCTTCCAATGAAAATCCTTTAGGAACCTCCCCTTTGGCTCTAAAGGCGGCGAAAAAAGCTTTGAAGGGTTCCAATCTCTATCCTGATGACAATTGTTTTTATCTGAGGAATGCATTATCTCGGAAATTTAATGTTGCTCCTGAAGAGATTATAATTGGGAATGGCTCCGTAGAGATTCTTCCACTTGTGACCTTATCGTATCTTTCTCCAGATGAAAACGCAATTGTCAGCAAAAGTTCCTTTATATGGTATAAGATTGCTGTAAATATTGCGGGAGGTCAACTGATTGAAGTCCCAATGAAGAATTATACCCATGATCTTAAAGCTATGTTCAATGCCATAAATAAGAACACAAGGTTAATCTTTATTGCCAATCCTAACAATCCAACAGGAACAATTGTTAAAAAGGAAGAGCTTGACCAATTTATTGAGAATGTCCCAGAAAATATCCTTGTAATAATTGACGAGGCTTATTATGAATACATAAGAGATCCTGAATATCCCGACTCAATCAAATACTTAAAATCCAACAAAAATGTTTTAATCCTTCGCACCTTTTCAAAAATCTATGGACTTGCAGGAATAAGATTGGGCTATGGATTTACCAAGGGAGAGATTGTTGAAAATCTTATGAAAGTAAGGATATCTTTCAATGCAAACCGACTGTCTCAGATTGCTGGCATTTCTGCATTAGAAGACGAAAAATTTGTTCAAAAGAGTTACGAAATGAATGAGGAAGGGAAAAGATATCTCTATGATGCTTACAAAAAATTAGGTCTCTTATATTTACCTACCTATGGAAATTTCATATTTGTTGATTTTGGCAAGGATAGTCAGATAGTATTCGAAGATCTTCTGAGAAAAGGTATAATAACTCGAACAATTAAAGAGTATGGATTTCCCACAGCCCTCAGAATTACTATTGGAACCGAGGAACAGAACAAAACATTAATTGAGACCATCAAAAAAATTCTTAAATAGGAGGCAAAATGGAAATAAGATTAAGGGACGGGAGATTAATCCCTGTTGAGATGTACAAAACGAGAATGGTTCAAAAACTTGAATTAGTTCCGTGCGAGAAAAGGCTTAAGGCTATTGAAGAAGCAGGCTACAATACCTTTCTACTGAAGACAAAGGACATATTCCTTGATATGCTCACAGACAGTGGTGTCAACGCTATGAGTGATAACCAGTTCGCTGCGTTTATTGCCACCGATGATGCATACGCAGGAAGCAGGACATTTTATGAATTTGCCGATGCGGTGAAAAAAATATTGGGGTACCAATATGTGATGAATGTTCATCAGGGAAGAGCTGCTGAGCATCTGTTATCAAAGGTGTTTGCTAAACCTGGAGGTGTCATAATAACAAATTATCACTTTACTACTACAAAGGCTCACATAGAGTTGACAGGAAACTCTATTTGTCTAGAGCTCTATATGGATGAGGCACTAAAAACAAAAAGTTCACATCCTTTCAAGGGAAATATGGACATTCAGAAACTTAGGGATGCTATAAAGAAATACGGTGCAGAAAAGATTGGATATGTTAGAATGGAGGCAACTACAAACCTTCTTGGCGGACAACCATTCTCTATGGAAAACCTGAAAGAAGTCAGAAAGGTTTGTAATGACAATGGGCTTCTTCTTGTTATTGATGGAAGTTTAATTTCTGAAAATGCTTACTTAATACAGAAAAGGGAAAGAGGTTATGAAAATAAAACTGTAGCAGAAATAGTAAAGGAGATTTGTAGCTATGCTGATTTATTCTATCTAAGCGGGAGAAAAAACACATCTGTAAGAGGAGGATTTATTGCAACTAGTAATAAGAAGTTATTCGAGCAATTAGAACCATGGCTTCCTGTCTATGAAGGATTTTTCACCTATGGTGGAATGTCTATGAGGGAAATAGGAGCCATGGCTGTTGGATTAATGGAAATGGTCGACCCTGGAGTTGCTGGCAGTCCTGTTGAGCAAATAAGGTATTTTGTGGAAAATCTTGACGAGATGGGAATACCAGTTGTTACCCCTCCTGGTGGACTTGCGTGCCACTTAGATGCCAGAGAATTTCTACCTCACATCCCAAAAGAGAATTACATCGCAGGTGCTTTAACCGCTGCTCTTTACATTGCTTCTGGAGTAAGAGCAATGGAAAGAGGAACAATTTCTATGGATCGCGCACCTGACGGGACTGAGCTTTATGCTGACTTAGAACTGACTAGAATTGCTCTTCCGAGAAGGGTGTATTCCGTATCTCATATCGAATACACAATAGACAGAATAAAATGGTTGTATGAGCATCGAGAACTGATAAAGGGATTAAGATTTATAAGTGAACCGCCTGTTCTCAGATTCTTCCTTGGAAAATTGGAACCAATAGAAAATTGGGGGAGAAAATTAACTGAGGCATTTAAAAAGGATTTTGGAGAAGAGATGTAACCTTTGAAATAAAAAAGATTTATACAAAAGACAAATGAGGAGGCTAAATGAAACAATTGAGACAAGTGAATTTGAGTATAGATGAGATGCCTGACAAATGGTATAATATTTTACCCGATTTACCCGAGCCTCTCCCTCCACCAATGGACCCTGAAACAGGAGAGTCACGAATAGCAAATCTTCCAAAACTAATGATAAACGAGTGCCTAAAGCAGGAGTCCTCTCAGGAGAGATGGATACCAATTCCCGATGAGGTAATACAATTATATTTCCAAGCAGGTAGACCCCGTCCCCTTTTCAGAGCTTTGAACTTAGAGAAAAGACTAAATACAAAGTGTAAACTTTACTACAAAAGTGAATTTTTCAGTCCCACAGGGAGTCACAAAGTCAATACTGCTTTAGCACAATGCTACTATGCCAAGAAGGAAGGTTTTGAGAGAGTAACTACAGAGACAGGTGCTGGGCAGTGGGGGACTGCTCTTGCTTATGCTTCAGCAGTTAATGGGTTGAAATGTACAATTTATTGGGTAAGAGCAGTTTACAATTGGAAAGTTGCTCGACGAAACTTAATGAAGCTCTTAGGAGCAGAGGTTTTTGCATCTCCCAGTAACAATACAGAATTCGGAAGAAAGATGCTTGCTACAAATCCCAACCATCCAGGTTCTCTTGGAATTGCCATTTCAGAGGGTCTTGAAGACTCAGAGAGAGACCAAAAGGCAGTTTATGTCCTTGGTTCTGTTTTAAATCATGTATTACTTCATCAAACAATAATCGGGTTGGAAACAATGAGACAATTTGAAAAGTTTGAAGATTATCCAGATATAATGATCTCATGTCTTGGAGGTGGCTCAAACTTTGGTGGCTTTGTTCTTCCCTTTGTTGGTGAATCGCTTACTAAAGGGAAAAAGATTAAATTTATAGCAGCCCAGAGCCTGGTTGCTCCTAACCTTCAAGGTGAATACCGCTATGACTTTGCTGACCATGCAGAGATGACCCCTTTGCTTAAAATGTACACCCTGGGTCATCAAATTGAGATGAAACCAATAAAAGCAGATGGATTAAGATATCATGGGTGCGCCCCAATAATAAGCCTTTTGAGAAATAAAGGTTATATCGACACAGTAGCATATCCAGGTGATGAGAAAAAAGTATTCGAACTTATGAGAATATTCGTGGAGACAGAGGGTTTTCTACCTGCTCCTGAATCAGCCTATAGTATTGCATGTGCTATTGAGGAAGCAAAAAAGGAGGAGAACGAAGGAAAGGTAATAGCCTTCAACATATCTGGACACGGGTTTATGGATATGGAAGGATATCAGGAAGTATTGAAATTGTAATAATACTTTCAATCGGATTCATAAAAAATATTTACTGAATTCCAAAATTTAAATTTGGAGGAAAAATGGAGAAGATAGAAATTGGAATTATTGGTGGTAGTGGCTTTTATGAGATTGAGGGGCTCAGGGATTTAAAGGAAGTAAAAATCACAACTCCCTTCGGAGAGCCATCAGATTCTTATTTCACAGGAGAGCTTGAAGGAAGAAGGGTTGCTTTTCTTTCGAGACACGGAAGAGGTCACAGGATTCTCCCTTCAGAAATAAACTTCAGAGCAAATATCTACGGATTTAAAATGTTTGGTGCTGAAAGGATAATTTCTGCATCTGCGGTCGGCTCAATGAAGGAAAATATTCATCCAATGGATGTTGTAATTGCTGACCAGTTCATAGATAGAACCTTCAGAAGAGTCAACACATTTTTTGGAAATGGAATCGCTGGGCACATTAGTTTTGCATATCCCATATGCCCTGAACTTGCAGGATATTTAATCAAATCCTGCCAGAACTTGGGAATACCTTTCCATCCTAAAGGAACTTATATTTGCATTGAAGGTCCTTCCTTCTCTACAAAAGCAGAATCACTACTTTATCGTTCATGGGGAGTTGATGTAATTGGTATGACAAATGTGACTGAGGCAAAACTCGCAAGGGAAGCAGAGATTTGCTATGCTACGATTGCCCTCGTTACTGACTATGATTGCTGGCATGAGGAGGAAGAACCTGTAACAGTTGAAATGGTCTTGAACTATCTTAGAAAAAATACAGAGAATGCAAAAAAACTTATAAAAGAAACAATAAAGAATCTTCCAAGGGAGAGAAAATCTTGCAATTGCTCCTCTGCCTTGAAATTTGCAATAATCACAGACAAAAGTATGATAACCGATGAACTGAAAGAAAAATTGAAATACATTCTTCCCGAATAAAACAAGAGATATGTCAAAATTAAGGAATTTTTCCATCGTTCTTCTAATTACTCTTTTAACTTTCTTTAAAGGACATGGCTTACACTCTGAAAGGATGAAAAATTTCTTTCCTGTCTCTGTATGGTATGGAGGAGGTAAAGTGAGAGCTCCCATAGTGGTGAAGGTAGAAGAAAAAAGTCTTGAAATCTGGAAAAAGGATCTTACTCAAATTAAAAATCTTGGATTTAACTCAATCCGTTGCTGGATTGAGTGGGCTACCAGCGAAAAGGAGGAAGGAAGATTTGATTTTAATAGCCTTAAAAAATTGCTGGACCTTGCTCATGAGGCTGGTGGATACGGGCTTGTAGAAACCGACGGAAAGTTGACAGAAAGAACAGTTCTTGCAGGAAAAGTTGCAAAGGTTATCAATGAAAACATGAAGCTCTTTCTGAAGAGTCATCCTCAGAAAGCAGAAATTGCCATCCTTTATAATCCTTTATCCCATATGGTTGGGGGTCAGCAAACATATACTTTAGAGGGTAAACCTATCGGATATAACACCCTTAGCGAATCCCTCCAGGGAATTCACAGTACTTTTTACGAAAACAATATTCCTGTTGATTTTCTACATTCAATGGATTTATTTTCAGAAAGACTAAAAGAGTATAAACTTCTGATTGTCCCATATCCTGTTATGATGTCTCAATCCCATATACAGAAAATTATTGAATATGTTGAAGAGGGAGGCACATTGGTAGCAGAGGCACGAATTGGATGGATAGATGAAAAAGGTTTCTCAACAGGCATCATTCCCGGTGACGGTCTGGATAAAATCTTTGGATGCAGAGAATCAACCTTAATACCACTAAAAAAGACATCCTCAATTATTATAAAATCATCCCACGAATCCCTTCCTTTTTTAAAAGAAGGAGAAAAACTTGATTCTCTCTTTTTAGAGGAAAGCTTTGAAATAACTAACAAAAATGCTAAAGTTCTTGCTGAATTTGAAGATGGAAAACCAGCAATTATTTATTCAAATTATGGAAAGGGAAAAGCTTTAATTGTTGGCTCATTTATAGGCTTAGCCTATCATCATTTTAGCAATCCCAACAATAAGAAATTCTTTGCTGGACTGGTTAAATGGGTTGGAATTAAAAAATATATAGATGTGGTATCCTCAGAAGATGTATTTTTAGAAGGAAAAATTCTTGAAGGAAAGGATTTTAAAGTCCTTTTTGCATTCAATAGAGGTGACAAAAAGACCAGTGCACAATTTGAGATTTTAGTGGATGACAAAGATTATGTAGCAAAGGAAATCGAAACCAACAAAAAAATTCCCGTAATTCAAAAGGGAAATAAAATTATCTTTTCCAGAGGAATGGAACCCAATGAAGTCTGGGTTGTCGCGATAGAAAAAAATAAATAGGAGATAGAAATGAGTCTTTTAGTTGTTGGTTCAATTGTTTTTGACACAATAAAAACACCTTTCGGCAAAAGGGAAGAAATTCTTGGAGGTTCTGCCTCTTATTTTTCTCTTTCAGCTTTTTTTTTCCTTCCACCAAAAATTGTGGGAGTTGTAGGTTCTGATTTTCCTCAATCTTTTATAAATATTTTTAGAGAGAAAGGTATTGATACAGAAGGAATAAAGATTGAAGAAGGAAAAACATTCAGATGGCATGGTTCCTATGGGAAGAATCCAAATGTAAGAAAAACATTGAAAACTGAGCTGAATGTCTTTGCCAATTTTGCTCCAGAACTTCCAGAATCATACAGAGACTCAAAATTTGTATTTCTTGCCAACATCCAGCCCGATTTACAAAGGGATGTCATGGCTCAGATTAAATCTCCAGAGATTATAGCAATGGACACAATGAATCACTGGATAAAGGGATGCCCTGAAAAAGTTATCTCTCTCCTTGAAGATGTTAATCTAATGTTTTTAAACGACGAGGAGGCTTATCTTCTTACAGGAAAAAGAAACTTTTTTGAATCCTCTGAAAAAATCCTTGAGATGGGTCCTCAATTTGTAATTTTAAAGAAAGGAGAACATGGGGTAATTGTTTTTTCAAAAGATGGGGAAATCTTTCCCCTTCCCGCTTATCCGTTGAAAATTGTTAAAGACCCAACAGGAGCGGGTGACTCCTTTGCTGGAGCATTCATGGGATATATTGCAAAGGAAGAGAAAACAGATTGGGAAACAATTAAAAAAGCCACAGTCTGGGGAACAATCCTTGCATCCTTCACAGTTGAAGAGTTCGGAGTTGAAAAACTTCTTGAAATTAAAAGAAAAGATTTAGAGGAAAGATTTGAAAAATTCAAAAAAATTGTCTCCTTTTAAGATTTATTTTATTATTTTATTTTCATCATTTTTATCCTATATAATTGGAATTTCCATTGGAAACAAATATCTCCTCCCAATTCTTAATATTTCCTTTGCTTACCCATTCATGATTTATCTAATTCTAAAAGAAAAAAAAAGAGAAGCGATAAAATCAATGCTTCTCTGGGCTCTTTCCCTTATTCTTTTTGGAACGATTATTTTTTCAATCTTTCCAGAAAGGACTGAAAAGGTTGTAATAAATGGAAAAGCCAACAAAGATGAGATGTTTGAGTGGATCAAAACAGGAGTGGGAAGAGAATCAAATCCGAAAGAGTTTATCCCTCAGCATCTTATTCATATTGGAATTTTTGTAATTTTTTCACTCTTCTCTGCATCCCTTCTTTCAATCTCAATGGGTTCTATAATGGTAAATTATATGAACTTTTATGTTGCTCAACTGATAATTAATTCAAAGAATAAGATTATACCCATATGCCTTGGCTGGCACTTCTGGTCCCTTATTAGAGTTTTCTCCTTTGTCATCCTTGGAGTTTTGCTTTCAGAGCCTCTCCTTTCATTAATTAAAAGAAAGAAACCTCAGATAGGGAAAGAAAAAGCCCTTTTATTAATCGCAATATCAGGGCTTATCCTTGATATTATTTTGAAAGCTACTTTTGCTCCTCTGATTGGAAGGATCTTAAAAAACGCACTTTTTTAGCCCATTCCGGTGTAATCCATCTTTTCATAAAGAAGTTGCCAGAAAAGGCTTATGCTCATTGAATTCAGCGAAATTTCTTTCTCGTCTTGCAAGTCTTGCCAGTCCTGCTTTTCTCGCTTTTCTATATTCTCCCTTTCCCTCTTTTCTTTTTATCTAAAATCCAGTTTCTCCGGATAGGCTGATAACTTTTAAGGGAGCTGTAGTACCATTCCCTCATCTTCGCATTATTTGGAGTCTGTTCCAAAGAGATAATTGTGTTGGATTGAGATTTGTGACTGAAAAGAATTATATGGGAACCCGCATCGTTTAAAGCATCTCCTGGTAAAAGGTTTACCTGAGCAGAAGAGCCTTCAGGTCCTAAAGGATAACAGTAATTTCTCTTTCCATTAGCATCTTCGTAAAATAAAGTTGTTGAAAATCTCTCTGGCAATTTCCAGCAAATGGAGACAAATCCTGAGCAATCTGTTCCGTAATAGTTATACCATCTGTTATTTGTTCCCCAGTAACCATAATAATCGTATGGTAGATTTGTTATGCCTTTTAAAAACTCTTCCCAATTTTCCTGAGGATTGTTCTGGGTGTAGAGCATTCCATAATATGTTTTCCCGGGATAAAACTCAGGAGGCTCAACCGAGATATTCCATCCCCTGCAAATCTTATTTGGTGACCATGGAGATTCTATCATCTCCTTTGCTCTTTTGATAATTTCATCTCTATTGATTCCACCCCATTTCTCCCCATCCCAAGCAAACAGAAAAGAAGAGAGGAAAATTAAAATAAAAATCCTTGCCCAATAGCTAACAGCTGATAGCTGATAGCTTACAGTTCTGCATTTTTGCTTTTTAGCCATTTTGCCCTTTCGCTTTTCTTGCATTTTGCATTTTAAAATTTCCAATCTCCAATTTCCTGTACTCTCTCTTGCCCGTCTTGATTTTCTTGCATTTGATTAATTTTGCATTTTTCATTTCGAATTTTAAAATCTCCAATTTTCAATTTCCAAGATTCTTCCTGGCACTTCTCGCCTCTCGCTCATTTCTGTTCTCCTTCTCGTCTCACCAGTCTTGCATTTCTTGCTTTTCTCGCTTTTCATTCCCACACATTCACCCTCACAAAATCCCTCTTGGGTAGAACCTGATAAATTTTTCCTTTCTCATCAACAAACAGAAGGCGGGAAGTCCAGATTGTATAATCATTTTCAGGAACTGGAATCTTAGAAATTATTCCTCCCGAAGCATTTAACTTCAAAACTTCAAGCCCTACACTATTATCAGAAATTAAATATTCAATCTGGATATAAATATTCCCTTCTACATCCTCGTTCAAAAATTCAATAGACACAAGGTTTTCTCTTCCCACAGGAAATTTTAAAAGCGTTCTTCCTGTAGAATCGATTTTCCTGACAATTCCTATCCCTTTTTCTATGTATTCAGCACTAAAAATATAGGGAATTTTCTCATAGAAACCTTTTCCATTAAAGCTCAAAAGACTGAATTTATCTGAACTTTTAACAAAAATCTTTCTTTTCCAGAGAAAAAGTTTTGAAGACTCAATTGAAATTTCAGGTTCTATTCTTATTGTATCTTTCTTCCCATCTGTCTTAATACTGATAATCTCAGAGGAATCCCTTTTCAAAATAAAAATATCTCCATCAGGAGAAACCATTAAATCATCATAAAAATCTTTAAATGGAATGACTTTGAGAATCTTTCCTTTGTTAGAGAAGACTTTAATAGATGAGTTTACAGGGTCTGCAATATAAATATTTCCATTTTTATCAACAGAAAAGGAATGGGGACCAATTGGAAGAATTTCAGGCTCAATAACTATCCCTACTTCATTCTCTTCCGCGCCATAATTTATGGTGAAGGAAGAAAACTTTTGTTCAAGAGAAAAATTTAAAAGAAAGATAAAAACTAAAAATATCTGCATTTTAAAAAGGGGAGGGAAGAACCCTTCCCTCCCCAATAAACTACCGTTAGAAGTTCAGATAGAATGTCAGAGCAAAGCTTCGAGGAGGAGCATATGAAGTTGGGTTTTGGAATGTGGGTTGGTCCTTTCTCATATCAATTCCAAGAACTGTCTGAGTATCAAAAACATTGGACATTCTTGCCTCAATAACTCCTGTAAATCTGCCAAATGAGATTGAATGGTTAATCTGGAGATCCAGATTTGTCCATGTATCCAATCGGTGACTTCCGGCTTTTTCAAGGTATCTGTAGTAGTTGCCGAAATAGTCAAGTCCTCGAGCCTCCCATGGTCTTCCACTTTGAATTTTTAGATAGCCACCAATTGTTGTTCTCTTAAAGAACTCCCATGTACCAAAAAGCTTGAAGACATGTGTTCTATCTCCAATAAGAATCCCATCACGACTTGGATCCATTACATAATCACCCGGACCATCCTCAATATAAGAGGACTGATAGAAGAGAGCAGTTCCTGCTGCGTAGTCAAGATCCCAGTTTCCAGAAAGCCTGCTCCATGTGTACATTGCCATCAATGACCACTTATCAGAGAATGGTTTCTGAAGTTGAATTGTAAATGCTTTGTAAATTCTCTTGGCTAATGCCCCAAATCCAATCTGATATCCTGTTGAATCGTATTTTACTTTTCCGTCAAGATTTCCGTAAACATATGTGCTTGGGCTTGTTTCTCTGTTTTTGGTAGGATAATCCTCAATAACATTCTTTACATTTCTATACTGAGCCCAGATATCCAGAACCCACTTTTTTCCGAAAAGTGGTCTGCTGTAGCCTAAAACATACTCATCCTGATAGGTAGGTTTAATATCAGGGAGTATTACCTTTCCAGTCTCTGCTGCTTGAGGTGTGTCAGCCAAAAGCTTTCCAGTTAGATCAAAATAAGCATCTCTTCTGTAAATTCTTTGTGGTGCAGCTGCACGGGCAATGCTTCTATTATCCATAGCGTAATACCTTCCATAATTTGCATAGAGCTTGTCTCCTGCTTTCTTATCCAGAACAAATGTGAATCCGACTCTCGGCTGGATTTCCTCATCAAAGTTAAAATATAACTTTTTCTTCTCGTAAACTCCAGGAGAGATCCAGAAATTGAATTCATTTTTCCCAAAGGAAAAATATTCATCTCTATTGGAAAGGACCCCAAGGTAAAGAGTCAGTCTTTCTCCTATTGTTGCTGTATCCTGTATAAATATTGAGAAAGTTTTTCCTCCCGAATCCTGGGCTGGTTGCTGAGGATAATACCTTGCTCTAAAGGCGGATTTTCCACCGTAGGTTGTCAAAATTATTGAACCCCATCCATTGGCAAGTCTTTCAAGATGCTCGGTTCCTTTTTCGTATCCAAATCCTGCTTTTATGTTGTGGGTATGTCCTTTGAAATCAAGATATTTACTGAAGACTATTTTTACTTCGTCTCTATAGAAGTTCTGTGTATTGTATTCCGACGCGCCTCCAACATATTGGCCTGAAGCTGTGGCTCCTCCGATTATATAACCGGAAGCAGTTCGAAAATATCCCATCTTATCAAGGTTAGTAACATCAAATGTAGGTAAATAGCCAAGATCAGTTATTGGAACACTCTTGTTTTTCTCAACCACATGGTCATACTTTACCTCAAGGTATGAAGTTGGAGAAATCGCCCATGTCCAGGAGGCATACATAATACTATTTGCCCCATCATAATCTGTAGCAGTGGAAGGATGGTCATTTACACCAACTCCTGCTCTATCAGTGTAAGAATCTCCATTTCTAAAACTCGCAATTAAAAGGTGTTTTGGGTGAGGGTTAGCACTCAGTTTTAGAAAGAACTCATTTGTTGACGACTTGGCATCAGGAACATCACCAAGATTATTTTTTCTATTTCTCACGGTTGAGCGAGGAACATTTCCTGAAGCATAGAACCAAACTCTGTCTTTTATTATTGGTCCTCCAATACCAAAAGCCGGTGACCAGCTGTCGGTCTTTGAAGTAATATTGGGGTCTTTGCTATTCGCCTGCCAATCTCCTGAGCGGGCAACAAATCTGAATGTTCCTGAGAGATTATTTGTTCCTGATTTTGTTACTGCGTTTGTAACCATCCCAGATGCTCTTCCAAATTCTGCTGAGATTGCTCCTCTCTTTATGTTTATTTCCTGAATATCCAACTCTGAAAAGTTTGAGCCAAGATAACCAAAAAGAGGATTTGTTATGTTTGATCCATCATAAAGGAAGACATTGTCCTGTCTATTCCCTCCTGCATTTGGTGCAAAGTCTCTGTTGTCTGCAACTCCAGGAGCTAAATGGAAGAGGGATGCATAAGACCTTCCAAGGGGGAGATTCCTTATTGTGGTTGAATCAATGTTAGTGGAAATCTCAGTAGATTTCACATCAACAAGAGGAGCAACTGCGGTGACTGTAATCTCTTCAGTAACCCTCCCAACTGCAACCATCAATGCTTCAACCTGGGTCTCTTTGTCAAGGGCAACAGTGACTTCCATCTCCAAATCCATCATCTCAGGGTGAGTAACTTTTAAATTATATTTTCCTGGAAGGAGCCCTGCGAATCTGAAAAGACCATTTTCAGTTGTAACATAATCTCTTCCTGCAGGTAGTAAGTCTCCAGAAATTCTTACTGTTGCGTTTGCAAGCGGTTCAAGGGCCTCTGCATTCCTCACAACCCCTGAAACAGAACCCTTGGTTCCTACTGCCTGGGAGAAGGCAAAGGAACCAATCAAAATAACCATACTGAATAAGATTAAAATTTTTGAAAATTTCATCTTACCTCCTAAAAAACCCAAATTCCTTAAGCCAATACCATAAATTGATTTCATTCATCGATCTCTTTATCACCTCCTTTCTCTCATTTAGGGTAATCCAAGTTCGTTGGACAAAAGTAAAGCGCCCGCTCCTAAGATTACTATCTCCGACCCTAATTTTGAAACCTCTATTCGGGTTTCATTAGCTAAAGTGTTCAAAGCCCTCCGCTTCATCTCCTCCTTTATTGGCTCAGTCAAAGCATCTCCAAAACGGGAGAGAACTCCCGCAATTTTTATATTTTGAATATTCAAAGAGCCAACAAGATTAGCTACAGCTATTCCTAAATAGTGCCCTACAACTGAAATGAGTTCTTTAATATCTTCATCACCTACTTCAAAGGCTTTGTATATCATATTTATGTCTATTTCATCATTAGATTTGGCGAAATTATGTAGTTTAGAACTTTTATCCTCCGTAAAAATAGCTTTTGCACTTTTTATAATTGCTCGAGTGCTTGTTAATGTCTCCAGACAACCATGATTCCCACACCTGCAAAGGTCCCCATCTTCAACAACAGTCACATGTCCAATCTCTCCTGCTCCAAAATCATCCCCATAATGAATCTTGCGGTTTATAACAATCCCTGCACCAGTCCCTCGACCTATCTTAATAACTATCAAATTGTTGATGTCATTACTCTCGGCAAAGGTACATTCAGCAAGAGCAGCAACCTGGCAGTCGTTGGCAATATAAACCGGTAAATTGTATTTCTTCTCAAGTATTTCTTTCAAAGGAAGATTGTGCCAGTTAAGGTTTACAGCATTCTTAACAATCCCTTTCTGAGAATCAATCAACCCAGGTGTTCCAATGCCAATACCAAGAATGGGACTATCCGCAGATTCAATTAGTTTATCAATTAATTCGTAAAGAATAGAGAGAGCGGACTCTCCATCACTATCTTTGATGGGCAAGCTTGCTTTGTTTTTTATCTTACCTCTAAGATTGATCCCTGCTCCACAAAACTCACTATCCGCAAGGTCAATACCAATTAGATAGCGTGAATCATCCAAAACCTTCAAAAGGACTGGTGGTTTACCTCCCGTAGATGGTCCATAACCTATTTCAGCCACAAGACCATCGTCTATTAATTCTGCGACCGCGTCAGAAACAGTTGCACGAGATAAGCTAGTCAATCTCGCTACTTCTGCTCTGCTAATCTCTCCTGAATTGTAAATAGTTTTTAAAATTAGACGTTTGTTGTGGGCTCTGGTTGTTTTATGGGTCGCTTTGCCAATCAAACCAAATCTCCTAATTTGTAAGTTTCCTAAACATACAAAGTAATGATAAAAAAATCAATAACCCTTGTCAAGTTCTCCAATGTTTTATCTGTAAAGGATTTGCGGGAATAGCAAATTGCAAATTATGGAGAAATTCAAATTTTCTATTTTTGTAAATTGAGAACCATTTTAACAGTATTAATAATTCTATTTAAAGAAGAAACTACCTTCTCTGACAAATTATTTGAAAATTCAAGGGATTCAGGTTGTATTGCAAGGATATACATTTCTCTTCCTTTGAAGAGTTTTTTTAAATATTCAAAGTTGATTTTATGATTTGTTAAATTTTTCTCTAAATTAAAATTTTTCAGAGAAATTAATCTAATCTCTCCGCTATAACCTCCAAAATCAACTGCGTCAACAATTATTATAGGGTTCTTCCCCTGAGGCAGGGATTCGATTTCTGTTTCAGAATATGCGTCCATATATCCATATTCCTTCAATAAATTTATTAACTCTATACCTGCCCCATCATCCATTCTATCAGGATTCCCAAAACCCAAGAAAATTGGCTTTTCTCTTATAAGCGAAATAAAACTCTTCTCCCAGTTTTGGTCTTCCACTTTTCTTATCTCCACAAGGTGGGTTGAACATGAGATACAGGGGTCATAAGACCTCGCTATTGTCTCAAGAATCAATTCAAGCTTTTCTATTGAAGGTAATGCCCAGTTTTCAACTGCCAGCCTTATATATTTCTCTGTATCATCAAGGAATTGAGCTGTAGGAGTAATAATGTCCGCTTCTTCAATTAATCCATTCTTTATTTTGTAATGATGATAAAGAACCCCTCTCGGTGCCTCAACTGCTCCTGTTGCTTCTCCATCAGTCTTTTTCTTCTGGGCAATCGGTGGATCTTCCAGAGTGACAATTTTATCAATAAGGCGAGGGATTTTCTCAAGGCAGAAAACAATCTCAATTGCCTGAGCAAGAATGTTAAATAGAGGATTCCTTTTCCATCTATTAGTATAACAACGACTGAAGCATTTACCTGCTTCTCCATCCAATCTTTCTCCAAATATATTTATTCTTGCAAGGGCGCCTACACTATAAGGTTTATTGTTATATGAGGATCTCTTACAAATTGAATGGGGAACAATTTTTTCATTCGTAATGACTTTATATTCCTCAACATCTCTTTCTTCATTATTTGAAAGAAATACCCTGTCTCCTGCAAACCCATATTTTCCATCTTCAGAGTTTACAGCCATGTAAATCGTTTCTTCTTCAAAGAAATCAGGAAAGGAGAAAGTCCTTAAAAATTCAACTGTTTTAATAGAATCTCCTAAGAGATTTTCTGTTTCTTTCTTTACCTCTTTTAGTTCCTCCGATGAAGGATACTTACTAAAACCACCAAGAATAGGATTCTCCCCATGAATCATCCTGCCTGAAGTCAAAGACATAACTCTATTTCCAAACTTTTTCAGCGTCAACCCAATCTCTATCCAGTTTTTATGTGTTCCAAGTAAATCAAGAGTGGAAGAAACTTTAAATAAATCAGGCAAAGAAAGGAAAAATAAATGAAGGGAGTGACTCTCTATCATTTCTCCGTAATGCATCAAAGTTCGCAGAAGTTTTGCTTTCTCAGGTGTCTCAATACCGAGAGCTTTTTCATGAGCCCTCAATGCAGCATATCGATGGGAAAGGGTGCATATTGCACATATTCTACAGACGATACTAATATCCTCTTCAGGAGTTTTTCCTCTTACAAGTTCCTCAATAAGTCTTGGTCCCTCATAAATCCTGAACTGAACATTCTTAACTTTATTCTTTTCAATCTCTACAATTATCCCTCCATGACCTTCTATTCTTGAAAGTGCACCGATTTCAATTTTCATCTTTTCTGAATCTCCTTTAAATTATCAACAAATCTTTTCCCTCCAAAATTTCTCATTCTGTTAATTATATCTTCTTTTTTAAACCCCTTCTCTAAAAGGAGTCTGAACTCAGAATATAAATTAGCCTCTTCATAGAGTCCCCAGCAACCAACACAGGGTAGATTGTGGGAGGGGCATACTGCTCCACAGCCTGAAGAAGTTATGGGACCCAGGCAAAGAATGTTCTTATTTAGAAGGCAATCATTCTCTTTCCATTTACACTCTGCACATACAGGGAATATTAATCTCTCTGGTGATGTGCCATTTATTATTCGAGAAAATGCTCGGAAAAACTGTTGCTTATCTATTGGACAACCCGGAATGTATTGATCAACTTTAACAAAAGCATCGATAGGAAGGGACTCAAATGGCTCAACTGCGTCAACTTTCTTATCCCCATACACCTTTTTAAACCTTTCTTCGTATCCACCAATCCCCAATTTCATTGACTGAATTCCGCCAAAACATGCACATGTTCCAATAGCAACAATTGTTTTTGCTCTGGATGCAATCTTTTCAAGCTTTTCTTTTTGTTCTAAGGTTGTTATAGAGCCTTCAATTAATGCAATATCCAGCTCATCGTCCTTATTTACTCTTTGAGCCATAAGGAATGAAACAACTTCTACAGAGGAGAAAAAGTCAAGGAGTTCATCCTCTGAATGGATTATAACCAGTTGATCACCCGCACACCCTGTAAAACCATAAATACCCACTTTCAACTTTTCCATTATATTAGCTCCTTCATATGAAGAACATCCCAGTATGAAAAAACAGGACCATCTATACATGTATAGATATACTCAATGGCGCAATGCCCGCACTTTCCTATTCCACATTTCATTCTTCTTTCCAATGTCATAAGAATGTGGTGTTTTGGAATATTTAACTTGACAAGTTTTTCAATGACATATTTATACATAACAGGTGGTCCGCAAACAACCGCATATGTATTTTCTGGGTCAACTTCACCCACATATTGAAATAAAGTTGTTACCAATCCTATATGACAAGGCCATTTACCTGTATCATCTTCATCCACTGCCAGCAAACATGTAAGGTCATCCCTCTCTCTAAGATCAAGAAATTCTTTTCTAAATAGCATCTCTTTGGGCTTTTTTGCTCCGTAAAGAAAATGAAGTTCTCCAAATTGGTCACGGTTGTCAAGGATATAAAGAAGAAGAGAACGAAGGGGAGCTGCTCCAAGGCCTCCTACAACAATTATTATGTCGTATCCTTGCATTTTCTCTATGGGAAATCCATTACCATAAGGACCCCTTACTCCTATTAAGGAATTTTCTTTCAAACTGAAAAGAGCAGATGTAACACTTCCAGCTTTTCTTATGCAAAATTCAAGAAGCCCGGGTCTTGAGGGAGTTGAAGAAATAGAAAAGGGAGCTTCTCCTACACCATTAACAGAAATCATCATAAATTGACCTGGAAGATAGTTTAAACTTAATGCTCTTTCAGTATCAATGGGTCTAACCTGGAAGAACATAACATCTTCGGTAAGGGGATACCTTCTCACAATTCTCATTAATTCAGGTTTGAAGGGATTTACTATTTCTTCTTTTTTCATGTTTAAATCCTCTTCCAGAAACAATCAATATTTTCACCCCTTAGAGAATTTGCCACTGTTTTTACATTTATTTCAACAGGACAGGTCTCAATACACCTTCCACAACCCACACAACTTGGTTTACCATATTGACCTATGTAAGCTTGAAGTTTATGAGTATACCAGAGCTTTAACCTGTCTGCTCTTTTCTCTCTAAAATTATGCCCTCCTGCAACAAGGGAATATTCTTTTAACATGCAAGAATCCCAGAATCTTACCCTAACCCCTTCACCTGTCCCAAAGTAGGGATAATCGTGAACATTGTAACAGTTACAGGTAGGACAAACCATTGAACAAGAACCACATGAAAGACAACCTTCAGCCATTTTTTCCCATACCGGGTCATTGTATTTTAATTCCACTATGTCAGGCAAAGCAGTAAAATCTATAAAAAGTGAAAATTGCTCTGAATGCCATTTACGCCAGCTAATATACTTTTCAATATCCTCCATCAGGATCTTTTCATCAAAAATATCAGGTTTTATCTTTATTAAATCATCGCCTTTACTGGAGCCTATCCAGACAAGATAGTATTCCCCGAGGTCAGTAAAAAATAGGTCAAATCCCTCCTCCACTATGTGGGTTCTGGTAGAAAGGCAGAAACACTTATCGTCAGGAATACAGGAATGACCTATAATTATTGTATTTTCGCTCCTTTCCATATAGTAAGGGTCGCGATATTGAAAAGCAAATAATTTATCAAGAATTAAAATTCCGTGAATATCGCAGGGATGGACACCAAAAATAATACGAGGAAAAACAGTAAGCTCCTCGTGATATACATTTTTGTCAAATCTGAACATGTTAAACTGAGGAGGGACAAAAAACATTTTTGGTGGAATAACAGTGCGAGTATAGTTAAAATCAAATTTACTGGAATCACTTCCTTTTCTGAATACAAACTTGTCCTTTTCTTTAACAGGACCCCATATTTCCCACTTCCCTGCTAAAACCTCTACGAATTTCGGAAAATTTGTTTTGTTGAGTTTTACTACTTTCATATTTTAGTTTAAAAAACCAAAAAAAATTTGTCAATTTTTCAAGTTTTCCTAATTTTTTAAAGTTAAAATTTGAATAAAATAAAAAACCTCTGCGGCGTCCTACTCTCCCACCCCCTTGCGAGGGCAGTACCATCGGCCCTGAAGGGCTTAACTTCCGAGTTCGGAATGGGATCGGGTGTTTCCCCTTCGGCATGGCCACAGAGGTTAATTTATTAAAACATTGCTGGATAAGATTTAAGATGAAAAACCTTACGGTCAAGCCGCACGGCCTATTAGTACTGGTCAGCTAAACGCCTCACGGCGCTTACACCTCCAGCCTATCAACCTCGTAGTCTACGAGGAGCCTTTAGGGACCTTGCGGTCCGGGAGATCTTATCTTGGGAAGGGCTTCCCGCTTAGATGCTTTCAGCGGTTATCCCGTCCGAACATAGCTACCCAGCGATGCCCCTGGCGGGACAGCTGGTAAACCAGAGGTTCGTCCGTCCCGGTCCTTTCGTACTAGGGACAGCCTCCCTCAAATCTCCTGCGCCCACCGTGGATAGGGACCGAACTGTCTCGCGACGTTCTAAACCCAGCTCACGTACCGCTTTAACCGGCGAACAGCCGGACCCTTGGGACCTACTTCAGCCCCAGGATGCGATGAGCCGACATCGAGGTGCCAAACCGGGCCGTCGATG
>CAZHEF010000043.1:0-16776 GCA_964531645.1 uncultured Clostridia bacterium
TTATGGATTTATAAAGAAAGTTCTTAACCTGAAAATCTAATTTACGGAATTTCTGTTGCAACTTCAAAATAGCAATTTTTTATGTGATCCTCTCCTCCAAAGAGGAGGAAGGTCCTCACAAAGAGATTTGATGTTGATGAGTTTTTAGCCAGTAATTTTTAGTGCTCACCAATCAATCCATTCATCCTGACCTTTTGCACGGAAGATATTTTTAAGCCTGAACCATCCACATTTATCACATAAATTTCAGTTCCATATTCAGTAACCTCAGGACCTGTCCCATAAAAAGCAAGAAATTTACCATCTGGAGAAAGTCTTAAAGAGTGATCAGGCATTACAGAACCTCCAAAAGGGGTAATCTGCCTTAAATCACTTCCATCCCTATTTATTACCCAAATTTCTATACCAGGGAGATGGGAAGGAGCAGAGTTAAGAAAGAATATTTTTTTAACATCTAAAGACCATGTTGGCTCCATGCCTCTCTGAGTGACTTGACGCAAACCACTACCATCTGGATGGATAACATATATGCAAGGTCCTTTGCCTCCTCCAGGGTTATAGATAAAGGCAATTTCATTCCCTTCAGGAGACCATTGCTGTCATTGAACATATCCTCCCTTGCTTTTTGGCAGATTCTGCTGATTGGTCAGCTGACGCTGATTACTACCATCAGCGTTCATTATAAATAAATTACGAAATCCATCTCTATCGGATATAAACGAAATCTTTTCCCGTCCGGAGACCAGTCAGGAAATATATCCTGTCCTGGGTCGCTTGTCAGACGCCGAATCTTTTTTCCATCTACGGACATAACATAAATATCATTCCTTCCTTCTCTTGAAAACCTTACAAATGCGATATTACAGCGGTCGGGTGACCATGATGGCATTGTGTCATTTTTAGCATCAGGATTTGAGAGCCGAACTCTGTTGCTCCCATCAGGGTCCATTAAGTAAATGCCATAATTAACAGCTACATTGTCTCTTGGGTCGTAGGAGAAAACAATCTTACCAAAGTTTTTAATGCAAGCGTTGGATGGTAGTCTTTCAATAGATTCAGTATCTACAAAAGTTGCTATCAATAAGAGAAAATTTAAGCCACATAAAACTATCATTCCGATTATTCCAGTTCTAAGAACACTTTTCATATTATACCTCCAATTAAAAATTTTATATCTTCCATGTCGGTAAAAAAGATCGACACTGCAATATTTAAAATTCTGAGCAAAAGCTTTCTTCTTAGATTAATTATCAGCCCTGAGCATACTTTTTAAAATTATATAATCTTAAGCCGTTACCAACAAGGGGAGCTAACTAATTACCCTGATAAAAGTTGACATATCCCATTCAAGAAAATAAACTATTTTATATGAGATTTTATGTTAGCCTGATTTTAATATTCTTTTATTTCTTACCTCTCACTGCGGAAAAGCTTGGTGAGAAATGGGATAAATGGCTGAATGAGGAGGTTGTTTATATAATTTCCAAAAAAGAAAGAGAGGTTTTTTTATCCCTTCAAACTGATAAAGAAAGGGAAAAGTTTGTTGAAAATTTCTGGTTGATTAGAGACCCAACTCCAGGAACTCCTGCCAACGAATTTAAGGAGGAACATTACAGAAGACTTGAATATGCAAACAAGGTTTTAGGAAGAGGGTCTGCAAGACCTGGTTGGATGACAGATATGGGTAGAGTTTATATTATACTTGGAGAGCCCCTTGAAAGACACAGATTTGAAACTTACGAAAGTGTTAATCCCGCTGAACTCTGGTATTACCACGGAGAGATTAAATATGGATTCCCTCCATATTTTTACATTATGTTTTACAAAGAGCATGGAATTGGCGACTGGAAGCTCTACAGCCCTGCTGGAGATGGACCTGAAAAACTTTTGAATCCTTCTGCTTGGAGAAGTGCTGGTTCAAGAGAAGAAGCTTACAAAACGCTCAAAAGAACAAATTCAGAACTTGCTTCTGCCTCTCTTTCTCTTATTCCTGGAGAAGCTATTGACCCAACAGGAAGCATACCCTCTCTTTCCTCAGACCTTTTATTAAACAATGTTTTTTCACTACCTTCAAAAAGGGTTGAAAGTGCCTGGGCAGAGGATTTTTTAAAGATAAAGGATTTTGTTTTATCGGATTATTCTGTTAATTATGTAAGAAGTGATTCAACAGTTTTTCTCCACAGGGAAAATTCAATTAATACAATTCATTTTTCCATTGAACCTGAAAAAATTGTCTTCAACCAGTATGAGAAGAAAATCTATGCTCCATTGGAGATGAATATAAGAATAACTGATTTAAAAGGAAATGGAATTTATCAGGAGGAGAAGGATGTGAGCATAGAAATGGGAGAGGAGAAATTTAAAATTTATGAAGGCAGGATTTGTGGAATTCAAGGTATAATTCCAATTGCTCCAGGGGATTATGTTCTAAATATTCTCCTGAGGAATGTCCAGTCAAAGGATTTCTCTTCCTTGGAAAAAATAATTCATTCGCCATCTCTATCGGATTCTCCATCCCTTTCCCCTGTTATTATCGGCTTTGGGAAAAAGACTGGTGGTAACCCTTATTTGAGGGCTTTTAAATTCAAAGATTGTCAGATATTTCTGGGCTCAAAAAAGAATTTCACTCCAAAGGATACTCTTGTCTTTTTTGCAGAGATTTACAACTTTGAAAAAGCTGAAAAGGACTGGAAAATAGTGTGGAGCGTTTCAGCCGGAGGAAAGGATTTGATAAAGAGAGAAGAAAGTTTGCAGGAAAATATTCTTGTAAGCCTCCCCCTCAACAATCTATCTCCTGATTATTACAGATTAAAGGTTTCAGTGGTGGATGGAAGAGGAAAGGAGATAATGTATTCTACAGAAGATTTCAGTATTCTTCCCATTCCTGCTGTTCCGAGACCATGGATTTATTCCCAATCCTATCAGAGCCCAAATCAATTTGTTGAAATTCTCATGGAACAATTTATCAATAAGGGAAAGCCCGAATTAGCATTAAAATTTGTGGAGGGGGTTGAGTTAAAAGGGAAAATTTTGTTTCTTGCAGGAAAAGCAAAATTTCTTCTTGGAGACTATAAATCAGCCATAGATTATCTTTCCAATTTCAAAGATTCTCAGGATACTTCAGCTTTAAATATTCTTGCTCGCTCTTACGAGGGACTTGGAAATTTTAATGAGGCAATTTTCTATTATGAAACCATTTTAAAGTTAACAGGCGGAAGCATTGAGGTTTTAAATTCTATTGCCAATTGCTACTACAAAATGGGGAAAAAAGAGGATGCAAGGAAATATTTTGAAAGGTCTTTAAAATTGAATCCTGACCAGAAGGAGATTATTGAGATTCTAAAAAAACTCTGAGTAAAGAGTAAAATTAGCAAGAGAGGCTGACTTGACAACATTGATTCTGCAATAATAACCAATAATCAAACAATGATGAGAAAAACAGTTCTTTCTTAATGTTTGGTTATTGGGGCTTATTAAGTTTTGGATATTGGAAATTGGCAATTGGAGCTTATTTGAAACTTGGTTATTTCCCTCCCGAAGCTTGTAGCCTGTGGCAATTTTATACTAAAAGCCTTCTATAAAGAGAGAGAACTCTTTCAGAGACTATTTCCATGGAGTAGAATTTTTCAACTCTTTCCTTTGCTTTTAATCCAAATCTTACTCTTTCCTCTTCATTTTCTACCAGTCTCTTTATAGCTTCGGCAAGCGCAGAAGAGTCACCAGGAGGAACAGTTAATCCAGTTTCTCCGTGAATGCTTATTTCAGGTACTCCAGTTGGAATTTTTGTATTTATAACAGGTTTACCGCATGTCATAGCCTCAAGCTGGACATTTCCGAAAGATTCGTAGAGAGAAGGGAGAACAAATATGTCACATGCATAATAAAAAGGAACAAGCTCATCATAACTTTTCTTTCCAAGAAAGTGGACTTTTTTTTCTAAGCTATTCTTTGTTACTATTTCTTGGAGTTTATTCTTTAAAATTCCATCACCAATTATTAGAAGATTCCCTTTAACTTCTCTCATTGCAAGAATTAAATATTGTAGACCTTTGTATGGAAGAAGATTCCCTACAAAAAGAATGATGGGGAAGCCGTAGCTCTTTTTTATCTCATCTCTTTTTTTCTCTATCTCATGATTTATCTCAAATTTTTTTATGTCTATTCCAAAGGGAATTATTTCGATTTTCTCCCTGAATCCTGATAGGAGTTTTGAATTCAGAAAAACCTTTGAAGGAATAATTATTATGTCCATTTTTTTGAAGAATGTTCTAAGGATGGGCATATACATACTCATAAGATAGTTTCTTGTGAGTCTTTCGTAGTGAATGGTGACAACTTTTTTCCTTGCCGGATTAAAGAGAATTTCCATGGTCTCAGCAAGAGGAAAAAGAGAGTGATAATGGATAAGATCGGCTTTTTTTGTGAGATTTTGAAAGTGATGAGGGAAACAGAGGGAAATTGGAACTGAAAGAAAAAGTCCTAAACTACAGGATTTTAAAACCTCAACATCATTGATTCTTTCCAATTTCGTTTTACCCTTTACCTGGCAACAAAGTATTTTTACACTGGTTTTTTTCTTTATAGATTCGACAAGCTCCTGTAAATTTCTTTCAACGCCTCCAGTCCATGGATAATAAAGCTTGCTGATATGAAGGATTTCCAATGATTTCAAAAAATTTTCATTGCTAATCTTATTCTCCACTTTTAAGATATTTTTAATTTTCAGGCTTTTTTGTTTTTATTCCAAGTTTCTTTACATAATATCTTAAGGATCTGTAGCTCATTTTAAGAAGTTTTGAGGCTTTTAGGAATTCGTTATTGGATATTTCAAGGGCTTCTTCTATAATTTTTTTTCTCACAAGGTCTATATAGCTTTCAAAATTCAGACCTTCTTCACTTATTGCTGGTATCGGAAGAAAAGGGAAATGGAAAGAATTGGAAAGAGTAATGGCTTTTATTGATTCATCGATGGAATCAGGAGTTATGAAGTCTGAGGTTTCAAAAACAACCGCTCTTTCAATACAATTTTCAAGCTCCCTTACATTTCCTGGCCAGTGATAAGATTCAAGAATTTTCAAAGCGTCTTCCTTAATCCCCTGGATATTTTTTCCCGTTTTCTGGTTATAAATTTTGATAAAATGTTCCACAAGTAGAGGTATATCCTCCTTTCTCTCCCTTAAAGGTGGAAGATTTATTCTAATAACATTGAGCCTATAGAAAAGGTCTTCCCTGAATTTTCCCTCTCTTATCTTTTCACTAAGATCAACATTTGTTGAAGCAATTATTCTCACATCAACTTCTTTCTCTTCCGTTCCACCAACCTTCCTATTTTTTTTCTCCTGAAGAACCCTCAAAAGTTTTACCTGCATCCAGAGGCTCATCTCTGAGATTTCGTCAAGTAAAATTGTTCCTTTGTGAGCTATCTCAAAAAGCCCTTTTTTATCTGTGTAGGCGCCTGTAAAAGAACCTTTCACATGCCCGAATAGCTCGGATTCGAGAAGAGTCTCTGGCAAAGCACCGCAATTTATTGAGACAAAGGGCTGCTCTTTCCTTAAAGATGAATAATGGATTGCTTTTGCTACAAGTTCTTTTCCTGTTCCACTCTCTCCTGTTATGAGAACTGTGGAGTTTGTGGGTGCTATCTTTTCTATTAATGAGAAAATTTCTTTGATCTTTTTGCTTTTTCCTATTAAGTTGTGAAATGAATATTTTTCATATAATTCCTTTTTAAGTCTTAAATTCTCTTCCTTTAGAATTTTCTTTTCAAGAGCATTCCTTACTATAATTCTGAGTTCCTCGATATTGATGGGCTTTATTATATAATCAATGGCTCCTGCTTTCATTGCTTCAACAGCACTTTCTGTTGAAGCATAAGCAGTTATGACCATTACCATTGTATCGGGATAAAGGGAATGAATATGTTTCAAAAGAGTGATACCATCTCCATCGGGCATTCTGAGGTCTGTTATGACGAGATCAAAGGAGGTTCTGGTAAGCTCTCTCAATGCTTCATTTCCAGAAGATGCAGTGCTTACAATAAACCCTTCCTTTTGAAAAGATCTTTTTATTATTGTCCTTATATTCTCCTCATCATCCACAACAAGAATTCTCATTTTGTCTCCTTTGGAATTGTGACAATTATTTCTGTTCCCTTCCCTTTGGAAGATCTAACTTCTATTTTCCCATTCATCTCATTGATCAATTTCCATACAAGGCTCATTCCTATTCCGTGACCATTACCAAAATTTGAATAAAAAGGTTCAAAAATTCTTTGAAGCTCTTCTCCATCCATCCCTATACCGCTATCCTTTACTGAAATCTTCACATCCCTTTCATTGTTTTCAATATTCACTTCAAGGGTTCCTCCTTCTGGCATTGCTTTTAATGAATTCAGAATGATGTTCCAGAATATAGTTCTTAACTGTCTTTCGTCACCATAAACAACCACAGAGGCATTCTTGAAATTACCTTTTATCTCAATGTTTTTCCTTGAATGACTTATAAGGGAGAGGCTGTTTCTAATAATTTCTGAAAAGTCCACTTTTGTATTTATCTTCTCAAAAGGTTTCATTGTGTCAAGGAATTCGGTTAAGAAATCCCTTAATCTTTTTGACTCTTTAAAAATAATATCAATAAGCTCTGCTTCTCCTGTCTGCTCCTCTTTCATTAACTGCGCAGCTCCTGAAATGGCAGTTAAAGGGTTTCTGATTTCATGAGCAACAAATGTTGCCATCTCTCCGAGGGTAGCCATTTTCTCCTTTATTTTAAGCTCCTTTTCCATCTTTTTTGACTCGGTTATATTCTGAAATAGGATAACAAAATATGGATTTCTTGAGTCTTCTATAAAAGAGATGTTTCCTCCAATTATTTTCTCAATTATATTTATTTCAAACCCGACCCTTTTTTCCTTTACTTCTTCGGGATCTTTTTTAAAACCAAGAATTTCCCACACAGAATTTTTTATTATCTCATTCCCGAGAATCTCCAGAGCTCTTTTATTGGAAAAAATTACATTTCCATTTATGTCAGCTGTAATTAGCCCTGAGCCCATATTTTCAATTATACTTCTTGAGAATATCTCGAGATCTTTAAATTTTTGTTCAACTATCTGGAGTTGTTTGTCAGCTTTTCTCAGGGAACGAGAAAGTATTGAACTCAAATATGCAGAGCTGAAAAATGCAAAGACTGAAATAAAAAGATTGTAAAGGACTAACTCCTGCGGTATATCTGTTTCGACAGGGTTGTATGGCGGGATAACTTTGTAATACATGAGATCAACAAGAGAGCCAAAGAGTAAGGAAGTGACGGATGTGACAATCCATAAACCTTTTGAAGGGAGAAGGAAACTGCTCGTTATTATTGGAAGAATATAAAGAAAATAGAATGGGGAAACCATCCCTCCAGAGATATAAACGAGCCATGTGACTATAATTACATCGCCAAAGATCTGAAGATAGAGTTGA
Organism: uncultured Clostridia bacterium; assembly: GCA_964531645.1. Taxonomy (GTDB): domain Bacteria; phylum Acidobacteriota; class Aminicenantia; order JBFLYD01; family JBBIMS01; genus JBBIMS01. The sequence continues at coordinate 7,464 of CAZHEF010000043.1, forward strand.
AGAGTATCATTCAAATTTAATTTGAGGAGGAAAATATAAAAAAGATTCAATGAATAAATTGCAAAGATTAAATAGTAGAAAAAATCCATCTTTAAAAGATAGGGAGAGACAACCTGAATTATTATAACTGAAACTAACAGGGTAGAGGCTACAATGAAGCGGTATTTTATGAGACTAATTATCTTTTTTTGATTTTCCATTCACTTTATGAATTTTTTCTCTTAGAACTTTGCAATCAATGTAAATATAGGAAGGTAAATTGACATCACTATCCCACCTACTATTACCCCAAGAAAAGCTATCATTATTGGTTCAAGAAGGGAAACAAGAGTATGAACAGCTCTGTCCACTTCCTCCTCGTAGAATTCAGCAATCTTGTTTAGCATCTGGTCAAGCGCACCAGTTTGCTCACCTGCTCCTATCATCTGGAGGACCATTGGAGGAAATACTTTCGAAGCTGATAAGGATTCGACAAGGGATTTTCCTTCAGAAACGAGCCTTCTTGCATAAATAATGGAATCCTCCACAATGGCATTCCCTGCAGTTTTGGCGGTTATTTCGAGAGAGTCTAACATGGGAACACCACTTGTGAGAAGGGTAGCGAATGTTCGAGAGAATCTTGCTACAGCAGTTTTTCTTATTAGGTCTCCGAGGACATAGACCTTAAGTAAAATCCTATCTATAACTCTTCTTCCTTTGTAAGTCTGATAATAGGCTCTTAGAAGAGCACCTAAACCGATAAAACCTCCAATTATCAAGTAGAAATAGGAGGCGAAGAATCTACTCACTGCAATTACTATCTGAGTGGGTAGAGGAAGAGCAATCCCCATTTCCATGAAAAGATTTGCGAAAGTGGGAACCACCTTCCACATTATTATAATCACTATGATTACTGCTATTGAAAGAACAACAGAAGGGTAAGCCATTGCAGACTTTACCTGTCCCTTTATTCTTGTAACTTTTTCTATGTAAAGAGCAAGACGCTGCAGAATCTGGTCGAGATTTCCAGAAGCTTCTCCTGATGCAATCATGTTGCAATAAAGGTTATCGAAAATATTGGGGTGTTTCCTAAACGCATTTGCAAGAGAAGAACCAGCTTCAACATCACTTTTAACAGCAAGAATTGTCTCTTTAAAAAGCTTGTTCTGTTGCTGACTCCCTAGGATTTCAAGAGCTTGAACAAGGGGTAAACCAGCAGAGAACATAACTGAAAACTGTCTTGTAAAAATTGCCAGTTCTTGTGAAGAAACTCTCTTGGGGATTAAGCGAGGAATTTTTAAGGCAGATTTTTTCTCTATTTTGATGACTAAAATCTGTTCCTTTGTTAAAAGTTTTGTAGCTTCCTCTATTGAAGTAGCTACTCTTTCCCCTGCTACAATCTGTCCATATTTATTTCTTCCCTTCCAGACATAAACTGGCATCTTCACCTCCTGTATGTCGAGGGTGTAGAAGATACAGGCATTTTTTGGGCTCCTACCCCTCTGTTCATCATATCTAATAATTCTTCTGGATAATGACTCAGGGATAAAGCTGTTTCCATTGTTATCAGCTTCCTGAAATATAAATTGGCAAGAGATTGATTGAATGTTTGCATACCATATTTCTCCTGACCTGTTTGCATTAGTCCATATATCTGGTGTATTTTATCCTCTCTTATCAAATTCCTTATTGCTGGAGTGGGGAAAAGAATTTCCATGGCAAGGACTCTTCCTCTTCCGTCAGCTTTTGGTAAAAGAGCCTGACAGAGTATTCCTTCAAGAATTAAAGAAAGTTGTGTCCTTACCTGAGCCTGCTGATGGGGTGGAAATATATCTATTATTCTGTTTATAGTTTGTGCTGCAGAGTTAGTGTGAAGGGTTGCAAATGTGAGATGCCCTGTTTCAGCTATCTGGAGAGCAGATTCGACAGTTTCAAGGTCTCTCATTTCTCCGATTAAAACAACATCTGGATCCTCTCTCAGAACAGACCTCAGAGCTTTATGGAATGAGTGAGTATCAGAACCAACCTCTCTCTGATTTACCACAGCTCTTTTGTGAGTGTGCAGGTATTCTATCGGGTCTTCTATCGTTACAATATGAAGAGGTTTTTCATTGTTTATTTTATCGAGCATGGCAGCAAGGGTCGTGGATTTTCCAGAACCTGTTGGACCTGTAACAAGAACAAGCCCTCTCGGCTTTTCACAAAGAGAGGCAACTTGGGGAGGAATACCGAGAGCTTCGAAGCCAAGGATTTCATAAGGGATTCTTCTAAAAGCTCCTGCCACAGCCCCTCTCTGGAAAAACACATTTGCTCTGAATCTTGCAAGACCTTTAATTCCGAAAGAAAAGTCAAGTTCAAGATCTTCTTCAAGTTTATGCTTTTGATTGTCCGTTAAAACGCTATAAATAAGCTGTTTGGTATCGGCTGCGGATAAAGGCGGATGGGGAATTGGAGCAAGAACACCATTTACTCTCATCTGAGGAGGTATGTTAGTTGTTATATGGAGATCTGTTCCTCCCTCCTTTACTACTATTTTTAAAAGCTCATGAAGTGGCATAACCATTTTTTTCTCCTTTAAAATCTCATTGTTTCTCTCAAAACCTCCTCAACAGAGGTAATACCCATTTTAATTTTTTCAAGTCCACTTCTTCGAAGGGTTACCATACCCTGCTCTATAGCTTTATTCCTTATTTCAATGGCATGGGCTCCTGATACAATAAGTTCCCTTATTTCATCGGTGATACTCATGACTTCAAATAGTCCAGTTCTTCCCTTATACCCTATATTGTTACAATCAGGGCACCCTTTTGGCTTGTAAATCTTTAAACCTTTTATCTCATCGGGAAGAAAACCAAGATCTATGAGTGATTGAGGAGATAGAGGGTTTGCAACCTTGCATTTGTTGCATAATCTTCTTACCAGTCTCTGGGCAACGATTAAAATTAATGCGTTTGCAACAAGATATGGTTCAATACCCATGTTTATCAGACGGGCAATTGTGCTTGCTGCATCGTTTGTATGAATTGTGCTGAAAACAAGATGCCCTGTGAGAGCTGCCTTCATTGCTATATCTGCTGTCTCGAAATCTCTTACCTCTCCAACAAGGATTATGTTCGGATCCTGTCTCAAGAAAGCTCTTAATGTGGTTGCAAAATTAAGCCCTATTTCATCCTTAACATTTACTTGATTAATTCCTTGAATATTAAATTCAACAGGGTCTTCTACTGTAAGAATGTTTGTATCAATTGTGTTCAATTTGGAAACCGCTGAATAAAGGGTGTTTGTTTTACCGCTTCCTGTGGGTCCTGTTACAAGAATGATGCCCCAGGGTTTTGATATTGCTTCCTGAAATCTCTCGAAAGAAATGGGTTCAAGTCCAAGTTGGGTAAGATCAAGCTTTAGCTGTGCCCTATCAAGTATTCGGATGACAATCTTTTCACCAAAAATTGTTGGTAAAGTAGAAACTCTCATGTCAACTTCTTTTGGATTCCCATCACTTCCTTTCAATTTAAACTTTATCCTGCCGTCCTGAGGCAATCTTTTCTCTGCGATATCCATTTTTGAAAGGATTTTAATTCTTGAAATTATGGCATCCTTCATAGAAAAGTGCGGAGGTTTTATTGGATAGAGTAACCCGTCTATTCTCAACCTTATTCTCAGTTCTTTTTCATAGGGCTCGATGTGTATATCGCTCGCTCTTTTCTCTATGGCGTTGTAAAGGAGTAAATTTACAAACTGAATTATAGGAGCCTGTGCTGCCTGCTTTGCAATATCTATAACATCTGTGTCTTTCTCTATAACTACCTCCATTTGAGGTGTATCTTCTGAAATTTGAGCAATCTGTTCAAATCTTTCCATAGCCTTGGCAACTTCCATATCAGTTGAACTACCATAATATTTTTCAATTGCCATTTTTAAAGGAGTTTCAGGTGCTACAACTGGTTGGACATTGAGTTCGGTTTTGAAACGAATATCTTCAATTGCAGTTAAGTTTGTTGGGTCAGCCATAGCAACTGTAAGAATATGTCCCATTCTGTGAAGGGGAAGAAGGGTATACTTACGAGCAAGATCGGCAGGAATCAACGAAAGCACATCTGGTTCGACTTCGAACTTGGAAATGTTTATTGAGGGATAACCCAATTGCTTGCTCAAAATCATTGCAATATCTTCTTCTGAAACTAAGCCGAGTTTTATTAGTGCACTTCCAAGCTTGAGACCGTTTGATCTCTGGAATTCGAGAGCCTGTTTTAATTGTTCCTCTGTTATCAAATTTTCTTTTAATAACAATTCGCCTAATCGCAAAGCCATTTTCCAGTTCCTTCTGTTATATTATATTAATTATTTTCATCTGTCAAATATCAAGTGGTAAAAGTGAGACGGGTAAAGCGGTTTGGAAAAATTTGAGGCTCGAGGTCTGAAATTTTACTTTTATTTTATAGTAGCTTTTCTGTTCTGTACACTTTGCTCCTTCTTTAAATTGCATTTTTCAATAATCTTAGTTTTTCAAGATTAAACTTTTATTTCTAATTTTTCAAGAACTTTTCTCTCCTTCTCAATAATCTTCTCTATTCCTTTTTCAGCAAGGGAAATAAGGGATTGAAGTTCTTCTCTCTGGAAAGTTCTTCCCTCTCCCGTTACCTGAAGTTCAGCTATTTCACCCCTGTCAGTTTTTACCAAATTCAGGTCTATTTCAGCCCTTGAATCCTCTGAAAAATCAAGATCCAGAAGGAATTCTTCATCAACAATTCCAGCGGATACTCCAGCCAATAGGGCTCTCATTGGCGATTCTATTATAAGGCCATCATTTTTCATTTTTTGGAAAAGAATGGATAGTGTTAAAGAAGCTGCGGTTACTGAGGCTGTTCTTGTTCCACCATCAGCCTGTATAACATCGCAATCAATAATAATGGTTCTTTCCTGGAGGAGAGATAGATCAACAACGGATCGCAAAGACCTCCCGATCATCCTCTGGATTTCATGGGTTCTTCCCGAGAGTCTACCCTGGACAGATTCTCTTACATTCCTTTTTTCAGTCGCCCTTGGAAGCATGGAATATTCTGCAGTGATCCATCCCTTTCCAGTTCCTTTAAGAAATGGGGGAACTTTTTCATCAATTGATGCAGAACAAATTATTTTTGTATCCCCAAGTTCTAAAAATACAGAAGCCTCGGGAAACTTTAGAAAATCAGGAAAAATTTTTAATTCTCTTAACTCTTCATTTCCTCTCCCATTTTTCCTCATAACCTATTTTCCCTTCTGTAGTATTACAACATTCCCTTTGAATTCTTTCTTAAAAGTTTCAGCATCCATTTCTGAACCAACAATAGAACCCCAGTGTATCGGTATAGCTACTTTGGGAGATATTGTATTTGCAGCCTGAGCAGCTTCCTTTGCGTTCATCGTGTATGTTCCACCAACAGGTAGAAATGCAATGTCAATTTTCCCAAGGTTCTTCATTTCAGGAATAAAATCTGTATCACCTGCATGATAAACACTTACACCGTTTACTTCCACTATATATCCAACCCAGTTTCTCTCCTTAGGGTGAAACCTTTTGTCAATGTTATACGCGGGGACAGCCTTAATTTTTACTCCGTAAATTTCCAGTTCCTTTCCAGGTGAAATCTCCTTTTTTTCTTCCTTGACCTTAGCTATCACATCAGAAGTTGAAACTATAACTGTATTTTCCTTTTGAATTTTCTTAATGTCTTCTGGAGAAAAATGGTCGTAGTGTTCATGGGTAATTAGAATTATATCAGCTTTTTCAGTGCCAGAAGAAAGCTCGAAGGGGTCAATATAAATTATCTTTTCAGCTTTTATCATTATTGATGCATGACCATACCACTTTATTGAATTCAAAACTTTCTGAACCTTTTCGTCAAGAGAAGAAGAGATTAAGCTGAAGGTTAGCAAAAAAGCTAAGCATAAAAAAATTAAGTTGTAAATACGCATTTTACCTCCCTCCAAAAAAATTTAATCTTTTCAAAAAATTTACCTCTCAAGGTCTCTCTTTCCATCTTTGATGAAACCATAACCAAAGATGTGGACTTTTTCTTATTTCATCTTCCACAATTTTAGTATATCCTTGAGTGATTTTCAATACATCATCTTCTGGCTCTGTTTTTATGGGTTCTTTTATTTCAACAATATAATTATAATTTTCATCGGGATAACAAAAAATAGGCAAAATTGGTGAACCATATTTAATATGAAAGAGGGCAAGACCAGTTGAGGTGCATGCAGGAGTTCCAAAAAAATCCACAAATACGCCTCTGTTTTTCAAAGTATTCTGATCTGCCAGAATTCCAAGGATACCGCCACTCTTGAGGATTTCGCGGGCTTCCTTTTTTGCTTCCTCTTTATAAATTGTTTTGTTTCCATATCTTTCTCTAAATTTTTTTACAATTTTGTCGAGAAACGGGTTATCAAATTTTCTTGCGATGGCAGTTATAGGAAAACCCTCCAGGGCAAGGACGGGCGGAATAATTTCCCAGTTTCCAAAATGGGCAGAAAGAAAAAGGACCCCTTTTCCCATTTCTTTTGTTTTTTTCAGGGTATCTATTCCTTTTATCATATAAGTTTTTCTTAAAGATTTCGCCCCTTTTTTCATTAACCACAGAATATCGAATATTAAACATCCAAAGTGTTGAAAGCATTCTTTTATTAGCTCCTCAACTTCTCTTTCATTTAATTCTCTTCCAAAAGCCAATTTTAGGTTCTCCATAGCTATCCTTCTCTTGCCCTTTAAAAGATTATATGCAATTAAACCAGTGATTTTCCCAGCTTTTATATAGACCTTTCTTGGAAAGGGGTAAAAAAGTATTTGAATTAATTTAAAGAGAAGAAATTCAAGGATGTATCTTACCTTCATATTTTCAGCCTTTTCAGCAAGAATTCATAAAAATTGTTTTCAAGATCGGCCTCTATCTTAGAATAAACTATTTGTAGAGAAAAGGGAAGTTTCGAAAGCCTGATTAAGTCTTTTTCTGTTGTCACCGCTATTTTTACTCCCTTTTCTTCTGCCACCCTTTCAATTTTCTCTAAATCCTTAAAGGTAAATCTATGATGGTCAGGAAAGAAAATTGTCTTTTCAGGGATTATTGGAATTGATTTTAAGGATTTTACAAATCTAAGGGGGTTGGCAATTCCGCAGAATGCAATGACTTTCTCCCCCCTTAAATCAATCCTGGAGCCATTTTTGTCGAAAATTCCACAACTTATTGTTCTGAATTTGAAAATGGGAATATTCTTCATTATTTTCTCAACTTTTCTCACAAATTCTCCCTTTGCAAAATCTTCATTTATAAGGATTGCGTGTGCCCTTGAGAGGGATGATAAAAACTCTCTTTTAAAAGAAGGTTGGGTAGAAACAATAACGATGTCCAATTCGCGGAATAGCTTTCTATACTGAAATCCGTCGTCAAGAATTATCAATTTTGTACCCATTTCAATTGCCTTTAATGCAGAATCTGTTCTTTTTTTTCCAGTTATTACGGGAACTGAAGGAAGATTTTCTGCGATCAACAATGCCTCATCCCCGATCTCTTCCCAATCTTTCTTTCTAATTCTTCCATTTGAGACAATTGCACCCTCTGATTCCTTTCTACCTTTGTATCCTCTAAGGATAATACTTGGCTTAATTTCTTTCTGGATAAAGAATTTCGCAAGGGAAATTACAACAGGGGTCTTCCCTTCCCCTCCAAAGGATATATTTCCAACTGATATAACAGGAACATCAACCCTAAGAGACTTTTTAATCCCTTTTTTATAAAAAAAGTTTATTATGGAGTTGGATATTTGGAAGGGAATAGATAAGAGTTTATAGAGTGCTTTCATTTGGATAAAAAATAAAGAATTTCAGCAATAGTTTTATCCTTTGCTCCTTTAATTTTATTTAAAATTTCATGCCCTATCAAACCCATTTTCTTATGGCTCTCACTTCCTGTTTCTTCTAACATTTCCATCAGTTCCTTTTTATTTTTAACCATTTTTGCTCCACCATTTGTAATGAAAATTTCTGGAAGTTCTCTGAAATTATGCATGAAAGGTCCAAAAAAAACAGGTTTTTTGTAAAAGATTGGCTCGAGAAAGTTGTGACCTCCTACCTTTACGAGACTACCTCCTACAAAGGAAGAATCAGAAATGGCATAAAATTCTGGAAGTTCTCCGATTGTATCAAGTAGGAGAATTTCAAAATCATCCTTCTTAAAAGTAGATTTCTTTTGATATCTGAAGCCATAGGATTTTATCAAATTTTCAACTTTTGGAAACCTTTCCGGATGCCTTGGAGCTATTACCATTACTACATCATCCCTTTTGACTTTTTTAAATGCATTTAAAAGAATCTTCTCTTCTCCATCCGCAGTGCTGCCTACTACAATTATCTTTTTTTTAGAAAGGTTAAGTTCCTCTTTCCTTTTATGGAACCATTCCTCACTGAATTCAGGGAGGATAAGTTCTGCTTTAAGGGAGCCAGCGATAGTGATTTTTTCCTTACCAATTCCTAAATCTGAAAGAAAATTCTTTGTTTTTCCGCTCTGGACAAGAAATTTGTCAATTTTGTTAAGAATTTTTGAAACTGCAAATTTTAGTATTTTAAATAGAAATTCTGTCCTTTTTCCAATTCTGACATTGGTAATGATTACAGGAACATTTCTTTTTTTTGCTTCAGTGATTAGGGTAGGCCATATTTCAGCTTCAATCAAAATGAGAATATCAGGCTTAAATTCTTTGAAAAATTTATTTATGGAGATGATAAGATCAAAAGGAGAGGGGCTCACATAGCAGGAACCAGAGAGTTTTTTCCTTGCCAATTCAAGGCCTGTAGGTGTTGTTGATGTAAGAAGTATCTCAAATTCACCTTTTTCCTTAAGGGCTTTCACAATGGGAATCGATAGATTAACCTCTCCAAGAGATACAGCATGAATCCAAATCCTTTTCCCCTTCTTCGGAGGGAAATTCAGACTTCTTCCAAATTTATCTGAGAGTCTGTATTTTCCTTTTACAAATGATCTTTTGACCAAAAGATAATAAGGGGAGACTAAAATGAGAAGGGTTAGATAGATTAAATTCCAGAAATAAATCATAATCTAAAAATTTACATAAAAATCTTTGCAAATGCAAATCCGATGCAGAAATTCCGCAAATTAGATTTTCAGGTTAAGAACTTTCTTTATAAATCCATAATTTAGATAGAATCACCAATTTTTGAGCAAATTCGCATTTGAAAAAATAGTTGACATAGAGTTTTGTTCTGATATTTTATAGTATATCAGAAAAGAGGTGTTTTATGCATCATCGCTCTCATCTTCCAGAGTCGGAAAGAACAGCCCGC
>CAZHEF010000044.1:0-16365 GCA_964531645.1 uncultured Clostridia bacterium
CTCTATCACCTCAAAGGTTAAAAATAACCAAACACCAATAACCAGGCTCCAAATATGCAAGGAAAGAGAATTGAAAATTGAAAATTTTAAAATGCAAAATTAAATAAAAGCGAGAAAGGCTGAAAGAGCGAGACTTGCGAGAAGGGTTCAGGAGCTGGCTCGTAGCTCATTGCCATTTAGCCATTTGGCTGTTTAGCAGAATGGAGCGAGAAAAGCGAGACGAGCGAGAAAAGTCCGAAGGTTTTGCGTGGAGTCTAAAGCCTGTAGCCCTTGTGCCTCTGTTCCTTTGTCCCTTTCTGATTCAGATTGAAAAAAGTGTCGAGAAGAGAGGTTCTCGCTGATTGCTATCAGCTGTAGGCTGTGAGCTTGAAGCATTAGTTATTGAAATTTGGTTATTGGTTATTCAAGATCTTCTAGTCTCATTTTGTCGATTATTTCTTTATCTTCGGTAAAGAAAAAACCCTCTTGATTTATTCTTCTTTTTAGGAAAAAATAAAATATTAATTTTTTTAAGAGGTGAAATAATGCGTAAGATAAAAGTTATTCAGCAAGGACTTGGAGAGATTGGGAAGGGGATTTTGAGGTCATTTATAGAAAGGGGATATGAGATTGTAGGTGCAGTTGACATAAGAGAAGACCTAGCAGGAAAAAAACTCAAGGACATCGGGATAAAGGGAAACTTTGAAGATTTAAGGATTGAGAAAGACTGGAGAGAGGTGTTAAAGAGAGAGAGGGTAGACATTTTTTCAAATTCCACTCTTTCAAGCTTCCTCGATTTACTTCCTGAGCTTGAAGAGATAATAAAATCAGGAAATGTTAGAGGAATAATATCAACCTGCGAGGAGCTTTCTTTCCCATACCTTCGATTTTATAATCAAGCATGTGCTCTTGACGAGATGCTAAAGCATCAGGTAATTTCCCTTCTTGCAACTGGAGTCAATCCAGGATTTGTTATGGACACCTTACCTCTTGTCGCAACAGCTCCATGCTTAAATGTTGAAAGAGTGGAAGTGGAAAGATTAATAAACGCCTCAAAAAGAAGGGAGGCTTTCCAGAGAAAAATAGGAGCGGGAACAACCATTGAGGAATTTCAAAAACTTGTTAAGGAAGGAAAGATAAGGCATGTGGGCTTATCAGAATCAACTGCAATGATTGCAGTGGGTCTTGGATATGATATTCGGGACAAGGATATCGAAATTGAGGAAAGTATTCCCGAGCCCATAATTGCAAAGAAAGATTTAAAAACAGAATTTGTAGAAGTGAAAAAAGAGAACCCTTCTGGAGTCTATCAATATGCCTACTGTTCCTACAAGGGGAAGAAAATCGTATCCCTTGAATTTAGAGCAGCAGTAGATATAGAAGAATCATATGATTCAACAAAAATATTCGAGAAAAGGAAAAGTGAGCCTACTATTCATCTCAAAGCTATAGGTGGGGTTTTCGGTGACAATGCTACAGTCTCGATGGTTGTAAATTGCGCTCCTTTTCTTCTTGAGGCAACACCAGGTTTGAAGACGATGCTTGATGTTCCTCCCAGATACAGAGGCTTATAGCTAAAAAAACTCACGGTGCTGTAAGATTTTGAGCTTTACAATTTGATATAAAAATCTTTATGTGATATTTTCTATTTATGAGAGTTGCCCTTGCTCAGATTTCTTCATATCTTGGTAACATAAAAAGAAACATCGAAAAACATGCTGAAATAATTAAAGAAGCTGTAAATAAAAAGGCAGACCTTATAATTTTCCCGGAACTAAGTCTTACAGGCTATCTTCTCCAGGACCTTGTTCAGGAAATTGCAGTTAGAGACAAAAATGACGAGCTGATCAAGGAAATGAAAAACTTTTCAAAGGATATCTCAATAATCGTTGGATATGTTGAAGAAAAGGAGAAAGGAATCTTTTACAACTCTGCTTCATTTTTCCATAAAGGTGAAATCCTTCACACCCACAGAAAAATTTATCTTCCAACATTTGGGATATTCGAAGAGAAAAAATTCTTCTCAGAGGGGAAAGAATTAAAAGCCTTTGAAACTCCTTTCGGCAGAATGGGCATTCTCATCTGCAGAGACTTCATGCATATTTCAACTTCCTACCTATACTATCTTCAGAATGTAGATTTTATAATTACAATTTCAGCATCTCCAGCAAGAGGGGCAACTGAAGCCAACCATTTCTATGTCTCAGAAAACTGGGAGTTAATGGGAAAATTTGTTTCAAGATTTTTCAGTACATTTACAATTTATGTTAACAAAGTGGGTTTTGAAGATGGATTGGGATTCGTTGGGGGCTCCTTTGTTTACGATCCAACAGGAAAGCTTGTCTATCTTGCACCTTATTTAGATGAATCTTTTGAAATAGTTGAGACTGATCCTAATGGAGTTGGTAGAGCAAGAGCAAAGGGACATTTTAGAAGTGAAGAACTTGAAGAGATTATTTTTCTTGAAATGGAAAGGATAGTTAAGAGAATTGAGAATAAATCCTGAATTTATTAAAAATTTTCTTGTAAGGTTCCTGAGGGAAGAGATAGGAAAGTTTGGATTTAAAAAAGGAGTTTGGGGTCTCTCAGGAGGACTCGATTCTTCGGTTGTTTCCTTCCTCGCAAAAGAGGCATTGGGAGCAGAAAATTGCCTCGCTCTCATAATGCCATACAAAACTTCTGACCCATCAGCGGTAGAAGATGCGAAAAAACTGGCAGAAGATCTGGGAATAAATTGGAAGACAATTGATATTACACCCATGATAGATGCATACTTTAGCCAGCATCCCACAGAAAACAAAATTTTAATTGGAAACAAAATGGCAAGGGAGAGGATGTCAATCCTTTACGATTATTCTGCTCGAGAAAAAGCTCTTGTAATAGGAACATCCAATAAATCAGAGCTACTTCTTGGCTATGGGACGATATACGGAGACATGGCTTCAGCAGTTAACCCTCTTGGAGACCTCTATAAAACTCAAATCTACCAGCTTGCAGAGTATCTTGGTGTTCCAGAAAGAATTATCTCAAGACCACCTTCAGCTGATCTCTGGAAAGGCCAGGCAGACGAAGATGAGATCGGGATAACTTACAATGAACTGGATACAATTCTCTTTTATCTTGTGGATATGAGATTGAATGTAGAAGAAATAGAAGATAAAGGTTTTCCAAAAGAAAAAATTCTTTATATCAAGAACCTTATAATTAACTCTCAGTTCAAGAGAAAGATGCCAGTAATTCCAAAACTCTCATGGAGAACAGTTGGGCATGACTTTCTCTATTCTCGAGATTGGGGGAAATAAAAATTTAAAATTTAAAATTTAAAAGTTATCTCCAAGAATTTTCTAATTGTGCTGTCCGAGTATCCCAACTTTTGAAAAAATTCCCCATTACACTAAAATAAAGAAAGAAGGAGAGAAAAATGTCAAAGATTTATGTTGTGGCAACACCAATCGGAAATCTTGAGGATATTACTTTAAGAGCATTAAAAATCCTGAAGGAAGTCCCATTGATTGTCTGCGAAGATACGAGGGAGGCTATAAAAATTCTAAAGAGATATGATATAAAGGGGCAATTGATAAGTTATTATAAGCCAAAGGAAAAAGAAAGAATTCCATTGATTCTTAAAGAATTGAGAAGTGGAAAAGATATTGCTCTTATTACCGATTCTGGAACCCCTCTGATTTCTGATCCCGGCTCCCTTTTAATAAGGGAAGCGATAAAGGAAGGTTTTCAAATTATTCCCATTCCAGGACCATCTGCTGTGACAACCGCTATAATGGTATCAGGATTTGAAGCGAGCTCCTTCACCTTTGCAGGATTCCCTCCAAGAGGAGAAAGGAGTCTTGAAAATTACACAGAGAAAATTTTAAGTTTTCCTCATCCAGTAGTGATATATGAAAGGGCAAATAGGGTTGAGAGGTTTCTGGAATTTGTTTCAAAGAAAGATAAAAACAGGAAAATAGTAGTTGGAAAGGAAATGACAAAGTTGTTTGAGGAGTATTTAAGGGGAGATGTTGAAAAAGTTCTGAAAAAGATAAAGGAGAGGGAATTGAAAGGAGAAATCACCATTGTAATAGAGGGGGGAAGGGAGACTAAAGGTAAGATAAAAAGAGAGCTGAAAAATATGATAAAAGTATTATATGACAAATACAAAGTCCCAAAGCCAATTTTAAAAGACTTGACAAAATTATACTAAAGAAATATATTATAAATGGACTAAGAAATTTTTGAAGGAGGTGAAAGTATGACATTGATTAAATGGGATCCTTGGAAAGACCTTATTGCTCTCCAGGAAAGGATGAACAGACTTCTCGAGGAGAGCTTCGGAAGAATGAGGAGGGAGGAGGGGCTTGTATCTGGTGCCTGGACCCCTGCAGTCGACATTTACGAGACAGAAAACTCTCTTATTGTTACCGCTGAAATTCCTGGGGTAAGTGAGAAGGACATTGATGTGAGAATCGAAAATAACCAGCTTGTAATAAAGGGAGAGAGGAAATTCGAAAAGGAAACCAAGGAGGAGAACTACCACAGGATTGAAAGAATCTACGGAAACTTCTATCGTTCCTTCTCACTTCCTAACACCGTTGACACTGAAAAGGTTAAAGCAGAATACAAAAATGGGGTACTAAAGATCGCCATTGGCAAAAGAGAAGAGGTAAAGCCAAAGCAGATTAAGATCGAGGTTGAGTGATTAAAAAGAGGGGCTGTCGCAAGACAGCCCCTCCCCTTCCTCTGTGAAAAAGCGAGAGGGGCAAGAAATGCAAGACAGGCGAGACAAGAAAAGAAGAGATAAAATGTGAAGAGCAGAAACTATTCTCTATGGCAACAGAAAGAATGATTAAGCTTAAATTTATTAAAACCGCTTTAGATTTCATATGAGACAATATTTTTGGTGAAAATTACATTTACTAAATTATTTTGGGAAAACCAAACTTTAAAGTATAATAATATCTTATTAAGGAGGAAAGAAATGACAAATACAGTAAAAACAATTTTACTTCTTACCGCATTAACTTTCATTCTCCTCTTCATTGGTGAAATGGCAGGAGGAAAGCAGGGTTTAACAATAGCTCTTGTTTTTGCAGGAATAATGAATTTCACTGCCTTCTGGTTTTCCGATAAAATTGTTCTCAGTCTTTACCGTGCAAAGCCAGTAACTGCAGAACAGGCTCCTGGTCTTTACAGAATAGTTGAAGAACTTGCCATGAGAGCAAATATCCCTACGCCAAAAATTTATATAATTCCCAGCCCTGCCCCCAATGCTTTCGCCACAGGAAGAAGCCCAAAACATTCTGCAGTAGCTGTAACAGAGGGGCTTCTTGATCTATTATCCCATGAGGAAATAATGGGTGTTATTTCCCATGAAATTTCCCATATAAAAAATAGAGATACATTGATTTCTACAATATCTGCAACAATAGCAGGAGCAATCATGTTCCTTGCAAGGATGCTTCAGTGGTCTCTATTCTTCCTTGGTGGGGGTAGAGACGAGAGAAAGGAAGGTGGTCTCGGTTTACTTTTTGCAATAATCCTTGCGCCCATTGCTGCCCTTCTCATACAGATGGCAATTTCGAGATCAAGGGAATACAAAGCTGATGAGTTGGGTGCAGGAATTGCAGGAAATCCTCTTTATTTAGCTTCTGCTCTTGAAAAACTCCATCTCTATTCAAGAAGAATACCCCTTAAAGCAGATCCTCACACCTCTCATATGTTTATAGTTTCTCCACTTTCCTCAGAGTCTATCATGGCTTTATTCAGCACTCACCCTCCCATCACAAAAAGAATTGAAAAATTAAGAGGAATGGCAAGATTTTAAAACAAATTGTAAAATGCAACTTTTGCAAAAATGACGATAAGAGGGGAGGGATTTTTACTGAAATTTCTATGTCCATAAAAAATCGAATGGAAAATTGCAAAATGATTCAATGCAAAAAGAACGAGACGGGCATGATAAACAAGGCAGGTAATAGAAAAATAAAAATTTCAACTTGTGGCTCGGAACTTTTGACTCTTAGTCATTATGAACTTTGCATTTTGAATTTTGAAATAAAGTTTAGTTTTGCAAAAAATAAACTTTTTAAAATACGGGAGGGAAAATGACAGCAAGAGTTTTGAAAATTTCAACTCGGCTTGCACCTCTTCTCATAGGAGTTTTAATCTTCCTTTTCTTTTTACTTAAATCCTACATAATTGTCGAGCCTGGAGAAAAGGCTCTTATCTTCAACAAGGTAACCGGAGAACTTAGAGTTACTCCAAGAGAAGGATTGTATTTTCTAATCCCCCTTGTTGAATCTGTAACCATCTATGATACAAAAGTTCAAACCTATAATCTCACAAAATCTACTCTTGAAGGAGAGATAAGAGGAGAAGATTCTCTTCAAGCCTTAACAGCCGATGGACAGAGTGTTTTTCTCGACATCTCCGTAAGATTCCGTTTGAACCCAGAAAAGTTACCTGAGTTCCACAGAACGATAGGGAAGACTTATATGCAAAGCATAGTCCGACCTCAGATAAGAAATGAAGCAAGAATTGCTGTATCAAACTTTTCTGTTATGGAACTTTACACCTCAAAAAGGGAAATTTTCCAGAAAGTTATTGAAGATAGGTTTAAGAATGTTTTCCCGAAATACAATATCCTCTTTGATTCAGTCCTTGTAAGAGATGTGAGGGTATCAGACGAGATCCAGAAAGTTCTCGAGAATAAACATATTGCCCAGCACGAAGCAGAGAGAATGAAATATGTCCTCGAAAAGGAAGAAAAGGAAAAGGAGAGAAAGATAATAGAGGCAGAAGGAGATGCTGAAGCAATAAGGATTAAAGGGCATGCCCTTGCCCAGAATCCAGCTCTCATTCAGTATGAGTATGTCCAGAAGATTGCACCCAATGTCCAGGCAATAATAACAGACGGGAGGTCTATCTTCTCCATCGCAGACTTTTTGAAAAGCCAGAAAGAGAAATAAAGCTTTTCCCATGAAGGATTTACAGAATTTTTTATTTTTCTTGACACAAACTAATTTTTCGATTATAAATGATTCTTATCTGCATGAGGAGGCATTTATGAGAGAGAGAAAATCTTTCGATTTAATAGTTATCATTGTAGTTCTGGGGTTTTTTATAGCCTGCCAACAGCTCAGTATCAACAATCTCAAAGCCAATTATCATTTCAAAAAGGCAAATAAGTTTTATACAGATCAGGCTTTCAAAAGAGCAGTTGAGGAGTATGAAAAAGCTGTGACATTCAATCCCAAACTTTCCAAAGCTTATCTTTATCTCGGCTTATGCTATCAGACTTTATACAAACCAGGTCTTGAGGACAAAAAAAATAAAGAGACCGCTGATAAGGCAATAAAAAATCTAAAAGAAGCGCTTAAATTTGAACCTGAGAATGAAGATATTATCCTCGCCCTTGGAGACACCTACAACAGACTTCGTGATTTTGAAGAGGCAGAAAAATACTATCTTAAGATCCTTGAGAGGCATCCTGACAAGCCCCAGTATTATTATGTTATTGCCCAATTTTACAGAAACTTTGAGAAGATTGATAAAGCAATAGAAATGTTTGAAAAAAGGATTGCCCTTGACCCCAACAATCCAGAAGGTTATAAATACCTTGCCAACTTCTACTACAATGACCTTCTCAACACTGTAAAGACTGTGGAAGAAGGTAAAATGTATATTGATAAAGCAATAGAATTATTTGAAAAGATGATTTCCCTCGAGCCCAACAACCACGAAAATTATTATTCTTTAGGTGTTGCTTGCTGGGCAAAGAGTTACAGACTTCTTCAAGGAGAAACAAGTGAGGATAGAATAACTACAATCAATAAAGGAATAAAGGCTCTTGAAAAGGCGATTGAGCTGAATCCTAATTACCCGGACTCTTATGCCTGGATAAACCTCCTCTGGAGAGAAATGGCAAAAGTTGATCCAAAGAATGAGAAAAAATACCTGCAGATTGCTACTGATTATCAAAATAAATTCACCGAAATTCAAAAGAGAAAGAAAGCAAGAGAGGAATTTATCAAGGCACTTAAAAAATAGCACCTCTTTAACTTATACTCTTCCTTTTTGAAATTTCATATAAAATAATTGAGGTTGAGATTGCTGTATTTAAAGATTCTCCACCCTTCTGAGGTATTGAAATAAGATTATCCGAAAGGCAAATAACCTCCTCGGGAACACCCTCTGGTTCAGAACCAATTACAATAGAGCATATTCCATCCCATTTTATCTCCCATGGAGGAATACCACCCCTTGGAGATGTGGTAAAAATTTTCCCATTCTTGCTTTTTATTTCCTTCCTGAAAATATCAAACTCCACATCTTCAAAAAAATTAACTCTCAGACAACTTCCTGTAGATGCTCTAATAACCTTTGTGTTGAAAGGGGAGCATGAATAAGGCGAAAGATAAATCCTATCAACTCCAAAGGCTTCTGCGGAACGGAAAATTGTCCCTAAATTTCCTGGATCTTTTATTTTATAGAGAAAAATAACTATCGCATCAGATTCTAAAGGAACTCTTCCTATCTTCTCAAAAAAAGCAAGTGCAAGAATACCCTGGGGAGTCTCAACAGTGGCAAGGCTTTGCTCAATCTTTTCAGAAATAATTATTAGCTCATACTTTTGAAGTTTTTCTACGAAATCTCTGTTTTCGTTGAGGAATTTTTCAGTTATTAGAATAAATTTTAAATTCACCCTGCTCGAAAGAGCTTCTTTAACCAATTTTTCCCCTTCAAGAAAAAATACTCTCTTCTTTTCTTTTTCACCTATAAGCCTCTTTATTTCTCTTATTAAAGGATGCTCTTTGCTCTTTATAAATTTCACTTTATACTTTTAATTTCTATTAGTTCTGCCCGGGATAAAATTTCAAAAGTACCTTTAAACTTTTTCAAATCAACAATATCAAATTCCTCTATAAGTCTTTCATAAATTTCAAGGAGTGTTCTCTTTCCATCAACAAAATTTATCAGTTCATAAAGAACAGGGTCTCTCAAAGGGAGTGCTTCTGAAGCCCTCTCTCCGAGAAGATCATCAAGATAATCAACTCTTAATGGTAAACGGAAATCATTTGCTCTTTTTGGAATGAGATTTTCAAGTTCTTTCTCTTCTTTGGAAAGAGGAACTCTCTTAACCAACCATCCCCTCTCCCTGGCAAATTCATTTATTTCCCTCTCCATTCTCTTTTTAAGGGATAAAATTGCTGTCTCAAAATCTCTGTTCCTCTCTTCTATCCAGTTTCCTTTAATATCCAGTCTTTTAATCGAACTCAAACTTTTTATCTCCCTTTCAAAGGTGTATTTTAAAGTCCTTTCAGCAATAGTTCTATTTAAACTAAATTCATCCTCACTCTTTGAACCGTATATTTTCGCAAGATGAGAGTTTATTGAATCTGCTATCCTCTTTAATCCCCTTGAAAAACATTTATTGTAAAGGTTCTTAACCCTTGCTGTTTCTTGGTTTGCAATAAAATAAACCACACTTGAAACAGCAAAAATAACCCTCTTCATCTCCGTTGGATCAACATTTTCTGAGGTGTCCTGAATCGTGTGCCAGTAAGGGTCTGGATGATTGAACATTAGAGATGGGACTGAAACTGTTGAATCGTTGAAAAAGTGATGGTCAGAACCTCCTGAATATCTTACCATTCTGAAAAAGAATGGAAATTTTTCTCCGGTCGGTGATTCAATAGGCAAAAGAGCAGTTTTTTCAAGGGCAATTTCAACAAGGTCATTTATGAATGAAGGTAGAGAATGGGGAGTCTTTGTAACTATTAAAAATGTCTTAATTTTTTTAGGATTTTCTCCTATCATATCAAGGTTTAGAGCAACTATTCCCTTCTTAGATATTTCTGGGTGAGATTTCAAATATGGAGCAGTGCTATACCATTCATTTAACCAGAGAAAACGAACTGTTCTTTTTAATGGAGGAATCTTTCCCTCATCTATCAATCTTTTAAATGTCCTTAAAATTTCAAGAAGACCCGCTGAGCCTGAGGCATTGTCGTTGGCTCCGGGTTTGTAATGGTCAAGATGAGCCATAAGAATTATTTCCTCATCAGGCTTTTCAGCGCCTTCTATTATTGCCCAGAGGGTTTTAACTTCTGAAGGATAAAGTCTTCCAGAAACCTTTGCTTTTGAGAAAACTTTTTTCCCGCTTTCAATATAAGAAATGATTTCCCTTGCAACCTTTCTTGAAATTGTAAATCCAAAACCAACTTTTTCTATCTCGTTCTTCTTCGGCCATAAAGCCTGATAAGGGATTAGTTCGGGATAATCATCCCTTTCATTAAACGGAAGAAAAGTTATAACTCCAAGAGCTCCCCTTTTAATAACTGCTTCCCTGTGAACATTTCCAGCATAACTTTGGGAAAGAACTATTTTCCCCTTTACATCTATTCCATCGTAAGATGCGGGATTATCCCCTTCTTTTATATAAACTATCTCTGCTCTTTCAACATCTGCAGAACAGCTATGTTTAACAAGAGTTGAAGGGATCTCTCTATAACAGGCAATTCTTTTAACTACAGGCTCCACAAGCCACAGCTCACCGTCTTCAACCTTCCAACCAGGGGGTGTGAGCCATGTGTAATATCTTGTCCCTCCATCAGAAGGATGAGAATCAATTCCGTAATTTTTGATTCCAAATTCCTTTAATTTACTGATAATATAATTTGCAGCAAAATCCCACCCTTCTGAAGCTTGAATTCTATCAAACATTGAAATATTAACCACATACTCTTTGGCAAGCTCCCCACTCAGCTCAGTCAAAAGCTCCTTTGAAACTTTCTCATCAAAAATTTCATCTCCCTGAATTATAGCCAATAGCAAAAGTATCAATGAAATCGAAATAAATAATTTCATTTTTAGCCTCCAGAGTAGAATTTTACAGGAAAAAGCCACAAGCTACAAGCTTCAAGTTGCAAGTTCCAAGCTAAAAGCCTAAATTTTGCATTTTACATTTTGCAATTTTCATTTTGAATTGAATTTAATTTAATTCACTCCGACTTTATAAATCTGAACAAGATTACACTGTTATTCATCCTTTTCAATCCCATCTCTTGTCATGTAGTAATCACTAACCCATGCTGGTTTAAGAATGTTCGGGAATGGCAAATAGAAACTGCCTTCAAATTTCATATCAGGGAGTCTGTATACAAGGGTTTCATTCTCTCCCTTCTCCCAGTCTCTATTCCCTGTTATGACTAAAAGTCTATTATCAATCACTTTAATATCTTCAAGGGGTGGAGCATGAGGAGGAATGTAGGCAACTTGCCTCAGAATTTTGAAAATTGGCTCTGGAGAACTTTTACCACTATCGCACCATTCTTCAATTTTTTCCCTGCTCACTTTGAATTTCCTGAAATCAATATCAATTTCAAATTTTTTTTCTAATTTTCCCATCAAAACTCACAGCCTCTATAATGGGCTCTTCAATTGCTGGAATGTAACATATAAACTTATTCTTCCAATCTACTGAAAAAATTATTGCAGTTCTTCGGATATAATAATAGCAAGAACTTATCCTCTTTTTCTTCACTTCCTCACTTATTTTCTTACTCAGTAATTTCATTGCTTCCTTTTTGGCATCAGAAACCAATTTAAAATTTTAAAAAAGTCCATCAAACATAGCAAAATAGTATTTCCCATTTTCAAAATAGTTTTCATCAGAAGATATAAATCCTAAAATACATGTTTCTCACACCTTTCAATGGAATTTAGATTGAATCTTGGAATAACAAATTTCGAACTGTATCCTTTTAAAATATTAGAAAGTTTTGCAATCGTTCTTACCTCAAGAGTGTTCAAATCTATTGATTTTATATAACCTCTGAGACTCTCAACGCTCACAATCTCATTCTCATTGAAAAAAAATAATATCCTCCGCATCAATCTCTCTAAGTTCATCAGGTCCTTCCCCACCCCTGAGAGTTCTCTTTTAAATTATCTTTCCTGAAAAATCATAAATAAAAATGTTAAATGCTACTCCTCTTCTTTCAAGTATCATAAAAACAACCTTATCTGAAAAGGGGATTGCCCAGAATATATTTCCATTGTGTGTTATCTCGAAAATTTTTCCAAATTGAACATTTTTAAAACCTTTATTTTCTTTATACTCAAGTTTTAAAATCGGAACCTCTCCTTTACAGGAAACAAGAAAAAATAACGCTAAATATTTCAAATGATTTTCTGAAACTATACAGAACCATCAAAACATCCTCATTTATTTTACAACAATAAATTGAAAAGGGGTATTCCGAATGAAACTCAACCATGTTTTGTAATTAACTCTCTTCCTTTTTAAATATTAACAATATAAATGTGAAGCGTTTATTTACTCTTTTCCAATGGACGACTTTCTCTTTATATGAAAAATCTATTGGTTCAATCAATTTTAGTCCATATTTTTCAGCTTTTTTCACTAACTCTTCTATATCTTCTCTTGTAAACACCTTCATTTCACCAAACTCTTCGCCATATGGATAAATTCCTTTTGTATCAATTGGTTCAGGCCAGTAATCTGCAGAAGTTAACGAATACCCCCCTGGCTTTAACAGTCTACTCATTTCCCTAAAGTAATTCTCAAGGTTTACCCCATGTTCGATCACCGATATTGAAGTAATAAAATCGAATGAATCAGATTTAAACGAAGTACTTTCTAAGTTCTGTCTGCTATAGTTAATATGACCTTTGCGGAAGTCCTCTTTAAACGATATGTCACACCCATATAAGTTTGAGAACCCATATAATTCTAACCAAGGTAAGATTACTCCGTAGTCTGCACACCCCACATCTAAAATATATGATTTAGCGGAACCATACTTTAATATAAATGAAAATACACGATAAGAATCCCAATTCTTGAAATGCTCGTTGTGAGGTCGAAGTTTCAATTTCTTTAATTTTTGAAGACTTTCCTTCACTTCCGCTTCTGTCTTTAAAACTGAATTAATGTTTTTACAATTATGGATATGTAATAAAGCATGCTCTTTCTTTCTCCTGCGAAGATAACGGTAACAGAACGAACTTAAAAACACAAATGGCATTTTAATAATATTTTTTGCCACCCTTAGAATGTCAAAACTAATAATTTTCATAATTTCGCTATCATGAAATTTTCTCTTAAAATTCAATTCTTCAATTCCAAATATTCCTTTCAATCCTCCATATGTATTTTACAACAATAAATAGAAAAGGGTAATTTCTGAACAGAACTCAATTCGTGTAAACCATGAGAATTTTGACCTGAGTTATTCCTTTTGTAAAATAAATTCATGCTATTTTTTATATTCGTATTGATGAGAGGAGAAAATATATGAATGTCAAAAAAGCTATCAACTCTGCATTTTTAACTATTTTAATAGTTATATTTTTATCAGGCTTTAATTTCATAGTTCAAAAGAGTTCAGCAAGCGAACAATTCGATAAAAATTGCTTTCCATTCATGAGTCCTGATCTCCCACTGGAAGAGCGTGTTTCTGATCTTGTAAAAAGGCTTACTCTTGAAGAAAAAATAAGCCAGCTTATGAATGATTCTCCAGCCATTGAAAGATTGGGAATTCCTCAATACAACTGGTGGAACGAGGGTCTTCACGGTGTTGCGAGAGCAGGGCTTGCCACAGTTTTTCCTCAGTCCATCGGTCTTTCTGCTACATGGGATAAAGACTTGATTTTCAAAGTGGCAACTGCCATTTCCGATGAAGCCCGAGCAAAACATCATGAATTTGTAAAGAGAGGGAAAAGAGGAATTTATCAGGGGCTTACCTTCTGGTCACCAAACATAAATCTTTTTCGAGATCCACGATGGGGAAGAGGAATGGAGACTTACGGCGAGGATCCTTATCTTACTGGAACAATGGCAATAAACTTCATAAAAGGACTTCAGGGAAATCATCCCAAATATTTTAAAGTCATTGCAACTGCAAAACATTATGCTGTGCACAGCGGACCAGAACCTGAGCGTCACACATTTGATGCTGTAGTTGACTTACCTGACCTTAGAGGAAGCTACCTACCTCATTTTGAAATGGCTGTCCGTGAAGGAAAAGTTTATTCTGTCATGTGTGCCTACAATCGTTTTCACGGACTTCCATGCTGCGGTAGCCCATTTTTATTGAATGAAATTCTTAGAGAGGAATGGGGTTTTGAAGGTTATGTTGTTTCAGACTGCGATGCTGTGGATGACATATACGCCACCCACAAACTTGTTCCTACCCTTGCTGAAGCATCTGCCATGGCTCTTAAAGCTGGAACAGACCTGAACTGTGGCACATCCTACTCAGCCCTGCTTGAGGCTTTAAAGAAAGGACTGATGAGTGAATCTGACATTGATACAGCATTAAAAAGACTTTTCGCAGCACGCTTCAGGCTCGGTATGTTTGATCCAGAAGAAATGGTTCTTTATACAAAAATTCCATATTCTGTTGTTGATTGTCCAGAGCACAGGGCTCTTGCACTTGAGTCAGCAAGAAAATCCATTGTCCTTTTTCAGAATAGAGGAAATGTCCTTCCACTTCCAAAAAATCTCCAATCAATTGCAGTCATTAGACCCAATGCAAATGATGTGGAGGTTCTTCTCGGAAATTATAACGGAACTCCTGCTGACCCAATAACTCCACTGCGAGGGATAAAGGAGAAAGTTGGTGAGAAAGTAGAGGTTATATACGAACCTGAAACAGACTGGGCAGATGGGATTCCAGTTTCAGCCCCGATTCCTTCAGATTTTCTAAAACCATCTTTGGATTCAGAGGAAAATGGTCTTCAAGCAGAGTGTTTCAGCAATAAGGAGTTTGAAGGGGAGCCTGTTCTTCAGCGGATTGATTCCAAGGTTGATTTTAACTGGTGGGATAAAGCTCCTTTACCAGAGCTTGATGATGACAATTTCTCTGTTCGATGGACAGGCTTTCTTTTACCTCCCGAAAGTGGCGATTACTATTTAGGTGGAGAAGGTTTCAATACATTCAGAATTTATCTTGATAATCAGCTAATTGCCAGTTTTAATGGAAGCCACGAAACTCGCAAAGTTTATAAAAAAGTCTATCTTCAAAGTGGAAAATTATATCCTTTAAAAATTGAATTCAGCCATCGTTATGGAGATGCAAGAATGCACCTTCTATGGAAAAAACCTGCTCCAGATGAAATGCAAAGAGCTATTGAAGCAGCGAAAAAAGCTGAAGCCGTGATTTTATTTTTAGGACTTTCTCCAAGACTTGAAGGGGAAGAGATGGATGCTCAGGTTAAAGGATTCAAAGGAGGAGACCGCCTCACTCTTAACCTTCCAGAGAATCAGGAAAAATTAATGGAAGAAGTAGTAAAAGTTTCTGAAGGAAAACCTGTTGTTCTTGTTCTTTTGAATGGAAGTCCTCTATCCATAAACAGAGCTGTAGAAATTGTTCCTGCAATTATAGAAGCCTGGTACCCCGGCCAGGCGGGTGGTCAGGCAATTGCAGATGTTATCTTCGGAGATTATAATCCTGCGGGAAGATTGCCTGTTACTTTCTATCGTTCAATTGATGACCTGCCTGATTTTAATGATTACAGGATGAAAGGAAGAACTTACCGCTATTTCAGAAAAGAACCCTTGTTTCCTTTTGGCTATGGCCTTAGCTATACTCACTTCCACTATTCAAAGCTAAAAGTTAAGAAGACTTTAAGGATTGGCAAAGAATTGAAAATCTCTGTTAAAGTTAAAAACATTGGTAAATTGGATGGAGAAGAGGTTGTTCAGGTTTATCTGAATTGCCCTGATTCTAACTCTCCCTTCAACCCAATTCGCTGGCTTACTGGTTACGAAAGAATTTTTATTAGAAAAGGTGAAACAAAAGAAGTAAATTTCAAAATAAAACCTGAGCACATAGCAATTTTTGATAGAGAAGGAAATAGAGTTATTGAACCAGGAACTCTTATGGTTTCAGTAGGTGGACAGCAACCTGATTTTTATAGAAGATTAAACGCATACACTACAATGAATTTAACTAAAACGATAAAAATCAAAAAGAAATAAACTTTAAAATCGACTTAAGCTTTCCAAGATAAACGAATTAAAAATTACCTACATTCCACCTCTTAAGTTAAAAAAGCTTCTTTTTTACTTTTCCGCTGTGGACTTAGAATTCAGCTTAAAACTATAAGCCTTTTAGCAATGTTCCCAATAAAAGAAGAGCGAACCCTACAACCACAATCCAGAATGAATAAGTTGTCAAAACACCCAGGGAGGTCAGATGTGCAATGACACCTATGACCCCAATAATTAAAGAAATCCACCAGGTAATAGCCCTCGGTGCTGTAAATTTTGACATGTTACCCTCCTAAAATTAAATTTCACTCCTTTTTTTTTATCATCATAAAAATTTAATGTCAAGTAAAATTCAATTTACTCAGAAATTC
>CAZHEF010000045.1:0-16330 GCA_964531645.1 uncultured Clostridia bacterium
GATGAGCTCATAGACCAGCAGATATTAAGGGATTTAAAACCGGGAGAGGAAAGAGAAGTTGCAACCTCCATATACAGCCAATCTTCCAAACCTGTATATCTTCTCCTGTACAACATATCTCGAAAACCTGCTGAATTGATATTATTGAAAAAACTATCTATTAAAACTGGTGATTAGTGAAAGTCTTATTTTAAGAGAGAAGAAAATTTTAGACTACCTTCTGGACTTTCCCTGACTTGAGACACTCTGTGCAGACTTTTATCCTTTTCTTCTTTCCATTTACGATTGCATGAACCTTCTGAAGATTTGGGTTCCATCTTCTACTTGTAACCCTGTGAGAATGACTTATATTGTGTCCAAATACAGGACCTTTTCCACAAATATCACATCTTCTTGCCACTCGAACCTCCAATGTATAATAATATCGATTTTACAAAAAAATTTCAAGCGATTGAACAATTGAAGTTTCCTGAATTTTAATTGGTCTATCTTAAGAAGATATAGAAATAATCGACAAACTGAGATCAGAAAGTCTTGAATAACCAATAACCAAATACCAATAACTAATGCTTCAAGCTACATGCTAAAAGCTCACAGCCAACAGCTATCAGCAAAAACTTTTTAACCTGTCTCGCTTTTCTCGCAGTTAATTCATTTTACATTTTAAAATTTTAAATTTTCAATTTTAAATTTCCAATACTCTTCTTTTCCTCGCTGTCTCCTGTAAGCTGTTAGCTAATAGCAATATTTGGAGTTTGGGTATTGGAAAGTTGGTTATTGGTGCTTGGTGATTTTTAACCTTTGAGGTGATAGGACTCATGTCTGTCACTCCTTTCATAACCTTCAGAAACTCAGGAAAATCCAGATTGAACAAACTCTTAAGCATATTGGATTTCTCAATTCCCTCCTTTACTTCGTAATCGAATGTAAAAAGTTCTTATGCTTTGTATAGTTTTATATTTATCATTCTCGATGTTTGTTTTACCGCGAAATATTTTTAGTTGAATTTCCGAACAGGCTTGAACATATTTTCCTGTTTTAAATCTTCGAGGGCTAAAAAAATCGTAATTTGCAACAATTGATTGCTTTTCTTGATAGTCTTGCATTTGATTCCTTTTGCACTTTTCTTTTTTCAATTTTCATTTTACATCTTTGTTTTTTTACTCCCCTTCATCCTTTAGCTTTTCTTTTAACTTATTCCACCATTCTATTCTTTTTTTTATATCCTTTTCAAACCCAAACTCTCCAGGCTCATACCACCTTTTTCCTTTAAGAATTCCTGGAAGTGTTTCCATCGCTGTTGTTTTTTCCTCTGTGTTGTGGGCATAAAGATAACTTTCTCCATAACCAACTTTCTTCATTAAAGGAGTTACTGGATTTCTCAAATGAAGGGGGACTGGCTCATGGAAAGTTTCCTCAACATCTCTGGAAACCTTTGCATAAGCAATATATACAGAATTACTTTTTGGTGCTGAAGCAAGATAAATAACAGCTTCAGCAAGAGCAAGTTCTCCTTCTGGAGAGCCAACAAAATCATAAGTGTCTTTTGCATTCAATGCAATTGTTAAAGCATTGGGGTCTGCAAGTCCTATATCTTCTACCGCAAATCTAATAAGTCTCCTCGCAATGTAGAGAGGGTCCTCACCACTTTTAAGCATTCTTACAAGCCAGTAAAGAGATGCATCCACATCCGAATTTCTGAGACTTTTGTGGAGGGCTGATATTAGATTGTAATGCTCCTCATAAGCCCTGTCGTAAAGGAAGACTCTTTTTTGCATCGCCTCCTTTGCAATTTCTGTTGTAATTACTTTTGACCCTTCTGCGATTGCCATCTGAGCAGAAATTTCTAGGAAATTCAACAACCTTCTTGCATCTTTATTGGAATATACTATCATTAGCTGGAGTGAATTCTCATCTAATTCCAGCTCTGAATTCCCCAGTCCTCTTTCTTTATCTTTTAGAGCTTTAAAAGCAATTTTTCTAAGTGTATCCTCTTCAAGAGGCTTTAAAACAACAACCTCAACTCTTGAAAGAAGAGGAGAGATTATTTCAAATGAAGGATTTTCAGTTGTGGAGCCGTAAAGAATTATATCTCCTTTTTCTACATAAGGAAGAAATGCATCTTGCTGAGCTTTGTTAAATCTATGAATTTCGTCAATAAATATTATTGTTGGTTTTCCAAACATCCTTTTCTTTGCCTCTGCCGATTCCATTACCTGTTTCACTTCTTTTATTCCTGAAAGAACCGCGGAGAAAAATGCAGTTGGAAAATCCAGCTTTTCAGCAAGTATTCTTGCAATGGATGTTTTTCCGGATCCTGGTGGACCCCAGAAAATCAAAGAGATTGTAAGATTATTTTCTATTATTCTGTCAAGGATTTTTCTTCTTCCCGTAAGATGTTCCTGTCCATAAACTTCATCCAATGTCCTTGGCCTCATCCTTTCTGCAAGGGGAGGAAGAGTTTCTTTTTTCATTTTTTCAATGATTTCAAAACAATCTTTTTAATCAAAATTTCCTTTTAAATACTCCGTTGTGGAAGTTAACCCCTGGACAATTTTGTAAACACAATTCTGTCCAAGTGTAATGAAGCCAAGTTTTTTCGCAGTTTCCCTTATCGTCCTCTCATTGGCTCCTTTGAAAATCAGTTCCTTAACAGGAGGGGTAATTTTAAGAATCTCATAGATTGGAAATCTTCCTTTAAACCCTGTTTTGTTGCATTCCTCGCAACCTTTTTCCTTGTAAAAAGTGAACTCATAGGTGTCTATATCCTCAATCTTCAAATCTACTTCAAAAGGTGTTTTAGCGGGCTCCTTGCAACTGTCACAAAGTCTCCTTATCATCCGTTGATTCAAAACAAGCTTTAGCCTTTCTGAGAGTAGTTTTGTATCGACCCCTACGATGTCTCTAAGGACATGAATTGCCTGAGCGGAATTTCTTGCATTAACTTCGAGGATAATAGGGAAGTTAATACTGTATCTGAAAAAGATATTTATAGAGCTTTCATCTTGCAAGGAAAAAACGAATAGAATTTCAGGCTGGGTATCTATAGCTTTTTTTATGATATAGGAAGGAGGAAATCTCTCCTCAAGTTCAATCTGGTTTATTCCAGGGATTTCCTTGTAAATAAATGGCTCAACAGAAGTTACTCTCCACCCTTCTTTTAAATAATAACCCATAAGAGAATAGAGCGTTGAAGGTAAATGATTGAAAAGAGGCGCGGAAACCACACAAATTCCCTCTCTTTTTGCAATTGTATCCGTTATGTCTTTTATGTCGAGTTCCGTAAATCCAATCTCTTTCAAATCCTTTCCAAAATTTTTCTTATCAATGATTTTAATTGAAATTATGCTTCCATACCTTGACGGCGTAGATTGAATATGGATCTCGTAATTTTCTTTGAACTCCGCAAGGGTGATCTTCCCTCTTTGAGGAGTTTTCTGGAAATCTTTATCAAGATATGCAATTTCCATTAAAGAACTTATAAGGTTTGGATGCTCATCCCTTGGAATTGGAACTGCTTTAAAAAGCAATCCTTCAATTCTGAAAAAGATTCTAAATTCTAAATTATGGGGTTCTATATAAATCTCTTCTGCAGATCTCTTTATGCTAGTTCTGAGTATATTTTCAATTATAGCAAATTCTCTCTCGTCCTCTTTGTTGGGCGCGGGTTTCTTAAATGTTTTCTGGATATCACTCATGACCTGTTCCAATTGGTGAGGATCTGCATGGTAAGGAATGACTTTTAAAGAGGTCGCAGATGTAACCGCTGAAATAGTAAGGGAATCAAAAGGGTTAGCCATAACAAGTGCAAGGATTTTTTCTCCTTGAAACTCCTCTATCCCGAGAGGCAAGCACTTATTTTTCAGACAGAAATTAAAGCCAATCCTTTTCACAAGCTCCAAGTCAATATTTTTCTCTTTTAAGGAAATGGATGCAATCTTTTTCTGGCTTATTAGATAAAGCTCCAGCTCGTCTCTTTTTATAACATTCATCTTAACGAGTATCTCTCCAAGCTTTACCCCTTCCTCTTCCTGTCTTTTCAGAGCAGCATGAAGAATCTCAGGGGTAATTTTCCCGCTTCTTAAGAGCAACTCACCCAAAGGTTCTTTCCCTTTGGTAACAGATTTCTTCTCCTTTGTGAGTTTCTGAGGTGCATTTCTCCAGATCTCTTCCTTATAATTTTCAGGTGCATTACAGGAGCATCTGAGACAGTAGGGACAAATCTTGGAGGGAGGTATGTGAGCACACCAGCCAGCATTGAAAGCATCAAAAGATGCAAGACACGACCAACATTGAATAATATATTCTTCCACCATTCTTTCTTTATTTATAAATCTAAATTAAATTAAAAGCAAGTAGAGTATTAAACCTTCTTTTGTGAATAAGATTTCAATTTATAGATCAATCTTTCTTAAATTGTTTTTGAAAAATTAAATATTAGGATTTTTCTTTTTCCTCTTTCTCCTTCTTTTTGGGCGGTGTGTATGCAACTTTTTGTTTAGCTCTTTCCATTCGAAGGTATCTCATCTTTGATTCTATATAATCTTTTCTCTGAAAGGGAAGGTTTTTAAAGGTTTGTTTTGGTCTCATTTTACCCTCCACTAAGAATATAGGAACTTTTCAAGAAATTTTCAATAGGGAGTCTGACTTAGAAAAATTAAGCGAGAAGTTTTCATACAGTCAGTAAAAATATCTCAAGAGTCGAGGTATTTTATAGCTCATTCTAAGATTCTTCAGGGTTTTTTGAGAAGATTCGCCTTCATTTGGAAATTTCTTTAAAAGAGCTTTTTCCAGTTGAGCTTCCAGCCTTTCGAGGATAGCCATTTTTTGAGCTTCGTTCTTTCTGCTTTTTAAAGTTTTGATGGCTTTCTCGAATATTACCTTTGTAAATTCCAGCTCAGAGGGTGTATTTTTGAGAAAATTTTTGATTTCCTCTATCATAAGAGGTTCCTTGTTAAATTCATCTTTTATTTCTCCTATAATTCTCTCCCTGTGCAAAAGGATTGCCTTTTCTATATCCTTTTTAAAAGAAGAAATTGAAGGAAGCCTTCTTTTTTTCTTTTCCCATCCAATTTTTAAACCATCAATTATTGCTTGAATTGGAACGCCCTTTTCAAGCCAGTTTATAAGAATAGCCAAATCTTTAGGTGAAGGCAAAAATGGCTTACCAGTGATCCCCTTAAACTCTTTCTCAATAATCTTAAGTTCTTTTTTCAAGACTTTTTTCGTAAATAATCTTTAAACCTTTAAGGGTAAGATCAGCGTCGAAAATATCAATGCATCCTATTCCTTTAAAAATGCTTCCGTAACCCCCTGTTCCAATGACTTTTGTCTTTTCTCCCAATTTTTCCTTCATTTTTGAAACTATCTCCTTTACAACTCCTGAATAACCAAAATAAACGCCAGATTTTATGCTTTCAATGGTTGTTTCTCCTATTACTTTCTCCATTATTTCAATATCTACCTTCGGCAATTTTGCAGTTCTGTGGAAAAGAGCATCAAGGGAAATATCAAGCCCTGGAAAAATACATCCTCCAAGATATTCTCTATTTCCTGAAACAGCGTCAAAGGTAATGGCAGTGCCGAAATCAACAATTATACACGGGCATCCATAGAATATTGAGGCGGAAAGGGCATTTACAATTCGGTCTCCTCCAACCTCTGAAGGATTCTTATAAAGAATAGGGATACCAATATTCTCATGATTAACTATTAAAGGTTCTATTCCGAGATACTTTCTTATTGCAGCTACAAAAATAGGTGTGATGGGAGGAACTACACTCTCTATTACAACGCCCCTCGCCTCTTTAGAATCTAAATTTGATGAATAAAGAAAGGTTGTCAGGATAACCCATAGCTCATCAGAAGTTCTTTCCTTATCAGAGTAAATCCTCCAGTGATGAATAAGTTTAGAACCTTTAAAAACACCAATTGATGTGTTTGTATTACCTATATCAATACAAATTATCATCTCAGATTTTGTATGAAATCATATCTCCCGCATAAATCCTCTGAATTCTATTCTTATCTTTTAAAAGTAAAGCGCCCTGAATATCAAATCCTCTAAATTCTCCTTTAACTCTCTTTTCTCCATCTAAAATTTCAATATTTGAGCCCACTGGGATGAGTGAGAGAGAGTTAAGGGTTTTATGAATGAAAGACACTTGACCTGAAACCAATTTTTCATACCAGAAATTTAGCTTTTCTATAATCTTTTCAAAAAGCAGCTCGATTTTAACTTCCTTCCCGGTTACAATTTTAATTGAAGTAGCTTTCTTCCTTAGCTCTTTCGGGAAGTCTTCCCTGTTGTGATTAACATTTATACCTACACCTACAACTGCGTAATCAATTCCATCACTTCCAAAAGAACTTTCAATAAGAATACCGCAGAATTTTTTCCCTTTTAGATAAACATCATTGGGCCATTTTATTAAAGAATCGAGCCCGAAAAGTTCCTTTACACTTTTACAGACTGAAATGCCAGAAATGTAAGGGAGCCAGCAGAGAGATGTGTTCTTCTCTGGTTTTAAGATCACAGAAAAATAAAGCCCCTTACCGGGCATTGAGAACCAACTTTTACCTTCTTTACCTCTTCCTGCGGTTTGAACATTACACCTGTAAATTGTCCCGTGCGGTTCTCCCATCTGAGCGGATTCCTTTGCCAGATCATTGGTGGAACTGCACTGGAGAAGGAAGATTATCTTTTCCCCTATCCTCAAGTCTTGAGAGCTCATTTCTTTTCCTCTGAGAGTTTTTCCTTCAAAACCTGTAATTCCTTTAATCTATATTTAAGTTTTTCCTTTACTTCCTCAGGAGCTTTTTCCATGAAACCAGGAGCAGAAATTTTTTTTAGAATAGAATTAATTTCCTTCTCTATTTTTTCCATTTCTTTTTTCCTTTTTTCAATGCTCTCTTTCTTTGGGGGAGGAGTAATTATTGCAATTTCAAAATCGCTGGAAAGTAGCTTCAGACTATCTGCAACTGAAGGGAGTTCCTCTACAAAACTCAGCTCTTTTATCCTTGAAAGATTCTTTATGTACGAAACATTTTCAAAGAATACATTTTCATCTTCGTTTAAAATTTTTACAGAAATATCAACAAATGAAGA
The DNA here is from genome assembly GCA_964531645.1 of uncultured Clostridia bacterium. Lineage (GTDB taxonomy): Bacteria > Acidobacteriota > Aminicenantia > JBFLYD01 > JBBIMS01 > JBBIMS01. The sequence continues at coordinate 7,109 of CAZHEF010000045.1, forward strand.
TGGAGGAAATAAACTTTCTGCTCTTAACTTTCTAACTGCCTTTATCATTTCCATTAATTTCTCAATCTTATTCTCTATATTCTCATCAATGAATTCATGTTTTGGTTGAGGAAAAGGAGCTACTGTTATTGAACCTGAAACATGGGGGAGTTTCTGCCATATCTCCTCTGTTATAAAAGGCATGAAAGGATGGAGTAGTCTCAAAATTGTATCAAGCGTGAAAAGAAGATTTGAAAGAGAAGATGCGTTCCCTTTCCTCAAGTCTTCCTTGACAAATTCAATATACCAATCACAGAATTCATCCCAGATAAAATGGTAAATCTTTTCAGATGCTTCATAAAACTTGAACTCATCAAGGGCATCATTAACCTCTTTAACCGTCTTTTGAAGCCTGCTCCTTATCCATCGGTCGGTGACGCTTAACGCTTCCTCTTTTATTGACAAATTCTCTCCTTTGTAATTTAACAGCACAAATCTTGAGGCATTCCAGATTTTATTTGCAAAGGCTTTATATCCCGCGATTCTCTTCTCTGACAGAGAAACATCCATTCCAGGAACAGCAAGGGAAGCAAGTGTGAATCTTAAAGCATCGGCTCCATATTTTTCTATCATTTCCATGAAGTCTATTACATTTCCCTTTGACTTTGACATCTTTTGTCCATATTCATCCCTTATCAAACCATTTATAAAAACTCTCTTGAAAGGAACATCTCCCATAAATTTCATTCCCATTATTATCATCCTTGCGACCCAGAAAAAGATTATGTCAAAACCAGTTACCATGAGATCAGTAGGATAAAAGGCTTTCAGATCCTCAGTTTCCTCAGGCCAGCCAAGGGTGGAAAATGGCCATAAAGCAGAAGAAAACCATGTATCAAGAACATCCTCTTCCTCTTTAAGTTCTGTTGACCCACATTTGGGACATTTTTCAGGCTCTTCCATTTCTGAAATTATCTCGCTACATTTTGAACAATACCAGACGGGAATTTTGTGCCCCCACCATATCTGTCTTGAGATACACCAATCATGAATATTCTCCATCCATTCCATATAAGTCTTTTCCCAGAAAGAAGGGATTAGCTCTATCCTTTTCTCCTTAACAACCTTTATCCCATCATCGGCAAGGGGTTTCATCTTTACAAACCATTGCCAGGAAAGATATGGTTCAACTACGGTTCCACATCTCTGACAATGACCAAGGGAATAATTGTAATTTTCAATTTTTTCTAGGAGTCCTAACTCCTTTAATTTTTCAACCACTTTTTTCCTTGCCTCAAACCTTTCAAGCCCTACAAATTCATCGCCAGAATTTGAATTTAATCTCCCCTTTGTGTCAAATATGTTTATATAAGGAAGGTTATGTCTCTCTGCAATCTTAAAATCAGTGGGGTCATGGGCAGGGGTTACCTTCACTGCTCCTGTTCCAAACTCCCTTTCAACAACCTCATCCGTAATAATTGGAATTTCACGATTAACTATGGGAAGTATTGCAAATTTTCTAACAAAGCCCTTGTATCTCTTATCCTCAGGGTTAACAGCTACCGCAGTATCTCCAAGCATGGTTTCAGGTCTAGTGGTGGCAACAATTACGAATAAATTCTCATTCTTTACAGGATATTTTATATAGTAAAGATGACCATTTATATCTTTGTGGATAACTTCAAGGTCCGATATTGCTGTCTCGCATCTCGGGCACCAGTTAACCAAATAAAATCCTCTATAAATTAAACCCTCTTTGAAAAGTATCACAAATACTTTTCTAACAGCCCTTGACAACCCTTCATCCATTGTAAATCTTTCCCTTGTCCAGTCAAGGGAACAGCCAAGTCTTTTCAGTTGTTTCAATATAATTTCCCTGCATTGCTTTTTCCATTTCCATACCTCCTCAACAAATTTTTCCCTTCCAATTTCCTCCTTTCTTATTCCCTTTGTAAGAAGTTCCCTTTCAACAACCATCTGAGTTGCAATTCCAGCATGATCGATTCCAGGAAGCCACATTACACTTTTTCCCATCATTTTCATCCTTCTTGCCACTATATCAGGAAGAGTATAAGGAAGGGCGTGTCCCATGTGAAGAGGTCCTGTTATGTTTGGGGGAGGCAAAACCATTGAGAACCTTTCAGGGGATGAAGGGTCTCCAATAAAGAGCCCCTCTGATTCCCAGAAATTATAAATTCTCTCTTCTACTTGATTTGGATTATATTCCTTCTCCATGGATAAAACTCTCCTGTTCTTGAATTTTTAATCAGGAAGGAACTATTTCTTTTTTTATCTTTTCAAGTTCCTCTTTTATAATAATCTCAGCTAAATCAGGTATGACCTCCCAGGCTACTTCCTTAATAATCTCAGGAGAAAGCAATTCCGCTACTCTCTTAGCAATCTTCTCTATAGATTCTTCAGAAAGATAAACGGGTGCCTCTTCCATTTTAAAAAGGGGTGGCTGGAAACCTTCCTCCTCGGGCTTTTGCGAAACCTCTTCTTGCGGTGCTTCAATTTCCAATGGAATTTCCACAGCTGGCTTCTCTGTAATTTCAAGAATGAACTCGTCTGGAGGGGCTTCTGAAATTTCTTCCGCTTTTGGACCCTCTACAATTTCTTCTTCAAGAAATGGATTCACTTCTTGTCCCTCCTCACCTAATATTGTTTCCTGTGCTATACTTTCCCATGTTTTCCCTGCAAAAATAGGTTCTTCGACCTTCTGAGCTTCTTCGGCTTTTGGCTCAACTTCTTCGGAAAATAGAAGTTCCTCATCAGGAGGGAGTGGAATCTCTTCTTTTGTTTCTTCAGGCATAGAAGTTGGAGAAACTGTCTCTTCCTTTTTCTTACGGAGGATCTCCTTCACTTTTGAAGAAAACATTGCAGAATCGAAAGGTTTTGTAATAATATCTTCAAATTTAAGACCTTTCAGTCTCTCAGAGTCATAGGGTTCAAAAGTTCCTCTGAGAAGGATTATCGGAATGTGAGAGTAAAGGGGTGAAGATTTTATCATCTCGCACAGCTCATAGCCACTTTTTCCGGAGAGGTTAATATCAATAAGAATCAAATCTGGTCTGAATTCTCTTATTGTATCCATAACAGCATCTCCAGTCGATACTGTTCTTATCTCGAAAGGTTCATCCGCTAAAGCAAGAAAGACCACTTTCTGTATCGTGAAACTGTCATCTGCTAATAGTATTCTTTCTCCCATTTTTCCTCCTATCACTATCATAAATTAACACTTAATAAAAAACAAGTCAATAATTTGAAACGAATTAAAGAATTACGGATTGGATAAAGGGGATGGCGAGATTAAAAATTCAATTGTCAATTTGGAAGACCCTTGACAAATTTCAAAAAAGAATATATTTATAGGATGGAGAACAAAAGGAGAACATAGTGAGAAGAAGACAAAGAGAAATTTTAGAGATGATTAGAAAGTTTGTAAGGGAGAAAGGATATTCTCCGAGTGTAAGGGAGATTGGGAAGGAGGTTGGGCTTTCTTCACCTTCCTCGGTTTTCAAACATCTTATAAAACTTGAAAAGGAAGGAGTGATAAAGAGGGAAAATGGAAAGATAAGGAGGGTTCTTGAAGAAGGAATACCTCTTATAGGAATCATTCCTGCTGGAAAACCTATCGAGGTTTTTGATAGTGATGAACAAATTGAGGTTCCTTCATGGATGATTCCCAAAGATGTGGATGTTTTTGCCCTCAAAGTTTCAGGAAGGAGCATGATAGACGCTTATGTAGATCACGGCGATATAGTCATTATTGAAAAAACTTCAGTTGCCAATTCAGGAGAGATGATTGTTGCACAATTACCGGATGGTTCTGTCACCTTGAAAAAATTGAAAATTGAGAATGAAGAGGCTTTATTGGTTCCACAGAATCCGCAGTTCAGTCCCATCCCTGCTATGGGAGCAAAAGTTCTGGGAAGGCTTCTTGGAGTTATAAGAAAATACAGGTAGATTGGCAATGAAGGAGAAAAACCGCTGGATCCTCCATCTTGATATAGATGCTTTTTTTGCGTCTGCAGAGGTTCTTTTTAATCCATCTTTGAAAGAAAAACCAATCATTGTGGGAGGAATGCCTAATGAAAGAGGTGTTGTAGCAACAGCATCTTATGAGGCGAGGGAATTCGGCGTTTGCTCAGGAATGTCCCTGATAAAAGCTTATCAAATCTGTCCTGATTGTATATTTTTAAGAGGTAATTATTCCAGGTATGCTGAAATCTCTAAAATTTTTTTTGAGACTCTCATCAAATTTACGCCTGATTTAGAGATGGCATCTATTGATGAAGCCTATTTAGACCTTACAAATTGTTCTTTGATTTATTCACCTATGGAGAAAATTGCTAAATTTATAAAAGAAGAGGCTGAGAAGGCAATTGGATTGAGTATATCCGGAGGGCTGGGCTCCAGTAAATTCATTGCAAAATTGGCAACAGAAAAAACAAAACCCAGGGGATTCCTTTATGTTGAGCATGAAAAAGAAATGGAGTTCCTTGAGAACATAAATGTGGAAAATATCCCGGGTATTGGTCCAAAATCCTACAAAATTCTCAAAATTGCAGGATTGAAAAAGATTGGAGATCTCTGGAAATTCTCTATAGAAGAGCTTAGAAAACTTTTTGGTTCCTCAGGCGATTACATCTACTTTCTTTGCAGGGGGATTGACAGTAGAGAAGTCATTCCTTTAAGGTTTCCAAAATCATTATCTAGGGAAACAACTTTTCTCAAGGATATATGGGAAACTGAACTAATACTCGCCCATTTTGCGTATCTTTCTGACCGACTTGCAGAGGCTCTAAGAAAATCAGATCTCTCAGCCCATGTAATAGAAATAAAGGTAAGATTTTCTGATTTTTCAACCCATACAAGAAGGGAACCTCTATTAATTCCCACCAATGATATGTTTGAGATATATAATATTTCCAAGAGATTATTTCTGGAGAATTTCTCATGTTATAAGCTTGCCATAAGGTTGGTGGGTGTTAAAGCTTCAGGGCTATGCTACGGCAAAAACATCCTTATATTTGGAGCAGATGTAAAAAAGAAAAAGGAAAAACTATTTCAAGCGATTGACAGGGTAAGGGGAAAATATGGCTTTGGAAAACTCCTTACAGGAGAGGAAAAACTCCTTGAAAATATCTATGAAGAAGATGAAGAAAGGGGATTTACATTGAAAACTTCCTCTCTTACAAAGTAAAATTTAAAAACCTGGGAAAAAGGAAATTTTTTCAAAGAATAAAATGGAAAAGTCTTTTCTGTAAAGAAAATACATTGAAAATAAAAGATTGAAAAACGATTGAAGGCAAGACGCGAAAGACAGAAAGTTTATATTAAATATTCAAATTTTTTTAACTTTGACTTTTAAATTTTTAATTTTACAGTGGGGCAGGACATAAGCCGAATTCTGTTCTTTTGCACCCATCTCGGGTGCAGGAGGGAGCATTAATCTTGACCTCGAATTACTTCGAGGCTCGAGCGACCTACCCGCTTTGCCCCTCCAGAAGGAGTATCGGGCGGGCAACCCTTCATTGGGCAAAGCCTATTTGGTCTTGCTACGGATGGGGTTTGCCGTGCCCCCACCATCGCTGGCGGGGCGGTGAGCTCTTACCTCGCCTTTTCACCCTTACCCCACACCCAATACTTGAGCGTGAGGCGGTATGTTTTCTGTGGCACTTTCCGTCACTTAAGACTTTCGTCTTAAGTGCCTGGATTTTATCCAGCATCCTGCCCTGTGGAGTTCGGACTTTCCTCTGATTCCTCCGAATCAGCGCTCTCATCGCCTGCCCCACTCTTATATTTTATACCATAACTTTCCAATTTTTTATAGAGGTTAGAACGAGGAGTATTTATTTCCTCTGCAGTCTTTGAAATGTTCCATTTATTTTCTCTAAGTTTTGTAAGTATAAAAAGTTTTTCAGCTTCCTCCTTAAATTCCCTGAGTGTCTTTATTTTTCTTATATCTGGAAGTATAGAAATTGTGTCTGTTCTTATGTATTCTGGTAAATCTTCATAATCGATAACATCTTTATCAACCATAACCACCAACCTTTCTATAAGGTTCCTCAACTCTCTCACATTCCCTTTCCAAGGGTATTTCATCAGGGCAGACATTGCATTGTCTGTAAATTTTTTCTTTCTGTAATTGTTTTCCTCAGCAAAAGTTTTCATAAAATGATCTATTAAAGGAGGAATATCTTCTTTCTTTTCCCTTAAAGAAGGAGAGTATATCGGAACCACACTTAATCTGAAGTAAAGATCCTCTCTAAACCTTCCTTCTTTCATTTCCTTTGTAAGATCTTTATTTGTTGCAGCAATTATTCTTACATCAACTTTTATAATTTTTGTTGAACCAACCCTTTGAACTTCTCCTTCCTCAAGGACTCTAAGAACTTTTGCCTGGGTTTTAAAACTCATATCACCGATTTCGTCAAGGAAAATAGTTCCTTTATGAGCAAGTTCAAACTTTCCAATTTTTCTCTCCGTCGCACCTGTGAAAGCGCCTTTTTCATGGCCAAATAGCTCTGATTCGATAAGTTCCTCAGGTATTGCAGCACAATTTACCTGAACAAAGGATTCCTGGGAACGGTGACTCAGTGTGTGGATCATTCTTGCTATAAGTTCTTTCCCTGTTCCACTTTCTCCCATAATCAGGACAGTTGCATCAGTGGGAGCCACTTTCTCTATTTCTTCCCTTAATTTTCTCATGGAAGGCGAGTTGCCTATCAACTCATACTTTCTTTCAGCCCTCTTTTTTAGGAGTATGTTCTCTTGCCTCAATATATTTTTTTCAAGGGCATTCCTTATACTCAAAAGAACCCTGTTTCTTTCAATAGGTTTCTCTAAGAAGTCGAAAGCTCCTAGCTTTGTAGCCTCAATGGCAGTTGCTATCGTCCCATGTCCTGAAATCATTATTACCTCAATCCACGGCTTTTTCTTCTTTATCTCTTGCAAAACTTGAAGCCCATCCATGTGAGGCAGTTTAATATCCAAAAGGACAACCTGAGGATCCTCAGAAAGAAGATTCATAGCATTTTGAGGGTCTCCCGCCTCCAAGACTTCATAATCTTCATATTCAAGAATTAATTTTAAAGCTTCCCTTATATTTTGTTCGTCATCTACTACAAGAATTCTTCTTTTATTCATATTAGTATTTTATCATAATTAAAGAAAACACAGGAATTTTGGCAAAATTATTTTTCGAAATTTAGTATCTTTGCAAATGAATTTCTATTTTTAAAAGGTGGAATCACCACTTTCAAAGCTTCTTTTCTTTTTTTCTTCTTCCATTTATCAGGAATTTTGAGATATAAAACCATTTCTTTTTCTCTAAAATAATTTGAAGATTCGAGATTTTTGGGTCCTACAGGCTCTGAAATATCAACTAATATTTTCACCTTTTGCCCATCGTATTCTGCATAAACTCTGGCAGAAAGCATACCCACAAGTTCTCCAAGGGAGATAAACCTTTTGACTCCATGCTTTTTCCATTCTGAAAGGAATTTGTCAAACCAATTCAGTCCAAAATATGTGAAATCAACATCGTGAAGGCCTAAAATTGTAGGAAGACTCGTAAAAATTCTTATATGACTTTGTTGCATCCACCAATCAAGAAGTTTTACAGAAGTAACATACACAAAACCAAGGTTTTCATAATTTCCATCGACAAATTTTTTTAGAGTAAATCCATCAAAATAATATTTGTACCCAAACTCTTTCAAAATTTCAGCAGTATTTGAGGAGACGAGCAATCCAGGAGGAACAAAAACAGCTGGTTCATGATTAAACCAACTCACTAACCTATTATAACCTTCTTTTATCGCCAATTTTTGATATTCCTCAGAAATATCTTTTTTCTCTTTATAATTGTAAAACTCAACTCCCCAGGCAGGCTCCGTGTGTTTATCGGGAGCATCACACCATGAACTTTCAGGATTAGTATGAATAAATCCATGTTGTTGAATATCCAAATTTTGATAATTTTCAAGGGCAAATTTTATTCCTTCAAATTCTTTCTCATAATCAAGAATTATTCCCTTTCTCCCCTTCATTCTATAAACATATCTCACATTCCTTGAATCAAAGACTTGACCACAAACTCTTTTTTGAATTTTTTCCCCTTTTATATATAGGTCACCCCTTTCTTTTTCTCCATCATCCTTGAACCCTGTTACAACCGAAAGGCTCATACCTGCATCATGTTTCTCCAAAACCCAAATTAAATCTTCCCAATCTTTTTTCCCCATCCTTTTGTAATAAAACTTCTGATAACTCTGGTCATCTTCCCAGGAAATATTTCTCAAAGGGTCGTCACATCTAAGAGCGCAAACTCCTCCCAAATCAAAATAAATAAATCCATTACCACTGTTTTTAAATATTGCTCTTAAAAGAAATAAATGCTTTCCATCAAAAAAAAAGATTGTTTGCGGTGTGGAATTAAAATAATAGTTTACTCCTTTGCCATATTTATTGTAGAAAAAGATTGGGATTTTTTTATTCTCAAGTATTACACCTTCTTTTTTGGATTTAAGTTTTAAAAATTCTCCTCCTCGAAAAACTTCATTCTGACTAAAATTTTCACATAAAAAATCTTCCTTTTTGATCATTTTAAAAGAGACTGATTTTATCTTTTCTTCAGAAATTTCTTTAATTCCAAAAAGATCCTTACTTCTATTATCAACAAATGAGAAAAATGAGACTATACTAATCCCGTAATTCTTTGAGATTTTCTTTAAAATTCTTATTTCTTTATCAGAAAACCTATCAAAATTTCTTGTAATAATCACGCTTGTAAACTGAACTACTCTTCCATTATAGAAATAGCTATTTTTTAAAGATTCTTTTCCAAATTTCTGAAAAGGAATATTCCATGAAAGGAGCATTTCTTCAATAAGAGAGGTGAAAACCTTCTCTATTTCTGAACGATCATCTCCTATAAGTAAAACTTGATATTTAAAAGACCAATAATTGGAGCACGAATTTAAAAAAGCAACAATTCCGATAATAGAGAAAACTAAAAACTTTTTCATCGGATAAACTATTATAAAATTTTACAAAAGAAAAGGTGAAAATGTCAAAAAATGGAAGGAGCATCTTTGGATCGAACATGGTAGCGTCAAGATCTTTGTGTAAATTCATGTAAAGGCTTAGAATTGGATCATTAATTTTCTATATGAAATCCATTCGTTGCATCATGAGAAATTCTATTCCAAATTTTTACTGCCTCCTGATAAATTA
>CAZHEF010000046.1:0-15814 GCA_964531645.1 uncultured Clostridia bacterium
TTTCATAAATTTTACACAATAAATCTTACGCTACCTCCCTTTCTGAAAACTTTTTCAAAGATATTTCTATTGTATAATTTCAGGTATTAAATTCTGGAGGTTATAAAGATGATAGCCTCTCGAAAAATTCTGACATCTATAAACCCTTCAGATGGTCAGGTTATAGGATCTGTTGAATCTTCAACCATTGAGGATGTAGAGAAAGCCTTTAAAAAAGCAGAAGAGAGTTTTAATTTATGGAGAAAAATTCATATAGAAGAAAGGATAGCTTAGGTAAAAAAAGCGGGTGAAATTATCTACGAAGAAAGGAATAAGATTGCAGAACTTATAACAAAAGAAACTGGGAAACCCTTAATGGAATCTTACTCCAGTGATATTATTTCCTCTCTTGATGCAATCTCCTTTTTCTGTAAAAAATCAAAAAAGATTCTAAAAAGTGAAAAAGTGAAATTTTATCAACCTTTTCTCTGGGGTAAAAAAGGACGGATTGAATAGAGCCTTACGGTCCTGTTGCACTGATTTCTCCATGGAACTATCCCTTTTCAATCCCAATTGTCTCAATAATTCCTATCATTATTCCGGGAAACACTCTTCTCTTCAAACCCTCAGAATTTACTCCACTGACAGGAAGGAAGATAGATGAAATTCTCAAAAAAGCCAATCTTCCTGAAGGTGTCTTGAATGTCCTTTATGGAGATGGTGCGCTCGGGAAAGAGATTATAAAACAACCTGTAAAAAAAGTTTTCTTCACTGGAAGCACTCAAACCGGAAAGGAGATAATGAAAATCTGCTCAGAAAGGCTAATTCCAGTTGTTTTTGAACTGGGCGGAAAAGATCCCATGATTATTCTCAAGGATGCAAATATTGAAACAACAGCAGAATCTGCCGTCTGGGGAAGCCTCTTCAACTGCGGGGCAGACATGCAGTTCTGTTGAAAAAATCTATGTGGAAGAAGTCTTTGAGCCTTTAACTCAAAAAATTGTTGAATGCATGAAAAAACTCAACATTGGAGTTGATTTTGGTCCTGTTCAGAATGAAAAACAGTTATCAAAGGTCAGGGAGCACCTTGAGGACTCTATTTCCAAAGGAGGGAAAATCGTTTATCAGATAGAGATCAAAGAGAAGAAAGGTTTGTTTTTCCCACCGACACTACTTTATAATCTTAATGAAAAAATGAAATGTATCAAAGAGGAAACATTTGGTCCATTGATAAGAATTATTCCAGCTGAAAACTTGGGTGAGGCAATAAAACTGGCAAATTTATCCAGTATGGGCCTCTCTGCCAGTATCTGGACAAATGATTTAGAACTTGCAAAAAATATTGCAAGAGAGATTCCGGCAGGGACAGTATGGATTAACAATCTTCTCTACTCTTACAATGCCACCCAGTGTCCATGGGGAGGTGTCAAAGAGAGTGGAATTGGTAGAGTTCATGGAAAATTTGCTCTTCTTGAAGCGACTTATCCCAAACTGATCTGTTATGAAAAAGGAAGAAAAAAAGTGAACTATGGTGGTTCCCTTACAATGACGAAAAACTAAAACTATTAAGAAATGGAATATCATTTATTTTCGGAAAAGAAATCAAAAAAATTAAACTCATTCCTTCCCTTATAAAATGGTTTTTTGGATGAGGCGAAGGATGAAAAAGGTAATTATTAGAAAGTGCGATTCTTACAATAAGAAAGAAATTATCTCGATAGTAAAAGAGAGTATCGATAAGCTTGGTCTTAAGGAGAGAATCAAAGGTAAGATTGTTATAAAGCCAAATGTTGTTCTCGCCCATAAAAAAGTTGCACCTTCAGCTTTCACAAGACCTGAAATAATTGATTCTCTTATAACATCCATAAAATCCATCGGAGAAGAGGACTTATCCTTTACAAGGGAAAACGGATTTAAAAGGGTTGACTCTCTTGATGGATCTGTAAAAGTATTTGCTGGTGAACCATACTGTTTCGGAGGATGTCATGGTGTCTTCCTTGACTGGATTTACATGTTGAAAGACAGAGCCCCTCAAAGGTTTGAAAAAAAGAAGGATATTGCAGTTGTAATTGGTGAATTCAGCGGAGATATAATGGCTAAAAAAGTCATTATCCTCGGAGATTGTTCAAAGGTCAATGGAAAAATTGAAGCTAAAAGAACATCACGGATAAAAGGTTGCCCGACAAGACACAAGGATCTCATTCTTCACCTTTTTCTTAAAGCAGGAATTAGAGCTCCGCTTCTTCGTCCTGATATTCTTTTAGATGCTTACCTTTCCTTTTCCGGAGCCATCTTAAGGGTTGGTTTAAAAATTTGATATAAAATTCTACGGAGGTTAAGATGGTAATGACAACAACTCCCAATGTTGAAGGAAGAAAGATTGTAAGATGCCTTGGAATTGTAACAAGTGAGACAATCCTTGGCGCTAATATTGTCCGAGACCTTTTCGCAGGGATAAGAGATATTGTAGGTGGAAGGGCTGGAGCCTATGAAAAGATCTTAATTGATGCTAAGGAAATTGCATTGAATGAAATGATAGAAAGGGCAAAATTCATGGGAGCAAATGCAATCATTAGTATAGACCTTGATTATGAGACAATCGGACCAAATGGAAGTATGTTAATGGTTTCTGCAAGTGGAACAGCTGTTTTTATTGAATAAAACATTCAATTTGACTTTTATCTTTTGAGTGTGAAAAATAAATGAGTATGAGTGAATGCAAAAGGAAGAAAGCTTGGGTTGTATCCGCAGATATGGGGCTTGGACATCAGAGAGCCGCTTATCCCCTCAAAGACATTGCTGAAGAAGAAATTTTAAATGCAGGGGATCCTTCCCTAATTTCTGCGTCTGAATACAAATTCTGGAAAAGGATAAAAAACTCTTACGAGTTTTTATCACGCTCCCGAAATATTCCATTAATTGGAAATTTTATATTTAAAGTATTGGATTCCATTCAGAATATCAAACCTCTTTATCCGAAAAGAGATCTCTCTCGCCCAACCCTTCAGGCCTATTATCTTTCCTATTTGATAAAAAAAGGACTTGGGTCTGAGATATTATCCTATATTGAGAAAAAGCCACTTCCAATTGTAACTACATTTTATGTTCCTGCTCTTGTTGCAGATTATAAAGAGTATAAGGAGAAAGTATATTGTGTGATATGTGACGCTGATGTCAACAGAGCATGGGTTTCTTCCAGTCCTTCAACCAGTAGAATTTATTATTTCGCACCATGCGAAATTGCGGTAAAAAGGCTTAAAAGATATGGAGTGAGTAAAGAGAGGATCTTCCTTACAGGTTTTCCTCTTCCAAAGGACAATATAGGAAGCAGGGAAAATAGGGAGATTTTAAAATTTGATCTTCTTGATAGACTCCATCACCTTGACAGAAAAGGTAGATTTTTCAATCTCCACCAATCCTCCTTGAGCTTTCATCTCGGACCAAATATCCAGTCTTTCAGGAAGAGGCTTTTTACAATAACTTTTGCCATAGGAGGTGCGGGAGCTCAGTCAGATATTGGTATGAAGTTAATTAAAAGTTTCAGAGATAAGTTACTTGAAAAGGAAATTGCTATAAATATAAGTGTTGGGGTAAGAAAAAATCTTCAGGTTCTTTTTCAGGACTACGCAAAGGAGCTTGGTCTTTCTGACTGTCTTGATAGAAATTTAAGAATAATATATCATCCGAATAAGTTCCTTTACTTTGAAGGATTCAATGAACTTCTCAGAACAACGGATATTTTATGGACAAAGCCCAGCGAACTTACCTTTTATTGCGGGCTTGGAATTCCAATAATAATAGCTCCTCCAATAGGAGACCACGAAGAGGCAAATTTAAAATGGTTACTTGAAGTTCATGCAGGAATACTTCAGGAAGATCCTGAGTATGCAAAAGACTGGATTTTAGACTGGCTTGGAAGTGGAAGATTTGCAGAGGCTGCATGGGACGGTTTTTTAAAGGCGCCAAAAATGGGAACATATCTAATCGAAGATATTATAGAGGGGAAGGAAGCAGACAAGGAAATTCAGGCTGTTAGCTACGACACAACAGTCCATCTATCACCTATTGGAACAAAGAGGGAATGAATATGGACTACAGCGTATAGAAAAAAGTAGAAGCAAGATTATATTTAGCTGTCCGTTGTGAGCTTTCAGCTGATAGCTATGGCGAAGCCTGAAGACCGTATTTAAAGCTATTTGGATGCGTTAAGGAGATGTTTTTTTATGTAAAAAAGGATTTCAAGGGCGCTCTGAAATCTTTTCTCTTTTTCCTTTGCAAGGCATTGAAGGATTAAAAAATCAATTGCTGGTATAATCTCTGGTCTTCTGGCTGAAGGTGGTTCTGGTGGTTCAATTAAATGCTGGAAGAAAATGTTGTCTCCAGTAAAAGGTGGAGTTCCTGTTATAAGATGGTAGAGGGTAGCCCCTGCTGAGTATATATCTGTCCTGTGGTCAACCTTTTCCCCCTGAATCTGCTCAGGAGACATGTAATGAGGTGTTCCACTTATAGTCCCCGTCTCTCCGCTCTTGTAATCCGAAAGAATAATTGCAAGTCCGAAATCCATTATTTTCAATTGCTTATCTTTTGTAAGCATTATGTTGTGAGGCTTTATATCTCTATGGATAATTCCCTTTCTGTGGGCATAATCAAGAGCTCTGAATAAATGGGTTGTAACAAATATAAATTGAGCAATTGAAAGAAACTTTTTTCTCTCGATAAAAGACATAAAACTTTCTCCCTCAATAAATTCCATTGTAATGAAGTAATCTTCTCCCATCTGTCCAACATCAAAAACAGTAACAATATTTGGATGATTTAAAGCGGCGGCAGATCTTGCCTCTGTATAAAATCTCTCTATGGCTTTTGTGTTATCCATCAATTTTTTGTGAAGAATTTTCAAAGCAACCACTCTTTTTAAAAGCAGGTCCTCTGCCCTGTAAACCGTTCCCATCCCACCTTCTCCGATTTTTTCAATTATCTTATATCTTTTTGATTTGTCAGTGGAAAGAAGCTCAAAGCTCTTTGAATCCTGTATGAGCTTTAAAACATTTTTCAGCCTCTCCTGAACTTCTCCGCCTCTATATTTAAAATCCTCGGTCAAAATTCTCTGATATATATCCTTTGCCTCCCGATATCTTCCTGCCTTCTCATAGGCAAGGGCAAGGTTGTAATAAATTTCAATGTTCTCCTTATCGAGAGGTTTTGAATCTATTAGTTTCTGAAATTTCTCTATTGCAAGGTCAATCCTTCCTTTTCTCAAAAATATCTGCCCAATAAGCGAACCAGCTTTTACATAATTTTCATTCTCAGGAGAAACCATCTGAAAAAGGTCAAGGGCTCTGTCATCATCCCCGTTTTTTTCAGCTGCTATTGCTGCTTCATAATAAATTCCACATTTTTCAAAAAGCTCAGACGCCTTCTTAAATTCTCCAGCTTCCATATAGAGTTTAGCTCCCGCTCCAAGCTCACCTGCAAGTTCATACATACTGGCAGCATTTCTCTGATCACCGATTTTAAAGTAATTTTCCGCAGCTGAAAGGTAATTACCCATCTTAAGGTAGCATTCAGCAGCCTTTAGCCAATCTCCAACCCACTCGTATATCTCAGCGGCTCTTCCCCAGTCCTCTGCAAGTTCAAAGTGATAGGCGGCCTCCCTATGATTATTTTCACTTAATGAAATCTCTGCCATGCAGAGATGAGATTTCCTGAAATTTCCAGCCTGCTCCCATGCGTTTGCCGCCTTTCTGAAGTTTCCGATCTTCTCCCAGTTCTCCGCTGACTCTCTCCAGTTTTTAAAATCCTCCTGGAGTTGAGCAAGCTCCCCATACATTCTCTCTTTTCTAAGAATTTCTTCTGCTTTTTTGCTATTTCCAGCCTCTATCCATAACCTTGCTGCTTTCACAAGATTCATTTTCTGAGCTTCTGTAGGAACTGTTTTTTTTGTAATAAAATAAAACTGCTCAAGGCATGAAGCTGCTTTTCCCAGGTCTCCCGCTTTTTTATAATTCGAAGAAGCCTTGTCGTAATAACCCATTTTTTCAAAGAGTTCAGCTGCTTTTTGAGGATTATCTATCCTGGCATACATCTCGGCTGCCTCATAAAATTTGCTTGCTTTCTCAAGCATTGATGCTGCTTCCTCAAGCCTTTCCATTTCTTCCATTAAGGTAGCTGCTTTTAGATAATCCCCTCCCTCGATAAACATTTCCAAAGCTTCATTTTTAAAATTGTTTTTTAACCACATGTCCCCACATCTTATAAATTCTTGTGCCTTCACATATAGCTCCGCTGCCTTTTTAAACTGTCCTGCTTCTTCAAATAGCTGAGCAGCAGCAACAGTATTACCTAATTTCAGATGTTTTTGTGCTGCTTTTTTGTAATCACTCTTTCTGAAATGAGTTTTCTTTTCCGTTTTTTTAGATTTTTTCCCTAATTTAGAAGAAATCCAGAGTATAAATTGAATTACGAGGAATATTACCGCACCGATAATAATATAAGGAAGGTAAGGGTTGATAAACTGAATAACAGAATTTAAATTTTCCATATGATTTAAATATTATAATTTAACTGCATATAAAGTCAATCTGAAAAAACAAGGACAGGTCTAAAGTAGCGTCTGTTAACATCTTTCGCAATAGCAATAAACCTTCCGTCAGGTGAAAAAACCCTTATGGAATCACCAATTCCAGGAAATCTCTTAATAACTTCAGATGGCTTTATAGGATTCCCATTCAAAACTTTTTTCACTGTTTCATCTTTTATTATTATTTTTGGATAATGATTGAGCACAGATTCTATAGGAACTATATCCTTTAGAGCCTCTCCCTTTTCCGCATCTTCTTTCAGTTTTTCTATTGCAACTGCCCTGGATATATCAAAATCTCCAATTTTCAGCCTTCTCAACTCCCACAGATGACCACCAACTTTTAATCTTTCTCCTATATCAAAGGCTAATGTTCTGAGATATGTTCCTGAAGAACATTGAACCTTTATCTCCAAAAATGGAGGCTCATATTTCAAAAGTTCTATGAAATAAATATGAACGAGCTTTGGAGGATGTTTAATGATTTCGCCTTTCCTTGCGAAAATGTAAGATGGTTTTCCGGAAACTTTCTTCGAAGAGAAGGGAGGAGGGATCTGTTTGATTTCTCCTTCAAACTCTTTCAAAACCATTTCTACCTCTCTTCTGCTTACTTTCACTTCCTTTTCGTCCTCAATAGGTTTTCCTTCTCTGTCGTATGTATCAGTTGCATAGCCCAATCTTATTTTGGCTTGATAAAGCTTTCTTTCTTTTAGGAAATAACTGAACAGTCTTGTAGATTTTCCAATTCCTATTATTAGAAGGCCCGAAGAAAAAGGATCAAGAGTCCCAAAATGACCCGCTTTTTTCACTTTCAGAATTTTCTTTACCTTCTGGACAGCCTTGAATGAAGTTATTCCTTCTGGCTTATCGAAGAGAATAATTCCATGAATTTCGTTCATTTCCGCTTAAAAAGACTGAGTTTAACAATCTGGACCGCATTTTTCAAGACAGTTTCATAATCCCCCTCAAGGGAAAAACCAGCTGCGTGAAAATGACCTCCTCCTCCATATTTTTCCGCAATTTTCCCTGAGTTTATATCACCTTTGGATCTTAAACTTACCCTATATTTACGCTCACCAATTTCCTTTACAAAAATAACCATGTTAATCCCGTCAATGGATCTCACCATTGATATTATATCTTCTGTGTCAACTTCTGTTAGACCAAGCTCGTCTAAAAATCTCTTGGGCATAGAAATACATGCTATTCCAGTTTCAATTTCAACATTTAAAGTTGAGAGCACAAGTCCCAGTAGTTTCACCTTCTGATAGGAGTAAGTGTCAAAAAGTAATCTCGAGACCTCATAGGGATCAGCACCCTTTTCCGCAAGAAAAGCACAGACCTCAAGAGCTCTTGGTGTGGTATTGGAAAACCTGAATGCTCCAGTGTCAGAAGCAATAGCTGCATAAAGGTTTGTAGAAATTTTTTTGTCAAACTCTCCTTTCAAAGAAATAATAAGATCAAAAACCATTTCACCCACGGCAGAGGCTGACGGGTCTATCCAGTTGATATTTGCATAAAGATCAGATGTATTGTGGTGGTCGATGTTAATTGTAAAAAACATTTTTATGTTCTCATGCCCTGACCTTCCTTCCTCACTGCATTCGAGTAAAAGGGCTAAATCATAGTCAGAATTCTTTATCTCACCTATAACTATTTGTTCGGCACCTGGAAGCCTCGTAAAAGGGAATGGCGTCTTGTCAATGTTTATAAAATCTACAGATTTTCCCATTTTCCTCAAAAGATGAAAAAGGGCTAAACCTGTTCCTATGGAGTCGCCATCAGGTCTCAGATGGGACGAAATAAGTATTTTTTTACTTTCTAAGATTTTTTCACCTATTTCTTTTACTATGTTTTTTTTGCGCATCTTCTCTATGAATCTCCTCTAAAATTTTTTCTATTTTTTCCCCTCTCTCAAAACTCTCGTCGAGATGAAAAAAAAAAGTTGGGTTGGTTTTTAAATTCAGCTCCTTTGCAACCATTCTTCTTATAAAACCTTGAGCCTTGTTAAGAGCATCAAGACTTTTTCTCTTTGTCTCTACTTCTCCCAATATTGTCACATAAACATCAGCATGCCTGAGATCAGGGGTCAACACAACATCTGTAACTGTTGTAAACCCTATAGAAGGATCTCTGAGCTCCCTATGAATTACCTTCGTAATTTCTTCTTTAATAAGTCGAGCAACCCTTTCAGGTCTGTAAGAAACTTTCATTTTACATAACCTCAATTTCCATACTGATCAGGTTTTCACTAAGCTCAGCCTCTATAAACTTCGATACTGATTGGAATGTCTTTTCAACAATATCCTTTCCATTTGCAATTGTAACAAGTCCGATCTTGGATCTCTGCCACAAGTCCTGATGACCTATCTCAGCTATCGCCACATTAAATTTCCGTTTTATCCTCTCTTTTATTTTATTCACTCTTGCTCTTTTTTCTTTTAGAGACCTAGAGTATGGAAAGTATAGTTCTATTATGCAAAGCCCCATTTTCATTTTTCTTTACCTCTTTACTATTACAAAGCATTCAATAATATCTCCAACTTTAATATCGTTGAACTGCTCTATCGAAATTCCGCATTCAAGTCCGTTTTTTACCTCGCTAACATCTTCCCTAAACCTTTTTAAACTATTTATTTTACCCTCATAGATAACCTTCCCATCCCTTATAATTCTCACCCTTGAATCAGAAGTCACTTTTCCATCTTTTACAAAGCACCCTGCCACTGTTCCAACCTTAGCAATTTTGAAAATCTGCCTTATCTCAGCTGTGCCAAGGTAAATTTCTTTCTTCTCGGGCTCTAAAAGCCCTTCCACTATTCTTTTTATATCCTCATTCAATTCATAAATTATGTTGTAAACTCTTAGATCCACATTCTCACTCTCAGCAAGTTCCACAACCTTCCTTGGTGGGCGAACATTCATGGCAACGATGATTGAATTGGAAGCAGATGCAAGTAAAACATCTGACTCTGAAGGTGGACCCTCAGCCTTGTGAATTATGTTAATTTTAATTTTCTCACTCTCAAGCCTTCCGAGTAACTCCTCCACAACCTCAACAGTTCCCTGAACATCTCCTTTGATAATAACATTGAATTCCTTAATCTCTTCTCCCCTCTTGAGCAAATCTTCAAGGGAAACTTTCTTTGGAGGAGCAACCGCTATTTTCGATTTTTCAAGTCTGAACTGGGCAATCTGACGAGCTTTTTCCACATCTTTTATAACGATAAAGGTATCTCCGACTGAAGGAACTTTTTCAAATCCCATTACAACAACAGGTATGGAAAGACTTGCAGAATTCATTCTTTGACCAAACTCATTAAAGAGGGCCCTAACCTTCCCGACCCCTGTCCCGCAAAGAAAGAAATCACCCTCTTTTAGAGTTCCACTTTGAATAAGAACTGTTGCAAGAGGTCCTTTTTTGGGATCAAGTTTACTCTCAAGGATAATTCCCTTTGCAGGCTTTTCAGGATTTGCTTTTAGCTCAAGAAGGTCTCCCACAAGAAGAATCATCTCAAGAAGTTCGTCAACACCCTGCCCGGTCTTGGCAGATAGCTCCACTGAGACAACATCACCTCCCCAATCTTCAACAACAATCCCGTGCTGGGAAAGTTGTTGCTTTACCCTTTCAGAATTTGCATTGGGTTTATCTATTTTATTTATTGCAACTATTATTGGAACATTTCCAGCTTTCGCATGGTCGATTGCTTCAAGAGTCTGGGGCATCACACCATCATCTGCAGCAACAACAAGAACAACTATGTCCGTTGCTTTTGCGCCCCTTGCCCTCATTCTTGTAAAAGCCTCATGACCTGGTGTGTCGAGAAAAGTTATGAACCTGTCCTTGACTTTTACCCTGTAGGCACCTATGTGCTGAGTAATCCCTCCCGCCTCACTTTCTGCAACTTTTGTTTTTCTTATGTAGTCAAGAAGAGTTGTCTTTCCATGGTCAACATGTCCCATTATTGTCACAACAGGAGGCCTGGGGATAAGTTTTTCTTCCTTTCCCAACTCTTCAAGGGCAAGCTCTTCCTCAAAAGTTATAGGGACAAATTCAATGCCAAATTCTTTTCCAATAATATCAAGGAGATTCTTATCAAGAGCTTGATTGACTGTAACCATAAACCCTTTCATTATAAGCCTCTGGATAATATCCTTTGCCTTCATTCCTGTCCTGTCCGACAATTCTTTCAGTGTAATCCCCTCCCTTGCATTTATAACTTTCTTCTCAGGAACCGGCTTTTCAACCTTTTTAACTACCCTTAGTGGTGCCTCTTTTTTAGCGGGAATCTCTTCTTTTACCTTTTTTTCAGTTTTAGGGACAGCTTCCTTCTTTGGTAATTTTTCTTTTTTCTCCCCCACAGGAACTAAAGTCTTTTTCAGACCAAATTTTTCTTCAAGCTTTGAAAATAATTGTGGATCGAGCAACTGTAGATTGCTCTTTACAGTAACACCAAGAAAGGAGAGAGCCTCCTTTACTTCGTTAACACTCTTCCCTAGTTTTTTTGCTGCTTCATAAACTCTAATCTTCTCCATCTGAATCCCTCCCAGAATTTGAGGAAAATCTCTCTCCAATTTCCTTTATTTTTTCCTCATTTGTCTTTATTTCCAGCTGCCAGCCCAGCAGTTTTGAAGCCAATTTAACATTCTGCCCTTTCTTTCCAATAGCAACTGAAAGTTGTGACCCTGGAACAACTACCTCAAGCTTCTTCTCTTTATCATCAGGTCTTCTAACACTTACAATTTTTGCAGGGCTCAATGTATTCCTCACAAACTCTTCAAGGGAAGGAGACCATTGAACTATATCAATCTTTTCCCCTTTTAACTCTTTAAGAATAGAATTTATTCTTCCACCTTTCACTCCTATGCAGGAGCCAACAGGGTCTACATCTTTGTGCCTTGAATAAACAGCAACCTTTGCCCTTTCTCCAGGTAATCTTTCCATTCCTTTTATCTCAATTGTCCCATCCGCTATTTCGGGAATTTCAAGTTCCATAAGTCTCTTTAGAAAAAGATTGTCAGAGCGGGAAAGGATTACCTGCGGACCCTTTGATTCTTTACGAACATCTAAAATAACTGCTTTTATCCTTTCTCCTCTATTGTAATTTTCACTGGAGGGTCTTTCCCTCCTTGTGAGAATTCCCTCAGCCTTTTCAAGATCAACAATAACAATATCGTTATCAAATCTTCTTACAACCCCATTTATAAGCATCCCTATCTTTGGATAGAACTCATTGTATATATAAAGTCTTTCAGCTTCAGAGACCTTCTGGAATATTATCTGTTTTGCAGTCTGAGCTGATATCCTGCCAAGAATTTCTGCAGAAGCGTTAACCGCAATTACATTTCCTATCTTTACATTGGGATTTATCTTTCTTGCCTGTTCCCAGGATATTTCCTTCTCAGGATTAGAAACTTTCTGAACAACTTTTTTCTTGACAAAAACCATAACTTCCCCGGTCTTATCGTCAAAATCAAGGGAAACAATATCCTTTGCCTTATAGTATTTCTTAGCAGATTCCCTTACAGCCTCCTTTATGGCATTAACAATGAAAGAAGGATGTATTCCCCTTTCCTTTGAGAGCTGATGAATCATCTGCAAAATATTTTCTTGCATTGTTAAAACAGAATATTATAAATAAATAATTTGGAAAATACAAGGTGAACTAATTCCTTTCAGAGCCTTCCTAAATTTTAATGCGTCTATCTTAAGTTAGTGCAGAAATATAATCTATAAATATAAAAACAGAGACTTGAATAATTAGATGCGAGAAAGGCAAGGAAAGCAAGACTTGTGAGAAAAGTTCAAAATTTTGAGCTTGTAGCTTTGGGTTTGTAGCCCGAAGCTTGTAGCATGAAGCATTGGCCATTGGTTATTGTTCATCAATTTTCATTAGAGTAAGGAATGCCTCCTGAGGAAGTTCCACTCTCCCAACTTTTTTAAGCCTCTTTTTACCCTTCTTCTGTTTTTCAAGAAGTTTCCTCTTTCTTGTATAATCCCCCCCATAGCATTTAGCGAGAACATTTTTCATTAATGGTTTTACTGACTCCTTTGCAATCACTCTTCCTTCGATAGAGGCCTGAATAACAATTTCAAAAAGCTGGCGTGGTATTACCTCCCTCATCTTTGAAACAAGAGCCCTTCCTCTTTCATAAGCCTTTTCCCTTGGAACTATAAGAGAAAGGGCATCTACAGGTTCTCCGTTAATTAATATATCAAGTTTGACTAAGTCAGATGCTCTGAACTCTTTAAAATTATAATCCATCGATGCATAACCTTGAGAAAGGGATTTCAACCTATTGTAAAAATCAAGAATTAGCTCATTTAAAGGAACTTCATAAACTAGCATAACCCTGTTGGAAGAAATGTATTCAAGGCTCTTCTGCTTACCCCTTCTCGCTTCGAGAAGTTTCATTATCGAGCCAATGTAAGTGTCGGGTGTTAGTATTATAACCTCAAAAATCGGCTCCTCAATGGAAAGAATTTCATTTGGCGGAGGAAGTTTTGATGGATTATCAATTTCCAGAACTTCATTTTTTCTGGTTATAACTCTATAACGAACTGTTGGTGTTGTCGTTACAAGAGTTAAATCAAACTCCCTCTCAAGCCTCTCCCTAACTATCTCCTGATGGAGAAGCCCTAAAAAACCGCATCTGAAACCAAATCCAAGAGCGGTTGAGTTTTCGGGCTCATAAACAAATGAAGAATCATTAAGTCTCAATTTTTCAAGAGCGGTTCTTAGTTGCTCATAAGTTGTTTCATCCGTTGGAAATATTCCTGCAAAAACCATTGGTTTAAATTCTTTGAAGCCTGGAAGTGGTGAATCAGCTGGTCTTTTATCGTCGGTGATTGTATCTCCCACTCGAACATCTGAAATTCTCTTAATCCCTGCAATCAGGTACCCGACCTCCCCTGCTCTTAAAACCTCAACTTTTTGAGGTTTTGGTGTAAGTACACCCAACTCTTCCACTTCGTAAGTGGCACTCGAGGAAATTAATCTTATTTTCTGTCCCGGATAAAGAATCCCATTCACAACTCTTACAAGAACAACAACACCCCTATACGAGTCGAACCAGGAGTCAAAAAGTAAAGCTTTGAGGGGAGCATCCAACAAGCCTTCTGGAGGTGGGATTCTTTTGACAATTGCTTCTAAGACTTCATCAATTCCTATACCCTCCTTTGCAGAAATTAGAATTGCCTCTTCTCCTGGAATTGCAAGGGCATGTTCCATTTGTTCAATTGTTCTATCAATATCTGCATTTTTCAAATCTATCTTATTAATAACTGGAACAATTGTGAGATCGTTTTCCATTGCCAGATAGGTATTTGCAAGGGTCTGAGCTTCAACTCCTTGTGTTGCATCAATTACAAGAAGTGCACCTTCGCAGGCAGAAAGACTTCTTGAAACCTCATATGTAAAATCAACATGGCCTGGAGTGTCAATAAGATTAAAAACATAATCATCATCATTGTACGAAAAATTAAGTCTAACAAAATGAGCCTTTATTGTTATTCCCCTCTCCCTTTCAAGCTCCATTGAGTCAAGAACTTGCTCCTCCATTTCTCTTGGAGGAAGAGCACCTGTTTTTTCAAGAAGCCTGTCCGCAAGAGTTGATTTCCCATGGTCAATGTGGGCAATAATGGAAAAATTTCTTGTCTTTTTAATATAATCTTTATCGTTCATTATATATGCACTTTCAATTTAAATGAATTTGCGCCCTTTTTAAAACCAATCAGTTAAAATTATACCAGAAATGTATGGAACATTAAAAGATTACTGGAGTTTACTGAGTTTCTGAAGGATATGAAAGGAATGACAGACATTAGCTCTATCACCTCAAAGGTTAAAAATCACCAGGCGCCAATAACCAAGCTCCAAATACGCAAGGGAAGAGCATTGAAAATTGAAATTTTTAAAATGCAAAATTAATTAAATGCGAGAAAAGAGAGAAAGGATCAGAAGCTGTGAGCTGTAGGCTGTGAGTTTGTAGCTTTGGGTTTGTAGCCCGAAGCTTGTAGCATGAAGCATTGGTTATCGAGGATCTCTTTCGTGTTGATCATTATTCATTCGTTCTTGTGACAAACCTTTTAAAACTTACCAAAAGAAACTTTAGTAAGAATACAATAATGAGAAATTCTTTAAAAATTAGGTTCTAATTTTCAGAAAATGAACCTGAGGTTAGAGTAAAATAAAATATCTTGCTTTATTAACTATTTCTTTAACTCAACTGCTATATCTGTAGAGACTTTCTTTCCATCATCTCTAATAACAACAACTGTCACAAAAGCTAAACCTGCAGGAGCTTCCTTCAATCTTACCTTTGTGCATCTTCCTTTTCCCTCGACAGTGATAAGAGAAATCTCCTTGTCAGCTTTCCATGTTGGAGCAATTAAAACTTCTTTTCCTTCAGAATCAACACCTTTGGCAACAAGAATAACTTCTTCACCAACTGCAAGTCTTAAAACACTTACTCCAGGGCCTGTTCCTGGAGTTTCACCTTTGTAAACAATAATTAAATCAAGGGAAGTAGGGGCTTGTGCCCATAATGACACCAATCCTAAAACCATTACTGAAAACAACATTAAAAGTTTCTTTGCCATCTTTCCTCCTAAAAACGGAAAAATTAACATATAGGAATCCTAACATATAAAAATCCTAACATATAGAAATCATTGTGTCAAATCTTTCAAAATTGCGAATAAGAATTCCATTTTCTGCTGGGCTGGCCAACTGGGTATCTTCGAATCCACTTTTCCCTCGATCATCGAAAAAAATGGTAGATCAAGATTCAAGGAGATGTCAAGAAAGGTAAAAAGGGCGGGCATTTGTGCCGGGATGCGGTTGGAGGCGCAGAAAGCGCCGGAAATCAGGCATATCTCCGCCTAGCCAAAGTGGAGATCATGAAAAATATTCGGCGCCGGATGCAGTAGTCATGAGATATTCCTGGAAGGCAAGCTGGGGCGAGGGAGGTCTCTCCGCGACGAAGGTCAGCTTGAGGTGATTGATGATTCTATCGACCACGGCATAGTCGGTGAGGAAAGCGATGACACGCATCATGCCCCCGCACTTAGGGCATATTAGGGGATCGACCTCATAGACCTTACAGATCATCTCAGCCCAGCCCTTGGAGGGGAGAGGCCGGAGCTCCTCCATAATCGGGAGGGGCCCAGCGGCTAGAGCTGCCTTCCTGATCTTCCCCCTGTGGGCATTAGCGTAGAGGCCGTAATAACGGACCGTGAGTTGTCCTTTATCG
>CAZHEF010000047.1:0-11692 GCA_964531645.1 uncultured Clostridia bacterium
ATTGAATTTGGTAAAATTATAGGGACAGTTCGCAGTGGTTTTGAGGGCGGAGCCAATCTTTAACATTGGAAATTTTAAAATGCAAAATGAAAATTAAGTCCGTTTAATCATTTTAAAATCTGCAATTTAAAATTTGCATTTTGCAATTTTGCCTTTTATTTAATATAACCAAGGGATTCTAATTTGGATTTTAACTCTTCGTCAATAATTCTTTTTTCAACTTTTGGAGGTTTCTTAGCCTTGTATTCTTTAATCATTTCAAGCATTTCTTTGGCAATTTCACTACCCTCACTGTATAAATTATTCTTTTCATCAGGGTCATTCTTAAGATTATAGAGTTCAAAGGGGTATTGGGGTGGCGGAGGATAAGTGAGGAATTTTTGCCATCCTTGAGTTATCTGATTCACAATTAATTTGCAATCTCCGTAGACAAGGGAGATTCTCTGAGGAATGTGAGGTTTTTCCAGGTCATAGTAAATTTCAGAGAAACATTTTCTTTCTTCTTTTTCCTTTCCCTTTATAACAGGGATGAGACTTTTTCCATCCATTCTAAATTCAGAAGGATTAAATCCAAGAACATCAAGAACAGTTGGAGCGATATCTATAAGTCTAACATTCTGTGAAATTCTTTTCCCCATGAATTTTTGATAGGGGAATTTAATTATGAGAGGAACTCTTATCAATTCATTGTACAAGGTGTGGGCATGTTGCCATCCACCATGGTCATACAACTCATCTCCATGGTCAGATGTAATTATTATCATTGTCTGGTCATATATTCCTTCTTCTTTGAGCTTTTTAACAAGTGGCTTGATAAGATGCTCGTCAATCGTTCTACTCTCAGCTCTTAAGAGAATTTTGATGCTTTCGATTTCTTCTTCCTTCAAGGGCTTATATGTTCCTTTGCCACCGCCAAGTAACTTGTTTATTGATATACCTTCCCACAAAATCTTCTTGCCTTTTAAAACAATTTTTCTAATTTCTTCTGGAGATTCAAGAGGTTCATGGGCTTGATAAGTATGAAGAAAGAGAAAGAAATCTTTCCCATGATTAGATGAGATAAACTTATCCGCTCTTTCAAAAATAGGTTTTGAAGAGTCCGGAAGCTCAGAGCCATCCCATTCTTTGTATTGATTAAATCCTTTTGAAAACCCAAAATTTGCAGAGACAAGACCTCCTCCAGTGTATGCAAATGTTAAAAAACCTTTCTCTCTCAATAGCTGAGGAAGGATTTTAACAAAACTTGGGACTTTAGCAGAAAGTAAGTTAGTCCCGTGGGAGGTTGGATTTAGTCCTGAAAGGATTGAAAGATGTGATGGTATTGTCCATGGTGCCTGAGAATAAGCGTTCTCAAAAATAACTGAATCCTCAGCAAATTTGTCAATGTTTGGTGTAAAGTCTTTTTTGCCGTTATAAATCCCAAGATAGTCCCTTCTGAGGGCGTCAAGAGAAATGAGGATGACATTTTTTGTTTTTTCTGGCGTTTTCGTCCTGTAAAGATAAGGATTAATCCATGCAACAAATGCACCATCTTTTGATTTGTTTTCGGTTAAGAATATAACTTTCCCCTTCCCTTTTACAATCTTTCCAATTTCAATTTTCTCGAATATGAAATCGGGTTTATCCTCTGGAAAAATTTCTCTAAAAAATAAATGAGTAGAAGAACTTCCATTGATAAAATATATTGAAAGCATTGTTTTTGAGCTTCTTTCCCAAGGTATTACAAAATACCCGAATTCAAGGACACTATCCTTTTCTATTGAAACAGGGAACTCAAGTTTTGTCCTTGGTGGTGAAAAAATACCATCCCAGGTCTGGTCAAAAAAACGAACTTTCCTTTTTATTCCGTAGGGATTTTCACCATTAAAATCATCCACCCACTCATTTCGTTCTTCAATCAGGAGGTTTTTCGCTTTTATCCAAGATGAACTGAAGAAATAACTTTTATTTAAAGTTAGATAGGAAAAATGCACATTTCCGGGACTTGCCCAGGAAGGAAGGCAAAGGAGAAGAAGGTTTTTGTTGGATATAATTTTAATCTTTTTAATGCTCCCCGCTTCTTTGGTGATTATTTTAATTTTATTTAATCCTAACTTCGAATTTAATCTGATTGATTTTATCAATAAATTTTCAGGAAGAAGCTCTATTTTTTCTTTATCATTTAAACTAACAATTAAATCTCCGTTTTTCTTCTCTTCCTTTTTAATCTCCAGTAAAAATTCACCCTCTGGGAAAAATTCTTCAATCTTTATTACTTTACTTTCTGAATTGGGTATTATTTCTTTCTCATTCCTAAGAAAAGTCCATGAATATTCTAAAGGTTCTTTTAAAAAGATTTCAGGTGAATAAAAGGTAATATTTCTTTTACCAATATTTAATTTTAAACTTTCTATAAAATTGCTGTTGAAGTGATTTAAAACTGGAAAATCTGTGGATGCTCCCCAGACCTTCAAGTCTTTTTCCTTGCTCAAATCTTTTATGAGAGTCCAGATAGAAAGAACCTCCTCTCTGTTCTCAAGTTGTTGATAGAGTTCATAATATGGATACTCTTTTATATTATCTTTTTTGAGATTTTCTCTGAAATTGTAAAAATCAGGAGATTTGGAGCATGAAAGGAGAAAAAAAGGAAATAGAATAATGAAAATTTTTTTCATATCATCCCCTCATCTCAATTCCCTTCCCGGAGGAAAGAAAATAAAAGAGAATATCATAAATTGAATTTTTGTAAGAAATAGCCTCTCTTTTCTTCATATCAATCTTTTACAACAAAAATTCTCGTTTGTATATAACACAATTCACAAAAACTGAAAAAAGTTTCACCTTGAACACTCACCTTTAAAAACAAATTTAATTATAGCATAAAACATACTCTTTCTAAAACTAAACTTAAGTGTGAATTGCAAATTTTAAAGTAACTATATACTTCAACTCTTCCGCTCTTCTGTTTGCTATTTGCTGTGTGCTGTTAAGAACTTTTCTATCTCTCCCTCCATATCAGCTCTGCAAAGGGAAAAATCGTATCTTAAAGGATCTATAGGGTCATATTCTCTTAACGAATTTGTAATTTCTTCAGCAGTTTTCCAGTCATTGGACTTTCTCTTTGTAAATCCAAGAATTCTTCCAATTCTTGAAATGTGAGTATCAAGGGGAATTATTAAAGATGATGTCCCTATCTCGCTCCAGAGTCCTGTATCCACATTGTCTTTTCTCACCATCCACCTCATAAACATGTTCAATCTTTTGCAGGGGCTCCCATCAAAAGGGTCAGGAAGAAGAAAGGAATTCTTAATGCCTATTTCTGAAACAAAATTGTGTAAAGAATTTTTCATGTTTTTCTCGGAATTCCAATGGGACAGGAAGAAATTCTTTAATCTCCCGTGTTTTTTAATTATTTCAGATATTCTTTTAAAAAGCCTTTCCATGTCCTCATTTTTAAAAAACCTGTAGGAAAAATTCTTGAAGAGTTGATGGAAATTTTTTTCTTCTCTGAAAAATTCATTTGGCTTTTCTCCAACAACCATTAATAATTTATCCATTGCTTTAAATATCTGGTCTATTCTTCCAAGGGATAGAGATGATGCAATCAAACCCATAATCTCCATATCGTCTGGAGTATTGAAGACATAAACATATTTTATAGGGTCTTTCTCAATGTATTCCTTTTTATTAAATTTTTCAAAAATGTAATCAAGGAAATCCTTTATTAACTTTTTATCCATTAAGATTTTCTTTTATCCACTTGACAGCTTCAAGGACATTTTCAGCTACAAAATCAGGCTCTACTCCTATCTTTTCAAGCTCCTTTTTGCTATTTTTTCCATAACCTGTAAGAACAAGTATCCCACTCCCCCCAAAATTTTTTGCAAACAGGACATCCTCCACCTTGTCTCCAATTACATAACTCTTTCTCAGATCGATTCCGAAATCATCCTTTGCCTTCAGGGCCATACCTATAAGGGGCTTTCTGCAATTTATATCTTCTGAGTAATCTGGATGAGATGGGCAATAGTAAAAGGCAGTGATTTTTGCATTGTTTCTTTCAAATTCTTTTCTCATTTTATTATGAATTTCTTCAACATCCTTTTCTCTCAAGATCCCCTTTGCAACTCCTGCCTGATTGGTTGTAACTATTGCAAGGAATCCAAGATTGTTAATTATTCTTACAGCCTCAAAAGCAAATGGATAAATTTTTATATCTTCATATCTGGAAATGTAATTCCCCTTTTCCTCATTCAAAGTTCCGTCCCTGTCAAGAAATACTGCTATCTTCATAAACCTAAAAGTTTTAAAGATACTGAAAATACTTCTTCAACCGATATTTCTGTCATACAGATATGTCCAATTGGGCAAATTCTGTATTTGCAGGGAGCGCAGGGGATATCTTTTTTGACTATAATGTAGGGCTCATGGAATGGGGATGTGGCTTCAGGAGAAGTAGGACCAAATATTGCAACAATTGGTATTCTGAAAGCATTGGCAATATGCATCGGACCAGAGTCGTTTGTAATGAAAAGATCAAGATGGGAAATATATGCCATAAGTTCTCTAAGAGTTGTCTCGCCTGTTAGGATAATTGCAGAATTTCCTATGAATTTTTGAATTTCCAAAGCTATTGGTGTCTCATCCCTTGAGCCAAAAATTATTATATTGGCATCCAATTTCTTCTTTAGTAGCTTTGCTAAGACTCCATATCCACTTGTTTTCCATCTTTTTGCCTCCCCATAATAAGCTCCAGGATTTATACCTATATTTACTCCATCCAATTTGGCTCCCTTTTTCAAGAGGTTCTCCTTTGCCTGTTTTCTTTCCTCATCCGTGAGATAAAGTTCTATACTGGGGTTATCAAATCTGAAACCGATTTCTTTCAAAAAATCCAGATAATAAAAAACATGATGTTTCTTATCCCTCCGCCATTTTACCCTTTTCGTTAAAAGTAAATCCCTAAAATCTCTCGAATAGCCTATTCTCTCAGGAATCCTTGCAAGAAAGAACTCCAGAGCAGTGTAAAAGGAATTTGTGAAAAGAAAACCCCTTGAGAAATTTGAGTCTTTTATTTTTTTGACATTTTCTCTCAATATTTTCAAATTACCTCCCTTACTAATTTCAAGAATCCCATCAACAAAGGGAAGGTTTCTGTAAAGTTCAATTACCCAGGGTATCCCGCATACCCATACTTCAGAATCGGGCAAATTATCTTTTATTACCTTTAGAGAAGGAATTGCCATAACTGAGTCTCCAATCCAGTTAGGTGATCTTACAACTATTCGAATTGGATATTTCATTCTAAATAATGCCTGAATACATTAATAATGGAGTCAAAAGATGAAAACGAATCAAGAGATAAATAGATAAAAAACATGCAGTAAAGAAGATTCTGGCAATTTTTGATAGTAGCTTTTTCTCTTCTCGCTTTTTTTGCTGCTCTCGCATATATGTATTTTAAGCCTTATTGACAAAAATTTCATCCCTTTTCCTTCCTCCTGAAATAGCAGATATAATATCTTCTATCTTGAATGGTTTTGTTATCACAAAATCTATTCTAAGTTTTTCAAGTCTTTCTCTTTCTTCTTTTATGTTCCATCCTGTTATAAAACCAATTTTAACATTTTTATTTACGGCTCTTATTTTCTCTGCAACTTCCCACCCTGAAATTCCTGGCATTCCCAGATCTGTCATTACAATATCGAAATCTTCCTTTTCAAATTTTGAGAGTCCTTCACCACCTGATCTTGCCAGAGAAACTTTATGTCCATTTACTTTTAGAATTTCCCCAATAAGATCTATAACATACTCCTCATCCTCAATAACAAGAACCTTCATGGGCATCTTCTCTTTTTCTTTAATCTCAACAATTCTTTTCATAATCCCCTTAGCTTTAGGAAGATAAACTTTTACATTTGTCCCTTTTCCCTCTTCACTTTCTATTTTAATCCTTCCCTTATGTTTTTTTATTACTCCATAAACAAATGTCAGTCCAAGTCCTGTTCCAGAGACTCCCTTTGTGGTAAAGAAAGGATCAAAAACTTTGTCAAGCTCTGAAGAAGGAATCCCTCTTCCATTATCTTTGATCTCTATTAATACCCACTTGCCTGTTGAACTGGAACGGACATAAATATAACCGTTCTTCTCAATTGAATCTACAGAATTAAGAATAATATTTACAATTGCTTCTCTAATTTCTGCATATAGCCCTTTTACAAAGAGTCCTTTACCGAACTCCGATTTTATTTCTATTTTCTTTCCCATCGCTTCCGCCTCATTTTTCCATTTTACTTCTGTAAACTGAATAGCATCTTCTATCGGTCGAGTTATTTCTACAATCTCCAGTTCTCCTTTCTCTTCAACCTTTGAAAAACCAAGCAATCTTCTTACTATTTCAGCACCTCCAAGGGCAGCTTTTTCAATTATCTCAAGATTTCTTCTAATCTCAGGGTCCTCAGTTCGTTGGGAAAGGAGTTGAGCTCTTGCAATGATTGCAGAAAGGATATTGTTGAACTGATGGGCTATACCTGCTGAGGCGATACCGAGAGCTTTCATTTTCTCTGTCTGGACAAGTTTACTCTGACTCTCCTTGAGTCTTTTATAAGCTTCTTTAACATCTTTGAAAAGTCTCGCATTTTCCATGGCAAGGACAACATGGTTGGCAATTGTCTGCAGAAAGTCAAGATGCCAGAATGTAAAAGCTCTTTTCCTGTAACTCTGAATTGAAACTACTCCAAGAACTTTACCCTTTGAAATAATTGGAACTCCAATGTAGGATTGAGTGACTTTAACAATTACAATAGGTCTTACAGGAAGAAACTCCTTTTCTCTGTCGTAGTCAGTGAACATTAAAGGCTTCTTATTTTTGATTATCCAACCTGTAAGACCTTTCATCTGGGATATCTTCCTAGGTTCTAATTTTATAGGTTTTCCTTTATCAATAAAGAAAGGAAAAGAAACCTCGTCCTTCTCATGATTACACACTGCAAGATAATAGGTGTCAACATTGAATATTTCCATGATTTTCCGTGAAATTATTCTGTAAAGTTTTCTGAGGTCAAGGGTTGAGATGGAAGCAGAACTTATTTCGTTAAGAGCTCTCATCTCTTCAGCCTTATTTCTAATTTCCTCAAATAATATGGCATTTCTGATTGCAAGGGCTATCTGGGATGCAAAATAGTTAAGAATTCTGAGATGCTCTTCATTGTAGGCATTAAGTTTTGGACATACAAGATCTAAAACTCCTATAGCTTCATTCTGGTAAATTAAGGGAATAGCAATTTCAGAAAGTATGTTGGGAGCTCCTGGAATATATCTATTATCCTTTCTAACATCAGGAACAATAATGGGTTTTTTTTGAAGAAAACAATTTCCGGTTATCCCTTTCCCAACTTCAACAATTCCTTTAAATTCATCTAACTTAGGACCGAGATAAGCTTTTACCTCAAGGGCATTCAAAGATGGATTGTAAATTAGAATTCCTCCAGAAGTAAAAGGGACAAGAGGTTTTAAATTAATAATTATTCTGTTCAGTAATTCATCGAGCTCAAGCAAGCTTGATATTTCCTGAGAAAGATTGTAGAAGGTAGATAGTTCCTTTATCCTGTTTGTCAAATTCCTGTAAAGTTCAAGATTTTCAAGCATTATTGAGAGCTGGTCAGCAATTGTAGAAATTGTTTTAACATCCTCTCTTTTAAAAGCACTCAGATTTTCTGATTGAACATCAATAATACCAATTACATTCCCCTCTTTATCTTTTATAGGAACAGCAATCTCTGAGTTAACCTCGTCAAAAAATGATAGATAATGGGAGTCTTTCTTTACATTTCCTGAAATATAAATTTTTCCTGTTTTAAAAGCCCTTCCAATTATACCCTTTTCAGGATCTTGGCTATACTTTAGAGGAATCTTTTCTTTAAGCCAACCCCCTTTTGCAACCTGAATAAGCTTATTGGAAGTTTTATCGAACATAAGGATAAAGACAAATGGATAATTTTGAATTTTTTTCAGAAGTTCAACAGCCTCGTTATAAATTTTCTGAACCTGCATGGAGCTTGTAATAACCTTTCCAAGCCCAGTTATTGCCTTTAGCTGTTTTATTGTCTTCCTCTGTCTTTCAAAAAGAGCTGAGTTAGCAATTGCCAGTGCTATAAGCTCTCCGAAAGACATCGCAATCTCTTTATCCTGTTCAGAGTATGTTCTCGGCAAATTATGATAATAAACGAGAATTCCTACAAGACTTTTCCTGTAATTGCAGGGAATTATGTTTAGACCTCTATATCCACCTTTTAAAGCGAGCTCTCTTGCAAAGGGATTTTCAACCTTTTGTATGTCCTCAACAAAAATGGGCTTCTGGGAATAAACTACCTTAGCACCCTCAGCCTTTTTCCAGTTTTCTTTAATTTCATTCAAATATTCTTCTGACAATCCGTAAGAAAAATTTTTTTTAATTTCTTTCTCAGTCTTCGAAACTACAAATATAGCCCACTTATCTGCTTCAATTATTTTTGAGCTCTCCTTTCCGATAAAGGGAAGTGACTTTGAAATATTCATCTCAGAGCTTATCTTTAAAGTTATTTTTTCAAGAGCTTTTATCCTTTCAAGATGGCTCTTAATTTCCCTTGTTCTATCTTCAACTTTCTTCTCAAGTGATTTTCCCCATGACTCAAGCTCCTTGTAAAGGTTTGCACTTTCTATTGCCGCTCCCGCCCTATTGGCGAGTATTGTAAGAATCCATTTTTCTTCCTCTGTAAAAGTAACTGAAGAAAATTTAGTTAAATGGATAACACCAAGAACTTTATTATGCGATTTGATTGGCTGACAGATAACCTTTCTAACAGGTAGCCTTCTCAAAAAAGGTTCAAATAAATCAATTTTATCTTTTCCTATTTCATATTCTAAAAATTCCCCCTTCTCAAAACAGATACCAGAAACAAACTCTCCTTTTTTAATTCTCTCTTTTGAAACTTCTTCCAGTTTAATTCCTCTTGAAAGAATGGGGAAAAGCTCATTTTTTTCTTTATCCGCAAGGAAAATAATTCCTGTTTCAGGAGTTAGATTGTCCATAATTCCATCGATAACAAGCTCCAGGACTCCCTTTTCCTCAGAAGTGACTCCGATTGATGAAGCTATTGAATAAAGTATAGAGAGTTGAGTTACTTTTCTTTCGAGAGCTTTTATTTTATCAACCTCTTCCATTTTTACTCCGCAAGAACAGAAATTACAAATGTCATTGTATGGAAGAAAGGACGACCACCTGCTACTGAGCATCTTCCAATTTCTCCATAGGTGTAAAAGCCAGCTATTGGAGCTTTATCTCCTAAAATATCTCTAACTATCCTTATCTCCTCTTCTGTGAAATCCTCTAAAAGCAGAGGTCTTGAAACACAATCAAAAATAAAACAGCCTCTTATATTTTCCTCTTTAACCATGGAAAGTGCCTGATTTACTGCAAGCCTTGTTGCATTTAAAAGGTCTTCCTTTGTAGTCTTCATTATTCTCACAATGGTGTTTTCGGGAATTTCGTTGGCACATGTTATCGAACCATTTATATTTTTATAGTTTAAATGAACAATCTGATATTCTTCCCTCCATATTGGAATTCCAAGGGGATAAAAATTCACTTCCTTCACAGATCCTAATTTCTCTATTTCTTTTTCATCTTTGCTAAGTCCAAAATATTCAAGATAAACATCCAAAGCTGGCTTCTGGTTAAGCTCGTAAAGAATGTTACCCTTTGCTTTTGTAACGAGAAGGGGTTCACCAACAGGAGAAAATCCATGCCTTACTCCATAACCGCAGTTAATATCAGTATTTATGTAAACTCCAACTATCGAATCTGTAAGAACAGAATCATTAAAAAACTGATATGTCCTTTCAAAATTCCATTCATCTCCCGCCCCTCCACCCACAAGGTCAATTGTTGGATGGATAGAATCATAAATACCTCTTACAAGTTCGGTCATATTTCCTGAAAGCCCATCCGGAAAGGCCAAAATTGTTCCTCCTATCTCAGGAGGGATATCCTCTGTCAAAATTGTTCCAAAATCTTTCCCTGCTTTTCTAAGATTTTTACTTATTCTTTCTATTTTTCCAATAACAATTTTTGCATCCTTAGATTTCATAGCAGATACAACAACAGAACCTTTTTGAGGTCCTTCAGAAGTTATCTCGCCTCCTGTTGTGCATCCTATAAGGGGAGAATCTTTGACTACATCCTTTACACCCTTCAACAATTTTCTATGGTCATATCTTATTGAAGAGAAAATAAAAACAAGGTCCGGGGAAGAACTTCCAAGAGCTAAGAGAGCTTTTTCAGAAGCTTCCTTCCCTGCGGTATAGGAATCATCATTTTTACTCCAGCCGACCCCTACTTCTAATCCCATTTCATCTCCTTCATTAATAATATATACTAAAAAATTGTAAAAGCAAGATTTAAAAAAATGAAAAAGGCTTCCATAAAAAAAGGAAAGGAGAAAAAAATCAGAAATTTCTATCCATGGGTTTTCCACGACGAGATTGAATTTAAAGAAAAAGATATAAATGATGGGGAGATTGTGGAGCTTTTCGACACCAAAGATAAATTTCTTGGAAGAGGTTTCTGGAGTAGTAAATCTCACATTTCTTTAAGGGTATTTGACTGGAAAGGCGAAGATAATTTACAAAAAATCTTAGAGAAAAAAATGAATGAAGCAATGTATTTAAGAAAAGAAATTAAGGAAACAAATGCTCTTCGTATTTTCTATTCTGAAGGGGATGGTATTCCCGGCTTAATTCTCGATAAATACGATAAAACAATTGTTTTCCAGAGCAGGATCAAAGGAATAGACAATATTAAACAAGAAATCGTTGAGCAGATAGTTAAAAGATTTAATCCGTTTACAATTTATGAAAGGTCTGATGGTGAATTTAGAGCAGAAGAAGGGCTTGAAGAAGAAAAAGGACTTTTATATGGTAATGAACCTGATGTTGTCAAGATTGAAGAGAGAGGAATGAAATTTTATGTAGATGTAAAAAATGGAATGAAAACAGGTTTCTATCTTGACCAGAGAGACAATAGAAGGAAAGTTGAAGAGCTTACAATAGAAGGGATGAAATGCCTTGACCTTTTCTCTTATACAGGAGCCTTCTCATTATTCCTCGCAAGGAAGGAAGCAAAGGTAAAAGCTATAGAAATTGAAGAAAAAAATGTTGAACTTGCAAGAAAAAATGAAAAATTGAATGATCTCCCATCAAAAATTGATTTTATCCGTGGAAATGCTTACGATTTCCTTGAAGAAGAAGTCAAAAATGGAAGAAAATATGATTTTATAATTGCTGACCCTCCTGGAATTGTAAAGAAAAAGAAGGATGTTGAAAAAGGAAAATGGGCATACTGGAAAATACTTTACAACTCGTTCAAGATTGCAAAAAAAGGTTGTATAATTTTAATATCCTCCTGCTCCTATCATATTTCCCTTCAGACTCTCCTTGAAATGGCAAGACTTTCAGCATCAGATGCGGGAGTAAGAGTCAGAGCCCTTGACATAACCTTTCAACCTATTGACCATCCATGGATAATTCAGATACCAGAAACTCTTTACCTCAAGAGCATTTTTTTAATGGTAGAATGAAATTATGTCAGTATCATTGCAAAATGCAAATTTTAAATTGAAGATTTTAAATTGAAGATTTTAAATTGATTAACATCTGTTCTTTCATTTTGCATTTT
>CAZHEF010000047.1:11792-14434 GCA_964531645.1 uncultured Clostridia bacterium
ATTTTAAATTGAAGATTTTAAATTGATTAACATCTGTTCTTTCATTTTGCATTTTAAAATCTCCAATCATCAATTTACAGTCTTCTCGTCTTGCAAGTATCGCATTTCTCGCTTTTCTCGCTACTTTATTTTTTCTCGTCTTGCATTTCTCCCACTTCTCTCTTTTCTCGCTATTATACTTTTTACCACCTCAACTTAACTCTCTCATTAAAGAGGAGAGAATATTTGAATTAGACATTTGGAAGAAATAGACTATTACTTATGCCTTAGATATTCTATAATAAAAATATGCCAATTAAAGAAGACGAAGGAATAGTTTTGAGGAGTCAAAAGCTAAAAGAGATTGATAAGATTGTTACAATTTTTTCCCGGGAACATGGAGTGGTGAAAGGCCTTGCTAAAGGGGCTTTAAAATTCAATAACCGTTTTGGTTCATCCCTTGAACCTCTTTCCCACATAAGATTTATTTATTATGACAGAGAGGGAAGGGAGCTTTTCATTATAAAAACTGCTGAGCTAATAAAATCTTATTTTGAAATTCAGAGAGACCCTAAAATTTTTAATGGATTTTCACAGATGGTTGAACTCCTTGAGGAGTTTCTTCCCCAGAAGGTTAAGGATGAGAAAATATTCAGGTTGTTAAAAGCATGTCTGGAGACAACTTTAAAGGGGATTGAAATAGAACTTTCTCTTCTCTATTTTAAATTCTGGATATTGAAAGCATCAGGA
This sequence comes from uncultured Clostridia bacterium, assembly GCA_964531645.1. Taxonomy (GTDB): domain Bacteria; phylum Acidobacteriota; class Aminicenantia; order JBFLYD01; family JBBIMS01; genus JBBIMS01. Next base: position 12,522 of record CAZHEF010000047.1, read on the forward strand.
TTTCTTCCAGATTTGAGAAAATGCAAAAGATGCAGAAAGGAAAAAGGAGGCTATCTTTCTACCTCAATGGATGGAATTTACTGCTATGACTGCGCAAAAATAAAAACATTAGAAGTCACTGAGTTTACTGGAAAATTTTTAGGATTTATATTAAAAAATCCGCCTTCAAATTTAGTTGATTTTCCAATTCCTGAAAATGAAAAAATCAGAATTGAAAATTTAATAAATGAGTTGCTCCTCCATCATATAGAGAGAATGCCAAAAACATTGGATATTAAAAAATGAGATACTATCTTTCAATAGGAAGCAATATGGGAAATCCCATTCTCAATATAAAAGCCTGCCTTGAAAAAATGGGAGAGAGTGGAATCGAAATTGAAAAAAAGTCCTCTCCTTATCTTACAGAACCTGTTGATTTCAAAGAGCAGGATTGGTTTGTCAATTTTGCAATATCTGTGATCACGGAGCTTAAACCCCTTGATTTGCTTCTAAAATTGAAGGAGATAGAGAGGATTCTTGGAAGAAATGGGAATTATAGAGAAAAAGGACCGAGACCCATTGACATAGATATTGTTTTGATGGATTTTCATCCCTTTTCATTTATTTCTGAGCAATTAAAAATCCCACATCCGAGAATGCATTTAAGAAAATTTGTGCTTCTTCCCCTTTCAGAAATATGCCCTTATGCTGTTCACCCAACTTTAAAAATGCCCATCCATAAGCTTCTTTTTAATGTTGAGGATAAAAGCCTTGTTTATCCAATGCTGGGTTAGACCTAAAATGGAAAGTTTTAAGGAAAAACCATGGGTAAAAGAATCTTTACTCCAGAAAAGTGTAAATGGAAATCAATCTGAATGTCTTACATGCATCAGAAAATGTAAATTAAGGGAAGGTGCATCAGGATATTGCGGAACAAGGGTTAACATAGACGGAAAGATTTACACAATGCTCTATGGAATTGTCTCATCAATGGCGATTTCTCCTATAGAGAAAAAACCTATGTTCCATTTTTATCCCGGGTCTCTATGGCTTTCCCTTGGCTCCTTTGGATGTAATTTCCGATGTTCTGGATGTCAGAACTGGGATATTGCCCATGCTTCTTTTAAAAGCTCAGAAATGGGCACCTTCATACCTCCTGAGGAACTTGTCAGTTTTGCTGCACATCACAAATGTAAAGGAATATCGTGGACATACAATGAGCCTTTACTTTCCATTGAATATATCCTTGATTGCGCAAAAATTTGTAAGGAAAAAGGGATACTTACAAATCTTGTTAGCAACGGCTCCTTTACAGAAGAGTCCCTATCTACCCTTATTCCCTATCTCGATTCTTGCAGAGTGGATTTAAAGGGTTTTTCAAAGGAGACCTATAGGAAGATTACCCATCATGAAAAATTCAATGAAATTCTTAGCTCTATCCTCAAGATTAAAAAGTCCAACATCTCCCTTGAGTTTATAACCAATGTTATTCCCGAATACAACGATAATGAAGAAGAAATTGAGAAAGCTTCAAAATGGATAGTTGAAAATCTCGGAGATGAGACTCCATGGCACATAACAAGATTTTTTCCCCACAGATTCCTTTCCCATCTAACACCGACGCCAGTTAAAACTCTTGAGAAATTCCGCAAGATTGCTATGGAAAGTGGTCTAAAGTTTGTCTATATTGGGAATGTTCCAGGGCATCCCGGTGAAAACACTTACTGCCCAAATTGCAAAAATCTACTAATAGAAAGATTTGGTATTCAATTAGTCAAAATTTTGATAAAAGATGGGAAATGCCCTTTTTGTGGAAAAAAGATTTTGAGTATTAAAATGAGTTAGAAATGCGAGAAAGGATAGAAAAGCGAGACGAGATTATAGCAAAGAGAAAAACTAAAGGCAGAAATTTTAAACCTTAACTCCACCTTTTT
>CAZHEF010000048.1:0-10165 GCA_964531645.1 uncultured Clostridia bacterium
TGAAGTGAATAAGCCCCACCTATTCCCTAAAATTGGCAGAGTTACGGTTTAAATTCTTTCTTTACTATTTCAAGCAGTCTCTCAGGTTTTGAGCCATAATTGCAGTCAATGACAACAGAGGGTTTATAAAATTTAAAGGAAATAAATACTGCAATAGCAACAATAAGAAATAAATTAATTATCCAAAGGTAAGAAAAATTCTTCTTCAAAATTACCATCTTTACCTCATCATTTATAACTTATTCCCACCATAAACCCTTGTCAATAGCAAATTCTTGATATTTCTTTAGATTTCTTGATATTTTTTTAGAATTCTTGATTTTATTTTAGGAGCTGGTGAAGTCTCTTCCGAACGGAGTTTGGAGATAATCCGAATACCAAACTGAATATCCTTGTGAATGTTTCATGGGTGTATCCACACTTTCTTGCAATCCATTTTATAGGTTTTTCAGAAGAGATAACTTCCCAGAGAGAATTGCATAATTTTATTTTTCTGAGAAATTCATTAAGGGATATTCCTGTCAGTTCTTTGAATTTAAATGAAAGATAGGGAGGGTTTAGGTTAACTTCAAAAGCAATGTCCCTTATATTGTTATAATCTGATGGATTTTCTATAACTATCCTCTGAACCTCAAGAATTTTTTGGATAAGGGTTGAAGAGTGAAATCTCAAAAACCTCTCTATCTCTGGGAAGGTTTCTTTCTGGGCTAAAGGTTCTTTTATAATCTCAAAAAGAAAACATTTTCTTTTCTGGTCCATATTTATCAAAAGGGGTCTTAAAACTCCAAAACACATTTTTTCTTGAGATAGCAAGATAAAGCTCTTCAGGCATTCATATACAATTTAAATTGCAAGGAGAAAAACCAAAAATTTCTTTAATTCTATCTAACTCTTCCTCTGTAATAGCGAAAATCTTGCTTTTCTTCAAATTAATAATCCCCTCTAAAAACTTTAGAAATCCAGATTCTTAATCTTTCGCCGATTAAATAAAATACAGGAGTTGCAAAAAGTATGAAGATTGTTGAGCTTGTGAGTCCTCCAACAGAGGATAGGGCAAGGGTTGACCAGATGTCCCTCCCCCTTTCTGTCTGAATCAGGACAAAGGGGAGCATTCCGAAAATTGTTGTTGTTGATGTTATAAGAACTGGTCTGAGTCTTTCACCCGCTCCTTCCTTTATAGCTTCATAAATTCCCAATCCATCCTTTATTTTCAAATTTATATGATTCACCATCAAAATTGCATTGTTCACAACTACCCCGCTCATTAAAATCACTCCAATGTAAGCAGAGGAATCAAAGGGATAGTCAGCTATAAGAAAAGCAATGAAAACACCTGTGAGGGCAAGGGGAACAGAAAGCATTACAACAAAGGGCTGAATAAAATCTTCGTAAACTGCACAGAGAATCATAAATATAAAACAGAGGGATATGAATAAAGCTAATCCGAGCCTTCTCTCCTCCTCAGTTGTGAGCCTCCATGGCTCGTCCATTTTTGCTGAGTATCCAGGAGGAAGGGTCAAACTTTTATAGAGGGCATCTTTGTATCTTTCAGCTGCTTTGTAAGGTCCAAGGTAATCCCACATAACAGTCCTCATAAATTGCTGGTCCTCCCTGTCAATACTTTCTGCAATTGGTGTTTCTGAAATTGAGATGACCTCTCCCAACCTTATAATATCTCCCTTTGGTGTTCTCACTAAAACCTCTTTCAATTTTTCAATCTCCGTATCCTCTGCCCCCTTTATTTTCAAACTCAGGGGCCATTCCTTTTCTTCAAGCCTAAGATATGTTCTCAAGACCCTTCCTTTTATATTTGAGTAAATGTGGGGTAGAATCTCTTCAACTGTAGCTCCATAAAAGGCAAGTTTGTCTCTGTCAATTTTTAAATCAAATTCATAATAATCCTGTCCTCCCCAGAACCATTTTGAAGAAACAGTCTTAACTTCCCTTATTCTTGGATTCTTAAGAAGAGTCCTCTCAACATTGTTTGTTATCTCCTTCAACTTGTTAAAATTATATCCAAGAAATTTTATCCGATATGGAAGCCAGGAACCAGTGTATGGACTGCTGTAATATCCCTGAGGGTCAAACCCATAAACACCAATTCCAATTCCAGCAAAGTTTGTGGCAAGATTTATGAGTTCCTCTTTTAGAATATAAGGAGCGGGTGATAGCTCAATGTTTTTCGGAAATGTTATTTGCAAATATGCATTCTCTGGATAAATCCATGCATTGACCTCCTTTGGATAATCCTTTGAAAGGGCTCTATCTTCAAATTCTCTAATAATTTCATCAGTTCTTTCAATGGGAGTTCCAGGGGGAACGCTTATCCATACACTTAATCTTTCTTTGTAATACCAGGAGAAAAATGCTCCAAAGGAAACTTCTTTTCTGAAAATTTTATAGGAGAAGTAGAAAAGGGCTGTTAAAATTAAAATTATTATCAGAGGATACTTGACCAAAAAACCAATCAATTTTTTGTAAATTCTGAAAGTATATTTCCTTTCAACTTTTCTTTTTGTAACAATCTTTGAGGAAAGGGAAGGAATTAGAGTAAAAGCAACAAAATAAGAGGAGATGAGGGAGAAAGCAATTACAAAAGCTAAGGGAAGATAATAGATTCTCAGCCTTCCCTGAAAGAATGGAAATGCCATAAAGACGATAATTGTTGTAAGTGTTGATGCAAAAGCTGGAAGGGCAACCTCCTTCGTCGCCCTCCACACAGAATCTTTACCCATTTTCCCTTTTTCATACCTTTTCCATATATTTTCAAAGACAACCACAGAGTTGTCAACAAGCATTCCAAATCCGAGGACAAGACCTGAAAGGGTGAGAAGGTTCAGGTAGAATTTTGAAAAATATACAAAGTTAATTGTAATGCAAGCAGAAAAGAAGATGGAGGAAAGAATTGCAATAGAGGGGATAAAGGAGTCAAGAAAAACATAGAGGAGAACAAAGACTATTCCAGTGATTAGAGCCATCATTATTATGAGATTCCTCAATCTTTTCTTTATCTCTTTGCTTTCGTCCTCAATAATTCTTAGGGTTATATTTGAAGGTAATGATTTCCTGAGACCTTCAATAACTTTATTAACCGATGAAGAGACTTTCAATGTGCTTACCCCAGGTTCTTTCAGAACATCTATTCCAACAGTGGACTCACCATTTATTCTTCTCATGGAAAGAATTTCTCCGTATCCCATCTCTATCTTTGCGATGTCCTTCAGATGGAGAGGTATTTTCCCATAAAATCCACAAACTGTTTCTCCAATGTCTTCTACTTTAGAAATTGGGCTTGGAATCCTGAATATAAGCTCCTTCTCCCCCTTTTTGATTTTCCCTACTGGATATGACCTGTTGAGGTTTGATAGGGAAGAGATTATAAGCCCTGGAGATATTCCATAATAGTTGATTTTATCTTTTTCAAGGGTAATTTTTATCTCTGGCTCAGCCCCTCCTGTTACTCTTACTTCTGAGACTCCTTTAACTGAACGAATCTCCTCCTTTATTTTCTTATCTGCAATTTCCCTCAGTTTATTTAATGGAAGTTCCGACGATAGAGTAAGGGAAAGGAATGGTTTTGTCTCAAACTCCTTTGGTATGTAAGGACTAATCTGGGGAGGGAATGCACCTGGAGGTAGATTTTCTATAAAGGTGGCAATTCTTTCAGTTAGCTCTATGGAGGCAAAATTCATATTTGCTTTCTCACTAAATTCAATTGTAATAGATGAAGAGCCTGTTGATGATGATTCAATTCTTCTAACCCCTTTTACTGTAGAGCATAATTCCTCCAAGGGAGAAGTTATGTTCATCTGAACCTGTTCAGGAGATGCCCCTGGCCGTGATGTATTAACAGTGATTCTCGGATACTCTTCCTTTGGTGCAAGCTCAAGGGGGATGTGGAAAAGGGAATATATTCCAAGAACTAAAAGCCCGAGGAAGAGCATAAGGGTCGGAACTGGATGCTCAATAAATGCTCTCATTTAGACAACCTCTCCTTTTGTTTCCTTGCTAAATTTAAATTTTTAAATTTTAAATTTTTCATTTTTCATTTTGTATTTCACCTTCTTCCTTCTATTACTTCGTAAATAACTGGAATCAAAAAGATTGTCAGAATTGTAGCAACAATTAGTCCTCCTGCAAAGGCAATGGCAAGAGGTTGCTGGAGTTCTGTTCCTTCACCCACAACAATGGCAGTCGGAAGAACACCGAAAACATCTGTTATTGTGTTCATAATAACAGGTCTAACTTTCTCCTCCGATGCTTTCATTATTGCCTCTCTAACTACCATTCCACTTTTCCTGCAGAAATTCATATAATCAACTTTTACAATAGCATCATTCACAACAACTCCAGATACGACAATTGTTCCTATTATTGAAATAACATTTATGCTCTGTCCTGTTAGAAGCAATGCCCATATCACGCCCATGAGCCCCATGGGAATTGTGAAAATTATTATGAAGGGGTGAATAAGAGATTCAAATTGGGACGCTAAAATCATAAAAACAAGAAGGGAGGCAAGAAGGAATGCAAATCTCAGGCTTTTAAAGGATTCTCTGACCTCTTCCTCCTCCCCTCCTATCTCAAATCTGTAATTTTCAGGAAGACTGATACCTTTCAATGTCTTTGTTATTTCAGGAACAACATCTGACAACCTTTTCCCGGATAAATTTCCCTGAATCAAAATAACCCTTTTCTGATTTTCCCTTCTAATTTCAGAAGGTCCTATCCCCTCATCTAAGAAAACAAGTTCTCTTAAAGGAATTAATTTCCCATTGAAATAGCCTTCCTGGGAAAGAAGTTTTTCAGCTTTCTCCCTATCCTCTGACCTTACCGAAATATCTATTCTTTTGTCAAATTCCTTAAATTGGGATGCACTTTTCCCCCGAACTGAATTTACAATAAATTCTCCAAGCTCATAGGGAGTCACATTAAATTTCTCTAAAGCTTCCTTTTTCATCCTAACAAGAAGTTCAGGTTCCCCCTCCCCAATATTTGTCCTCAAGTCTGCAATCCCTTCAATCTTACCAATTCTTTGAATAGCCTCTTGGGAGAGGTCTTTCATTCTTTCGAGGTCTTCACCATAAAGTTTAAGTTCAATTCCTCTTCCTTCAAATGTTAGAAAGGATGAAAGGATTGTTTCCTCTTCCTTTACTGAAGCTGTTATGGGAAACCTCCTTATTTTTCCCCTTGTTCTTTCAAGAAAGCTCTGAAGCCTTCTCCAGTTCTTTACCTTTCCTATAATTGTCGCTGTGTTGAAGGCAAGTTCTTTCTGGGTTAAAAGAGCCTCTCCAATCACTCCAGTCTCGGAGAAAATGTATTGAAGATCTTTGTCTTTTCTTATCTCTTCCTCCAATCTCCAAACAATTTGATAGGTATCAGAAAGGGAAAAATCAAGGGGGGGTTAAGTTCAATTCTAAAATATGAAGTTCTTGATTTTGGCATAAGTTCTTTTTTAACGGGAGGAAGGAGATAACAGAAAGGGCTAAAAGGAGAAGAGTTATAAGGAATGTTTTCCCTTTATTTTCAAGACACCAGATTAAAGTTTTATGATAGGCTTCATAGAATCTGTTATAGACTCTGTTAAATGAGACAAAAGTCCAGTTCAAGATGGGTCTTAGTGCTTTACCTATGATGGAAAATACAAAGCGGAAAAAGGAAATTACAGATGAAAGAAGAAAACCTAATATATAAATAGAGAATTTTGCCGAGGAAGCCGAAGGGCTTAAAAAGGAAGAAGGTCCTTTCCTTTTCGCCTTCTATCTCAACTCTTGGAATCTCCTTGAGCCTCCATTCCTTTGAAGAAAGCATTGGCAGAAGAAACAGAGCTGCAAGAAGAGATGAGAGTAGAGAAAATGAAACTGTTAGAGCCTGGTCTTTGAATAGTTGTCCAGCAACTCCTTTTATATAAACTACCGGAAAAAAGACTGCAATTGTTGTAAAAATTGCTGCAACAATTGGCATTGCAACTTCCATTGTTCCAAGGAAAGAAGCCTCCTTTATTGGGTTTCCAGCAGATTTTGCTCTATATATACTTTCAACAACTACAATGGAGTTTTCAACAAACATTCCTATTCCTAAGGCAAGACCTCCAAGGGACATTATGTTCAAAGTAATATTTCTAAAATAAAGAAGATTGAAGGTTGCAATAACTGCAATTGGGATTGCTATACCTATGTTTATTGAATCTTTTATGTTCTGGAGAAATAGGACAAGGACAAGGAAAACAAGAACTCCTCCCACTGCAATTGAGCCTTTCAAAGAAGATATAGAGTTTTCAATATATCTGGATTCCTCAGTAATAACCTTAATCTTTACCCCTGGATTCTCTTTTTCTATCTGGGATAATATTTTCCTTATCTCCCTTGAAACCTTAACTGTGCTTGCTCCTGACTCTTTATATATTGCTATCCCTATACACTCTTCCCCATTCAATCTTGTAAAACCCTCTCTCTCCTTAATAGATTCCCTCACATCCGCTAAATCTTTAAGGCGAATAAGCTCTCCATTTTTTGTTATTTTCACAGGAACATCTTTTATTTCCTCTATTTGACTGAATTCTCCTGAGACTCTAAGAGAATATTCAAATCGTCCTTTTTTAACCCTACCTCCCTGAAAACCCTTGTTAAAAGCGTCTATTCTCTTTGAAATCTCATCTATTGAAAGATTATAAAGGGTTAAAAGCTCAGGGTTCACATCTACCTGAATCTCCCTTTCAATTCCACCAATTATCTCTGCGGATGCTACACCCTGAATCTGTTCAAGCCTTGGTTTTATCATCTCTCTGCTGAAGGAATCGAGCTCAGTTATCTCCTGCGAGCCACCTACTGCAAGAAGAGTTATAGGTCTGCTTTGAGGGTCATATTGAATTATTCTCGGTCTCCCCGAACCTTGAGGGAGGGAGTATCTTGCGCTATCAAGTTTTTCCCTTGTATGAACAATGGCAAAATCCATATTTGTTCCCCATTCAAACTCAAGGGTAATTAGTGATACTCCTTCCCTCGAAATTGACTTTATTTTTCTAACACCAGGAACTGTGCTCAAAAAAGATTCAAGGGGGGAGGTTATATGATTTTCAACCTCCTCAGGTCCTGCACCTATATAGGTTGTTACTACTGAGAGCCTCGGGTACTGAATGGAAGGGAGGAGGTCAACACTGAGCTCCCTCAGGGAAATCATCCCGAGAAAGACAATCCCTAAGAATATCATTGCTACAGTTACAGGTCTTTCAATGGCAAATCTTATAAGTTTAGACATATCAATACTTCATTAATTTAAATAACCAATAACCAAACTCCAATAACCAAACTCCAAATTTCCAATACTTAAACATTAAATCTTGCCTGCTATTGAAGAAAAAATTTTCTTTAATTCGAGAGCTTCTTTTAAAAGTTTATCAATTTCATCTTTATTCTCAGGATTTGCTTCCTGTAAAAGCTCAAGCCAGAAATACGCTTCCTTTGCTTCTTTAAGAGCAATTCTGATACGATGTTTGAAGTCTTTCTTGCTGAATGAATCATTTGCTTCACGATAATTTGCGCCAACTGAACCACTGGCACGGATCAATTGGGCTATGATTTCTCTATTTATAACATTCTGAGGCAATTGTTTACAAACATTTACAGTTTTTTTCGCAAATTCCGAAGTTCTCATCTCTAAATCAAAATTATGTTCGGTTATTGATAATTTACTCATTGATTATGGTTTGGTCATTGGAATTTGGTCATTGGTTATTGGATTATTGCTCATTCTACAATTTTTATTTTAGCATCGTGGGCAAGGGTGAAATGACCTTCAGTTATTACCTTCTCCCCTTCTGAAACACCACTTAGAATCTCAACATTTTCGTCATCCTCAAGGCCAGTCTCAACATAGCGCCATTTGGCAAGTTCTCCCTCAACAACAAAGCAAAGTTTTCTTCCACCTCGGACAAGGATACTCTCCCTTGGAATTATAAGTTTTCCTTTAAATATTTCGGCATCTATTGCAACTTCACAGTGCATTCCAGGTTTTATAAGCTCCCCAGGATTTTCAAGGTCTATAAAAACATTGCAGGTCTTCTCCTGAGGGTCAACTATTGGACTGATGGATTTAACAGTTCCAAAAAAGTTCCTGTCAGGATAAGATGAGAACTTAAGAGTTGCTCTCCTTCCAACTTCAATTCTACCAACTTCACTCTCAAGAACCTTCGTCTTCACCCTTAGACGGTCAATATTCACAATGGTCATTAGCTCTTCACCCATCCCAGCAGACTGTCCTTCTTTTACTTTAATATCTGTAACGATTCCAGAAAAAGGAGCTTTTATTTTTGTCTTTTCAAGATTCAGCTTCGCCTGTTTATAAGCAATATCTGCCTGGGAAAATCCAATTGTGGCAGAAAGAACATCCTCTCTTTTTTCTCCCTTTTCAATCAATGAAAGTTCGTATTCTCTTTTTGCTTTCTCAAAATCCTTTTCAGAAATTAGACCCTCTTTCCAAAGCTCAAAAGCTTTCTCATATTCTTTCTTTTTCTGTTCAACCTTTGCAATGTCCTTCTCCGATAGACTTGCTTTTACTTCTCCAAACTGGTTTTGAATGTATAATCTACTCAACTTTTCAAGCCGATTCACCTCTGCCTCCTCGAATCTGAGTCTATATTCAGTTTCATCAAGCTCAGCAAGGATTTCCCCTTCCTTTACATGCTTCCCCTCATCAACATTCAACTTTTTTATGTCTCCCTTCAGGTCAGCTTTAACTTTTACTATTTTTACAGCCTCAACCTCTCCTATTGTCTTTAGCTTCATAACTATCTCTCCAATCTTTACTTTTGAGACCTTGACTGGAAGAAGTGCTGTCTCACTCTCTTCATTCTCTCCTTTTTTTGGCGAGGAGAAAGCCCTTTCCTCCTCCTTTTCGGAGAGTGCTTTAAAATACCTGTAAGCCCCAAAAGTCATTGCTCCAATAATGAATAAAATTAAGAAAAGTTCCCTTTTAAATTTCTTTTATTAAAAAATCCTTAATAGTTTAGTCTTTTCATAAAATTTAGGTCTTTCCAAAATCCTCACCCCCCTCACCTTAATCCTCTCCCCAAAGGGGAGAGGAAAACATTATAAATGAATTTTTGGAAAAACTTACCTATTAAAGCTATTTTTTTAATTTCATTTTAAAATTTAATCTCATTCCAGTTTTCAATCTTGTATCTAACTATCTTGATTTGTCCTGTTTCCTCATTAGTTGAGACAGTGTAAATATATCCGTTCTTTATAAGGTCAATTTTGAAGTCCAATGTTAGTCGATAAAGGAATTCTCCTTTCTTGTTAAAAATCTCATAGGTGTAAGGTCCTCCTTTCTCAGTTACTGGTTTAAACCTCTCAACATATATTCTTCCCTTCTCATCGGATAAAAGGTTTGAGCAATAAGGTCTTGTCTCTGAAAAGGTTACATATTTTTGCAAGTGCTTTGGAACCGCTTCTTTTAAATATTCTGAAAAAACTACATCTTTTTCTTCTTTCGTTACTTTTTGAGGTTTCTCCTCCTTTACAACCTTAGATAAGATATCTCCATCCTTTGAAAATAAAATCAGCTCGTATCTCATAGAATTTATTAGCACGAAAAGCTCTTCGGGTATATTTGTAAAATATAAATGAACAATATAAGGATGGTCATATAGTAGATTTCCTTTACGCCCTTCTTCCTCAAAGGGAATTGCTGTCAAATTAAAAGTTTTGTAAAAAATCTTATTTAACTTCCCTTGTGGACTAAACTTTGCAAAATTAAAATACATATTCAAATCAGTCTCTGATTCGGAATCAATAAAAAATGAATAAATGTAATTCTCTTTATCAACATAAATTCTATTTCCAAATAAAAGCTTTTCAACATGAAAGCTACTTTTATAGCCTCCATCACTGTCAAAGATTGTTATCCTTCTTGCCATGATATCAAAAACATAAAGGCTTCCGTTGGCACTTAAACAAATCCATAAGTTCTATACCATTTCTACTTACGAAGTGGAATTAGATTCCCCAAAATATCATCCCACTCAAAATTTGCTTTCCCTTTTAAATCTTCGAACATTTTCCTCCCTTTCCCATGACTCTCTCATTTTTTTCTAAGTTTATTTTTAATTTTATTAAACCTTAACTTCGTAAAAATTAAGTAATAGGATATAAAACATAATGATTTT
>CAZHEF010000049.1:0-9872 GCA_964531645.1 uncultured Clostridia bacterium
TTAATGAGCCAGTAGGATTCAAAAACTCAAGTTTTGAAAAAATTCTAACAGAAGAATTGGAATTTATTCTTTTAAGCTCCAATAGTGGAGTCCCTCCAACCAAATCTAATAAACTTTTTCTCATAATTTTCAATTTTATCAATTCCTGAAGATGGCTATCAATAGATTAAATATTAAAAACTTTAAATATAATTCAAATAAGTTTGAACATATTAATGCCTTTTTTTCCAAAATCGGAGGTATGAAAATTGGGATTTTCAATTTTTTGAATTCAAAATTTTGAACATTGTGAGTCCTCTTCCTCCTTAGAAACCCTTCAACATATAAAGTTATACGGAACAGTTACTCTCCCTCACAAGATTTATCTCTCTGGATATTTCAACCACTATGATGGTGGTCCATGGGCTAGAACAGTCACAATATATCCTCCATCTGCATGGGCAACAGCAAACAATATCAACACTTGTCGCTTCAGTGGGTGTCTATGTTGAAGCTCCTGGAACAAGAAGAGCGCAGGGTGTTGATGTTCTTGACTTGAGAGTTGAAAAGGACTTTGACCTTGAAAAGTATGGAATATTCGGAGTCTATGTGGATGCCTTCGATGTTATGGGATTCAACAGAGTCTTCATAACACAGGATGTTGGTAGAACATGCTCACCCACTGCAGAAGGGACAAATGAACCTGCAAAATTCACTGCAGGTGGAACATACAAGCAGATAACTGGTGTTGAGGGGACAAGGCTCTTCAAATTCTCATTGAGATATAGCTTCTAAGGCTCAAGCGGAATAAATGGAAAAGAAGGCGCTTTTTGCCCACCTCTTTTTTATTAAAAAATTTAAGACTCTATTTTGGAAAAAATATTTTTTACTTAATTTGACTTAGGTTAATACTCAATTTATAAGGAACATTGATTAAGAATTTTTTGCGATTTGTCGAAGGAAAGTTTGATAGCCTCTTCTCTGAGAAATCCCTTTCCGACACATAGAAATAAATTTGCCAGAAAACTTACTATGATAACAGAAAGGCATGGGAAATGGTAGGGAATCTACAGCATACCATTTGGTTATGTTCTTGAAGATTGAGCTTTCACAAGACTTCCCCCCCTCGCTTCAGAGAGACTCTGAGATTGAGATAAGCGAAGCTCTCAGAAGAGATTATATAGAGATATCACAAGTGAAATATATAGAAGTAAACATAATAGGAAAAAGCAAGAAGGATAGCCCTGCGGTGTGGATAATTGGCGAGTGCAAAAGTCAGGTTAAGAAGAAGGATATGGACGAATTTCTTAAAATCCTCAAGCAAATAGAAGATGTTCTCCATGGTGAAAAAATTCCCATAGTTGTTACCTATCAAACCTCTCCTCTGAGGCAATATATAAAAGGAGAAAGGCAGGAGAAAGGGCTGGAGGTCTAACTCTCCTTTCAGTTTCCCTTTAAATAGATAACACTTGTCCTTTCAAAAGATACAGAAATTTTTTAAATTATTTTTCTTAAATTATCCTATTGAGACTCTCTTTATATTTTTAATTGCTCTATTTCTTCTTCCAATCTTCAAAATCCTTCGGAATCTCCTTGAGAAATGAGCTGTCGATAACAAAGATGTAATTGAGTTTTTTGTTCATCAGATAGACCTTTTCATTTTCTTCTTTTCCGCAAATAATTTCAATTGTTTTTTCCTTACCTCTTTCCTTCGTTGTTATCTTGAGCTGGATATTGGGTTTTTCAAGTCCATAATCTTTCAGAGACTTGGGATTGTCGATGAATTCCTTTGCCTCAATATCTTCAATTTTTCTCAAAAAGTCATTGATTTTTGTTCCGTCAAGTTCTTTCTTCTCAGGCTTGGTCATCTCCCACTTGTCCTGTTTGTCTTTCTCAAATAGATACTCCTTCCCATCCTTCATAATGCTGAATTTCTGGACATCAAAACTCCAAAAAACTGCCACTGATTTTTCCCTCATATCTTCAGGTTTTTTATCGATTTCAGATAGAAATGTTTCGGGAAGCTCTGCTATTATTCTGCTTAAATTAGAAAGAGCATAGACATTCTTTTTATCCCTTTCCTCTTTGACCCCAACAGAAATTCCAATCTCTTTATCTCCTTCAATTTTTATTTTTATCTTTGGTTTATCAAGAGAATATTCCTTCAACTGCTCATCTTTGTAATCTTCAATGGCGAATCCCTTTGCTTCAGCTTCTGTTATTGAATAGAGGATATCATCTATTTTTCCTTTGTCTGCAAGGGCTTTCACTGGTTCATCGAGGAACCACTCATCTTCTTTTTTGTATGCGTTCCAGAGCTTGCCTTCGCTTTCCCATATTACTCTATCAACTTTATCCTTTTCGAACTCAAAAATTTTTTTGTTTCTGAAATCAAAAAGAGTTTTGTCAAGCCCGCTCTTTAGAAAAGATGGTATTAAATAAACAATGCTCTCCTCTGGCTTCTTTGCATAAAGAGCTCCGTCAATAGGATTTTCAATTCCCACATAGACAATCATGGAGCTTCCATCTTTTTTGAAGAGTTTCAGTATCCTATGAGGAGGCTCGAGCCCATATTTTCTGAGATCCTTTGCTTTTTCTTCAACCTTTCTTTCTATTTTTAAATCTGAGAAATCCTCCACAAGTCTATCAACTGTGTATTTATCAGCCTTGGTTTTTAAGGGAGATGTAATTTCCCAGCTGTCGTCTTTTTTTTCAAAAATTATTAACTCACCTCCCCTTTTAAGCTCTACTTTGTTTATATCAGAAGATGAAAAAGTGAGAAGTTTTCCTTCGAACTTTTCTTTCCTCTCTTCCCTTTTTTCAACAAAAATTATTGTAATAACAAGGATTGCAAGGATAGCAGTGAGAACTAAAAATGTTTTCCATTTCATAGTGACCTCCTTCTTATATAAATCAGAATTCCTCCAAGGACAAATATTCCGGGAAGAAGAATTATTGTCGTGAAGAATATCAATCTTCCCTGAGAGATGGTCAGGGAAATTGTTCTCGGACGGGTTGTCTTGGGAGCAATTGAAACCAGATCCTCCTCTTCCTCAAGCCAGTTAACAGTGTTCAGGAAAAGATTGCTATTCCCTGAGAGTTCGAGGAATTGATTGGAAGCAAAATCTGAGTCTCCAAAAACAACAATCCTGCTTTCCCTCTCCTTTCCTTCCTCCTTGAATGTTGAAACAACAGCTATAGGAATTGGACCTTTTCTATCTCTTTCAGGGTCAAATCTTATTTCGTTTGCATTGAATTGATTGGTGGAGAAGGAGTAGGGTGATGTTGAGGCAATTGTTTCAGTAAAGATATTTTTTGGAACAGGTTCTATCCTGTCAACAGAGCGAGCAAAAGGGAAGAAAGAGGCGTAATTGAATTTCTCAGTAATTTCGTGAGAACCGTATCTTGAAACAACAGCCCAGGAGGGGTCACCTCCCATAAGCCTTGTACTGGGGTCTATACTTACTATAAAATCATCTCCAATCTTTATTCCGTATTTTTTCATGAAATCGACAAAAAATGGAGCGGAAAGAGGGTCAATGAGAAGTAGTAATCTGCCTCCTTCCTTCAAATATCTTTCAATTCCTTCCAGCTCCCCCTTGAGGAAATCCTTTTCAGCACCTGCGATAATAAGAAGGGAGCAATCGGAAGGGATTGATGGTTCTTCAGCAAGGACAATCTCCTTAACAGTGTATCCTAAATTTTCAAGGGATGTCTTTACCTGGTAGTATCCCCTTTCAGAACTATCTTCAAGAGATTTTTCTCCGTGCCCCTTTGTGAAATAAATAACCTTTTTCCTCTCCCTTGTTATCTTTATTATAGAATTTGTTATGTCCTCTTCAGTTGTTGATGTAATTCTTGTTTCCTGCTCTCCACACTTGAAGATCGTTGTTCCGTCCTCAGAAAGATTGAGCTCCCTTACAAGGGAAGGATTTTTATCGGGATTTATAATATCATATTTAATCCTTGATGAGTAATAAGAGTATCTCTTTAACATCTCCTCCATTATCCCCCTTCGAGGATTCAATTCCTTGAAAAATGCCTTTATTTCAATGTCTTTATTAAGATTTTTTAAAACTTTTATTGTCTGGTCTGAAAGGGAGTGAATTTTTCCCTCCGTAAGGTCAGCTCTGAAATGGATTTTTGTGGAAAGATAATTAAAGGCAACAAGGATTGCGAAGACAAGAAAAATCAGAAGGATCAAATTCCCTGAATATATAAGGGTTTTCAATTTGATCTGTTCCTTTAATTTTTCTCTGTTAAAGACAATGTATAGAACAAGGGAAATGAAGCTGAGAGCAAGAGCGGGAATCCAGATGTATTTTTTTGTTGGGTAAATCTTATAAGAAAAGAACGAAACCGCAAGAAGTATTATAAAAACATAATTTAGCCATCCTACTATCCTTTTCATTTTTACCTCCATTTTTTAGCCTCAATTGTTGTATGGGCTAAAAATAGTCCAAAAAATGAGACTGAGAGGTAATAGATTATATCCTCTGTGTCAAGAACTCCTTTTACAATGTCATCGAAGTGCTCGAAAAAGGATAGTTGAGTAAGGATCTCTCTCCATAAAGGTCCTACATTATCAGATGCCCAGCTAATAACCCAGAAGAGGAGCAATGTTCCAAAACCAAGAACTGCTGCTACTATCTGGTTCTCCGTTAGAGAGGATGTGAAAAGCCCAATGGCAATAAAAGCAGAACCTAAAAGAAAGAGACCGAGATAACCTGTAAGGATTGGCTCGATTTGTGGGTTTCCATAAAGAAATGTAAAAATTGAGTAAATTACGGTTGAAAGGAGCATTATCAGAAGAATGGTAACCGCAGAAAAGAATTTTCCGATAATTATCTCCCAGGTTGAAAGGGGAGCGGTAAAGAGGAGTTCTTCAGTTCCAAGTCTTTTCTCTTCTGCAAAAAGTCTCATTGTTAGAAGGGGTAGAATCAAAAGAAGGATTATAGAGGTGTTGTGGAAATATGTTGAATATACGAACTGATTTATGTTCAGCTGGCTTGAGTAGTAGGGATTTGCACCGAACTGAATTGACTGCATATTAAAATACATCAGTATGTTATAGAAGAAAAACCCCGAGATCAGAAGAAAGACCCCTATTAAAACATAAGCCATGGGAGAAACAAAATAAACTTTTAATTCTTTCTGGGTTATTGCGATTATATTCCTCATATCTTCCTCCTACTGGGATATTGCCTTAAGATAAATTGTCTCAATGTCAGGGGTGAGGGACCTCATCTCAATCAGCCCCATTCCCTTTTCTATTGCTACCTTTGCAATTTTCTCAGCAAGATTCGCACCTCTCTCCCATTCAATGTTTACTCCTCCATTTGCTTCGTAAACTCCTTTAACACCTTCAATATTTTCAAATATTAATTTCTCTGCAGGTCCGAAATTTTTAAGTCTCAGGAAAACTCCTTCCCTTTCCGCAAAGGATTTTGTTAGCTCATCGAGGAACCCATTGGCAACTATTTTCCCTTCATTTATTATCACAACTCCATCGCAGATCTGTGTAACTTCAGCAAGGATATGGGTTGAAAGTATGATTGTTCTGTCCTTTCTAAGGGATTTTATGAGTTCTCTGATTTCCTTTATCTGGGCAGGGTCAAGTCCTATTGTAGGCTCATCGAGAATCAAAATTTTCGGTTCATGAATCAGAGCTTGAGCTATTGCCACTCTCTGCTTGTATCCCTTTGAAAGGTTTCTTATCAATCTGTTCCTTACATCTTCAAGACAAGCCTCTTCAATTACCTTTTCCATGTTCTCCTTAATTTTTTTTCCTTTTACTCCCTTAATTTTAGCAACAAATCCAAGATATGACTCAACTGTCATGTCATTGTAAAGGGGAGGATTTTCGGGTAAATATCCGATAAGAGCTTTCACCTTTTTTGAACTGATTATTGGATCAAGTCCAGCCACATATGCTCTTCCTTCTGTTGGCGGCAGATAGCCTGTTATAATCCTCATTGTAGTTGTTTTCCCTGCGCCATTTGGACCTAAGAAACCCCATATCCTTCCCTCTCCAATTTCAAAGGAGATACTGTTGACAGCTATCTTTTCACCGTATTTTTTTGTAAGATTTTCAACCTTTATCATTCAAGCCTCCCTTTATGGAAAAGCTTATTTTTCCAATTTTTTGATAGAATGAAAGACCAGGAATCCAACATTTACATCCTTTCAGGTTCAACTATTCCAATCAATTCCATTCCTTTGTT
This sequence comes from uncultured Clostridia bacterium, assembly GCA_964531645.1. Lineage (GTDB taxonomy): Bacteria > Acidobacteriota > Aminicenantia > JBFLYD01 > JBBIMS01 > JBBIMS01. Next base: position 6,204 of record CAZHEF010000049.1, read on the forward strand.
AAGAATATTTTTTATATATCCTATAAATTTAATTCTGATAAATCTCTTTTTCAAATCCTCCTCCTGAATTACAGGGAATTTATGATACCACAGGTTAAATTTTCTTGCAAGATTGAAGATGAACTTTGCAACCTGTGAAAACTCAAGAGAGGAAATGGAAGATTCAATTATCTCGTCCATGAAAGAGCAGAAAATTATAATATCCCACATTGTCTCAATTTCCTCATGCTCAAGCTCATCTATTCTAAAATCCACTGAGTTTTCATTAATTCTAAATCCCATCTCCTCTATTTTTCTGAAGATGGATTTTATTCTCACAGCACTGTATTGAATGTATGGACCACTTTCCCCTTCAAAATCAAGAGCCTCTCCAAAATCAAAAACAAGGACCGAATGTCTTCCATATTTGATCATAAAATATCTGAGAGCACCGATGGCAACATCCCTTGCAATCTTTCTTTTTGTCTCTTCATCAAGTTCAGGACTTCTCTTTTCTATTTCAATAAATGCCTTCTCTTCAAGCTTGTCAAGAAAGTCATCAGCCTTCAAGCCGACTCCTTTTCTTCCTGAAACTTCCACAAATGGTTTCTTCATTTCCTCATCAGAGAGCTGGAAACCCATTTCCTTTGCAGATTTATGGGAAAGGGACACCATCTCGTATGAAAAGTGTATAGAATTTTCACTCTCTTTTTCCCATCCAAGAATCTTTAAAGCTTTTGCAAGAAGTTTCTGAAGATCCGATTGCCTAACATCTATAACATTGTAAACCCTTTCCCCTCTTCCAAATTCAGGAGGGTTTGGATAAGAAGGCTTGTCAGAAGTAATCCATAAATCATTGTCAGGATAAAAGGGGAAAGGAGAATAGTAGAAGTCTTTTCCTAAGAGGCCAAATTTCCAGAGCTGGTAGGCAATATCCTTTCCCAGATATGTAACAGTTCCTGTTGAACGGACAATGACCTTTTCCCTCTCTCCCCCTTCATGGGGCATGACCCAGCAACTCTTGTTTTTTCCTTCCTCTGCAAAATAAATTATTTTCCTTGATCTCAGAAGCTCAAAAGCTTTTTCCCAGAATTTTAATTTAAGTATATGACTTTCGTGGGGGAGGAGGTCGTATCGAACACCGATTCTTTCCATTGTTTTAAGATGGCAGATAAGGATTCTTCTTGATATTTCTTGAGCAAGCTCAGCCTCCTCGCCTTCACCCTCCTCAACCTTTTTGTGAATATCATTCCTCTTCAAAATTGCAGATTCATTATTTTCAAGATAATTGTAAACCTTTGTGTAAAGATCCCAGAAATAATCGTCAATTTTTTCAATCTTATCAAGATCCTCAATTTTTTTCCCTTCGAGCTCTTTGAATCCTAAAACAACATCAGCCACCTGAATCCCTGTGTCATCAATGTAATTCTGAACCTCAACATTTTCACCCAAATATCTGAGACAGCGAACCAGAGTGTCTCCAAGACAGGCATTTCTCAGATGACCTATATGGGCTGATTTGTTAGGATTTATATTTGTGTGCTCTACTATTATTTTTCTGAATTTAGGTTTTCTTTTTTTATCTTCCCTTTGCAGAAGTTCCCTCTGAATAATTTCATTTTTATTTAAGAAAAGATTCAGAAATCCCCCCTTCTCTTCAATTCTTTCAACATAAGGCAGTGGAAGAAGGAAATCCTTAACATCCCTTGCCACTTCTGATGGATTCTTCTTTTTTTTCTTTGCTATCTCAAAGGCTACCTTAATGGAGAAATCTCCGAAGGAAGGTGAAGGGGTTGAGTCGAATTTAACTTCTTCTAAACTGTATTTTTCTCTTAATTTTCTACGAATCTCCTCTTCGATCTCTTCTTTCCAGTAAACCATATGAAAATTATACAGGATTTAAAAAGAAGGGTAAATAAAAAGGAAGAGAAAAGCAAAACTGACAGAAAAAGAGCTATCATGGATTGTAAATTAATGGAAGAGAGGAGAGAAAATGAAGGAGCCTTATGGCTCAGGGCTAAAAAGCTCCTGTCATCTATGCTTTTTTGATGCTATTAACTAATTGCTTATTTTCCATCAAGATTTTAAAATAATTTATTGATGAGTTTTTATTGGCTGAAACTTTTCGGGGGTGTAGCTCAGCAGGGAGAGCATCTCGTTCGCAACGAGAAGGTCGCCGGTTCGAGTCCGGTCACCTCCATTTATTTTTGAATTGTTAGATAATAAAATTTTGAACTTTGAAGATTTAAAACCTTCTGAAATTTTTCATAATTTTCCTCAACTCAAAAAAGGTATCTTTTTCAAAAGATTAAATAGATTCACAGGGTTGTTAAAATTAAAAAATCAATTAATAAGAGTTCATATTCCAAATTCGGGAAGACTTGAAGAGGCTTTGAAAGAAGGGAGTGAGGGTTATTTTTACCTAAAAAAAGGTTTAAAAACAGATGGGGTTCTTCAGCTCGTGAGAAATGGGAACAGATTCATTTCAATAGATGCAAGGATACCAAATAAACTTGTGGGAAGACTTCTCGAAAAGAAACTTCCAAAATTCTTATTAAAGAAGGAAGTGAAAATAAATGGAAGGAGAATAGATTTTCTTATTGAAGGGGAAAAGAGAATATGGATTGAGACAAAATCCATAACCCTTGTGGAAAATGGTTTTGCTCTTTTCCCTGATTCGCCAACCCGGAGGGGGAGAGAGCATATAAAGGAACTGATAAAAATAAAAGATAATGGGGGAGAAGGGGTTATAATTTTTGTAGTTCAGAGGGAAGATGCTGAAAAATTCTCGCCTAACAAAAAAATTGACCCTGAATTTTCCATGCTCCTTTCAGAGGCAAATCTTAAAGGGATAGAAATTATTGCTTTTAATTGCTCAGTAAATCCTGAAAGAATATCATTGAATAAAAAGTTGGGGGTTCTTCTTTGAAATTTATTGCAGATTGCATGCTTGGAAAACTTTCTCGCTGGATGAGAATCCTTGGATTTGATGTTCTCTATATGAAGGAAGATGACGAGACAATTCTTGAAAATGCTGAAAGAGAAAGAAGGATAATTCTCACAAAGGACACAAGAATGGGGAATAAGAAATTTAAAGGAAAGATTTATTTCGTTCAAAATGAGGGCTGGAAAGAGCAGTTAAGAGAGGTTATAGATAGATTCTCGCTTTCAAAAAAGATAAGACCTTTCACCCGCTGTCCTTATTGCAACATACCTCTAAAAACAGTTAAAAAAGAGAGGGTAAAATATCTTGTTCCTTCTTTCATTTACAATCAAAAAAATGATTTTTCCTTCTGCAAAAAATGCGAAAAAGTTTTCTGGGAAGGAACCCACCTTGAAGATATGGAAAAGAAAGTAAATTCTATACTGAAGCTGAGAGATTGACTTTATTCCCATTTTTTTACTTGACATATAATTTTTTTATTTAATAAAATAAAAAATAAATTTAAAAAGATCAAGAGAATGAGATTAAAAGGAGGGGATGATGGATTTTAAGGAGAGGGTTAAAAGAATGATTCTCCTTGAGGAGGGGGTTCTGTAGCCATCTTCAGAATTTGAAAAAATTTGTCTTGATTTTAACCATTATCTTAGAAAAGAAAATAAGGATTTCTGGTTTATGGGGGATGATGAATGGCTGAGGAGGAATTTTGAAAATATAAAAAAGATGGCAGACTCCGATGAGCCAGCCCT
>CAZHEF010000050.1:0-8471 GCA_964531645.1 uncultured Clostridia bacterium
TATGGATTTATAAAGAAAGTTCTTAACCTGAAAATCTAATTTGCGGAATTTCTGGCTTTTTCAAATAATACTTTAAGGAGAAAAAGGAAATTATTTAGATTCAATAAATTCTTTAAAAGGTCTATAGATATTTTAGGGATTAAAAAGGTTCCCCTCTTCTGGGTATCTATTTAAATACTTCCAGATACATCCCAATTCCCAATCTTGAGGATCAAATCTCAGTTTATTTTTTACAGCAGACCCTAAATTATCAAACTTCTTATAACATTCAATAAAAGCTCTGGCAACCTCAGAGTGATAAAAGGTTTCCAATTTCAAGAAGTTCTTTTCCTAACTTCTTCTGAGAAACTGCATCCTGAAATTTCGTTAAATCTATCTATTATATTTCCTTTAATATTATTGTCTGATTTAATTGCTCTTCCTCGCTTAAGGTTTTTATCTATTACATCTATATACTCCTCTGTCTCAGGCATATGCTTTTTTATGTTAGTCCTATCTTCTGCTTTTCTTTCCTTTGGTTGCCTGCTAGAAAATAAGATTCTTTCTTTAATTCTCAAAAAGTATTTGGACTCCTCTTTGTTGAGATGAATATCATCCAGGAAAAGATAACCTTTTATATTTTTAAGATGCGCTATTATTTCATCCTTTTTATCCAATTTGCTAATCTCTTTAAATAGGATGATAAAGACCTTTTTATTAGCCTGAGCTAATTTGTAACCTACAGCCCGCAAAACCGTTGACTTACCACTTGTGGGTTCGCCTGTTATAAATAACTGCCCCTTTTCTAAATCATTAAGGATATCTCTTGTCTCTTCTCTTTCTACGATATAACCCTTTTCAAAATCTATCCATAAAGGACCTTGCCAGCGGAAGAAAGAAGGGTTTGACTCTTTATCTTTTTCCTTTTTGAGGTGCTCTTCGGTTGTTTCCAGGCCAAGGTTTTTAAGTTGCTCCGCTGTCCATTCTATTTTCCAGAATTCTACCCGATGTTCCAGAGCAAGAGTTAGAAACGATAAAATTACTGTTGTTAAAGAGAAGATAAGGAAGACGATAGAATTTTGCCATATTGATTTTAATTGAGGGGGAAAAAAGCTGTAACTATGGTCAGTAAAATTGCAATTATGAAGAAGTAGTTCTCTCTTCTAACTTTTAATTTGAAAAAGAGATATTCACCAAGTTTATAAAATAAACAGAGTAAGACAACAATAGACATTAAGATTACAGTGGTTTTGCTTATGACAGGATAGGCTAAATCAAGCATCTTGTTTAAATTCCATATTTATAACAATTTGTTTTTCTCTAAGTGGTATAAATTGGTTTTCAGCTGAGCTGGCTGATTGCTCATCTTTATCCCCATTTTTCCCATCCAATCATCGTTAAATACTATAAAGCGAAGCTTGAGGGATGTCAAGGGCACGAAGGCTATTTGTCAATATACAATTTTCATGGTAGTAGGTCTCCTCGATGTAGAATGTTTTGAGAATCATTATCAATCCTACCACCACTTTATCTCCTTTGCACACTTTTTATTATAGAGCTTTTTTTGAAGGGAAGAAGAATTCCGCTATTTATCTTGTATTTATACTGAAAATTCCTGCTATTACTCCTGAGACTTCTTTTACATTTTTTGCTTCAAAAAGGACTGTGTGTCCGTCAATTCTCTTGAAGCCCGGAATGAATGACAGAGCTTCAGCGTCGTAAGTATTTTTGAAAACAATTTCCATTTTTATTGGTGCATTAATTTTATAAGGTTTAAAATCCTTAATTTTTGAAACAGCAGTTTTACACTTTTCTTTAATATTTTCGTAAACCTTTTTTGGATGTCTTGTCTTTGCAGAGAGCCATCCTATAGATTCCTTTGTGACAGCAACCTCAATATCACCGAGAACTTTCTTTGCCTCATTAGTTATGAATTGGTCTCCAGCCACAAAAATAACAGGAACATTAAATTCTCCTGCAATTATTGCGTTAAGGAGAGTCTCAGAAACCGATATTCCATTGAGTCTTATGTCAAAGAATTTTGTCCCCCAGACTGTGTGGGAAATAACAGCTCCCGAAGTTCCTTCCTTTGCATGAGCTCCAATGACCATTACTCCATCAAAGGAGGAGTCGATCCCCTCCATTAGCATCATGGGTCTTGGAAAACCCCTTATTAGATAAACCGATTCGTTCAAGTCGTCAGGCAATATGTTCTGAGCATTCCAGTGGGAGTCAGCAACAACTATCTCACCCGCTCCTGCTTCTAAAGATCCTTCAATACATGCGTTTACTTCTGAGGTAAGCCATTTCCTTGCCTTCTCATACTCAGAATCACCAGGTCTTGTCTGAATCTGACTTACTGCAGGTCCTATACCCTCCATATCAACTGTTATGTAAATTTTTGGCTTTTTTGGAGTTTGTGAGTAAATGACTCCGAAGATTAAAATAATTAAAGCAGAAAATAACAATAATTTTTTAAACATCTGAATACCTCCAGCATATCTTTTAAAATAATTTTTGCAAATCATTAAATCCTAATATTTAAAAACTTACTTCCGTTCTTCTGCTTTTCCGCACTTCCGCTCTATTTCATTCAATATCCTCTTTTACCTCATCCTCTACAAGAGCTTCCTCATCAGCATAGATTCTTCCACCCTCTTCTTCAAAACTCAGACAGCACATGAGCCTTCCACAAAGACCTGATATTTTTAGGGGATTAACATTTATGTTTTGATTCCTTGCATGCTGAAGGGTTATTGGTTCGAAAAGTCTCATGAATGAACAACAGCAGAGATGCCTTCCACAAACTCCTATTCCACCAACCATTTTTGCTTCATCTCTTACTCCTATCTGCCTCATCTCGATTCTCATTTTGAATTCTTTGGCTAAATCCTTTACCAGCTCACGAAAATCAATTCTTCCATCTGCTGTGAAGTAAAACATCCCCTTTCTTTCATTAAGGAAGAATTTTACCTTCACAAGTTTCATGGGAAGCTCTCTCGCTTTTATCCTTTCAAGGCAGAAATTGAAAGCATATTTTTCTCTGTCTCTCTTCCTTTCAATCTTTTCTATTTCTTCTTCCTTGGGTTTTCTTATTTTCAGGAGATTAAGGTCTTTTTCTTCCAATTGAGGACTGATGGAAATCACTATTCCCAGCTCACCTCCCATATCGTTTGGGACAAAAACTCTATCCCCTACTTTTAACTCCTCTTCACTTATTGCCCATGCAGATCTTCCTGACTCTTCAAGTTGTGTTGCTACTTTTATCATTTAAACCTTCCTTTAACTCTATGAAAAGAATATATGGAAAAAGTGATTGATTGACATTCCTTTCAAGGGTTCTCCTCAAAAAATCAATCCTTTCAACAAGTTTCAAAAGATTCTCTAATTTTAATCTTCCCTTTAATTCAACCATTTTGTCAAGAACCACATTTGACAGATTTTTTTCCTCAAGTTTTAATTTTATCAAGTCTTCTACAAATATGAGAATTATTCTGAGGAAGAGGTCAACATCTTCATTCCATTCAGGTCTTGATATATTTTTCCCTCTATCGATCTCAGAAAGTAATGTATCAAGGGCATTTAAAAACTCACCTTCTTTTATGTTTTTGATAACTCTGAAAGCGGATTCCCTTCTCTTTAAAATTTTTTCCATATCCGATGAAATTGCGAGCTCGAAATCATTTTCAAATAAATTGGCAAAAAATGGAGCATTCCTTTCACAGAAGCCATTTTCTACAAATTTTTTTACAAAGGAACCTGAATCTGAGAGGATTTCAATCTGTAAACATCTTGACCTAATTGTTGGTAGTATTCTTTCCGGGTTTTTGGTTAAAAGTATAAAATGGGAATATGACGAAGGTTCCTCGAGGGTTTTAAGAAAAGCATTGGATGCCTCTTCATTCATTAACTCAGCCTCTTTTATTATGAAAATCCTTTTTTTGCCTATCATTGGTCTGAGGGATGCAATTTCAATGAGCCTTCTTATCTGAGAGATTTTTATGATTGAGCCCCCTGGTTCCTCTATGATTATATCGGGATGGACATTCCTTTCTATTTTAGCACAGGAATCGCACATATCGCAGGAGTCAGGTTCAGGATTCTTACAGTTGAGAGCTTTTGCAATCTGAAGAGCCATAAAAAAAGTGTCAGAATATTTTCCTTTAAGTATAAGGGAATAGGAGAGTTTTTCGTTTTTTATTGCTCCAAGTATTATTCTTTTTGCAACTTCGTTATTCTCAATTGACCTTATACCCATTCTCTACCATCCATAACTTTTCTCAATGCTAAACCTGTAAAGGATGAATTCATTTTAACAATATCTTCTGGTGTTCCTTCTGCAACCACATAGCCACCATCCTCTCCTCCCTCAGGACCAAGATCAATTATCCAGTCAGCTGATTTTATAACCTCAAGATTATGCTCAATTACAATAACTGTATTCCCTCTATCCACAAGCTTGGAAAGAACATTGATTAGTTTTTTTATATCGTCGAGATGGAGACCTGTTGTAGGCTCATCAAGAATGTAAAGAGTTTTACTTGTTGATTTCCTTCCAAGTTCCTTGCATAGTTTAACTCTCTGAGCCTCTCCTCCTGAAAGAGTAGGAGCAGGCTGACCGAGCTTAATGTATCCAAGTCCAACTGCCCCCATAACATCAAGCCTTCTTTTAAGGAATGGAATGTTTTTAAAGTATTCGTAAGCTTCATCAACAGTCATTTCAAGGTATTCATAAATATTTTTCCCTTTATACCTTATCTCAAGAGTCTCTCTGTTATACCTTTTTCCTCCGCATCTATCACACCTAACATAGACATCGGGAAGAAAATTCATCTCTATTTTTTTTACTCCTGCTCCTTGACATACCTCACATCTTCCGCCCTTAACATTAAAGCTGAACCTTCCTTCCCTGTAACCCCTTGCCCTTGCCTCGTGAGTCATTGCAAATAGCTTTCTTATTGTTCCAAAAATTTCAGTGTAGGTGGCAGGATTTGAACGAGGTGTTCTTCCGATTGGTGATTGATCGACATTTATAACCTTGTCAATATTTTCAAGCCCCCTTATCTCTTTAAATTTGCCTGGTTTTTCTTTTGATTTATATAGAAAGTTTGAAGCTGCTTTATAAAGAATATCAAAGACAAGGGTGCTTTTCCCCGACCCTGAAACTCCTGTCACACATACAAAAGCACCGAGGGGTATCTTTACATTTATATTTTTTAAATTGTGTTCCTCAGCTCCAATTATCTCTATATAACCCTTTGGCTTCTCTCTTCGTTTTGGTAAGGGGATTACTTTATCTTTTCTGAGATATGAGGCAGTTAAAGAATCTGATTTCAAAATTGAAAAAAGATCACCCTGAGCAACAAGATAACCACCTTTCTCCCCTCCCTCAGGACCAAGATCAATTATCCAGTCAGCTGATCTTATTGTGTCCTCATCATGTTCAACAACTATAACTGTATTTCCAAGATCCCTTATTTCCCTCAAAATCTGGATCAATTTTCCATTATCTCTGTTGTGAAGTCCTATGCTCGGTTCGTCGAGGACATATAGAACACCTCTTAGCCTCGAACCAATTGTTGAGGCAAGCCTCACCCTTTGAGCCTCTCCTCCAGAAAGGGTAGAAGTGGGACGGTTAAGATCAAGGTAGTCAAGTCCGAGTCTTAGCATCACATCAAGACGGGAACTTATTTCTCTTACAATCCTTTCTGCAATCAATTTCTCTTTTCTATCAAGGGATTCTATATCAAAGGATTTTCTCAGTTCTGAGACAGGAATTGTTGAATAATGATGAATATTTTTCCCTAAGAAAAGGACAGAAAGACTCTCCTCTCTCAATCTCTTTCCACTACAAACTGGACAAATATCATCCGTTAGAACAAGTTCTCCCCACTCATCGTTCGTTGTAAGCCATCCAAGCCCTTCGCATCTTTTGCAGGCACCGTAAGGACTGTTGAAAGAAAAGGACCTGGGTTCGAACTCAGGAAGGTCAATATCACAATTGGGGCAGTAGAGTTTTGTTGAGAACAAAAATTCTTCTCCTTCACCCGCTAAAACTGTAAGAGTTCCATTCCCAATTTTCAATGCAAGATTCAGGGCTTCCTGAGCCCTCTCTTCCCTTACAGGGTTAAGGGTTAACTGGTCAATGAAAATGTCTATTGTGTGTTTCTTGTTTTTGTCAAGGTAAATTGTATCGCTCAGTTCAAGGACCTTCCCATCTATACGAGCTTTAATAAAACCTTTTCTCGAAAATTTCTCAAGAAGCTCTCTATGGTCTCCTTTTTTACCTCTAACAATTGGAGCAAGGATGGATATTCTCTTCCCCTGAAAATTTTCCCTTATCCTCTCCCATATCTGGAAAGGGCTTTGTCTTGAAACCTCTCTTTTACAGATGGGGCAATGGGGCCTCCCAACTTTTGCAAAAAGGAGACGGAGATAATCGTGGATTTCTGTGACTGTGCCAACGGTTGAGCGAGGATTTGTGGAAATTGTTTTCTGGTTAATTGCAATTGCAGGAGAAATCCCTTCAATTAGCTCTAAATCAGGCTTTTCAAGATTTTCCACAAATTGTCTCGCATAGGTTGAGAGGCACTCTATGTATCTCCTCTGTCCTTCTGTCCAGATTGTGTTAAAGGCAAGGGAAGATTTTCCTGAGCCACTGGGACCTGTAATCACAATGAATTTATTCCGTGGTATATCGAGGCAAAGGTTTTTCAAGTTGTGCTGTGTTACTCCTTTTATTCTGATATAATCCATAAATTTCTATTTTAACCCTTCCTCCCATATAGAGCAATGAGTAAAAATAATTGAAAATCAAAAGCTTTCTAATTAAAACTATTACTCTGGAAGTTTTTCGAGGCCGTATTTTTTGCCGTAGGAAAGGATTATTTTCTGGAGTTCTCTTTTTAGATGCTCTTGAAGAGGAGACGCATCCTCTTTTGAAAGAAGATGATCAACTCTTTCTTTTGCCCTCTTCCAGATTTCTTTATTTCCAGATAATTTCCATTGCTCGTAGGTATTTCTATCAATTAATACGGGAAATATATGCTCTTCTCTATACCATTTTTTTGTGTGAGAAGATATTAGAAAATTAGCCTCTTCTCCAATTTCTGAGAAAAGATTTAGCGCAATTGGTTCATCTCTCTGAACAATTCCTGAGATTAGTCTATAAGCCATTCCACATAGGTCGTTGTCAATGACAAGTTTCTCAAGGGACTGACAGTTTTCAAAATCGAGCATTCCAGCGCCAGAGACAACATTAATCCCCGCAAGGGCTGAGAGAATAATACCAATCCCTGATTCAAGTCCTGCCTGAGCATCAACGCATTTTGAGTCACTCAACCCCATATAAGCATGGGTTGGAAGTCCTAATCTTTTTCCAATCTGACTATAGGCACAATCGATCATTATTGTCTCAATAGCTCCCATTGGAGTGGTTCCATTTCTCATATCAAAGATTGAAGGGGAACCTCCATAAATTACAGGAGCTCCTGCATTTGCAAGCTGTGCTATAACAAGCCCTGCAAGGTTTTCAGCAGTGTGCTGAACAAGGGCGCCAGAAAGAGTAACTGGAGCTGTTGCGCCAGCGAGGGGCATTGATACAAATTCAGAGGGAATACCAGCCCTCGCACAATCTATAACAGACCGGGTAGTTAAATTACTCCACTTTAATGGTGGAGATGGGCACGCATCAAAGATTGCAAGAGGTTTATCTTTGAGGTTCTTTTCATCTCCCCTTATTATTTTTAACATCTCAAACATTGGTTTAAAACTTTCAATAAGAAATGTTCCTGTAACTATTGGTTTGTTGCAGTATTGAAGGGCAATAAAAAGTCTGTAAAAATCTGCCATTTCCTCTGGAACATCCGAGCTTGCAATCCCTGTGCTCTGAAAATAAATATTTTCAAGTCTTTCAGTTAGTCTTGAGAAGTTTATAAGGTCTGATGTTACCGGCTTTCTTTGACATCCTGTTTCATAATCAAGGATATTTAAAGCTGCAGAGCCAGGGTCAAAATGGACATTATCATCACCTATAATAAAAAATTTTTCACCTTTTCTATCAAAAATTTTAATCTGGGAGGGTGTTAGTTCTAACGATTTTTCCACCAGGTTTGCTGGAATAAAAACCCTCTGGGAATTTCTGTCGACTTTTGCCCCAGCATCTTCAAGGAGCTCAAGAGCTTCCTTGTTCTCGACTTTTACACCTATTTTCATAAGGATTGTTAAAGCCTCATCAATAATTTTTTCCACAAGAGAATCAGATAATAATTTAATTTTTGGTCTCATATTGAACTCCTGATTTCCCTTGAAAATTTCGGAATGCTAATTGAGAAATCCACAATCATTTATTGCATATACTCTAAAAATAGTATTAAGTCAATTTTTTATTTTTTTATCGGTTCAAGAAGGAAACTCCAGGAATAGTTTTCAGGAGTGATTAAACCGTAACTCTGCCAATTTTAGGGAATAGGTGGGGCTTATTCACTTCAAAC
>CAZHEF010000051.1:0-8293 GCA_964531645.1 uncultured Clostridia bacterium
AGCAGTTTAGCTGAGATTTTCAATTTATCCTCTAAATTTTGAATTTTGCCTTTTTGACTTTTCACTTTGCTTTCTTGCCTTTTAGCCATTTCGCTATTTAGTTTTTCTCATTTCTTCTTTTCTTGCCCGTCTTGCCCCTCTCGCATTTCTCGTTCCCTTTCCTAATAAGCTTTTTCTGCAAATGTCACTATCCTGCATTTTTTAAGATATTGAAGAGCGGATTCTACATCTTCTCCTTTTTTTAGTTCTATTTTATAAAGACCTTCAGGGGTTGGACCGCTGACAATATCTGCTCCAATCTTATTTAATACCTCCCTTATCTCTTTCTCTTTTGATTCCTGGTCAAAAACAATATTTATTTTTACTCCTCCCTTCAGCTGATGTTCTGCGGTCAGTGTCCTGTATCTTCCTTCTCTTGGCAAGTAAATAATCAGAGCAAAAATAACAATGAGTTCAACTACCACAAGCGCCCACGAGAAAACTGGAGAAGTTAAAAAATCTTTAAGAAATTTTTTTATCCTCTCAGGATTAAGATTTGGTAGGAAATGGCACCTCCTTTTCTTTTCTTTCTCCAATTCTTTCAGATATTCTTTTATAAAGATTTTCTGATAAAGGCGGAAGCTTACTCTCAATCTCTTTATAAGAGTTTTTTATTTCCAAAAATTCAAGGAATTCCTTTTTTAACTCTGGAATTTTCTCTATGGCATCTTCAAAAATTCTCTTTTCCTCTTCAGGGAGTGTCCCATCCAAATATAGTGGAATCATTTCTCTTAGCTTTTTTAATTTATATTTCATTTTTCTTTAACCCCATTCTATCGAGAATTTTTCTCAATTCTTCCTTTGCATAGAAAACCCTTGTCTTTACAGTGTTTACAGGTATTTTTAATATTCCAGAGACTTCCTTATATATCATCTCTTGAAAGAAAACAAGATCCAGCACCTCTCTATGTTTCAAAGATAGCTTTTTAATTGCTTTATGGATAACATTTCCAATCCCGGCTTTCTGAGAGTTCTCTGGTCTGGAATATCAGGAAAGTCATCAATTCTTTCAAGATAATGCATCTTTTTAAATCTATTCATAGCAAGATTCCTTGCAATACCTATTATCCAGGTTAAAACCCTTGAGTTTCCTTTGAAACTCTTTGCGTTCCTCCATACCTCAACATAAGTCTCCACAACAATATCCTCTGTCAAGCTTTCCTCCTTAAATATTCTAAAGAGATAAAAATAAACTTTTTTATGGGTCTGATCATACAATTCATTAAATGCAATTTCATCACCCCCTGAGACCCTCTTGACGAGTTCAAATTCTCTTCCTCTCACAACCTTCCATCCTATTAGTGGAATTTTTATTAACAAAGGTTCAAATTTTTATAACACACCAAAGTATAAATTTAGTTTCTCCACACTAAACTCAATTGCAAAAGTCAAAATGCAAGTCAGAAATTAACTCAGAAAGGCAAACTCAGGGCATGAGCTTAACACTCTCGAATTGTATTTCCCCCCATTTTTAATTCGCAATTTGCAACTATTAATTTCCTGTACTGTCAACTTTATCCCTCCTGCTGGTATTGCAATTGAAAATCTTGCAATTCTCATTTTGCAATTTTTTTTATCATAATAACTATTTTTCGTAAAATGCAAATTTTTCGTCGCATTTCATACTAACCCCGACACTTCTGTAGATTTTTTGTATTTTGATCTCTTCTTTGCTAAAATTTTTTAATATGGTTGAGAAAAAAAGATTACTGGAACTTATAAAAAGCTTTAAGGGGAAAAAAATAGTTGTATGGGGAGACTTCATCCTTGATGAGCATATATATGGAAGAACATCCAGAGTTTCAAGAGAGGCACCTGTCTTGATAATAAAATTCGAAGGGAATGAGTTCAATCTTGGAGGTGGAGCTAACTCTATAAAAAACATAAAGGCTTTAAAAGGTGAACCAGTTCCTGTTGGAATTGTTGGAGATGATGAGGCAGGAGAAAAACTTTTATCCTTAATGGAAAAATCAGGGATTACCACTAAATTTATTGTTAAGACTAAAAAATATAATACCCCTTTAAAAACAAGAATCCTTGCGGGTGGAGAACACACAAGAAAGCAGCAAGTTTTAAGATTGGACAGAGAAGAAAGAATTGTTTTTGATGAGGAGCTGAAAAATGTAATCTTTGAAAATCTTCTTGATGCACTAACTGATGCAAATGCTCTTCTTATTTCTGATTATGATAACTGGACTGTTGATACAGATGTTTTTGAGAAAATCATCGCAGAAGTTGGGAATAGAACTCCTGTGACTGTAGATTCAAGACACAGACTATTAAAATTCAAAAATGTTAGCGTTGCAACTCCCAACGAACCCGAGGTAGAGGAAGCTCTTCATATCAATATGGGAGAGGGAGAAGAAATTTTATTCGAAGCTGGGAAAAGGATACTTTCCGAGCTTAACTCTCCCGCTCTTTTGATAACAAGAGGGTGCAAGGGAATGTGTCTATTCGAAAGAGGCAAGGAACCTGTATTAATACCTATTTATGGTTCAGAGGAGATTGTTGATGTAACCGGAGCAGGTGATACAGTCATAAGCACAGTAACCCTCTCCCTTTCTGCCGAAGGAAATTTCCTTGAAGCTGCTTTTATATCCAATCTTGCAGGTGGAATTGTGGTTATGAAAAGAGGTGCTGCAACTTTGACTCCCGAGGAACTTGAGGAGGCAGTGATAAGTGCATTTAGATAAATTAATTCCCATTGATGAATTAAAAAAGATAATTGATTCTTTAAAAGAAAAAGAGAAAAAAATTGTTCTTGCAAATGGTTGTTTTGATATAATTCATATTGGGCATGTTAGATATTTAAGGGATGCAAAAAGTAGAGGAGATGTTTTGATTGTCGCTTTGAACTCAGACAAATCTGTTAGATTGTTGAAAGGTGAGGGAAGACCTCTGATGAATGAATTGGAAAGGGCTGAAATTCTCTCTTCCTTTGATTTTGTGGATTACATAGTTATCTTTGATGAAAAAGATGTTAGCAAGGTTCTTCTTGAGCTGAAACCTCACATTCATGCGAAAGGTTCTGATTACACCGAGGAAACAGTCCCTGAAAGGGAGGTTGTTCTTTCCTACGGAGGAAAGATTGCAATCTGTGGAGGTAAGAAGGTAAGGTCCTCATCCAAAATTATTGGAGAGATTAAGTCAAAAAATGAATTATGAAAAAATTTTAATAGTAAAGCTCAGCTCCCTCGGAGACATTGTTCATACTTTACCTGCATTCAAAGCTCTCAGGGATAATTTCTTAGAAAGCAAAATATGCTGGGTTGTTGAAAAGAATGGAGCTGAAATATTAAAATCCCTTGAAAAACTTGACGAAATAGTTATATTTGATACATTAAACTGGAGGAAGAAACCTTTTTCTCCTGAAACTTTGAAGGGTTTAAGGGAATCAATTAAAAAAATAAGAAAAAGTTTCGACTTAGCCATTGATTTTCAGGGAACATTAAAATCTTCGTTTATAACATTCATTTCATCAGCAAAGGAAAAAATAGGCTTTGGAAAAAGAAATCTTAGAGAACCAATTTCTTCAATCTTTTACACAAAAATGGCTGTAACTGTTCCTGAGAATACCCACATTATTTTAAAAAATATGAAACTTCTCGAAGCCATTGGAATTAAGAAAAATTTGCCAGAGTTTCCAGAATTAAAAGTAAATGCTGATTTGCCTCAGGATTTAAAATTTGATAGAGACCGGCTGATAATACTGAATGGAGGAGGTGGATGGGAGACAAAGATATGGGTAAAGGGAAGATGGAGGGAGCTTGCTTTGAAGATAAAAGAGATGGGGTTTGAGCCTCTATTTTTATGGGGGAATACAGCTGAAATGAAAAAAATGGAAGAAGAATCAAGAGGTGAAATCCTCCTTGCGCCATTCTTAAATATACCCCAATTAATGAAGCTCCTTTCCCTTTCTCGACTTTTAATCAGCGGCGATACATTTCCTCTCCACATTGCTGATGCTCTTGGAATACCTGTTGTAGGAATTTACGGACCTTCGAGCCCATGGAGAAATGGTCCAATATCAAAAAATTCAAAAGTGGTTTTTCAGGAACTTTCCTGCAGTTTCTGTTATAAAAGAAAATGTAAGAATGTAAAATGTATGGAAAGCATTGATGTAGAGAGTGTCTTAGAGAAAGTTAAGGAGATACTGGAAAAATGAATTTTTCAAA
This sequence comes from uncultured Clostridia bacterium, assembly GCA_964531645.1. Classification (GTDB taxonomy): domain Bacteria; phylum Acidobacteriota; class Aminicenantia; order JBFLYD01; family JBBIMS01; genus JBBIMS01. Next base: position 4,215 of record CAZHEF010000051.1, read on the forward strand.
TTTCGCAGAGAGGCTAAGGGGAAAAATCGGTGTTTTAATTTCTTTAGTAATAATTATTATCTCAAAACCAAATATATGGAGTATCCTCGGAGGATTTCTTATCTCCATCCTTGGAAATATCCTGAGAGTATGGGCGTCAGGATATATAAGAAAGGAGAAAGAACTTGCAACATCAGGTCCTTACAGCCTGACCCGAAATCCCCTCTATCTGGGCAACTTTATAATAGGAGCTGGCTTTTGCCTTGCCTCATGGCAAATCCTTTCAATCCCTATTTTCTTCCTTTATTTCCTTTTCCTCTACATTCCTCTTGTCAAAAATGAAGAGAAAAGAATGTTAGATATATTTAAAGAAGACTACATTGAATATAAAAAAGGTGTTCCTGTTTTTTTCCCAAAGATAGATAAAATCAATAAAACAGAAAGATTTTCCTGTAAGAATATTGTTGAAAATAAGGAATGGAGAGCAATTATTTCAACTTTGCTTTTTTATCTTGCCATTACTCTAAGGGAAATCCTTATAAAATGAGAAAATTTATCCAGTTGTTAACAATCTGCTTCTTTCTTTACCAGGTTCTTTCAGGCAAATCTTTTCTTCCCTATGAGTTGATGAAGTTTAAAGTGAGATGGTCATTTATCTCTGTGGGTATGGCTGAAATTGAGCTTAAAAAAGATGACGAGGAAAAGGAAATTTATCATATTAGATTGGACGCAGAATCCTCAGGAATTATCTCATCCATATTCAATGTGGACGACCATGCAGAATGCTGGGTAGACAGTAACATATGCTCTATAAAATACCTTAAAAATCAGAGGGAAGGAAGATGGATAGCTGATGAGAATGTAATATTCGACTATAACAGCAGGAAAATTATTTACGAGATAAAAAAGAAGAAAAAAACAGGAGAAATTGAGGAGAAGAAAGAAGAAATTGAAATGGGTGATAGGGGATGTTTCCAGGACATGGTTTCATCCTTCTATTATTTCAGAACCCTTGATGTTGAAGAGGGGAAAATATATCAGATTCCAACTTTCGACAGAGGTAGAATTTTCACTACAGAACTCCATGTCTTAGGAAGGGAGAAAATCTCCACTGAAATCGGAGAATTTGATGCGTACCTGCTCCAACCGGTATCAAAATTTGAGGGAGCTTTCAGGACAAGGAAAGGAAAAATGTGGATATGGATTTCTGCTGATGAGAGAAAAACTCCTCTTAGAATTAAGGCTAAGTTCACATTTGGCTCTGTCTACATGGATATTATTTATTATCAGAGGGGGGATGAAATTCTAACGCCCCAGAAAACAGGTCTTCCATAATCATCTATTTTTAAACCTTCAAATTTCTTGCTGAGATAAAATTTCACTTTAACTTTGCAAAGGGGGACAAAAACAGCACTTTCCATCATGTTTTTTTGTATATAAAACAAACTCTCCACTCTCCTGTCATCATCTGTAATACTTTCTAATTCAGACAAAAGATTTTTTGTCACAACAAAATTCTCGTCATATTTTGAAACTTCATACTCTTCTATATAGTGAATCAATTCCTTTTCTTTTGAATAAAAGGGAGATGGATTGGGAAGAAAAATAATAACTTGAAAATAAGGGCTTTCAAAAACTCTTTTAATCTGGACTGAAGGAATGAAAACAAATTCAGGTTCAATCCTAATTTCCTTTAAAATTTTCTCCATAACCGGGATCAAATTTTCGAGCCCCTTTTCAACTGCAATATTAAGCTTAAGCTGAGGGAGAATCATGTTCTGAGATCGGGGAGATTGAGGCAAAGGAATTGCAAAACCAGCTTCAATATATGAATTGGCAGGCTCAAACAAATCAGTCTTCGAGAATCTATTTTTAAGCATTAAAAATAAAGAGACTCTTGTGGTATGGTTTAGAGCCTGGGAATTAAAGAAAATAAAAACCTTCCTGCTGACCCCTTTATACTCATTCATTGTATGTGAGCTTTTAATCTCTTCATAGCTGAAGTCTAAATTGGGGATATCTTTTTTAAAATATATTTTAATTCCATCAAGGAAAACCCTCCCCCTTCCATAGTAGGGGCTCGGTTTAAGACTCATGCTCTCTCCCTTCTCCCACGAAGAAAGAGTGTAAGGCCCTGAGAAAACATTTCTTGCACCAGTGTAAAGAAAAATGTATGGAGAGGATAGTAAATCCAGAAAATCCTCTCTATGACTTTTTAGATTAATCAAAAGTTCTGAAGGATTTAAGGCTGAAATACCTCTAACTGTGCTCGATGCTCCTGAGAGAAACTCCTCCCCTCCTAAAATTGTCTTGGAAAGTATATTGGAGCCGGGCTGTTCACTCCTTAGATACAGTTCTATTGACTTCTTAACATCAGAAGAAGCAACTGGAGAACCGTTTGAAAAAAGAAGTCCCTCCTTTAAAACAAATCTCCAGGACTTTTTCTCCTTGTTATATTCCCAGCTTTCAAAAATTGATGAATCTATTTTTCCATCTATCCTTTCAAAAATATTTGTCCATAGCAAAGAAAATAAAGGAAGGTCAGAAAAAGAAGATTCATAAGGATTTGAACTGAGAGGCTCCTGCAAGAAAATTGTTAATTGCCCGCCATATCTTGGCTTTGTAAAAGAAAGAACTAAAATAGAAACAAATAAAACCAACAATATTCTTTTCATTTCTTTCTCCACAAATGCAAGAAATTATTGCCATTTTTATCTCTACAGAGAACTGCTATTTTATCGGAGCCATTGTAAGCCATTGAGATTACATTCCCTTTTAAAGAAACTTCCTGAAGAACATTCCTATCTCTGGGAGAAATAACAAGGAGGGAGTCATTCTCGACCCTTCCAAACTTAGAACAAACAAGATAATTTCCAATTGAGATCAATCTATCTCCTGCTCTAAATTCAGGAATTTTTAATTCCCTGAAACTTCTGTCAAAGAATCTGAGATTCCCATTGGCGTCTACAATGTAAATTCCAAAAAACCTTCCCTTCCCATCGTCTACAGGAAGAATATCATAAAAGGGAAGCAATTCTATTTCCCTCGTAATCTCTGAATTTTCAGAAACAATTGCTGATGATTGAATGAGAGCCACTTTTCCTTTGAAACTATTCATCCCCTCTTGAGTTTTTATACACAGGAGATAAATTTTGTTACCAATACTTATTTTTTCCACAGGAATATATCTAAGAGTAGTCCCTGAAACCCACTGCTCCTCTTTGAATGAGAAAATCAAAACAGAAGAGGAAAGGGATGAGTCTACAAGGATAAAAGGCGCATCCTCCATTGACTCAAAATAAATCCTTCCCGTTAAATCCTGAGAAGGGAAAAGGGGTTTTTCCCAGTTTAAACTTATCTCATCCGATAATTTAAGTCTCTCTCCTTCAAGCTCATAGAAAATAAGCTTTCTTTCTGTAAGAAATATCAACTTATTCCCATTAAAAAATTTAACATCAAAGGGAGAAAATGGAAGATAAATTGGCTCGTATAACGGCGATATGAATGAAAATTGTCGGGATAATGGCTTTTCAATTAGCTCTATTTCCTCATGATTCAAAGGAAAAGATGCATAGAAAAAAGCTATTAATTTTTGAGGCTCTTCTCCATCAAGGATTTTAAGGGAAAGGCTTGTCTTCCCTTCTCTCTCAGAATATGTTAAGGAGAAGAGGTAGTCATAATGTTTTCCTTCGGAAATGTTAAAATAGCCAATATTTTCATCAAAACCAATCACCTCATCATCTATGGTTATGCTCTCCTTAAGCTTTTTCTCAAGGGTTGCTAAAAAAAGCTGATAAACATTCTGAATAAAAGCAGGAGAACGGGGAGTAAGATTGTCAAATTCAAAGATACAAACAGTTTTAGGAGTCGAGAAATCAAGCCCTAAAACCACTTTATCAACAAGGCTAGAAACCAGTTCACTAAAATCCCCTCCAATTGAAAATGAAATAATAGAGATTATCAAAAAAATACTTGCTGAAAACCGCTTCATCACAATAAAATTTTATCATATTCTTTGACTCCTTCAAAATCAGAGGCATCGGATTCAGAAATTCCGTAAATTGGGTTTGTGGAAGGGGGTAGGGGTTGAGAAATTTTTG
>CAZHEF010000052.1:0-7994 GCA_964531645.1 uncultured Clostridia bacterium
GGATTTATAAAGAAAGTTCTTAACCTGAAAATCTAATTTGCGGAATTTCTGCAATTTACTCTTTTCTCTCAATTTTGTAAAATTTAATTTCATGGATAAGATTTTAGTTCTTGACTTTGGCTCTCAATATACTCAGTTAATCGCAAGAAGAGTCCGGGAACTCGGAGTCTATTCAGAAATAAAACCGTTCTTCTATCCAGTTCAGTCAATTAAAGAGGAAAATCCCAAAGGAATAATCCTTTCAGGTGGTCCAAAGAGTGTTCTGGAAGAAGATGCAATAACTGTAGATAAGGAACTTTTTGAACTTGGTATCCCAATCCTCGGAATTTGCTACGGACTTCAGCTAATCTCCCATCTTCTCGGTGGAAAGGTTAGAAAAGCGGAAAAAAGGGAGTATGGAAAATCGATTCTAAAAATAGTTTCTGGAAACTTTCTATTGAAAGGAATAGAAGATGAAAGCATTGTCTGGATGTCTCACGGAGACGAGGTTTACGAGCTTCCAGCAGGATTTTTACTAACAGCATCCACAACTACCAATGATGTTGCGGTTATCGAGAATCCTGAAAGAAAAATATTTGGAGTTCAATTCCATCCTGAAGTTGCTCATACTGAAATGGGGAAGGAAATCCTATCAAATTTCATATTCAATTATGCCCACGCTAAAAAATCATGGAACCTCTCATCTTTTATTGAGGAAAGTGTTAAAAAAATAAGGGAGAGGGTTGGGAAAGAAAAGGTTCTCTGTGCCCTCAGTGGAGGGGTTGATTCAACTGTCACTGCTATTCTTTTAAATAAAGCGATTGGAAACAACCTTATCTGCGTATTTGTAAATACTGGACTTTTAAGATTGGGAGAATATGAAGAGATGATGGAAAGGTTTAAAAGATTGAATCTCAATGTTGTTGGAGTTGATGCATCAAGAAGATTCCTCAATTCCCTTAAAGGAGTAAAAGATCCTGAGAGGAAAAGGAAAATCATTGGAAGAACTTTTATAAAAGTATTTGAAGAAAAAGCCAGGGAGCTTGGAAAGTTCAAATTCCTTGCTCAGGGGACAACATATCCAGATGTTATAGAAAGTTTGCCCCAAAAGGGTCCTTCCTCAACAATAAAAAGTCACCATAATGTTGGAGGACTTCCAAAATCAATAAGATTTCAACTTATTGAACCTTTGAGAGAGCTCTTTAAAGATGAAGTAAGAGAGATGGGAATGAGGCTTGGACTTGAGGAAGATTTTATTTGGCAACATCCATTCCCTGGTCCGGGTCTTGGTGTAAGGATAATTGGAGAAGTAAATGAGGAAAGAATAAACACTCTAAGGTTAGCAGATAAAATTCTTCTTGAAGAGATAAAAAAGGTAGGTGTATATAAAGACCTCTGGCAAGCATTTTGTGTTTTGTTACCTGTAAAAAGTGTTGGTGTTATGGGTGATGAAAGAACATATCAGAATGTGGTCGCAATCAGAATGGTTCAAAGCACAGACGGAATGACTGCCAACTGGTTCAATGCAGAACATTCTCTTCTTTCAAAAATTTCAACAAGAATAATAAATGAAGTTCATGGAATCAACAGAGTTGTTTATGATATAACGACGAAACCACCCGGAACAATTGAGTGGGAGTAAAATGAAACAAAAATTTGTCCATCTCCACACCCATTCAGAATACAGCCTCCTTGACGGAGCAATGAAAATTGATGCGCTCCTTGAGGCTGTCTCAAAAATGGAGATGCCAGCTGTTGCTCTCACAGACCATGGCAACACTTTTGGAGCCCCTTACTTCTGTCTGAAGGCAAAGGAGTATGGGATAAAGCCAATTGTTGGTGCTGAAGTATATGTTGCGCCTGGCTCTCGGTTTGAAAAGAAAGGAAGAGAGGATGAGATACCCTTCTATCATTTAATCCTTCTTGTAGAGGATGATACAGGATACAAAAACCTTATTCAACTTCTTACAAAATCTTACCTTGAAGGATTCTACTACAAACCAAGAGTTGACAAAGAGTTACTCTCCCTTCACAGCGCGGGTCTTATCGCCCTCTCTTCCTGCCTGAGGGGTGAAATTCCTTCCTATATTTCACAGAATGGCCTTGAAAAAGCTGAATCAGCGATAAGGGAACATCAGGAAATTTTCGGAAGGCACAATTTCTATTTAGAACTTATGGACAATGGACTTGAAGAGCAAAAAATTGTTAATGAAGCTTTAATTCAATTATCTCAAAAGACATCCGCTCCAATTGTCGCATCCAACGATGCCCATTATTTGACAAAGGATGATGCTCTGATTCAGGATGTGCTTCTCTGCATACAAACAGGAAAAACTCTGAAGGAACCCAACAGACTCAAATTCAACTCAGACAAATTCTATCTTAGAAGCACAGAGGAGATGCTCTCCATTTTTTCTCAATATCCTGAAGCTATAGAAAACACGCTGGCAATAGCAGGAAGGTGTCAGTTCACATTTTTCAAAGATGGAAAGGAAAAGAAATATCATCTGCCCAGATTTAAAACTCCTGAAGGAACAAGTGAGGATGAATATCTTAAGAAGATTGTAAATGAGGGATTTGAAAGGAGATTGAATGAAAAGAGGATAAGGAATGAAAATTTTGATCTGGAAAGATATAAAGAAAGATTGAAGCTCGAACTTGATACCATAAAGCAGATGGGGTTCTCTGGTTATTTTCTGATTGTGTGGGACATTGTTAAATATGCAAGGGAGCAGGGAATACCTGTCGGTCCCGGGAGAGGTTCTGCAGTAGGTTCCCTTATCTCCTATTCCCTCGGAATTTCTGAAATAGACCCAATCCAGTATGACCTGATTTTTGAAAGATTCCTCAATCCTGAAAGGATATCCCTTCCCGATATAGATATAGATTTTTGTGGAAGAAGAAGACAGGAGGTCATTGACTATGTTGTTCAGAGATACGGTAAAGAGAATGTTGCCCAGATAATAACTTTTGGAACAATGGCAGCAAGGGCTGTTGTAAGGGATGTTGGAAGGGTTCTTGAAATTCCTCTTTCTGAGATCAACGCTATATGCAAGTTGATTCCACCGAATATTTCTGTCGAAAATGCAATAATGGAAATTCCTCAACTTAAAGAAAAAATAGAAAAGGATGAGAAACTGATACAGATGATAAACATTGCCAAGAGATTAGAGGGATTTGTCCGTCATACTTCAACCCATGCTGCTGGTATTGTAATATCTCCCAAGCCTCTTACTGAATATCTTCCCCTTTATCTTACAAACAAAAATGAAATAACAACTCAGTTTGCAATGGGTGATATAGAAGTCCTCGGGCTCCTCAAAATGGACTTCCTCGGATTGCGACATCTAACAATAATCCACGATACTGTTGAATCAATCCGAAGACATGAAGGAAAAGAAATAGATCTACAATCAATCCCCCTTGATGACCAGAAAACCTTTGAACTTTTCTCCTCAGGAAACACAGACGGAGTATTCCAGTTTGAAAGTTATGGAATGAAGGAGCTTCTGAGAAAATTCAAACCAAAATCTTTGAATGACCTCATAGCTTTGAATGCTCTATACAGACCAGGTCCCCTGAAAAGTGATATGGTCAATGATTTCATAAAAAGAAGACATTCCCTCGAAGAAATAAAATACAAAACCTCTGAGTTGAAGGATATACTTGAAGAAACATATGGAGCCATAATCTATCAAGAACAGGTTATGAGAATTGTAAATAAAATCGGCGGATTTACCCTTGGAGAGGCTGATCTCTTGAGAAAAGCAATGGGGAAAAAGGATCCCAAGACCATGATGGAGCAAAAAGAGAAGTTTATAAAAGGCGCTGTTAAAAATGGAATAAAAAGAGCTCTGGCAGAGGAACTTTTCAAGGATATAGAATCTTTCGCATCCTATGCTTTCAACAAATCCCATAGCGCTGCCTATGCATATCTTGCCTACATAGGTGCTTACTTGAAAGCCCGCTACCCTGTTCATTTCATGGCATCACTTCTGACCAATGAAGCGGAAAGAGGAGCCACCTCGGAAATTGTAAAATACATAAACGAATGCAAGAACATGAACATAGAGGTTCTACCTCCCGATATAAATGGGAGTGACTATAACTTTACAATTGTAAAGAATAGAATCAGATTCGGGCTTTCTGCAATTAAGAATGTTGGAGAATCCGCAATAAAATCAATTCTTGAAGCAAAGAAAAAACTTGGAAGAATCTCAACTATTGAGGAATTCGTTAGAGAGATTGATCCAAGAGCTGTAAATAAAAAAGTTCTCGAAAGTCTCATTAAGGCAGGGGCTCTTGATTCCCTTGGATGGAAAAGAGCTCAACTCTTTCACTCCATTGATGGAATTATAGACTTAATTCACAAATTCAACAAAAAGAATCATCGCCCATCATTGTTTTCAGAGAGTCCAGATTTAAGTGAAATAAGAAGAAAAATTAAAGATCTAAAGGAATGGGACAATCTCCAGCTTCTCCAGTATGAAAAGGAAGCCCTTGGATTTTATATAACAAGCCATCCATTAACAAAATATTCGGAAAGCCTCGAAAAATTAAAAATCCCTTCCATCAAGACAATCCTTGAAGAACCTGTTGAAGGAAATGATGTGACACTGGCAGGAGTCGTTGGTTCACTAAAACAAAAGAAAAACCTCAGGGGAGAAAAGATGGCAGTATTCACCCTCGAGGATTTAACAGGGAACATAGAAATTGTTGTATTTCCGGATGCGCTTAAAGCTTTTGGACACATTATCCAGGAAGGTTCTGCAATATGGCTTAAAGGATTCTTAAAAGAGGACGAGAAAAAGAGTGTTTATCTGAAAAGTGCCATGCCCCTTGATGAGGCATTGACAGGACTGGCGAAGGAAGCAGTTATAAAAGTCTCTCTGTTTGGTCTTGATTCAGAATTTATATCATCCCTTAAAAGCACCCTTGAAAATTACAAGGGTGAAATTCCCCTTTCATTTGAAATTTCTGACCTGGGAGAGAAATACACTATCAAGTCCCTCCGAATCCCTGGAATAGTTCCATCTTCTGAACTCAAAGAAAAAATTGAGAATCTCCTCGGCTCCGGCTCCTTTATTCTAAAATTCCAGTAATATATAGCTTTTAGCTGAAAGCTTACAGCTAATAGCTGAGCAGAAGAAAATGACAGAAAAGAAGTGCGGAAGAGCGGAAGTCTCAAGAAAAATGCAAACCTTTCCAAAACTCTATCCACAAAGATTCTGGTAGAGAAAAAGAGAGGCCTTTTCCCTCTACCCTCGAAGGCTTTCACACATCTGCGTCTTTTTAATAACAATTAAAGGTATGATAAAATATCCTTTAAAGGAGCTGAAATGTGTCTTGGGATTCCAATGAAAGTTTTGAAAATAGAGGGGGAAAGAGCTATTGCGGAGGTCGGGGGAGCTGAGAGAGAGATTTCAATTGCCCTTCTGGAAGATTTAAAAATTGGAGACTATGTCATTGTTCATGCTGGTTTTGCCATTGAAAAGCTTGATGAAAAAGAGGCTATTGAAACCCTTGATATGATAAGGGAGATCATTGAGTGAAGTATATAAAGGAGTTCAGGGAAAGCAATTTAATAAAGCCTCTTATAGAGAAAATAAAAGAGCTCTCTTTAAAGTTGGGAAAAACAAAAATAATGGAGGTTTGCGGAACTCACACTGTTTCCCTTTTCCGCTCTGGTTTAAGGGAACTTCTGGAAGATTATGTGGAAGTAATTTCCGGACCGGGATGTCCTGTTTGTGTCACTCCCAACTCTTTTATTGATAAGGCTATTTCTCTTTCAAAGAGAAGCGATTTTATAATAACTACTTTTGGAGACATGGTTCGTGTTCCCGGTTCAAAATCGTCCCTGGAAAAGGAAAGAGTAAATGGTGCAGATATAAGAGTTGTCTTCTCTCCCCTTGACTCCCTCAATATTGCCCTTGAAAATCCAGCAAAAAATGCTTGCATGATAGGTGTGGGCTTTGAAACAACATCTCCTTCCCTTGCCTCCACAATCCTTGAGGCAAAAAGGAAAAATATAAAGAATTTTTTTATGTTATCTGCTCCAAAACTTATCCCTCCCGCTCTTACTGCTCTTCTAGATGAAAAAATTGAAATTGAAGGTTTCATCCTTCCCGGTCATGTGAGCGCTATAATAGGAGCGAAAGCATACAGAATTCTTGATGAGAAAAGGGTCTCGGGTGTAATAACTGGATTTGAGCCCCTTGACCTTGTTCAGGGAATTTATATGATTTTAAAGCAAATTAAAAGGAATGAAGGAAAGGTTGAAATTCAGTATAAGAGGGTTGTGAAGGAAGAGGGGAATGAAAAAGCAATAAGAATTATAAATGAAGTTTTTGAACCTGTTGATTCAGAATGGAGGGGTCTTGGAACAATTCCTGAAAGTGGTCTTAAAATAAAGGAGACCTATTCTGATTTTGATGCAGAAAAGGTTTTCCCTGTTGAGATTGATAAATCCTTAGAAAATCCTGCCTGCAGATGCGGTGATGTTTTGAAAGGAGTCGCCGATCCTGAAGATTGTCCTCTATTCAGAATGGTATGCACTCCTGAAAATCCCGTTGGCGCATGCATGGTCTCCTCTGAAGGGACATGTTCTGCATGGTATAAGTATAAGATATGAACATCGTATACCAAAAAGCTTTATTGCTGTTTAGCCATATGGTATTTGGCTCAAAATTTTAAACTTATACTTTATTCCTAATTTACCCCTTATTTCTAATTTTTTAAAATTAACTGGCGGTGTCTTTTGGATAAAATCCGCTTGCGGATTTTGAATAATCCCGCCCAGCGTTTCCCACCTCCAGTCCTGCTTTGCGGGACAACAGGCAGGCAAAAATTCATTGGTGGGGATGACACTCAGACCCCCTTTTCTTTTTGCCCGCCTGTTCTTTGGCTTCGCCCAAAATTTTTCAGAAGCCGACGGGCTACAAAGTAAGAATGAAAGGAGTCCATAATTTAAGAAAGTGTTTTATTTTCTAAAGCTTCTTCAAATTCTTTCTTTAATTTCTCGTTGTAAAAAGGCAGACCTATAAGTTTAAAATATTCGTTTTCTAATTTCAAATCTGTCTCTGCCTTGTTTTCTATCTCAAGCAAAAATTTTTGCTTCCATCCTTCTTTAGAATTTTCAAATCTCCCCTGTTTATCTTTAAACTGATCGCCTTTCGGTTCAATAAAAATCTGGTAAATGCTGATAACTTTATTCCTTTTCTTTAAAATCATTATGAAGTCCGGCTCAAATGGTCTTCCCTCATCAAAATCAAATATCTGAAAAAATTTTTCATTACGGAGTAAAGCTATATCCGAATATCTTTGTCTCAGCTTTTCTATAAATCCATCAATAAAACTGATAAATTTCTGTTCCTCATCTGTGCCATAAAATTCATTTTGGGCATACCAATCTTTTTCAGCTAAATTAACATCTTTCAATTCTTTGTTTTTAACTTCGTCAATATCTATTTTAATTTTCTTATCTTTAAAAACCTGTCGCAACATTCTGGCTTTAAATAGATTAGTTCCCACAAATTCTGAGGTGTTAATCTTCGCTTTCTCCGCTATATTTTTAACTACGAATAAAGTCACTTCCAATTTCTCAGTTGGTGTTAGTTTATTTAACTTATTTTTTGGTCCAGAAACTTCAATCTCAACTCCGCCCAAATAATTAGAAGATAAAATAAATTCTCTAACCGATTTAATGTGGGGAAAATATTTTTTTAATGTTTCAAATTTATAGAACTCAAATTTATCTATCGCACCTCTAATTATATTCTCTCCGAAATCAGAAAGTTTATATTTTATTTTACTTTGTACTATATCTTTTGTGGTTCTTGTCTTTTTGTCCTCTTCTAAAATAATCTCTTCTCTAAGTTCGCCTGTTCTTAATTTATAAGTATAATTTCGCTCAATTCTTGCATCGTCTAAGCTAAAAATCCCTGTCCTTGGGTTCGCTACCCTATCATTTATAAAAATCACTCCATTTTTCCAAAAGTCCGTCTTCTTAAAAGAGT
>CAZHEF010000053.1:0-6914 GCA_964531645.1 uncultured Clostridia bacterium
CCTTATCTTGCTCCAGTGCCTCTTCGGAAAATCATAAAAGCTCAGTAGCTCCTCTGACTCCTCCTCTATGCATTCTACAGCCCATTCCCAGAACCTCTGTATCTCTATATATGGATATACCATCTCTTTCAACATCAGTTTTGTTTCCTCTCGAAGATCGCCCTTATCTTAAAAATTTAATTTCAAATAGGGAGAATACACCTTTCATAAATTTTACACAATAAATTTTACGCTACCAAGATTCTAATAAAGGATTCCATTTTTTGACTTCTCTTTCTTTAAATTATAATCTAACACTCTATAAAAGAATTTTGAGGAGGTCAGGATGAAAAGATTTTTAATTTTCTTATCGGCTCTCCTCATTCCAGCTTTTTCAATGGCACAAACAGAGAAACAACTTTTGATAAAAGTTAAGCCTGCAAAGCTCACATCAGTTAAGAAAGAAGCCTTGTATTGGTTAGATTCCCATGCGGAAGAACTTAGCCAGCTGAGTGACTCCATATGGAAATTTACAGAGGTTGCAATGGAAGAGTTTAAATCATCAGAACTTCTTGCCTTTTATCTTGAGAAGAACGGATTTAAAGTGGAAAGAGGAGTGGCTGGACTTCCAACAGCTTTTGTTGCTGTTTATGGTTCAGGAGAACCTGTAATTGGAATTCTTTCAGAGTATGATGCTCTTCCAGGGCTTTCTCAGGATACGGTTTCATATAAGAAGCCAATCAAAGAAGGAGGAGCTGGGCATGGTTGCGGACACAATCTTTTTGGTGTGGCAAGCACAGCTACTGCAGTAGCATTGAAGGAAGTAATGGAGAAGTACAAGATACCTGGAACAATTAAATTATTTGGCTGTCCAGCGGAGGAAACTATAATTGGTAAAGTTTTTATGGCAAGGGAAGGAATTTTTGATGGTCTTTCCTGCTGTATTCAATGGCATCCCGGTTCTAAAAATGCAGTATCTCTTGAATCCTCTAATGCAATGAATCAATTTGAAGTTGAATTTTTCGGAAAATCAGCCCATTCTGCAGGTGATCCATGGAATGGAAGGAGTGCCCTTGATGCCATTGAACTTACAAATATCGGGCTTAATTATCTTCGTGAACATTTAAAACCAACTGCAAGAATTCACTATGTTATTCTTGATGGAGGTAAAGCTCCCAATGTAGTTCCCGATTATGCCAGAGCCTGGTATTATGTGAGGGATGTTGATAGGGAAAATGTTGAAAAAAATTACCAGTGGGTTTTGAAAATTATTGAAGGTGCATCAAAAATGACTGATACAACATATGAAGTAAAATTTATAAGTGGAGCCCATGAGTTACTGACAAATAAAACTGGTGGAGAGATTGTTTACAGTAATCTTCTTCTTGTAGGTCCTCCTTCATTCAACGAGGAAGAGCAGAAGTTTGCAAAAGAAATACAGAAAAATATTGGAATTGAAGAAAAAGGACTTGAGACAGACATTGAACCTTTCTCCTATCCCCAGAGGGGTCTTGGTGGAGGCTCCACAGATGTTGCTGAGGTTAGCTGGCTTACTCCAACAACAACCCTTGAAATTGCCTGTAAGCCTTCTGGAACCCCAGGACATCACTGGTCAACAGTTGCCTGTGGTGGCATGTCAATCGGTCACAAATGTCTAATAACTGCTGCAAAAGTTATGACAGGAACCGGGATTGATCTACTTACAAGACCAGAACTTATAAAAAAGATGAGGGAAGAGTGGATGGAAAAGAAAAAAGGAAAGGAGTATAGGTCTCCTCTTCCTTCTGATTTGAAACCACCTGTAAAAGAGAAATAGAAACAGCTCATTTTATAGTTTTCTTTTTATTTACTGGAGTTTCCTGAATTTCTGAAGGATATGAAAGGAATGACAGACATGAGCTCTATCACCTCAAAGGTTAAAAATCACCAGGCACCAATAACCAAGCTCCAAATAAGCTCCAATTCTCCAATATCCAAATTTAAAGAAAGAACTTCACTTCTCACTAATGGAAGTTACATACTCTCAACTCAAAGAGATTGTTTGAATATTGGTTATTGGAATTTTGGTATTGGTTATTCAAGATCTTCTGGTCTCAGTTTGTCGATTATTTCTATATCTTCCTAAGATAGACCTATTAAAATTCGGGAAACTTCAGTTTATTTATAATTGATTTTTTTTGATTGAATATGTTATATTCTTTTTTATCAATGCGAAAGTTGAGGGTGTATATTGAACTGGCAAGGCCATTCACTCTTATAGCACCTTTTTTAGGATTTCTTTCGGGCGGAATATGTTCCTGGGGAGCATATCCAAAAACTCCCTTTTCTTTGAAATATCTATTTTATGTTTTAATTGGCTCCTTTATGGCAGCAACCTTGAATTCAGCATCCAACACATTGAACCAGATTTTTGATCTTGAAATTGACAAAATTAATAAGCCAAGAAGACCCCTTCCCTCAGGAAGAATATCAGTAAAGGAATCCTTCATATTTAGTATTTCCCTTTACCTTGTATCGTTTATTCTTGCCTGGTTTGTATCACCTGGCGGAAGAAAGGAGTGCTTTGTTCTTGTTCTTCTTGCTGCCTTGATGACTTTCATATATTCATGTCCACCTTTCAGAACAAAAAGATGGGGAATAGGCGCAAATCTAACAATTGCAATTCCAAGGGGGATTCTCCTTAAAGTTGCTGGATGGTCAGCAATAAAATCCATAATGAGATTCGAACCATGGTATATTGGCCTTATATTTGGGCTTTTCCTTCTTGGCGCTACATCTACTAAAGATTTCTCGGATATGGAAGGAGATAAAAAAGGGAATTGTGTAACATTACCTATTAAATATGGTGTTAAAAAGGCTGCGTATATGATTTCTCCTTTTTTTATTTTCCCATTTTTACTTATTCCGCTTGGCGTTAAGTTTGGAGTATTAACAGGGAATCCTGTGCTCCTTACAATTTTTGGAATAAGCCTTTCAATCTGGGGAATTTATGTTGTTTATTTAATTTTGAAAAAACCAGAGGAACTTGCTGTTGATGAAAATCATATATCCTGGAAACATATGTATATGATGATGTTTTATGCTCAGATCGGGTTTGCCCTATCCTATATTTTCTGATTATCTGCCTTCTTTAAGCTCTCTGTATACAGCTTCTACATTTCTTGAGAATCTCTGGGAATAACCTTCAATATTTTTATACTCTGGAAGTTCTGCTCTCTTAATTGCATCTTCAAGGGGTAATCCTTCATCAACGAGTTTTTTAATTTCATCCCTCAGGGCTTTCAAATATTCAGCCTGAGCTCTCAAAATACTCTTATCTCCAATTTCTCCATGCCCAGGAATGACAAACTGTAAGTCCATTTTTTCGACTTCTCCAAGAATTTTTATCCAGTTTTCAGTACTCGAACCTCCTTGATAGTCAATGTAGGGAATTATATTGTTGAAGAGAAGGTCTCCCATATGAATTGTTTTTTCTGAAGGGAAATAAACTAAAAGGTCTCCGTCAGTATGACCTCTTCCTGAGTAGAAAAGGATGATTTCTTTCCCTCCAAGCTTAATAGAATGTCTGTTTTCAACAGTTACTTGGGGTAGGATTATCTTCAGGTTATCAATATCCTTCAATCTTCTTTCAAGAGAAGAAAGTTCTTCTTCAGCCTTTTTCAAATCTGGACTATTTTCTGCTCTCAATTTTTCAACCTTTTCCTTTGCAGATTTAATCTGCTCGGGAAGGGTTTTTGTCTTCAACTCCTCAATTCTCGGAATTGTAATCTTTTCAATGTTCTTTTTTGTATTGGAATGGGATATAATAGTAGCTTTTTCAAAAACCTGGGCTCCCTGAATGTGATCGCCGTGGTAATGGGTGAATACTAAGTATTTAATCTCTCTGTCCATGACTTCCCTTACCTTCTTCAATAACTGTTCTCCAAGGGAAGGCAAGGTTTTTGAGTCTATTAAAAGAACTCCTTCCTCAGTAACAAAAAAGGCACAGTTCCCTCCTCCACCAATAACCGAGTATAAATTTTCAGTCAATTTTTTAAGGGTTAGTTCCTGAGAAGAGGCGCTATTTAGAATTAAAAGAATCATTAATAAAATTGAAAGATAAGAAAATTTCCTTAAACTCATCCGAACCTCCTGATTTATTTTACTTAAATAAACAAAAAAAGTTTCGTTTTTCTAAACAAATTTTGACATATCCCAAATAAGATGTAAAATTAAACCATGAAGTATAAATACTTTGGTCCTTTTATAGTTATTTTGATTTGTTTTGTTCTTTTTCTTTTCGATGTTCAGAATAGAATAAAGAAAGACAATCTTTCCAATTTCTCAATTTATCAGAACTCAATTTCCCAATATGTTTCCTTCAAATTTTCCCAGTTTTTAAGAGCAAGAATGGCAGGACTCTCTGTAATCTCTTCCCTTGAAAATGTTAAGAGAAGAGATATGGAGAGAATTCCAATGGATATGGAGGATTATTATAAGTATGTCAGGGAGCAATATGTAAAAGGGATTTTCCTTTACGATGAAAATGGATTGGTAATATATTCAACCTTCGAAAAGGAGAAGGGCTCAGACCATTCGAATACAGATTTTTTTAAATGGTGTAAGGAGGAGGGTAAGAAAGGAAAGTTTTTTGCTCTCCCATTTTTACATATGGAATATAAAAAATCATCCCCTTCATTGAATTTAAATCCATCAGACCTCTTTGTAATCACTCCTGTTTTTGCTGAGTCCAATGGAAATAAAATATTCTCTGGAGCAATTGCAATTATTATTGACCTGAAGGGTTTTGTAGAGAAGAATCTTTTCATTTCAGATGTGTGGGAATTTAGCGAAGTCTTGGTTCTATGGAGTGATGGGACTGTTATATATTCCAGATCCCATCCAGAAATGGAAAGAAGAAATGTAAAGGAGAAGGATTGCCTCAGATGTCACTCCTCCCTTGCTCTATTTCATAAAGCATTGGAAGAGCCATCAGGCGATTTTGAGTTTTATTTTGGAGATGAAAGAAAAATTGTAAATTTTCAAACAGTCCAAGTTGAGGATTTTTCCTTTAGACTTTTCATATACACTCCTTATAAAAAGATTGTGGGGCTTGCCCAGAGGGGTTTAACAGGAACATTCCTTCTTACCCTCGCTCTAATTTTTGCTTTTACCCTCTCATTTTTTATGTTTATGCGCTCGAGGACACAGAAGATAAAGGCAGAGGAAAAAGTTCAAAGCCTTAGAACCCGTCTCGAACTTGAAGAAAAACTTAGAAAAACTGAGGAGAAATTTTATACTTTCGGAAATATAACCAGTGATGGAATCTGGCTTTATAAAATAAATGTTCCAGTGCCGGTTGATCTCCCTGTGGAGGAGCAGGTGAAAATGATTCTTGAGTACAGTTATCTTTCATGGTGCAATGATTCAATGGCACAGATGTATGGACTTGATAGAAAAGAGGAGCTCATAGGGAAACCTTTAAAGGAAACTCTAAATCCAGAAGATCCAAGAAACATTGAGTTGTTAAGAGCTTTTGTTAGAAGCGGATATAACCTAAAAAATTATGAATCTTATGAAAAAGACATTCATGGTAAGACCCATGTTTTTCTCAACAGTCTTCAGGGTATTATAAAAGAAAGGAATTTAATTGAGGCTTGGGGTTCTCAGAAGGATTTGACAGAAATCAAGGAAATAGAAGAGGAGAGGAAAAGACTTGAGAATCAACTCTTCCAGGTTCAGAAGATGGAAGCGGTGGGAAGGCTGACAGGAGGGGTTGCCCACGATTTCAATAACATTTTAACATCAATAATCGGAAATGCTGAACTTTCTCTGTCAGGGATTGCTCCATCTGATCCAAATTACAGAAGGATAAGATCAATCCTTGAATCTGCAAGGAAAGCTTCAAATCTTACAAGAAAATTATTAACATTCAGCAAAAAGCAGCTCGAAGAGCCCGTTGTATCCGATTTGAACGATGTTATAAGGTCAATGGATGATATTCTCAGAAGGACAATAGGTGAGGATATAAATTTTATCCTATCTCTTGAAAAGAATTTGAAACCTGTTGAGATAGAGACAATCCAGATGGAGCAGGTGATAATGAACCTTGTTTTAAATTCAAGGGAAGCAATGCCAGAGGGAGGGACATTGATAATCTCAACAAGGAATGTCCTGAAATCCGACGAGAGATGTGTTTTCTGTTCTGAATTCATAAATGGTGAGTTTGTTGAGCTTTCAATCTCAGATACTGGAGTAGGAATTCCTGAAGAGATTAGGAACAAAATTTTTGAGCCATTCTATTCCACAAAGAAAGACGGGATAGGGCTCGGGCTTTCCATTGTCTACGGTGCAGTTTCTCAGATGAAAGGACATCTAAACATTGAAAGCAAACTGGGAGAGGGAACAACTTTCTCTGTTTATCTGCCTGTTTATAAAGGAGAGAAAGAGAAGGTGGGTAAAAGGATAATGGTTGGAACTGAGGAGATAAGTGGGGGAGATGAAACAATTCTTTTTGTAGAAGATGAAAAGGATATTCTTGAAATAATGAGGGACTTTCTTGCTGAGCTTGGCTATGAAGTTATTACAGCTTCAAGCGCCGAAGATGCGGTAGAGAAAATTAAAGAGATTTCAAGACTGGATTTTCTTGTTACTGATGTGATCCTGCCAGGAAAGAAAGGACCTGATTTTGCCAGGGAGATAAGAGTAATTTATCCTCAGATAAAGGTTCTTTTTATTTCGGGTTATACTGAAGATAGATTATCAGCTCAGGCTGTTTGGGAAGGAGAGATAAGTTTTCTTGCAAAACCTTTCACTCCATTCGTTCTTGCTAAAAAAATAAGGGAAATACTGGATAGTTAAGAAGAGAGTGGAAGCTCGGAAGTGTGAAATTCTTTTGTGAAATTTAAACCGTAACTCTGCCAATTTTAGGGAATAGGTGGGGCTTATTCACTTCA
>CAZHEF010000054.1:0-6680 GCA_964531645.1 uncultured Clostridia bacterium
TTAAATTGGGAAGTTTCTCATACATTTTGATAGAGGGTTTTCAAAGGGAGGAAATAGAAAATTTTTATTCTCTGGATTAAAATAAAGAGGAAGAATTTTTATGGTTTGGAACAGGGAAAGTTTGAGAGCCGCTGTTAAAGAGAAAATGGGAGAGCACAAATTTATAATTGTTTCCAATCGTGAGCCTTACATGCACATTTACTCGGAAGATGGGATTAAATGCATAACTCCCGCAAGTGGAATGGCTATAGCCCTTGACCCTGTTATGAGAAGTTGTGGGGGTATATGGATTGCCTCAGGAACAGGGGATGCAGATAGAGAAGTTGTGGACGATAATGATCGCGTGAATGTCCCCCCAGAAAATCCAAGTTATACCCTGAGAAGAGTCTGGCTTACAAAGGGGGAAGAAGAAGGATTTTATTACCGTTATTCCAATGAAGGACTATGGCCCCTCTGTCATAATGCATATGTTAGACCTAATTTTAGCAATGAAAACTGGAAGATTTACAAAAAAGTTAACGAGAAATTCGCTAATGCTATTGTTGAGGAAATGAGGGATGAGAGTGGCTTTATTTTTATTCAAGATTATCATTTTGCTTTACTTCCAAAAATTGTTAAGGAAAGACTTCCCAATGCGATTATTGCTCAATTCTGGCATATTCCATGGCCCAACCCTGAGGCATTTAGAGTCTGTCCCCATGGAGAAGAAATTCTTGAAGGATTGTTGGGGAACGATCTTATTGGATTTCATATTCGCTATCATTGTCTCAATTTTCTTGATACAATTGACAGATTCATGGAGGCAAGAATTGACTGGGAGAGGTTGTCTGTTATCAAGGGTGGAAGGGAAACTCTTGTTAGACCTTACCCGATAAGTGTTGATTTTGGGGAAGTAGAAAGGATTTCAAGAAGTAGGAGGGTGGAGGAAAAAATATCACAAATAAGAAGGGATTACAGGATAAGAGACAGGATTCTTGGGGTAGGTGTGGACCGTATCGACTACACAAAAGGAATTGTTGAGAGATTCAGAGCAATTGATAGGTTTTTCGAAAAATATCCTGAATATTTAGGTAAGTTTGTTTTTCTTCAGGTGGGTCCTATATCTCGAATTTACATTCCAAAGTATAAGGAATACAATGATGAGATTTACCATACAATGGTTGATGTAAACACAAGATGGAAAATAAAGGACTGGCAACCCATAATTCTCCATAAAACTCATTTAAATCAGGAAGATGTAATAGCCTATTATAGAACCGCAGATATTTGTATTGTGAGTTCAATCCACGATGGAATGAATCTTGTCGCAAAAGAATTCGTGGCTACGAGATTTGATGAAAATGGTGTTTTAATTTTAAGTAAATTTACAGGTGCATCAAGGGAACTGAGCGATGCAATTCTTGTAAATCCAATTGCTTTAGACCAGTTTGCTGATGCAATAAAAATGGGAATTGAAATGGATGAGAAAGAAAAAAAGCAGAGAATGAGTAAAATGAGAGATATAATAAGGGAAAATAATATTTATCGCTGGGCTGGAAAAATTGTTGGAGAATTAAGAAAATTAATGTGAAGAGATATGACAAAACCATTTCAATTTTATTCAAGACTTAATCTTGTGGAATTACTGGGAGTAAAGGCTAAAAATGTAAAAGAACTTCTGGATGGAATAAAAGAAGTTCCTGGAACATCCATTTACTATCACACCCACAGATTCCTTCAACAGCATCATTATCTTTCTCCTGAACCTCCCAATGATTTTGCCTTCTGGATAACAAATTCCATTGGTTTAGATGCTCTCGGAGAAAGGATGGATGGCAAGCATAGATACAGTTAAATTCAGAAAAATTAGAGGATTGAGAGGAAAATTTATTGAGATACTTGAAGATTATATAAATAAAGAAAATTTAAAAAATGTCGAATGTCAGGAGGGAGAAGAATTTCATTTTATGTCTTGCAGAACTTTCATTTTTAAAGCACCCTTTATTGCAAATACTCCTGAGGAATTTGTCAAAATTGTGGAAAAAATTTCAATCAATTCAGTCTATTACCATATTTTTGAATCTCGCCTCAGACTTGAAAAGGGAGAGAATGATTTCTCGGTTTGGTTTGAAAGTATAGGCATGAATGAGGTGTCTATGGAACTTTCCCGTTTTGACCCATACACCATTACTCTTGAAGGTTTGAGAAGGAAAATAATTGAAACAATAAAAAAATATATATAAACTTAAAAATGGCAAAAATTGAAGATTATATACCCATTGTTGGAAAGAGTGAGATAGATGAGCTTTCGCTCCTTGCTGAAAAACTGAAAGGGAAATCCATCCAGAATATAAATTCCACATCAGTGGGGGGAGGGGTTGCTGAAATTTTAAGACGCATGATCCCTCTTTTAAGGAGCTCCGAGTAGATGTGTGGTGGGATGTTATAAAAGGAGATGACAAATTCTTCCATATTACAAAGAAAATTCATAACTCCCTGCACGGAGTTGATATAGAGATTACAGATGATGAGCTGGATTATTTCCTTCAAATAAACAGGGAAAATTCCTGCGAATTTTCAAATTATGGAGATATAGTTTTCATCCATGATCCACAGCCGATTGCTTTAATTGAAAGAAAAAAGGAGATCGGGAGGAAGTGGATCTGGAGATGTCATATAGATTTCACATCACCAATGCCAGAAACGTGGGAATTTCTCAAGAATTTTATTGAAAAATATGATTGTGCTGTATTCTCTGCGCCCTCATTTTCAAGAAGAATATCAATCAGACAGGTTTTAATTTCCCCTTCCATAGACCCTTTGTCAGATAAGAACAAAGAACTACCAGAGGAGAAAATTAATGAAATTTGTGAAAGATTTGGAATAGACAGGAAAAGACCAATAATTACACAGATTTCAAGATTTGATTATTTGAAAGATCCGATAGGAGTTATTAAAGCCTACAGACTTGTAAAGGAGTACATTGATTGTCAGATCGTTCTGGCTGGAGGGGGAGCTACCGATGACCCAGAGGGGATGAAGGTTCTTGAGGAAGTGAAAAATGAAGCGAATGGAGACCCTGATATTCATGTTTTATTTCTTCCTCCCGGAAGTGATATTGAAATCAATGCTTTACAGAGAGCATCCACAGTAGTCCTTCAAAAATCTCTTAAAGAAGGTTTTGGCCTTACTGTTGCTGAGGCATTATGGAAAGGGAAACCTGTTGTTGCCTCCGCAGTAGGAGGAATCCCCCTCCAGATAGCATATAAATATTCGGGAATCCTTACCCATTCAATTGAAGGAACAGCTTTCTGGATTAAACAGCTTATAAATGAACCCAATTTTGCAAAAAGGCTTGGCGAGAACCGAAAAGAGCATATTAAAAACAATTTCCTGATAACAAGACACATTCGGGAACACCTTCTTCTTTTTCTGTCCATGGACTCAGAGGAGATCATAATATATCTATGAAAAAAATCCTTGAAAAACTTGAAGAGAATGGAAAAATTATTCTGCTTCTTGATTATGACGGAACTATTGTCCCAATCAAGAAGAAACCAGAGCTTGCAAGGATGTATCCATTGAGGAGAAAATTACTGGATAAAATATCAAAAATTATTCCTGTTTCAATAGTTTCAGGGAGGAGTCTATCAGAGATGAAAGGATTAATCAAGTTGAAAGGGGTCTCTCTCATCGGGAATCATGGGTTTGAAATCTTGTGCAAAGGAAAGGTATGGAGTCATCCTGAAGCACTAAAAATAAAAGGAATTTTGGAAAAGACATTGAACAGAATAGAAGAGAGAGTGAAAAATTTTAAGGGTGTAATAATAGAAGATAAGGGATTAAGCGGAAGTGTCCATTTCAGACTTCTGAAATCAGAACTGGAAGAAACTATCAGAAAAATTGTGGAAGATGAGGTAGGGAAAACCGATGGTAAGATAGGAATTAAAGAAGGGAAGAAGGTTCTGGAAATAAGCCCAAACCTGAACTTGGATAAAGGGAAAGGAGTGAAAAAACTTATCTCTCTTTTGAATTTAAAAGGAGATTTTTTGAAAATTTATATTGGAGATGATGAAACAGATGAGGATGCTTTCAGAATCCTTAAGAATAAAGATATTTCAATACTTGTCGGAAGGAAGAAGATTCACTTTGCAAAGTTTCGTTTGAAAAATGTAGGGCAGGTATGGCTTTTTATAAAAGAGCTTTACAAGGAATTGAAAAAATAATCTTTGCGAATCCTTGAAAATTAAAATCAATATGTTAAAATAAATTATTGATAAATTTAAAAAAGGAGTAATAAAAATGCCTTTCATAGAAATTAATGGAAAAAAGATTGAAGTTAACGAAGAGGGGTTCCTTGTGAATCCAGAGGATTGGAATGAGGAGATTGCAGATTTTCTTGCAAAAAAGGAAGAGGGGCTTGAAAATTTGACAGAGGAGCACTGGAAAGTCCTAAATTACATAAGGAACTATTATCTTGAAAATAAACTTGCACCAATGGTCAGGGCTGTCTGCAAAACAACAGGTTTACCCCTCAAGAAAATTTATGAACTTTTTCCTTCAGGACCCGCTAAAGGAGCTTGCAAACTTGCAGGACTTCCAAAACCTGACGGGTGTGTCTGATTTTTTATGCTAAATATTCCGCTTTTAAAAATTCTTGTAATAATCTCTTTTTTGTTTTCACTATCAGCCCTTTCTTATCTTGTTTTTAGAACATTTTCCGTTGGCAGGGAGGTTTTCTACTCAACTGCAAGGGGGAATCCAATAAAGGGGATAACTTATTCCCTTGGAAAAGGAATGTTGCCATGGGAAAAGGAAAGTGCCTCAAAGAATATACCTGTATATTTTTTAGGAATTTTTTATCACTCAGCGATTTTTCTCTCCTTCATATATCTTTTCCTTAGCATTTTTAATTTTGACATTCCTCAAACTCTGAAAACGGTTCTAAATATAATCTTTATTGTGGGCTTTCTTTCAGGCACCGTGCTTTTATTAAGAAGAATTTTCACCGATTATTTAAGAAAAATAAGTATACCCGATGACTTTGTCGCCAATATTCTGGTAGACCTATTTCTGCTCCTCGCAATTCTTTCAATTTTTAACCCCCTTTTCATCCCTCATCTCTACATTTACTCAATCATTCTCTTTCTCTACATCCCATCAGGAAAAATTCGTCACTGTTTTTTCTTCTTTTACAGCAGAATAATTTCAGGAATTTTCTTTGGAAGGAGAGGGGTTTTTGATAAAAGTGAGCTACCAGGAAATATTACCTAAATGGAGAAGATTGAAAAAGCTATTGGAAACTTAAGGGAAAAACTTGACAACTTTTCTGTCGCATATATGAACACCTGTGTTCGATGCGGACTATGTGCGAAAACCTGTCATTACTTTTTAACAGATAATGATTTCCGCTCCTCTCCTGCATATAAATTAAATCTTGTAATTTCACTGTTTAAAAGATATTTCACATTTTCAGGAAGATATTTAAAGTTCCTCGGCAATTCAGCAGAGCTTAATTCTAAGTCTCTTGACGAACTAATAGATACACTATTTGGAAGATGCACCCTTTGCGGAAGATGCAGCATAAACTGCACAATGGGAATTAACATTCCTTACATAATTAGACTGGGAAGGAGTCTTCTTTTCTACCTTTCTCTTGTCCCTTTAGAGCTTCAATCAACAGTCAGTCTTGCAGTAGAAAAAGGGAATAACATGGGGATAGAAAAGACGGAATTGCTGGAGACCATTGAGTGGCTTGAGGAAGAACTTAGAGCGGATGTAAATGACCCATTCGCAAGAATCCCTGTGGATGAGAAAGGGGCAAAAATCCTTTACACAGTAAATCCGAGAGAACTAAAATTCTTTCCATTGTCCCTTCTTGCATCTACGAAAATCTTCCATATTGCAAAAGAAAGCTGGACCCTTTCCAGTGAATTTTACGATGTAACGAATTATGGTTATTTCAGCGGAGATGACAGCTCGGCGGGTCTTCTCTCAGAAAGACTCTATGATACAATGGAAAAACTCGGTGCAGAAATTCTTGTTCTTGGTGAATGTGGTCATGGATTCAATGCTCACCGATGGGAAGCTCCTGACTGGTTGAGAAGATGGAATAATTTCCAGATTAAAAGTATGGTTGAGATTCTTTACGAGTATGTTAAGAATGGAAAGATAAAGCTTGAACCATCTAAAAACAGAAAAATTTATACTCTCCATGACCCATGTAATCTTGTTAGAATGGGTGGAATTGTTGAAGAGCAAAGGTATGTATTGAAGAAGTCTGTTGAAAATTTTGTCGAGATGATTCCAAATAGAGAGAAGAATTATTGTTGTAGTGGTGGAGGTGGTCAACTTTCCATGACAAGATATGCGGAAAGAAGAATAAAAGCGGGTCAGATTAAAGCTGAACAGATAAGAAAAACAGGGGCGAATGTGGTTGTGGCTCCCTGTCACAATTGTATTGACCAGCTAAACGAAATAAATAAAATTTACAAATTGGGGGTTGAGGTTAAAACTCTGAGCGAAGTCGTTGCAGACGCTCTTTCTTATTAAGTTATATATCTTTTTATATTCTCTAAAATCTTTCTCAAAGGTGGGGTTTTAAACCATTCTCTTCCTGTAATTTCATTGGTATAAGCTTGATAGATTAAACCCTAACTCCGTCCATTTTAAGTAATAGGTAGTTTCACTTTTTCGATTAG
>CAZHEF010000055.1:0-6620 GCA_964531645.1 uncultured Clostridia bacterium
TTCTCGCTTTTATTTAATTTTGCATTTTAAAATTTTCAATTTTCAATTCTCTTTCTTCAGTTATTGGTGCTTGGTAATTTTCAACCCTTGAGGTAAAGAGCCAGAACTGTCAGCTGAAAGGGTTGGCTCCAGGCCTCAGAATATGAAGATTTTTCATTTTGCATTTTAAAATTCTAAATTTTAAATTTCCAATTTTCAATTTTTAATACTCTTTCCTCACTGTTTGCTGTAAGCTGTTAGCTAATAGCTTATTTGGAGCCTGGTTATTGGTGTTTGGTTATTTTTAACCTTTGAGGTGATAGAGCTCATGTCTGTCACTCCTTTCATATCCTTCAGAAACTCAGGAAACTCCAGATTAATTTTGAGTTGCCAAAATAAAAAAACTATATTATCATAACTCCTAAAATTATAATTCGGAGGGTATAATGAGTTTCAAAGAGAATGGATATGTATGGATGAATGGTAAAATGGTTCCATGGAAGGATGCCACAATTCATGTGGCTTCCCATGTTGTTCATTATGGAAGTTCTGTGTTTGAAGGGATAAGGGCATACGAGAACAAAAAAGGATCAGCTGTTTTCCGTCTTGAGGCTCACATTGAAAGACTTTTCAACTCGGCAAAGATTTACAGGATGGAGATTCCATTCTCCTTTGATGAGGTCTGTAAGGCCTGCATCGAAACTATAAAGGTCAACGGCATGAAGAGTTGCTACATAAGACCTGTTGTCTACAGGGGATATGCAAAACTTGGGGTTGACCCTCTTCCTAATCCAGTTGATGTTGCGATCCTGGTATGGGATTGGGGCAAATATCTTGGAGATGAAGCCCTTGAGCAAGGAGTCGATGTTCATGTCTCGTCCTGGAGAAGAATGGCTCCCGATACATTCCCATCCATGGCAAAGAGTGGTGGGAACTACATGAATGGACAGTTGATAAAAATGGAAGCGGTTTTGAACGGATATGTTGAAGGAATAGCTCTCGATGCCTATGGATACATAAGTGAAGGAAGTGGAGAGAACCTTTTTCTCGTTAAAAAGGGAATTCTGTTCACTCCTCCCATATCTTCCTGCATACTCCCGGGGATAACCCGGGAGTCAGTGATTCAGATTGCAAAGTATAAAGGTATTGAAGTCAGGGAAGAAGATATTCTTAGAGAAGCCCTTTACTTAGCAGACGAACTATTTTTTGTCGGAACCGCGGCAGAGATTACTCCAATAAGATCAGTTGACAAAATTGTCATAGGGAAAGGAAGAAGAGGAGAAACAACAAAACTGCTTCAGGACGAGTTCTTCGGAATTATAAAAGCGGAAAAAGAAGATAAGTGGAACTGGCTGGCATATTTTTAGTTGTAGCTGATAGCGGATAGTGAGAAGTAAACAGGTCATGAGAGAAATACTAACCGATGTATGCTAATTGCTATATACTAAACTATGAAACTCAATAGTTACAAAGAACTAATTGCATATAAGGAAAGTTTCGAACTGCTAATGAATTTGAGAGAATTTATACAATCAATCAAGAGGTGATAAAACTTTTGCAGACATATATTTCTAAACTTTCTAAAAGCAGATAGCTAATCTCTAAACGCTATACGCTGAATTGTCTTAGTTATTTGGTATTTTACTTTTTCATGTTAAAATAAAAAAAGAATCCCGAATGGGAGGAAGATATGAATATAAACGATTTATTAAGAATCGCTATTGAGAGAGATGCTTCCGACCTTCATCTTAAAGTTGGGAATCACCCAATAATAAGAGTTCATGGTGAACTTATACCCCTTGTGGAACTAAAGAGGCTTGTTCCTGAAGACACAATAGCTATGGCTTACAGCATCATGAACAACCAGCAAAAGGAAAAGTTCAAGAGAAACATGGAAATTGATATGGCTTATTCTGTACCCGGTCTTGGTAGATTCCGCTGTAACATTTTCTACCAGAGGGGTGCAATAGGACTTGTCCTCAGGATAATTCCTTCAAAAATAAGAACAATTCGTGAACTTCTTCTACCATCGGTTCTTGAAGAGATATGTATGGAGAAGAGGGGACTTGTTCTTGTAACAGGAACTACAGGAAGTGGAAAGACAACAACCCTTGCTGGGATGATAGACTACATAAACACCCACAGAGTTGAACATATAATTACCATTGAAGACCCTATTGAGTATCTACACAGGGACAAAAAAAGTATTGTCAACCAGAGGGAGGTGGGAGTTGATACTGAGTCCTTCGCAGTAGCTTTGAGGTCAGCTCTTCGTGAGGATCCCGATGTAATATTGGTCGGAGAGATGAGGGATTATGAAACAATAGAAACAGCCATAGTAGCTGCAGAGACTGGTCATCTTGTTCTGAGCACCCTCCACACCCTTGATGCTCCGGAGACAGTAAACAGAATAATCTCAGTCTTCCCACCCTATCATCACAAACAGGTAAGAATTCAGCTTGCTTCTGTTTTAAAGGGGGTCATTTCTATGAGACTGCTTCCGAGAGCTGATAGGGATGGAAGAGTTCCAGCAGTTGAGGTCATGATAACAACTCCATTTATAAGGGATTGTATAATAAACAAAGAGAAGACCCATTTAATAAGGGAAGCAATCAAACAGGGGGTATCCCAGTATGGAATGCAGACATTCGACCAGTCCCTGTTTAAACTCTATGAAGCGAAATTAATAACCCTTGAGGAGGCGCTGAAGTGGGCGTCGAACCCGGACGAGTTAAAACTAAAAATTATGGGTATCCAATCTGCAAGTGAAATGACAATAGAGGAAATGGAGAAAAAGATGGAGACAATTAAAGACATAAAAAGCAGCCCTGTTGACCTTGGACTGGATGAAGAGTGAAATAGTAGCCACAAACTTCAAGCTACGAGCCATCGTAAGTGGGTAAGTCAAAAGATCCTTTAAAAATTGCTTTTAATTATCTATCCTATTCGGATAGATTCTCAAGAGAGGTAATTCAGAGACTGAAAAGAGGGGGCTTTACAAAAGAAGAGATAGATTCAACAATTGAAAGATTGAAAAATTATGGCTATCTAAATGACCAGAAGACCGCTGAGGAATTTATAAGATCAAAAATAAGAAAAGGATGGGGTCCTGAGAAAATAAAAGTTGAACTTATGAGAAGAGGAATATTTGAGGAAGAGGCTGAAAATTTAATTAAAGAGATTTTTTTAGAGGTTGACGAAAAGGAGATGATTATGAAACTCGCTGAGAAATTTCTTGGAAGCAGGAGAGGAGAGAATATAAAGGAAAAGCTCAAGGGTTTCCTCTTCAGAAAAGGATTCAGCTATGATAAGATAATAGATGTGATTGAAAAAATTGAAAGGAAAGGACGTTGAGAGCAAAGGATGTAAGAGAAAAATTTCTCTCCTTTTTTGAAAAAAAAGGTCATAAAGTTGTAAAAAGTTCTTCTTTAATTCCCGTAGGTGATCCAACCTTACTCTTCACCAATGCAGGGATGAACCAGTTCAAGAATGTTTTTCTCGGAATTGAAACAAGGGATTATTCAAGAGCAGTTTCATGCCAGAAATGTTTGAGAGCATCTGGAAAGCACAATGACCTCGAACAGGTTGGTAAAACCCACTTTCACCATACATTTTTTGAAATGCTGGGCAATTTCTCCTTTGGAGATTATTTTAAAGAGATGGCAATAGAGTTTGCCTGGGAACTTCTCACTCAGGTTTATAAAATTCCTGAAGAAAAGCTCTTTGTCTCAATATTTGAAGAAGATGAGGAAGCATATAAGATATGGAGGGACAGGATTGGAATTTCTGAGAATAAAATAAAGAGATTCGGAGAGGAGGATAATTTCTGGGCTATGGGGGAGACAGGTCCATGCGGTCCATGTTCTGAAATCCACTATGTTTTTGAGGATGACTCATCCATAGAGCTCTGGAATCTTGTTTTCATGCAGTTTTTTAGAGATGAAAAAGCAGAGCTTCACCCTCTTCCAAAACCATCCATTGATACAGGGATGGGGCTTGAAAGGCTGGCAGCAGTTCTTCATGGAGTAAGGAGCAATTTTGATACAGACCTTTTTAAACCATTAATCAATTTTGTCTGCGAGGAGACAGGACAGGAATATCCAGCAGAAAAAGATGTGGATATTGCAATAAGAGTGATTACTGACCATTGCAGAGCTATAACATTCTTGATAAATGATGGGGTTCTTCCATCCAATGAAGGGAGGGGTTATGTTCTCAGGAGAATAATAAGAAGGGCTTTCAGATACGGAAAAAAATTAGGTGTTGACAAACCATTCCTCTACAAAGGGGTTCCTGTTGTTGTGAACACTATGAAGGATTTCTATCCTGAGATAGTTCATTCAAGGGAGCAAATTTCAAAACTCTGTTATTTTGAAGAGGAAAGATTCGGATATACTCTTTCCGCTTCAATCCATTACCTTGAAGATGCCATTAATGAGGCAGTGGAAAATGGTTCTGCGGTTATAGAAGGGGAAAAAATCTTTAAACTATACGATACATTTGGATTCCCCCTTGACCTTGCAATGGAGATAGTTCAGGAGAAAGGTATTTCCATAGATATTTCAGGATTTGAAAAAGAGATGCTAAGACAGAAAGAGAAGGGGAGAGAATCATGGAAGGGTGGTGAAATAAAAGATAAAGCTATATACGAGAGTATTTCCCATACGAAATCAGAATTTATAGGATATAATTCTTTAACATCAACTTCAAAAGTTATTGCCATTTTTAAAGGCTCTGAAAGAGTGGAGAGCTTAAAAGAGGGAGATGAAGGAGAAATAATTCTTGAAGTAACTCCTTTCTATGCGGAGGCAGGAGGACAGGTAGGAGATAGGGGAATAATAGAAGGGGAGAATTCATCCGCGATTGTAAAGGATACAAAAAGAGTTCTTGAAAATATCATCGTTCATCATGTAAAGATGGAAAAGGGGAGTATCTCTGAAGGATATAATGTTATTGCAAAGGTTGATGAAAAACTCAGGAAAGCAACCCAGAGGAATCATACTGCCACTCATCTTCTCCACCGGGCTTTAAGGGATGTCCTCGGTCCCCATGTTAAGCAATCGGGTTCCCTTGTCTCTTCTGAGAAGCTCCGCTTTGATTTCACCCATTTCTCTGCGCTTCACCCAGAGGAAATTAAAAGAGTTGAGGAGATTGTTAACGAGTGGATTGTGGAGAATATTCCAGTGGATTACGAAGTTAAGGGTTATGATACAGCAATAAAAGAAGGAGCAATTGCTATATTTGAAGAAAAATACGGTGAAAAAGTGAGGGTTCTTAAAGTGGGAGATATATCAAAAGAACTTTGTGGTGGAACCCATGTGAGAATGACAGGAGATATCGGTTCTTTCAGGATAATTTCAGAGAGCTCGATTTCAGCAGGGGTTAGAAGAATAGAAGCGATAACAGGGCTGGCAGTTGTTGATTACTGGAGGAACGAGAATAGAATTTTGGATAATCTGACAGAGGAACTGAAGGTCAAAAAGGATGAGATTGTGAGTGAAGTCTCCAATTTGAAAAACCTGCTAAAGGAAAAGGAGAGGGAGCTCCAGAAAATTAAAAGAATGAGTTACAGGAATAAAATTAAAGAGTGGATAGAGAATGCAGAGATAGTAAATGGTCTGAAAATTGTAGTTAAAAGAGTTGAGGATGACACAGAAAAGGAAATTTTAAGGGAGATTTCAGATATGATAAGGGATGGAATTGGTAAGGGGGTTATCCTTTTGGGAAGCAGGCAGAAAGGCAGAGCCTACCTTCTTGCATCAGTAACATCAGAAGTTTCTGAAAAGGTGCATGCGGGAAATCTCGTTAAGGAAGTAGCAAAAATTGTTGGTGGAGGTGGAGGAGGAAGGGCTGATTTTGCTGAGGCAGGGGGGGGTAAGCCTGAACTTCTTGACAAGGCTCTGGAGAAGGGTTTAGAATTAATAAAGGTCAAACTGAAATGAAAAGAGCACTCGTCATATTCTCTATTTTGTCTATTTTTCTTATCCAAATTCATTCTGAAATAATTGTTAAACAGGACGAAAACGGAAATAAGATAATTATGAACAAACCTTCAAAGGAAACAGTTAAAAAAAGTTCGATTTCAAAACCTTTGCCCGGAAAGAGGACTGATTTTGATGCCTTGATTGATGTCTATGCTAACAAATATGGAGTTGACAAAGATCTTGTCCATGCAGTAATTCAGGTGGAATCAGATTACAATCCTGTAGCAGTTTCAAAGAAGGGAGCTATGGGACTTATGCAATTACATCCTGAGACAGCCAATGACCTTGGTGTTCACAATCCCTTTCATATTGAGTCTAATCTTGAAGGAGGTATAAGGTATCTCAGAGAGATGCTAGATAGATATGGTGACATTAGAAAAGCTCTTGCAGCCTATAATGCTGGTCCTGAGGCAGTGGATAAATACAATGGAATACCTCCTTATAAAGAAACACAGAATTATGTTAAAAAAGTTCTCTCAGTTTATAAAAAAGAACCCGTTAAGAAAACAATAATTTACAAATACGAGAATATTAATGGAGAGATTGTAATATCAGATGTCCCGCCTCAACCAGGAACATATGTAAGGAATGTTCGAGTTATAAAACCTTAACTCCACCTTTTTAGGGAATAGGTTGTGAGAGTTATAACTATTGACA
>CAZHEF010000056.1:0-6400 GCA_964531645.1 uncultured Clostridia bacterium
AAATGAGGTTTCGTCCTCTCAAATTTTGGTTTCGCCATTTTACCATTCCTCCTTTGCTCTGAATATTATAGTTTCCCCTCTTTCGAGAAGCCTGGGAATAAGCTCAGAGGAAACTTCCCTGTATGAGTGGAACTCAATTGCGTGGGAACCTCTACCCTGAGTTTTAGTTCTGAGGACTGTAGCATATCCAAAAAGGTCTGCAAGGGGGACAAGTGCCCTGAGCTCGGTTATATTCCATTTTGAAAAAAGGTTCTCAATCTTACCCCTTCTCGCATTTAAATCACCCACTACATCTCCTAAATACTCATTGGGGACAAATATATCCACTCTCATTATTGGCTCAAGGAGCGTTGGCTTTGCCTTTTCTACCGCATCTTTAAGAGCTAAAGAGCCAGCAATTTTAAATGAGATTTCTGAAGAGTCAACTTCGTGGTAAGAACCATCAAAGAGGGTGACTTTTATGTCTGTAAGAGGGTAACCAGCGAAAATTCCTACTTCCGCTGATTCTCTAATTCCAGTTTCAATAGCTGGAATGAACTCTTTTGGTATAACCCCTCCTTCTATATTGTTATAAAATTCTATTCCAGAGCCTCTTTCCGCAGGCTCAATCTTTATCTTCACATGTCCGTACTGACCTTTACCACCTGTTTGTCTTATATATTTCCCCTCTCCAATAGCTGGAGAGGTTATTGTTTCTTTGAAGGCGACTTGAGGTTTTCCCACATTAGCCTGAACATTAAATTCCCTCCTCATTCTATCAATTATAATTTCAAGATGGAGCTCGCCCATCCCTGATATTAAAGTTTCTCCAGTGTTGGAATCCTTGTGAACTTTAAAGGTTGGGTCCTCCTGGGCAAACTTGGCGAGGGCGTTGGAAAGCCTCTCATGGTCAGCCTTTGTCTTGGGTTCAATGGCTACGGATATAACTGGCTCTGGGAATTTTATGGCTTCGAGAAGGATTGGATGGGAAGGATCGCACAGGGTATCTCCTGTGGAGACAAATTTCAAGCCAACTGTGGCTGCAATATCACCTGCGAAGACTTCCTTTATTTCTTCTCTTTTGTTGGCATGCATCTTTAAAAGTCTTCCTATCCTTTCTTCCCTGTTCTTTCTTGGATTATAAATTGTAGAACCTGAGAAAAGGGATCCCGAATAAACCCTGAAATATGACAACTGACCCATATATGGGTCATTCATTATCTTAAAAACAAGGGCAGAAAATGGCTCATTGTCGTCTGCTTTCCTTATCTCTCTCATGTTTGTTTTAGGGTTTAAACCACTCACTGGAGGAATGTCCGAAGGAGAAGGCAGATAGTCAACAACTCCATCCAGGAGGGGTTGAACTCCCTTATTTCTGAAAGATGCACCACAAAAAACAGGAACAAGCTTGAGATTAATAGTTCCGTATCTAAGCCCTCTTTTCAGATCATCAGGCTTTATTTCTTCTCCTGAGAGATATTTTGAAAGGACTTCTTCATAAACCTCTGAAACCTTTTCAACAAGAATCTCCCTCCATTTTTTTGCGAGAAAGAGATAAGGTTCGGGTATTTCCCTTATATTGTAATCAGCCCCGAGTAAATCATTGTCATAAACTATCGCTTTCATCTCTACAAGATCTATAACCCCACAAAAATTTTCCTCTTCACCCAATGGTAGCTGGACAGGGACTGGATTGGTTCCCAATCTTTCTTTCATTTCATTTACGACCTGAAAGAAATTAGCACCAACTCTATCCATTTTGTTTATATAAGAAATTCTTGGAACCCCATATTTGTCAGCCTGCCTCCAGACTGTTTCAGATTGAGGCTCAACTCCTCCAACTCCACAAAATATTATTATTGCACCATCAAGAACTCTAAGAGATCTCTCCACCTCTGCAGTGAAATCAACATGACCCGGAGTATCAATTATGTTTATTCTAAGCCCCCTCCAGAAACATGTTGTTGCTGCGGAAGTTATCGTTATTCCCCTCTCCTGCTCCTGTTCCATCCAGTCCATAACAGCAGTTCCTTCATCAACTTCTCCCATTTTATAGGTTGTACCTGTGTAATATAGAATTCTCTCAGTTGTTGTAGTCTTTCCTGCGTCAATATGTGCCATGATTCCTATATTCCTCGTTTTTTCTATGGGTATAACCCTCGACAACTCTAAACTCCTTTACCATCTATAATGTGCAAATGCCCTATTGGACTCAGCCATTTTATGAGTATCCTCTCTCTTCTTGAAAGCCCCACCTTTTTTAGCAACCGCATCGAGAATCTCCCCTGCTAACTTCTCTTCCATTGACTTACCCTGCCTTTCTCTTGCAAATCTCACAATCCATCGGACAGCAAGGGAAGTCCCTCTTTCATCTGGAACCTCTACTGGAACCTGATAGGTAGCACCACCAACTCTTCTCGATTTTGTCTCCAGCTTTGGCTTCACAGCTTCCACTGCTTTCATAAGCTGTTTTAAAGAATCCTCTTTTGTTCTCTCAGCTATTATTTTCATAGTTTTATAAACAATTTTCTCAGCCTTTGACCTTTTTCCTTCCTTCATCAGTGTGTTTATGAATTTAGTAACAAGAGTGGAGTTATAGTATGGATCGGGTGACAACTCTCTCTTTTCTACATAGCCTCTTCTCGGCATTCATATCCTCCTTAACTACTCTCCATAGCCTTTTTCTTAGGTTTTTTAGCTCCATACTTTGACCTTCCCTGCATTCGATCCTGAACACCCTGTGCATCAAGAGATCCTCTTATTATGTGGTATCTAACTCCTGGAAGGTCTTTAACTCTTCCTCCTCTAATTAAAACCTGATGATGTTCCTGAAGGGTATGCCCAATGCCCGGTATGTATGCAGTGACCTCGATTCCGTTTGTCAATCTCACCCTTGCCACCTTCCTTATAGCTGAATTTGGCTTCTTGGGAGTGGTTGTAAAGACTCTTATACAAACTCCTTTCTTCTGGGGACAAGCCTGAAGTGCTGGTGATTTACTTTTCTTTATTTCCCTTTTCCTACTAAATCTAACTAACTGATTTACAGTTGGCAAAGGTGCCTCCTAAAAAATTTTTTTTCAGTGGAGTAAATTTGGTTGTGACTCTGAAGAATCTCTCGATTCCTCAGAAACTCCTCTGAAGTTTTTATTTATATCAGAAAAAAAACGCACTGTCAAGAAGTGTTAGGCACAATTTATAACAATTCTGTTTTTATTAAATAATGATGTGATAAAATTGTATGGGCATTATGATAGAGAGCAATGACAGCCTTTACAGGAAATTGCTAATCAGAGGAGGTTAAGTATGAAGAGACTTTTTAATTCTGGAAAAATAATCTTTTTCATATTTTTCCTCTATCTTCTCGCAATCCCCTGTAAACTTAAGTCATCACAGGAATTAAGCCCCAATAACTGGGAAAATCCAAAGGTCTTTGGGATCAACAAAGAACCTCCCCACGCAAGTTTCAATCCCTTCCCAGAGCTTTCCCTTGCATTAAAATCCTCACCTAAGGACTCACCTTTTATAAAATCATTGAATGGTAAATGGAAATTTTACTGGGTTCAAAAGCCATCAGAAATACCTTCGGATTTCTGGAAGCCTGAATATGATGACTCTCTCTGGAAAGAAATTGAAGTTCCTTCTAACTGGGAAGTTCAAGGATACGGGATTCCAATCTATGTAAATTCAGACTATGAATTTTCCAAGAATCCAACACCACCTTACATACCCCATGACTCCAATCCTATAGGTTTGTATAGATTAAAATTTTCTTTACCTGAAAGCTGGAAAGACCTTGATGTATTTATCCATTTTGGAGCTGTAAAATCAGCCTTTTATATCTGGATTAATGGGGAAAAAGCTGGATGCAGCGAAGATTCTAAAACTCCCGCTGAATTCAAAATTACTCCTTATTTAAAATCAGGGGAAAATCTAATTGCTCTTGAAGTCTTCCGCTGGTCTGACGGTTCCTACCTTGAATGCCAAGATATGTGGAGAATTTCAAGAATTGAAAGGGGTGTTTATCTTTTTGCGGTCTCAAAGGTGAGGATCCGGGACTTTTTCACAAGAACAACTCTTGACGAAAATTATAAAAATGGAATTATTGACCTGGATGTGGAAATAATTAATGACTCTTTGCCTGTAAAGGGAAACCCTTTTTTATTTTATATGAATGTCAGCGTCCTTAAAAATGATAAGACTATATTTTCGGCAAAAGAGAAGTTCCCTCTGAAAGCTCAGGAAAGAAAGATTCTAAATTTTAAAGGAGAGATTCCTGAAATTAAACCATGGTCAGCAGAAACCCCCTATCTTTACACCCCTTGTCTTGAGTTAATGGATGAAAAGAGCAAACCCCTTGAAGGAATTGTCAGGAAAATTGGCTTTCGGTCTGTGGAAATAAAAAATGGAAAGTTAATGATAAACGGTAAACCAATAAAACTTAAAGGTGTCAACAGGCATGAGCACGATCCCTGGAGAGGTCATGTTATCTCTGAAGAACTAATGATAAAAGACATTCAGTTGATGAAACAATTCAATATTAATGCAGTAAGAACAAGCCATTACCCCAACGACCCTCGATGGTATGAACTCTGTGATTATTACGGAATATATCTTATAGATGAAGCAAATATAGAATCCCACGGAATGGGGTATGGTGAGAAAAGTCTTGCCAAAAATCCTGAATGGGGACCAGCCCATCTTGACAGAATTATGAGAATGGTGGAAAGGGATAAAAATCATCCTTCAGTAATAATATGGTCTATGGGGAATGAGGCTGGAAATGGTATAAATTTTGAGAATGCTTATATATGGATAAAGAAAAGAGACAAAACCCGTCCAGTCCAGTATGAGAGAGCAGAACTTCACTGGAACACAGACATTTATTCTCCCATGTATGCAAGGCTTGAATGGATTGAGGCTTATGCAAAGCAGAACCCTCCGAGGCCACTTATTCTTTGTGAATATTCCCACTCAATGGGTAATAGCACTGGGAATCTTCAAGATTACTGGGATGTAATTGAAAAATACGATTGTCTTCAGGGAGGATTTATATGGAATTGGGTTGACCAGGGATTTGCGAAAAAGAATGAAAGAGGTGAGCTTTTCTGGGCATACGGTGGAGATTATGGTCCTCCAGGAACTCCCTCCGATTCAAATTTTTGCTGTAATGGTCTCCTCGCTCCTGACAGAACTCCCCATCCCGCAATATGGGAAGTTAAGAATGTTTATCAGCCTCTAAAATTCGAGATTTCCGATTGCAGAGAAAGGAAAATTAAAATTACTAACAAATATGATTTTACTGATATTGAGGGATACATATTGGAATGGAATCTTCTAAAGGATGGAACGGAAATAGCAAGGGACACATTTATACTGCCATCCATAAAACCCCACGATTCCGCTGAAATTCAGATAGATTATCCAATTGAATATTTAAATTCAGGCAATGGAATATTTCTTAATTTAATTATAAAAGCTCCTGGACCCTTAGCCCATGGTCTCATTCCTGAAAGGCACATAATTTCTTCTGAACAGTTTTTGCTAAATGAAGGGAAAAGATCAATCGACAAGATTATTTCTAAAAAAATTTCATCCATGAAAATAAAAGAAAATGGAGATAATGTTTTAATTACTGGAAAAGATTTTGCAATAAACTTCCGCAAAACCGAAGGTTCCATTAAGTCTTATAAATTAAGAAATGTCGAGCTTATAAAAGAAGGACCTGTGCCCAATTTTTGGAGAGCTCCCACTGATAATGATTTCGGAAATCTAATACCCATGAGATTAAGAGTGGGGAGAGAAGCGAGCATTAAAAGGGAAGTCAGGAAATTTGAAATAAAAAGAGAGAAGAATAAAATAAATGTTGAAATTGTTTTCTATCTTCCATTGGTTGAAGCTGAACATGCTGTTCATTACTCAATCTTTCCTGATAGCTCTATTTTAACTTATAACAATTTTAAACCATTAAATCCCAAGAATCTTCCTGAAATTTCTAAAATCGGGATGCTCCTTGGACTGGAAAGGGGGTTTGGGAATATTGAATATTATGGAAGGGGTCCCCATGAGAATTATCGTGACAGAAAAACATCAGCCTTTATAGGAATTTACAAAACAAATATGAAAGAGCAGATTATTCCTATGTGAGTCCTCAGGAATTTGGAAATCATACTGATACCCGCTGGCTTATAATTACAAACAAAGAGGGTTATGGAATTAAATTCACAGGAAATCCCTACTTTGAATTTTCAGCTATTCCTTACACTCCTGAAGATTTGACCCTTAAAAAAAGAGGAGAAAAACATTCAATAGATATACCGAGAAGAGACTCTTTATACATTACAATAGATTTGGCACAGATGGGAGTTGGAGGAGATGACTCATGGGGTGCAAAGCCTCATCAAAAATAATTAAACCTTAACTC
>CAZHEF010000057.1:0-5672 GCA_964531645.1 uncultured Clostridia bacterium
AAAAGAATTTTCTTTCAATTCCTCCTTCTGAAAGACAAGCTTTCATAGAAGAATTCTGGAAGAAGAGAGACCCTGTTCCAGAGAACGAAGTAAATGAATTCAGAGATGAATATTTTAAGAGAATTGAAGAGGCAAACAAACTCTTCGGGAAAAATGGATGGCTTCAGGACAGAGGGATGGTCTATATCCTACTTGGTCCACCTACTGAAAGGTATACCTACCCCATGGGTAGATACCATGGAGACCTTCCAACAGAAATATGGTATTATGGATTTTTCCCTATTGTATTTGTTGACTACTATTGGTCTGGAACATATCAGTTAACGCCTCTTTCTGCTTATCAGATTGCTCAGATAAATATTTCCCAAGCAACCATGGGACCTGAATTTAAAGTTTCTAAGATTAATATTGATTTTGAGATAAAAATTGAAAGAAACCTTCTCCAATTAGAAATTCCCTATAAGTCTATCTCTCTCAAAAAAAGAGACTCAGAATTTTTTACAATCCTCTCAATATCTATTATCATAAAAAAGGAGAAAGAAGCCGTATTTAGAAAATGTGAAGAAATAATGTTAAATTTTACCCTTGATGACATTAAAAACCTAAAAAGCTCTTTTCATACCTTGAGTTATAATGTAAATCTTGAAAAAGGGATATATGAAATTGAGGTTGTGCTCAAAAATCTTTCCGACAATAGTTCAAAAAGAAAGATAGAAAAAATTGAAATTGAAAAAATAAAGGAGGCTTAAAAAATGTTTTTAAAAAGAGTTTCTGTTTTTGCTATAATTTTTTTTCTTTCCCTTTCTCTAATTATAGCCCAAGCTGGGAGGGGGACAGCAAGGATCGGAGGAACTGTTAAGGATGAAGAGGGGAAGCCAATTGTTGGAGCAAAAATAACCCTTGAACATCAGGAAGAAAAGGGAGCTATAAGAGATGCAAAGACAGATAAGAAGGGGAAATGGTCTATAATGGGTCTTGGGACCGGAATATGGAGATTAAAGGTTATTGCTGAAGGTTACGAGCCATTCGAGCAAAATATTTTTATCAGCCAGCTTGAAAGGAATCCTTCTATTGAGGTCGTTCTTAAAAAGGTCAAGCCTGCCGAGCCAGAATATGAAAAAGGTGTTGAACTGCTGGATGAAGGGAATAAGCTTTTCGATGAGAAGAAATACGATGAGGCAATAACTTCATATATGAAATTTTTGGAGAAGAATCCCTCTGCATTTCAGGTTCATTACAATGTTGGAAATTGCTATAAGGAGCTGGGGCAATATGACAAAGCTATTGAGGAATACAATATTGTCATTACAAAGTTAAAAGATATAAAACAAGACCTGAAAGGGGATGAACTTGCTGCAAAAGTTCTTACTGGAATGGGAGAGGTCTTTGTGAAAAAAGGAGATTACGCATCTGCTCAGGATAACTTCCGTCAATGCTTAGAGATTCATACCAAAGATGAGGTTCTTGCATATAATGTCGGAGAAATATACTTTTCAAATGGTAAAGTGGATAATGCTATTCAATTTTTTAATTTGGCGGTCCAGATAAAACCTGACTGGAGTGAACCTTATTTGAAACTTGGATATGCTTTTTTAAACAAGGGAGATTTTGAGAGGGCAAAAGAAAATTTAAAGAAATATCTGGAACTTTCGCCTAATGCTCCCAATGTGGAAGAAATAAGAAAGCTTATTGAGTCTTTAGAGAAGAAATAAACTCAAGTTATTATTCAAGAAATTTTTAAAAGAGTTTAGTTTCAGCTTTTTCTGGAGGGATTGAGGAAGATAATTTTCTTAATGAGTTCAAAGAATACTAATTTTCTTGTTGCTGAGTTTAAAAAAGTATTTCTAAAAATCTTCGACAAAAACCACCATCGATATCTCTAAAGAAGTTAAGAATCAATTTTTAAAAAAAGGGGCGCCTTTCGACGCCCCTTTTTTTCTCTATCAGCTTAGAACAGGAACTTCACACCCAGTCTGACAGAAATTGGACCCATGAATCCATATTTAATTCCATATCTTGGATCGAGCTGGAGATTGTTATCTTTGATTACTTTCTGGAAGTCAAAGGTCTTGAGAATGGTTGCATCGTCAAGGTATATATTCTCCTGGTTGATCAATCTAAATACATTTGTAGCTGTTTTCTGGTCAAACAGATTTGTGACATTTACATTGAACTGGAGGGTATATTTGCCAGCGAGCTTGTAGTTGTATTCAGCATAGAGGTCTGTTCTTGTTATGAATGGTGTTCTCTTGGATGTTACATTTCCACCAAGGGATGTTAGCCACTTTGTTCTTCCAAGGGGGTAGTATCCCTGGATATTATTCATCAAAAACTCTGTCTGAAGAGGTGTTCCACTCATTGCAAAGGCGTTAAGACCAAGGGTGAGATTCCCTGCATTTCCGAAATCAAAGGTATAAGAACCCCAGACCTTGAACTGATGGGGTCTGTCAGTATTCAGGAGACCATCTGCAAGTTTTCCATCCTGAGTGTAGCTCATGAAGAAGAGGTCAAAGTATCTTTCAACATTGGGGTCTGTTCTTCCATATTCATCAGAGCTTGCAAGACCAGCATAGTTTCCATAGAGTCTGCTCAAGGTGTAAGATGCTCCACCCATCCAGTTGTTACTGAATCTCTTCTCAAGAGCAATGTCAAGAGCGGTGTAATCTCTCTTTGCCTTTGGGCATGGCCAGTAAGCAGGGTCATACTGCTTGTTGACCCAGTCAGAACCAGGGTTTGCTATAAAGTACTGCTCACCGAGGGGTGTCATAACACCAACATCTTCAATTGTTCTAATTAGGTGCTTGTAAACTCCTCTCACTCTCAATGAGAGATTTTCTATTAATTTTTTTTCAAATCCAAGGGCAACTTCTGACTGAGCCATTGGTTTTAAATCAGACTGGACTGTCTCAAAAGAAGGTAATCTCCAGTCAAGAGATTCGATGTAAGTTCCAGGATAATATGGGGCAGTCTTGTTGAATGGAACTTGCTGTTTTCCACCAATCTTGTTCCATTCGTAGGTGTCAAGGGTGTAATAGTGGGATATCCACTTGAATCCACCGAATGAACCCTCTGCTATTTCAAGCTTCATGACATCATAGTAAATTCCAAAGTTTCCAAATATCTTCAATGATGAGTCTCCGAAAACATCGTAGGAGAAACCAATTCTTGGAGCAAGCTTATCTTGGAAGTCAAATTTTATCGGGATGAATCTCGCGGGCTTTCCAACAGCAAGGTGCTGTTCTGCTGATGCAAAGGATGGGATATCCTCCCTTTCAGCTCTTACACCGAAATTAACTGTCAACTTTCTTGCAATTGTCCAGCTATCCTGAATGTAAAATGCATATCTGTTGCTGTGAGTTTTTGCGAGGGTTCCAAATGGACTCCTGACCTCATAGTATCCATATCTTCCTTTCCAGGGTTTTCCTAAATGATCATAGTAGGTTCTACCCCAGTAAAGACGGACATAATCGTAAAGATAGGAGTCTTGCAGATCGTCATCCAGCCTTGCAAAAAGGAATCCTGCCTTTGCACTGTGCTCACCAGCAAGGTCAAAGTAGTAAGTTACATCAGCGCCCGCTGAAAGTCTTGTCTGTAAATATTTTTCAGTGGAGTATCCAGCATAATAACTATAGTTACTCCAGAGACGAGCTCTTACATACTCAGCGGGGATTCCCATTCCAGCATTGGATGTAAGGAAAAGCCATCTTGGCTCAGTGGGTTTCAGGAGCTGGTTAATCCCTTTGTTTGTATAGTAATAACCCGCATTGAATGTGGCAATAATATTTGGATTAGGAATAAAATCACCCCTTAAATTGAAGGTTATATCAGGAGTTGTTCTTCCTGCATCGTTGTAAGGATATGTTGAACTTGCTGAGCCATCAGCTGAAGGTTGTTCTCCCTTCCATTTATAAAGGTCATTGGTAAAGGAAGCAGAGAGTCTCAAGCTCTGGAATGGCTGAGCAATTAACTTTGCCTGAATCCTTGGCCACCATCTTGTTCCACTAACGGTAATGTCCTTTCCAAGTTCGTAGCAGGGGACTGTCCACTCATAATTTCTATATGTTGGAAGGAATCCACCAAAGAACCATAACTTATCCTTCATTATGTATCCGCCAACATTTACACCAAACTCATAGTTGTTCCAGATTCCAGGAGATGCCTTTTCAGGATATCTGAAATACTCAGCCTTTGTATTATCATAGGGATTTATTCTCAAAGTATCCCTTTGAGTTCCATCTGTATTGCTTCCACTGTAGTAGAATGTAAGGTCTCCATGATACTCATTTCCACCACTTCTTGTAATTACATTTATAACTCCTCCCATTGAACCACCAAATTCTGCCTCATATCCGCTCTGTTTTACCTGAATC
The DNA here is from genome assembly GCA_964531645.1 of uncultured Clostridia bacterium. Classification (GTDB taxonomy): domain Bacteria; phylum Acidobacteriota; class Aminicenantia; order JBFLYD01; family JBBIMS01; genus JBBIMS01. The sequence goes on from CAZHEF010000057.1 coordinate 4,371, forward strand.
TCCTCAAGATGCTCGAACATAACATTGAGGGTGTTAACCCCGTCAAACTGGTCAGTTATATCTGTTCCATCAATGTAGAACATATTCTCTGAACCAGATGCTCCATCCACCGAAATTCCGCCAAGCCACGATTCATAGTTGACAGAGGGTGCCAATGTGACAATAGTAGTAAAGCTTCTTCCTTTTGGTAATCTCTGGAACATTTCCCTTGTTATATTTGTTGCCGTTGCAGACCTCTTAACATCGATAAGAGGAACAGCTGCGGTCACTGTTATTGTCTCAGCAATTGTTGTCATCCTCATTGTCACATTGACTGTTAAAATTTGTCCTACCCTGAGCTGGATGTTCTCTCGAACCACAGTTGTAAAGTTCTCCAAGGTGTATACGACTGTGTAAGTTCCTGAAGGGAGAGCGGGAAGGCGGTATCTTCCATTTACATCTGTTACTGTAGTTGCTTTACCAACAAGGGAGGGGCCTTTAGCTTCTACCGATACCCCGGGTAATGCGGCTCCTGAATCATCGGTAACAGTTCCGATGATTTCTGCAGTCTGTTCCTGAGCAATAAGGGTTAATGTTAACCCAGTGCTCAGAGCCAAAATCATTAAAACCTTTAAAAATCTCATCTTTGAAAACCTCCTTTCAAATTAAAACCCAAAAGCCCATTTTGCCAATACAAATTTTGCCTTTTTTCTTTTTCCTCTCTATCACCCCCTTTTGGAAATTTATAATTTAAAAGTAAAAAGTTAAAAGTGAATTTTAATTTCTTACAATACATTATTTCCCTTTCTCAAACTCTTGAATATTGACTTTTGCTTTTTTACTCCTCTCTTCATTCTTATATAAGAAGAGTCAAATTTCATGCCAACTTCTCAAAAATGGGGCTTGGCTTTTAGAGCCAGTTCTTGGATTTACTTCCTTTGTCAATGTTCAAAATTTTGAACACGTTCAAATTTTCGAACATCATTTCATTTCTTTTACCCTTTTCTTCAATTCTTTTAGAAAATCTGGATGAGCTTTTAATCCTAGTGACTGGGCTTTTTTTAGATGTGTCCAGGCTGAAGAAAAATCCCCCTTTTTGTAATAAATAAAGGCAAGGTTATTATGAATTATCGCGTCGTTAGGATCAAGCTTGATTCCTTTTGAATAAACTTCGAAAGATTCCTCAAACATTTCAAGCCCAAGATAGAGATTACCAAGATTTAAGTAAGCATCTTTGTATTGAGAATCTATATCGATTGCCTTTTTAAATTGCTCAATAGCTTCCTTAACTAATCCTTTTCTTGCATATGCAATGCCCAAATT
>CAZHEF010000058.1:0-5196 GCA_964531645.1 uncultured Clostridia bacterium
GATGGCTGAAGAAATGAAAAAAGCCAAAAAAGTCAGCAAGGTCAAGAAATAGGAAGTTTTTATTAAAATTCTTAAGGAAAGTCGAAAGTAAAAAATTAAAGTATAGTGGCAAAGAAGATGAGCATGTTGAACCTATTTATAAATGACATTTAAACTCTATAACTCATAAACCTCTCTTGCTTTTCTCGCTCTTTTTACTTTTCTTCCTTGAATATATCAAATTTTTATGATATTTTGTGTTTTATGGGAAAAGAAAAAGTTGATATTTCTGTTCTCTCTCCTGTCTTCAATGAAGAGGAGAATGTTGAGGAGCTTTATACTGAATTGGTTTCTGCTCTCTCAAAAACAGGCAAAAGCTTTGAAATAATATTTGTTGATGACGGTAGCACTGATTCAACCTTTGAAGTCCTGAAGAAAATAAGAGAAAAGGATGAGAGGGTCAAAATTATAAGATTCAGAAGAAATTTTGGTCAGACTCCCGCCCTATCAGCAGGCTTTGATTATTCAAGAGGCGAAATTGTAATAACAATAGACGCTGACCTTCAGAATGACCCCTCTGACATAGAAAATCTTCTAAAAAGAATTGAAGAGGGATATGATCTTGTTAGTGGATGGAGATGGAAAAGAAAGGACAAATTCTTTACAAGAATTCTTCCTTCAAAGATTGCAAATCTTTTAATCTCCACAATTACAGGGGTTAAGCTCCACGATTATGGTTGCACTTTGAAAGCCTACAGGAGTGAAGTTGTCAAAAATATAAGGCTTTACGGTGAAATGCACAGGTTTGTCCCTGCTGTTGCGTCTCTTTTGGGAATAAGTGTTGCAGAGATCAGAGTAAATCACAGAAAAAGAAAGGCGGGAAAATCAAAATATGGAATAGGAAGAACAATAAGGGTAATCCTTGATTTAATAACAGTAAAATTTCTGATAAGTTATTCCACAAGACCTCTCCAGATTTTTGGACTGGTAGGTCTTTTAACAGGAGGGACAGGATTTCTACTCGGTCTTTATCTTTCATATTTGAAAATTATTGAAAAACAAGCTATTGGAAATAGACCATTACTATTACTTTCAGTTCTTCTTATCTTTCTCGGAGCTCAGTTTATTTCTCTTGGTTTACTTGCAGAGATGCTTTCAAGAACATACCATGAATCTGTGGAAAAGAAAATATATGCAATAAAAGAACTTTATGGATTTGAAGAAGAAAAAAATTAGTCTTCAATAAATGCGAATCTTAATGATAGCTCCCGAGCCATTTTTTGAACCAAGGGGGACACCATTTTCAGAGTACTTCAGAATTTATGCTTTATCAAAACTTGGTCATGAAGTTGACCTCGTAACTTACCCCATTGGAAAAAATGTTCAAATAGAAAATCTAAAAATAATAAGAAGTAAATGCCCATTTATAAAAAGTGTAAAAATTGGTCCATCTCTAAAAAAAATACCCCTTGACCTCTCTCTCTTTATCACTTCTTTCTTCATTTTATTAAAAAGAAAATATGACCTCATTTACACCCATGAGGAGGCATCCTGTTTTGGAGTGATTTTTTCAAAAATTTTCAAAATTCCCCATATCTACGATATGCATTCTTCTCTTCCCCAGCAGTTAAAAAATTTCAGCTTCTCCCGTTCAAAACTTCTCTTCAAAAAATTCTCATTTTTCGAAAAAATCGTTTTAAAGAGATCCCACTGTGTGATAGTAATTTGTAAGGATCTTGAGAATCATGCAAAAAAATTCACTGATAAAAGAAAAATTCTCAGGATAGAGAATTTCCTTGATTTTCCTCAGAGAGAGATTCCTGAAGAAGAGAGGAACGGATTAAGAGAGAAACTTGGAATCAATGGAAAGAAAATAATTCTTTACACAGGAACCTTTGAAGCATACCAGGGTATTGAAAGTCTCATAAAATCTTTAAAATTTTTAGGTCTTGAGGATAAAATCCTAATCTTAGTAGGGGGGAAAGAGAATCAGATAAAGGTTATGAAATCCCTTGCAGAATCTCTTGGAGTTCGTGAGAATATAATTTTTAAAGGAGAAAAACCCCCTGAGGAAATCCCTCTTTTCCTATCAATTGCAGATGTTCTTGTCTCTCCAAGAATTGCTGGCACAAATACTCCTTTAAAAATTTACTCATATTTAAAATCTGGAAAGCCATTAGTTGCAACAAATCTCTGGACTCACACTCAGGTCTTAAACTCTGATATTGCAATACTTGTCGAACCTGATCCTGAAGGGATTGCAAGAGGAATTGAAATAGCATTGACCGATGAGGGAAAGAAAATTGCAAAGAATGCTCTTGAGTATTGCAGAAATGAATTCACTGAAGAGAAGTACATAAATTTGATTGAGTCTGCTCTAAGAATTGCAAGGGAAGAGTTTTATATCAAATCTTGATCATCAGGGAACTTTATTTTATTTGGTTCGTTTTATAATATATAATTTTTTATAGGAGGTTTTTATGAGGCGTATTTTAATTCTCTTTTCAATTCTTCTGTCTGCTTCTCTAATTGTTCCTTTTCTCAGAGCAGAACTACCACCCCTTATTCCAAGAGAAATTCTTTTCGGAAATCCTGAAAAAACATCACCCCAGCTCTCAACCGATGGGAAATTGATGGCTTATATTGCCCCTTACAATGGTGTTCTAAATGTCTGGGTAAAAACTGTCGGAAAGGATGATGACAGGGTTGTTACCGATGACAGAAAAAGAGGAATCAGAGCTTATATGTGGGCAGAAGATTCAAAACATATCCTCTATATCCAGGACAGAGAGGGTGACGAAAACTGGCATGTTTACTCTGTGGACCTTTCTGCACCAAAAGAGGCTCCTGTTATAAGGGATTTGACCCCATTTCAGGGAATTCAGGCTCAAGTAATTGGAACACATAAGAACTTTCCCGATGAGATTCTTGTGGGAATGAATTTAAGGGATAGAAGGCTTCACGATGTCTACAGAATCAATTTAAAAACAGGAGCAGTCATCCTTGATACTCCTAATCCAGGCGATGTTGTAGGCTGGATTTATGATTCCAATTTTGTGATAAGAGGTTGTCAGGCAGCTCTTCCTGATGGTGGAGGTGAAATAAGAGTTAGAAAAGATGAAAAATCTCCCTGGACAAAACTAATATCGTGGGGTCCAGATGATGAATGTAATGCAATAACATTTACAAAAGATGGGAAAGGAATGTATATTTTCCATAATATTACCACTGACCTTGCAGTCCTATATAAAAAGGACCTCGAAACAGGAAAAGAGGAAAAAATTTTCGAGCCAAAAGGAGCAGATGTTTTTAGGGTTGTTATCCATCCTGATGAATATCATCCCCAGGCAGTTGCAACTAACAGATTCAGAGTCCAGTGGAACATTCTTGATAATTCCATAAAGGAGGACTTTGCCAATATTTCTAAATTGACCGATGGAGATTTCTTTATTACCAATAGAAGTGATGATGATAAAGTCTGGCTTGTTTCGTTTACAAAAGACACAGGTCCAGTTTATTACTACGCCTACAACAGAACCGCCAAAAAAGGAACATTCCTGTTCACCCATCAGTCAAAACTTGAAGGTTTAACCCTTGCTCCAATGAAGCCCGTTGTTATAAAAGCAAGGGATGGACTTGAATTGGTTGCTTATCTCACATTACCTGTTGGTGTTCCTCCAAAGAATCTTCCTCTTGTTTTAAATGTTCATGGAGGTCCCTGGTCAAGAGACACTTGGCGTTATCATCCCGAAGCTCAATGGCTTGCAAATAGAGGATATGCATGCCTTCAGGTAAATTTCAGAGGTTCTGCAGGTTTTGGCAAGAAATTTTTGAACGCAGGAAATAGAGAATGGGGTGCAAAAATGCACGATGATTTAATAGATGCTGTAAACTGGGCTGTAAAGCAGGGAATTGCAGACCCAAAAAGAATCGCAATTTATGGTGGCTCCTATGGTGGTTACGCTGCTCTTGTTGGCGCAGCATTCACGCCTGATGTTTTCTGTTGCGCTATTGACATTGTAGGGCCTTCCAATCTTGTAACTCTTCTAAAATCAATTCCTCCTTACTGGGCTCCAATGCTCAATATGTTCAAACACAGAGTTGGAGACCCTGAAAAGGAGAAGGAATTCTTAGAGTCCCGTTCACCTCTTTTCAAAGCTCACCAGATTAAAATCCCGCTACTAATAGCTCAGGGAGCCAATGACCCACGAGTAAAAATGTCAGAGTCTGAGCAGATTGTTGAAGCAGTTAGAAAGGCTGGAAAGGAGGTTCAATACATAGTCTTTCCCGACGAAGGACATGGATTTGCAAGACCAGAAAATAGAATGAAATTTTATGCTGCAGCAGAGGCTTTTCTTGCAAAATATCTCGGAGGAAGAGCAGAACCCCCAAAGGAGAATGAGAAGGTAGAATTTAGATAAATCTATTGCAATGGAGGGAAGAGCTTTTCTCTTCCCTCCAGACTTTTCCACTTTTAAAATCATTTTAGACCCTAACCCCGTGCATTTTAAGTAATAGGCTGGAAATTGTCATTGTGATCATGGAAGAATCTTGAATTACTTTTAATATTTTTTCAACTTCTCTATCAGTTCTAAATGACTTGTCAGAAAAGAGAATATATATATCCTCTTCTCTGACTTATTTCTGTTTATATTTTCCAAGACCCTCTCCATCTGGCATGGAGTGCAGACTCCATGGATAAAAGTTATATTTTCATTTTCAAATCTTTCAATGAACTCTTTCTTGTTTGTTTTGAGGTTTAGTAAATTTAGCTGACCCTCTTTTAGCCTTTCTAAAATCCTTCCTTCTACTCCCTAAGAATTCAACATAATTTGGGAATACTGAAAATCAGGATTGACTTTCTTTTCCATCAGAAAAAGCATCTCGCTCAAATCATAAATATGAGAAATATGAACAAGCTTTCCATTTTCAATTAATGCAAAAAAATTCCTTCCCCATCTTCTTTCTCTACAAACAAACCTATTCCTTACAAAGGAATAAGGAAATTCTATCTCTCTATCAATTTTAAATTTCTTAGAAAACAAAGAAAAAATATCAATTTTATCCCTAAACTTTAGCCTTATCTTCTCTATTAACTCAATTTCATTGAGCAATGGATAATCGTTAAATAGAAAAACAGCTAAGAAAGGTTTTTTAATCTCAAACCTTAACTCTGCCTTTTTTAGGGAATAGGTTGTGAGAGTTATAACTATTGAC
>CAZHEF010000059.1:0-2431 GCA_964531645.1 uncultured Clostridia bacterium
TTATTGGTTATTCAAGATCTTCTAGTCTCATTTTGTCGATTATTTCTTTATCTTCTTAAGATAGACCTATTAAAGTTCAGGAAACTTCAGTAAATTAATATTCTGAGCGGGCATTTAAAAACTTGTTGCATTTATCATTTTTCAGACTTAAAATTTTCCTTATGGAAGATTGGAAGCTTGAGAAAAAGGGAAGAAAGGTAACATGGATTGGATTGTTTGTTAATATATTTCTTTTTATTTTTAAGTTAACCAGCGGGATAATAGGAAGAAGCCAGGCAATAGTGGCAGATGCATTTCACACGCTCTCCGATATTTCCACTGATATAATTGTTCTTTTAGGACTTAGAATTTCTTTGAAAGAGGAAGATGAATCTCACCCCTATGGGCATGGAAAAGCAGAAACAATTTCTGCCTTCACTCTTGGTATACTTCTTGCTATTGCAGGACTTTTCATCCTCGCAGAATCTCTTTCAAAACTTATTTACATTTACAGAGGCTCTCTACTACCCTCTCCAACTCTCCTTGCCCTCTCAGCAGGTTTAATCTCGATATTTTCAAAGGAAATTCTTTATAGATATACAATTCATATCGGAAAAAAGATTGGAAGTTCTGCAATAACTGCCAATGCGTGGCACCATCGTTCTGATGCTTTATCCTCTGTCGCATCCTCTCTGGGTGTTGGTGGCGCAATTTTACTCGGGAAGAGATGGATAATTCTTGACCCTCTGGCAGGAGGGGTTGTTTCTTTATTTGTTGTAAAAGTAGGCTATGAAATTTTAAGAAAAGAAATCGGAGGCTTGATGGAAGCTTCTCCGGAAAAAGAGATAAAATATACCGTTGAGAAAATACTAAAAGAAGATCCCAATATAAGGGAATTTCACAAATTGAGGATGAGATATATAGGAAGGAAGCTTGCTATTGACTTCCATCTTGTCCTTGACGAAAATCTTTCATTTTCTGATGCCCATTCAATAGCAACCTCCATTGAGGATAAGATAAAGGAAAATCTTCCATTAATACATACAGTGGTCATACATATGGAGCCAATGAGGGAGGAGACTAATTTTGAAGAAATATATAGAGGAGTCAGGGATATGATAAACGACTTTGAGGATATAATAAGTTTCCACAGATTTCACATTTTTCCTGTCCAGAATGGTTTCACCCTTACCCTTGATATTGTTCTCCCTTCAGATCTTACCCTTGAAAATGGTCATGAAATTGCAAAGAAACTGAGGGAAAAACTTCTGACGATTAAGAATGTTAAAGATGCAATAATTCATATAGATATTGAAAGAAAGGAGGAAGAATGATAGGTATAGAGGAACACTTAAACACAATTCAGGAATTCGTGGTAGGAATTTCTCCTGAAGAAGCTATGGGAAAGGTGGTGGAATATCTTAAGGATAATTTTCCCCATTATAGCTGGGTAGGAATTTACCTTGTCGAAGGGAATGACCTTGTTCTTGGTCCATGGAAAGGACCCCATGCAACAGAGCATGTAAGAATCCAAATTGGAAAAGGTATATGCGGTTTTGCAGCTGCCTCCCTTAAAACTGAGATAGTTCCTGATGTCTCTTCAGACCCGAGATATCTTCAATGTTTTTCATCAACCCGTTCTGAAATAGTTGTTCCGATAATTTACAAGGGGATGGTTCTTGGAGAAATTGACATTGACTCCGATTTGCTCAATGCCTTCAGTAAGGATGACAAAGAATTTCTTGAACATGTTGCTGGAATCCTCGCTGAAAAGCTCATGGAAACAAGAAAATAGAATTGGGTAGGAATAAGATTTGATGAGAGATTAAGTTGATAAGAACGAAACAAAATAGTTTGCAATTAATTTCAAAGTTAATTTTTGTATCGATATTTTTCATTAATGGATGCTTCCCAAGAATAGTCCTTGATCCTGCAAGCCAGGAATTTTACGAAAAGGCAAGACTTATCATGACTAAAGAAGAAAAAGAAATTTTTAAACATCTTCTATTATAAAAGGTAGGAATTAGAAAAAGCAAAGGAGAATTATTTAAAAGCAGTTTCTTTAGACCCTAATAATGAGAAAGCCTTTTACAATTTAGGAAATTGCTATCTTGACAGAGGTCAAATTGTCGAAGCAAAGAAATCTTTTTCAAAGGCTATTGAATTGAACAAAAATTTCGGAGAAGCTCATGCATCATTGGGGTTCTGCTATCTATTAGAAGAAGAGAGCGATAAGTCTATTGCTGAGCTTAAGGCTTCCCATAACCTTGGCTTTGAAACAGCAAAAACTCATCTCAATCTTGGATGTGCATATCTTAAAAAAGTGATTTGGATAATTCCATATGGGAATTTCAAAAGTCTATAGAGATAAACTCTTCTCTTTCCCATGCATACAACAATTTGGGCATTGCATATGCAAGAAAAGGATTAGTTAAGGAAGCTATTGAGCAAT
>CAZHEF010000060.1:0-2037 GCA_964531645.1 uncultured Clostridia bacterium
AGAAAAGAGTATTGGAAATTGAAAATTGGAAATTTAAAATTTAAAAATGCAACTCTTTGAAAGGATGATTCAGCTGTAGGATGTGAGTTTGTAGCCTGAAGCATTAGTTATTGGTATTTGGTTATTAAAATTTGGGTATTGGTTATTCAAGATCTTCTGGTCTCATTTTGTCGATTATTTCTATATCTTACTTAAGACAGACCTATTAAAATTCAGGAAACTTCAGGATATGGTAGCGTAAAAATTTATTGTGTAAAATTTATGAAAGGTGCATTCTCCATATTTGAAATTAAATTTTTAAAAGGAGGGAGATCTTCGAGAGGAAACAAAACTGATGCTGAAAGACATGGTATATCCATATTAGAGATACAGAGGTACTGGGTTCACAAGTTAAGGAATTTAGCGGCGAAGTTACCGAGGAAGATAACAGGAAGAATGTCTGAGAGGAGCGAAGAGGATATATTTAGCATCCGACAAGAAGGAAGCATTGGAGAGGTTCTGGGAATGGGCTGGAGAATGGAGGGGTGCTGAAAGGGGTAGAATGCATAGAGGAGGAGTTAGAGGAGCTACTGAGCTTTTATGATTTTCCGAAGAAGCACTGGAGCAAGATAAGGAGGAGGATAAGGAGCATAAGTTGTTTTGAGAATAAGCGAAGCTGTGAGAGGATAATATATGCATTGGTTATATACAATAACAAGAAATGGGAGGAGAAGCCTTTACATGAATTTACACAAAAATCTTGACACTACCCTTGAACTTGCAGTCTGCTGTAAGCTGTTAGCTAACGCTATATTGACATTAACCTCTGATAGATGTTATTTTAAAATCCTCTATGGAAGAGAAAGCAGGGCTTTATATTCACTTTCCATTCTGTAAAAAGAAATGTCCATACTGCCATTTTTACAGTATCCCAAGTGAAAGAAGAATGTTTCAAAAGTGGCTCGGTGGATTGATTGAGGAGATGAAGCTCTACTCTGAAATAAATTTTCAATTTGATACTATTTTCATTGGAGGTGGCACTCCGTCTATTTTGTATCCTGAAGATATTGATAAAATCTTTGAATCTGTAAAAAAATATTTCAATATAACTCCTCTGGAGTTCTCAATGGAGGCAAATCCAGATTTGAAGGATAGGTCAATAATTAAAGGATGGAGGGAAACAGGGGTTAACAGGCTGAGCATAGGGATTCAGTCCTTTGACAAAAACATTCTTGAAACCATTGGAAGAGATTATACGCCTACAAAAGCAATAGATTTTTTCTTCATTTGCAAAGAAGAGGGTTTTGAAAATATAAATATTGATTTGATAATTGGCTTCCCGGGTGAGAGAAAAGAAAATCCAAAAAAGATTATTGAGAATATAAAAATTATGGAACCTGACCATGTTTCTATTTACATTCTCGAAAATTATGAAGGATTGCCCTTTGAAGAACTCGCCAAGAAAATTGGGATTCCTGACGATGATTTCATTTCTAAAGAATATTTCGAAGTAAAGAGAGGTCTTGAATCCCTTTCTTTTTTCCACTACGAAATTTCAAATTTTGCAAAGGAAGGGAAGAGATGCGTTCACAATTTAAAATACTGGAATTATTACCCATTTATTGGTCTCGGACCTTCTGCCTGCTCAAACCTTGTTGGGAAAAGATGGTGCAATATTTCAGATATAGAAAAATGGTTTGATTCAGTAAAAGAAGGAAAAAGTGCAAAGGAAGAGCTTATAGAGCTCGACAATTCGGAAATTGTTAAAGAAGCAATTATTTTAGGTCTAAGGCTGGTAGATGGAATAAAAATATCAGAGTTTAGAAGAAGATTTGGCTTTGACATTGTTACTGAATTTTCTAAGGTTATTGAGAAGCTCAAGGAGGATAATCTAATTTTCTTTGAGGAAGACAGGTTGGCAATTCGAGAAGAAAAGTTACTCCTCTCCAATGAAGTCCTGATAAGATTTCTTTAAAATTTCCTTTACAATAAGAAAATTTTAGATTAAACCTTAACTCCACCTTTTTAGGGAATAGGTTGTGAGAGTTATAACTATTG